>JAFAAL010000008.1 GCA_023426575.1 Bacillota bacterium
AAGTAGTCCATGGAATTCACCTTCATACACCCTCAAGTAAATATCTAGATTTCCTACAAAACCATTCCCATAGAAATTAGTTATGCCTTCCATGCTCAAGTCAATTTTCTGTGTCATGTTTCATCTACCCCCTAAAAAAATAGCAAAGAGGGGCAAGCCCCTCTTTGACTATTTGTTTGATGGATCGGCTTTTTTGTACATGTCTTGAATTTCTTCAGCGGTTGCTCCTATGGCAGTATTAACCGTAATTTCTCCATTTTTAAGTTTTTCAGTAATCTCAATGTATTTGTCCTTGATTTCATCTGGCACTTCTGCTTTAAAGAATTCATTTTCCACGAGACTGAGGCCACCTTTTTTGTAGTCATAAATTTCTTCCGTGCCCCATTCCATCGTACCGTTTATAATGGCGTCTAACTCTTGGGTGATAATGCTGTAAAAATCTTTGATGGCAGACGTAACGATATGTTTTGCCGTGTCCGGATTCGTATCCTTGATTTGAAGTGCCACATCAGAATCCACACCAATGTTGTATCTTCCGGTCTCTTTTGCTGCTTCAGCCACACCTAAACCCGCTGGGCCACAAACTGCAAACGATATGTCGGCGCCTTGTTGATATTGACTTAGCCCCAATTCTTTGGCCTTTGCTGTATCCGTCCAATTTCCAACAAAAGAGTACAAAATGGAGATTTCGGGATCAACATAGTTGACACCATCGATATAACCAACGAGAAAGTCTTGTATTGCCGTGTTCTCTGCCGCGCCCACAAACCCTACGACTTTCTCAGGATTCGCCAAGTTTGCGTCTGATTCCGTGAGAAGACCTGCCAGAGCACCCGCTAAAAAAGCACACTCGTTCTGTTTCGCGAGCACAGATCTCACATTCTTGTTCTTGCCGTCAGAATAATCAACTAAGGCGTCAAAGATCAAGATTTTTTGGTCTGGGTATTTTGCAGCTGCCGCCTCTGTACCCTCTAAAAGATTATAGAATCCCGTAATTACAAGGTCATATTCTCCAGATGAGCAGACATCCATCATCGCGGGTTTGTATTTTGAGGCATCGTTGTTACACTCGTAGACGTTTACTTTCGATCCAGTTTTCGCACAAAAATCATCGATTGCGCGCTTCACAATATCCCCTATGGACTGATCTCCTAGGGAAGATTGGTTGACAAACATAATTTTAATTGCCTTATCCCCTTCTCCCCTATTCTCGCTCGCTTCTTTTTTTCCACATGATGTTAGAACCATGAGAAATGACAGGGCGAGAAAGAGCACAACTATCTTCTTCAAAATCCTCGACAACATACAAAATAACTCCTTTTTTTGATAAAGCCACATGAAAAGTGTGATATCAGTAGTCAAGCAGCTTCGATTATTTAGCAAAACGATCGTTACCAGGCTTGCTGTTATGCAGTTTTCTCGTATATTTTCTGCCATTTATGCAAGGTAAAACGTTTTACTAGACAAATATTATGATTTTTTAGTCGTTTGGTCAAGTTTCGCTTTTAGGGGCTTTTGTTTTTTCGTAATATGCACAAATCTATTAATCTCTTTTTGTTCACTCTGTTGAGCGCTGCTTTTCGGCTCTTCTTTTTCTCAATTATGGGGTTCTCTACGCGCCCTCGGAGGCTAGGCATCTGGATCTCTTTCCGCTAATCTATGTCTACTTCTATTGACTTTTGAATGGGGAGATGGAAATGAAGATTTTATTGACAGCTTTTACTCCGTTTGGCGGGGAGCGTGTAAACCCGAGCTCTCTGGTGCTTGAGGCAGTAGCTGAGGAGCGTTTGCCTGGTATCGAGCTGGATCGCCTCGTCGTACCGACGGTCTTCGTGGAGGCACCTCGGCAGCTCGAGGAGCGGCTTCTCAAGGCTGAATTTGATGCCGTGCTCTGTCTCGGGCAGGCTGGGGGACGTGCGGCGCTCTGTCCTGAGCGGGTGGCGATCAATGTCGATGATGCGAGGATTCCAGATAATAGGGGCCAGCAGAGAGTCGATGAGCCAGTTGTGCCTGGGGGGCCTGCGGCGTATTTTTCTACCTTGCCCGTCAAGGCGATGGTTGAGGCGATTCGGGCGGTGGGTCTGCCCGCGAGACTCTCGAATTCGGCGGGGACCTTCGTCTGTAATCATCTGATGTATGCTCTGCTCCACCTCTGTGCGACGACTTATCCTCGTTGTCGGGCGGGCTTCATGCACATACCCTACTTGCCCGAGCAGGTTGTCGAGAGAGCTGAGACGCCAGCGATGTCGCTGGACGATATCGTCCGTGGGGTCGAAGCGGCGCTCTTGGCCATTCGTGATCAGCAGGTGGATCTGACGCTGCCTGAGGGCTCTCTTCACTGAGGTCTCGGCGCATGATGACGGTTCTACGTTTTTTTCTGGCAATTTTAAAGCTTCCAGCGATGCTGGTCGGCCTCATTGCGCTGATCGGTCTGCTAAGTCAGCGCAAGTCTCTGACGGAGATCTTGAGTGGTACGATCAAGACGATTGTCGGCTTCACGATCTTAAATGCCGGTGCTGATCTCGTCGCGATGGCACTGGCTCCGATCGGCAAGATTTTTGCTGGCGCCTTTGGACTCTCGGGGCTGATCCCCAATAATGAGGCCACGGTCTCCTATGCTCTGAAGTCGCACGGTGGGGAGGCGGCGCTCATTTTGGGGCTCGGCATGCTCGTCAATATTCTGATGGCGAGGCTGACGCGCTTTAAGTTCATCTTTTTGACGGGACATCTCGCTCTCTACATGGCCACGATGCTCGCGATGCTTCTAGGATCTCTCGGCTACTCGGGCGCACTGCTCATCATCACGGGGGGACTAGCTCTGGGGCTCCTCATGTCTGTGCTGCCCGCTCTGGCCGATCCCTATATGGAAAAGATCACGGGGAGCTCTGAGATTGCCCTCGGAAATTTTGGCACTCTCGGCTATGTCCTCTCCGCAGCTCTCGGCAAGATCTGGGGCCGGGCGGAAGATTCCACAGAAGAGATCAGGCTGCCGAGACGCTTGGCTTTTTTCAAGGAGGGGACGGTATCGATCACCCTGATCATGGCGCTGATCTATCTCGTCATCGCGCTCTTGGCTGGTCCGACTTTTATTGAGGCGGAGCTCTCGCAGGGAGAGCACTACCTGGTCTATGCGCTCCTCCAGGCGATTCTCTTTGCGGCGGGTGTCTTCATCATCATGCAGGGGGTGACGCTGGTGCTCGAAGAAATCGTGCCGGCCTTCCGGGGTATTTCTGAGCGCTATGTCCCGAGTGCCAAGCCTGCGCTGGACGGTCCCGTCGTCTATCCCTATGCCCCCAATGCGGTCCTGATCGGCTTCGTCTCGAGTTTTACGGGGGGCCTCGTCGCCCTGGCCTTTCTCCTCATCGTGGGCTCTCGCGTGATCGTGCCAGGGCTGGTGGCTCACTTCTTCTGTGGAGCGACGTCGGCGGTCTTTGGCAATGTGACGGGCGGACGGCGTGGGGCGATCCTGGGCGCCTTCTTAAATGGCATTCTCTTTACGCTTCTGCCCGGCTTGCTCTACGACATCATCCCCGCGCTCCAGGCTGCGTCGACGAGCTATTCGGATACGGACTTTGTCGTCTCAGGGCTGCTCTTGAAGGGGCTCGGCAGGGTCTTGAGGCCTGGTGGCTTGACGGCGCTCCTGATCGCTCTCATCTTGCTCTCTATTGTCAGGGAGTCTTGGCGTCAAGTTCAAAGACGCCGTGGTGGCCGCTGAGCTCAGTCCTCTAGGGCAAAGAGGTCCTGGCGCAGCTGAATGGGACCCATGATGCTCTCAGCCGTGGGGCTCTCGCGATAGAGGAGCAGGATGCTGCTGCCGAGGCAGAAGCGGCCGAGTTCCTCGCCCTGTGCGGCCTCCAGCTGAGTCAGCTGGATCGCATTGACGTTGACGGCCCCGATGGGGATCATTGTGAGGCTCTCATACTCGATGATGTAGCGGTAATTGTGCATCAGGGGATTGCCGAGCTTGAAGCCGAGTTCGTTGACGGGCAGCGACTCGGCTCCCAGAGCATAGACCTCGCGCACCTCCTCTTGGACAGGGGCGTGGAAGCGATGGTAGTTTTTTGGCGAGAGGTAGATCAATTGGTAGAAGGCATAGTCGAGATTGCTGTCTCGGCCGAGGAGGGTCCTGAGATTGACGCTCTGTCCTTTGACCTCAAAGCTCTGCTCTCTTTTGATGGATCCCGCGGCGCTGATGACGCCGTCGGCGGGCGAGAGATAGCGTCCTCTGCCGAGAGGGCGGTATGAAAGATCCATCGAGCGCGTGAAGAAGTCTTGTAAATTAAGATAATCTTTAAGATTTCTGTCTATGGTTTCTGCTTGAATACGATATAATCGAGAAAAAAGCGGGATGAAGAGGCGACTGAAGCGACTCTCTGCAAATCTCTTCCAGAGATGACTCACGGTCCTGGATTGGAGGATACGGATGATGAGACGCGACATAGATTCCCCTTCATCTTCTAAATGTCATGCTGATCGACCCTCGGCCAACAGCGCCAAGGCAAATATAACACAGGAGGGCCAAGATGAAAAAAAGAGCTTATCGCCTCTGGGAACTCAATGCGGCCAATCTCATCACACTCTGCAATATGATCTTTGGGAGCCTCTCGATCATCTGCACGGTCAATCAACGCTATAACTGGGCCATCGCCTGCATTGGTTTCGCAGGGGTGGCTGACCGCTATGACGGCATGGTCGCGCGGCACTACCAGACGGACAGCCCTCTCGGCGTCCAGCTCGACAGTCTCGGCGATATCATTTCATTTGGAGTGGCACCCGCCATTCTCGCCTACGTCGCCCAGTTTCAGGATCTGCAGAAGTGGCCGCAGATTCTCGGAGCGATCGCCTGTATTCTCTTCATTGCGGCAGGCGCCTTCCGCCTCGCCAGATTCAATGTGATCGGCATGAGTGCAGACGGCTTCTTCACTGGTGTCCCCATACCAATAGCTGGCGCTCTCCTTGCCATTTCAATGCTCTTTCGGAGAAGCGCCAGCCCCTATCTCTATATGCTTTTCATGCTCCTCTTAGGAGGCCTCGAAATTAGTAAACTTCGGATTCGCAAGCGCTGAGCTCAGGACTTGGCCAGCCGATGGAGGAGGGCGACGAGATAGTCAAAGACTCTCGCTGTCGACTCGAGGTCGATATGCTCCTGGGGCGTGTGGACGTCCCAGATATTGGGACCGATGGAGATCATGTCGAGGCCCGGATATTTCTCAGAAATGGCGCCGCACTCGAGTCCAGCGTGGATGATCAGGGTCTCGGCCTCCTGGCCTGTCAGCTCGCGATAGACAGCCTCTGCATGACGCCGCAGCTCTGAGTCAGGATTGTACTCCCAGCCTGGATAGCCTGCCCCACGACTCAGCAAGAACTCATGGGCCGTCGCCGCTTTCTCGCAGCGCGCAAGATGCTCTTCCAGCTTTTCATGATTGGAGCTTCTCAGGGAGTTCTGCATGACGATTTCGCCATCGACCTCCCGGACATAGGCGAGATTGTTGGAGCTCTCGACGAGCTGCGTCCCCTCGACCATTGTGTTGACTCCCGTGGGAAGCTCTGAGATCAAGTGGACGAGATCGCGGCTCAGCGCCTCGCTATAGGCCTCGGGGCAGGCTGCGCCTTCGCTCACCTCGATCTTGAGCTCACCTTCGATGCCCTGCACGCGTTCTTTGCTTCTCTCAATGGCCGCTTCGAGCAGTCCGCGATCGGCCACGGCCAGGATGAGCTTGCCATTTCTAGGAATCGCATTGTCGACAGTCCCAGAGTTCAGCTCGACAATTCGCACGCTGGTCTCGCGCATCAGGTCGGCGATGAGCTCGGCCATAATCTTCAGCATATTGCCGCGGGGCTTATCGATTTCCATGCCCGAGTGCCCGCCGAGGAGCCCCGAGAAGTCGAGGACATAGCAGGGGAACTCATTGGGCTCGCGCTCGATCTTCCTCTTATAGGTCAAGGTCGATCCACCCGCGGAGCCGACGGTGATGATCCCCTCTTCTTCCGAGTCGATATTGATGAGTTTTTTACCCTCCAACTGGCCCGCTTCGAGGCCCAGTGCCCCGCTCATATCCGTCTCTTCGGAGGTCGTGATCAGAACTTCCAGAGGAGGTAATTCGGGATCATCGCTCTCGAGGAGCGCCATGGCCATGGCGACGGCGATGCCGTTATCGGCGCCGAGCGTCGTGCCATTGGCGCGGAGGATATGCCCCTCCTGGACGAGTTCGATCGCATCCTTTAAGAAGTCGTGGTCCGAGCCCTCGACCTTCTCACAGACCATGTCCATATGACCCTGGAGGATGACAGGCTCAGCCCCTGCCTTGCCCGCCTTCTTGATGATGACGTTATTCAACTTATCTTGCTGGACCTCGAGGCCCAGCCCCTGGGCAAAGGTGACGAGATAGTCAGAGATTGCCTGCTCATTCCCGGAGCCGCGAGGGATCTGGGAGATATTTCTAAAATGCGTTAAAACCCGGTCTAAAGACATAGTCTAGTCCTTCCCTTTTGTGTTGAGTTCGGCGATCTTGACGAGGACCTCGACCGCCTTCTGCATCGTGTCGTAGGAGATGAATTCGAAGCGGCCGTGATAGTTATAGCCTCCGGTAAAGAGGTTTGGCGTCGGCAGACCCATATAGGAGAGCTTGGCCCCGTCTGTCCCCCCGCGCACTGGCTTGATCTTGGGCGTGACGCCGACGTCTTGCATCGCGCGCTCGGCGAGCTCCACAATCTCAATATGTGGCTCGATCTTCTCCTTCATATTGTAGTAGGAGTCCGTGATCTCGAGCTGGATGCCATTGTCATAGCGCTGATTGAGGAGCGCGACGACGGACTCCAGCCACTTCTTCTTGGCCTCAAACTTCTCCCGATCGTGATCTCTGATGATGTAGAAGATCTCGGCCTCATCGACTGTCCCATGGAGCTCATCGAGGAGGTAGAAACCCTCATAGCCTTCAGTGTGTTCAGGGCGCTCAGCGACGGGCAGGAGACTTTGAATCTCCATCGCGATCAGGAGGGCATTGCGCATGATGTCCTTGGCCGAGCCGGGATGGACATTCTTGCCCTGAATGTGGATCTTGACGCTCGCCGCATTGAAGTTCTCATACTCGAGCTCACCTTCAGGGCCCCCGTCCACGGTATAGGCAAAATCAGCGCCAAAAGCCTCCAC
Source organism: Bacillota bacterium (assembly GCA_023426575.1). GTDB lineage: Bacteria > Bacillota > Clostridia > Saccharofermentanales > DTU023 > JAFAAL01. The sequence continues at coordinate 7,151 of JAFAAL010000008.1, forward strand.
ATCGAAAAGATCCGCCCCCCTGCCAATTTCTTCGTCTGGGGTGAAGCCGACCTTGATCGTGCCCCGAGGAATCTCGGGGTGCTGAATCAGATAGTCCATGGCCGTCATGATGATGGCGATGCCCGCCTTGTCATCAGCGCCGAGAAGGGTGGTCCCGTCCGTGGTGATGAGGCTTTGGCCAATGAGATCTTGCAAAAATGGGAATTCACTGACTTTCAGAGAATATTGCTCGTTTAAGCGGATATCCCCGCCCTCGTAATTCTCAATCAGCTGTGGATTGACGCACTTACCATCGAGGTCTGGGGCCGTGTCCATGTGGGCGATGAAGCCGATGATGGGCGCAGTCTCGACATTGCCCGGCAGTGTCGCATAGACATAGCCGTGTTCGTCCTGGCGGACGTCCTCGAGGCCGAGCTCACGGAGCTCTGCTGCCAGTTTTTCGCCGAGGGCCAATTGGCCAGGGGTCGAGGGACAGCTCTCGCTGCCCTCGTCACTTTTTGTGTCCATGGCAATATAGCGTAGGAAACGTTCTTTTAACTTGTCCATAGATCCTCCCTCTAAATGTGGATGAAGGTCTGGAGCCCCAGCATGACGATGGCGAGCAGCCCGATGATCACCATGAGGGGCATGATGAATTTCAGCCACTTGCTATAGGATACATTAACCAGCTGCAAGGTCGCCAGAATCAGACCGGTCGGTGTGATAAAGGACATCCAGCCCTGGCCGTAGTTATAGGCGGAGACGACGACGTCACGGCCGACGTTGACGGTATCGGCCAGCGGCGCGACGATCGGCATCGAGAGGGTGGCGAGGCCAGAGCTCGAGGGGATGAAGATCCCGAGGAAGCTGAAGAGGACAAACTGCACCGTCGAGAAGACGACGCCGCTCATATTGGAGATGATATTGGACGCCTGGTAGAGGAGCGTGTCGGAGATCATCCCGCGATCCATGATCAGGTTGATGGCACGGGCGACACCGACGATCAGGGCGACGCTGACGAGCGAGGCCGCTCCCTCGAGGAAGGCATCGACCGCCCGCTTTTCACCGAGGCCCGAGAGGAAGATCAAGAGGATGCCGACGGCGAGGAAGAGCGCACTCATCTCCTCAAACCACCAGCCTGCCGCTGAGACACCCCAAATCATGATGGGGAAGGCAGCGACAAAGATGGTCAGCATCAGGACGCGGCGCCAGTTAAAGGGCACAGCGCGATTCGGGTCGTAGTCCTTTAAGAACTGCTCGCGAATACGGGGCATGTCGTCCTTGACGATGGAGAGCTCAGGATTCTTCTTGACCTTCTCCGCATAGCGATAGATGTAGACAATCGTGATGATCATGGCGAGGACGAGCGAGATCAAACGCATCCAAAGCCCCGTCTTAAAGCTGATCCCCGCTGCGTTGGAGGCGATGACTGTCGAGAAGGCATTGGTCGTCGAGAACATCGTGCCGATGGTCGAGCCCATGTAGATCGTGGCAATCGTCACCATGGCGTCATAGCCACTGGCGATAAAGATGGGCATCAGGATGGGATAGAAAGCGATGGTCTCCTCGGCGAGGCCAAAGGTCGTACCGCCGACGGCAATGATCGATGAGATGATGACGATCAGGAGGAACTCACGCCCCTTGGTCTTACGAGAGAGGGCGGCAATCCCCGCGTCAAAGGTCCCCGTCGCATTGAGGAGGCCGATATTGCCCCCGAGGATCAGGATAAAGACGATGATGCCTATCGAGTCGGCAATCCCCTCGACGGGAGACATGATGACAGAAAAGAGTCCCTGGGGTTGAGATTCGAGGCGCTGGTAGGTGCCAGGAATGGCAACTGGCCGGAAGATATCGCCATTTTCAAAGCTCTTGAGCGGGATTGTGATGCCGAGGCGATCGAGCTCAGCCTGTGAGGCGGGAATTTCACTCGTCTCACCGTGGACATCGGTAATGGTAAAGCTGTGGTTGTCGCCATTATAGCTGAGTCTCTCATAGCTGCCCGCGGGCACGATATAGGTCAGAGCCGCGGCGATGAGCAAGACGATGAAGAGAACGGTAAAGGCCGAGGGAAAGGACCACTTTCTCTTCTTTTGGCTGTTGACTTCTTGGGTCTTAGGAGCATCTGATTGCATGCTGTCCTCCTGAATGACTTTTATTGCATTTTTTTAATTTTAATAGTGATAGCGGTCAGCTTGCACATGAATACTTAAAAAACACAATCATTTCTTGTCTATTTTGTCATAAACTAGGCTTTTTCACAAGATATCGGATCCCTTCTAAACTTCTGTTACAATGAATATCAACCATCAGTTGATTCTATTTTTCTCGTTGATCAACGAATGGATGCTTGTATCTTCAGCTGCAAGCCATAAAGCTAAGGGCAATGAATATAAATCGAGGAGGACAGACAAATGATAGACAATTCATACAATCATTTAGGCATGGGCGAGCGCATCTTAAACTTGCGCAAGGCTAGAGGAATGACCCAGGCAGACTTTGCCGAGCGCCTCGGCATCTCACCGCAGGCGGTCAGCAAGTGGGAGACGGGACTGGCCTATCCAGATATCTCTATGCTGCCCATCGTGGCCAGAGAGCTCGGCGTCCCGATTGACATCCTCTTTACGGAGATTCACATTGAAGAGCAAGGGAAGGCGCCCGACTCTCCCCTCTTTACAGAGCCAGAGGAAGATCCACGGCCCGCCCAGCAGACAAGAGACGCCAGGAGCAGCGATCAGCTCTATTTCGACGCCATCAATTTCAGCCGTCTGCCACGTCAAATCGACGTCGTCATCTTGCACGATCCCACGCAGCCGAGCGGCTGGCATCTGCAGAGCTCCCTCCAGATCGAGGAGATCCTCGAAATCTTTATCGCGGGCAGCACATTGCACGTTGAAGGACTGCCGGGATTCTCTGACGACTGCGGCGAGGGCATCTTCAAGAGCTTGAAACAGGGTTTCTCAAAGCTTAAAAATCAATGGCAGGTCGAGGGGCAGCTGACGATCAATTGTCCCGAAGAGAGGCTGAGATCTATCGAGATCGAGGCCATGGCAAGTTCCGATATCTCATCCCATGTCGATGTCGAAGATCTCAAGATCAATAGCTATGGCGCTGGTGATTTTAAGTTCAGGCAGGTCGGTAGCGTGGACTATAGCTCTTATGGGGCAGGTGATTTCCAGGCCGACTCGGCACGCCAGGTCGATTTTCGCTCTTATGGTTCCGGCGAACTGCGCATTGCCCAGATTCTGGGCGGTGATGTCAAGATCAAGATCAATGGAGCTGGGGACTCGTACATGGGCGGTCGGGCTAGGCACTTGACCTTCGTCGGCAACGGCGCGGGCGAGCTCGATGCCAGAGAGCTCGTCTGTCAGGATCTCGACTGTCGGATTACGGGCGCAGGAAACTGCCTCGTCGGACGCGTCACTGGGCAAGTCAAGGAGCGCATCAATCTCGCGGGCTCTCTCAAGATTTTAAATCGCGAGCCGGAGATTTAGTCTAGGCAGAGGTTCTTCTAGAAGAGTGTGGCCACGACGCGGAGGATGGCGCGTTTGAGACGCGTCAAAATACCGACGCGCGCAGGCTCGACAAGGGCCTCAGAGCGTTCAAATGTCTCAAGATAGTCAGCCTTAATCTCCTGGAGGCAGGGGCAGTCCTGGAGGAGGACTCCGCACTCGAAGTGCAGGAAGAGACTTCGATAGTCAAAGTTGATCGTGCCGACGACCGCTTGGCGATCATCCACGCAAAGGTCTGGGCGACGGGGCCGACGAGGCGCAAACCCGTATCCTTCCAGTGGCCAAAGCGCGAGCGCAAATTGATGTATTCGTCGGCGATGTTGAAGCCGCCGGTGTAGGCGATGCGACCGTCGATGACCATGATCTTGCGGTGATCTCTGTTGTTCATGACGAGGGCGAGAGTCGGGATCAGCGGGTTAAAGGCCTGGACTCTGGCCCCTGCCGCCGTCAGATCCCGCTCAAAATCGCGAGGGAGGACTGGCAGACAGCCGAATTCATCGTACATGACGCGGACATCGACGCCGGCTTGGGCTTTTGCCACGAGGATTTCTTTGACCTGCTCCCACATCTCACCGTCATCGACGATGAAGTATTCGAAGAAGATATAGCGCTCGGCCGCAGCGATTCTCTCATTGAGACGCCGAGAGGGGCGGTGATTGCCAAAGAGGAGGTAGAGCACGCTGCCGAGGAGTGGGATGGCGCCGATCAGGATGACCCAGCCGAGCTTATAGGCCGCATTGATGCGCGACATGAGGACTGCGAGGAAGACGAGGACGCTGAGAACTCCGAGCGCAAGACTGACCCAGCGATATTCGGACCATATTATAGCTTTATGTATGAGAGGAAAAGCAAAAACGATTGAATCTCTGAGAGCAGACAAGTATCATCACTCATGGAATATCACTTGTGGCGCGAGGTTTCATATGTCTATGAATTTGGCAGAGGTTTTACAGGGTGAATTGATCAAGGCGCTGGGCTGTACCGAGCCCATCGCCATCTCTTATGCAGCAGCTGCAGCGAGAGATCTGCTGCCCGCAGATGATCCTGAGCGTCTGAATGCTAGAGTCATCGCCCACTGCAGTTCCAATGTCATCAAGAACGCGAAGAGCGTCTACGTCCCGATGACTCATGGATTGCGGGGCATCGAGGCCGCTGCCCTCATCGGCTATATTGCAGGTGACGCCAATAAGAAGCTCGAAGTTTTGACATCTGCCAACCCTGAGGATATGGCCAAGACGCGAGAGCTCATTGCTCAGGGCGTCTGCACAGTCAAGGCCCTCGAGACTCCTCATAAGCTGGATATCCTGATTGAACTGCTGACGCCGAGCCATCGCGCTGCCGCCCGCGTCACGGATCAGCACACGAATCTCACTTATCTCGCCCTCGACGATGAGGTCTTCCTCGACAATGTCAGCGAGGAGGCCGCAGATGCCGGCGTCGGTGAACTCGGCGTCAGTCTCGACGATGTCTATGATTACGCCATGAACTGTCCCCTCGAAGACGTCCGTCCCCTTCTCGAGAGCCAGATGAGCATCAATACGGCGATCGCCGCCGAGGGGCTCGACGCGGATTACGGCGTCAGAATGGGCAGAACTTGGCTGGAAGTCCATGGGGACGGCATCGAGGCGAGAGCGATCGCCAAGGCGGCCGCCGGCTCCGACGCCAGGATGTCGGGCTGTGAACTGCCCGTCGTCATTAATTCGGGAAGTGGAAATCAGGGTCTGACCGCCTCTGTACCCGTCATTGAATATGCCCAAGAGCTCGGGGTGAGTGAAGAAAAACTCTACCGTGCCCTCTGCCTCAGCAACCTCCTCGCCATCATGCAAAAACGCAAGATCGGCCGCCTCTCGGCCTATTGTGGCGCTGTCAACGCAGCCGCAGGAGCCGCCGCTGCCATCGCCTATCTGCAGGATCTCCCCCGCGAGAAGAGCTTCCAGGCGATGGAATTTGTCCTCGGCACGATGAGTGGTCTCATCTGTGATGGGGCCAAGGCCTCATGTGCGGCCAAGATCGCCATGTCCCTGCAATCCGCCATCATGGGAGTCAAGCTCGCTCAAAACAACATCGGCTATCTCGCAGGAGATGGCATCATCAAGGCGAGCCCCGACAAGACGGTCGATGGGGTCGCCGAGCTGGCCAAGGAGGGCATGCGCCAGACGGACGATGTCATCGTCGAGATCATGCTGGACGATTAATTACTTCGACTTCAAAGCAGTAAATAAATAGAGCATTGGATAGATCTCGAGACGGCCAAAGAGCATGGCAAAACTCAAGATCACTTTAGTGTAGGCTGAAAAATCGGCAAAAGAGCCCGCCGGCCCGATGACGGAGAGGCCTGGACCGATATTGTTAAAGGTCGAGGCCACCGCCGAAAAGGCGACGTCAAAACTATTCGTGTCGAGGGCGACGAGGAAGAGAAAGATCGTAAAGAGTCCCAGATAGACCAAGAGATAATTGCTGATCCTCACCTGCTGCTCCTTCTCGATGACCTTGTGGTCGAAGAGGAGCGGGAGGGCTCTGCGTGGCTCGCGACTCTGGCGCGCCTCCTTGATCGCCATCTTCGTTAAGATGAGGACTCTGGAGACCTTGAGACCGCCCGCCGTGGATCCCGCTGAGCCCCCGATAAACATCAGGCCGAGGAGCACGATCTGCGAGAAGAGTGGCCAGCTGGCAAAATCTGCCGATGAGTAGCCCGTCGTCGTCATGATCGAGGCACAGGTGAAGAAACTCTCGCGGAAGGCGAGCCCTGCCGAGCGGTAAAAGCGCAAGAGATTAAAGAAAATCATGAGGACTGCGAGGCCGTAGATCATGAGGTAGGCACGGAGTTCTTCGCTTTTTAGGGCCTTTTTCACTTGCTTAATCAAAATGAGATAGTAGAGGTTGAAGTTGACCCCGAAGGCGAGCATGCCAACGGCGACTGCATAGGTAATCGCTGGCGAATTGTAGCTGGCAATCGACTGGGCCTGGGAGGAGAAGCCCCCTGTCCCCGCTGCGCCGAAGGCATGGATCATGGCGTCAAAAATGGGCATGCCGAGCACAAAGAGAATCAGCATCAGGATGAGGGTCATGATGAGATAGATCGCGTAGAGGATTCGCGCGGTCGCCCGCATTCTGGCGACGAGCTTGCCAAAGACGGGACCTGGGACCTCTGCCTTCATCAGGTGGACGGAGTCGGAGTCGGAGGCCGGCACGATGGCGAGGGCGAGGACGAGGACGCCCATGCCGCCGATCAGGTGGGTGAAGGAGCGCCAGAAGAGGAAGGAGTGATCGAGCTCGGTCACGTCTCGGAGGATCGTAGACCCTGTCGTTGTGAAGCCGGAAACAGTCTCGAAGAAAGCATCGAGAAAACTCGGAATTTGACCGCTCAAATAGAAAGGGAGCGCCCCGAAAAACGATAGCAAAAGCCACGAGAGAGCGACGATCAGGAGTCCATCGCGCGTGTAGAGGCTGCGCTTTTCTGGACGGCGCCAGGCGAGAGCCGTGCCGAGGCCGAGGCAGATCAGGATCGTCAAGCTGAAGATGCCGATGTGGCGGTAGGGTTCGCGGTAGATGAGCGCAAGCGTGAGGGGCAAGAGCATGAGGAGAGCCTCAATCTGCAGGATGCGACCGAGGATATAGCGAAGCATCTGGCGATTGATCATCGGCAGCCTTCCTTTAAGATGTCATCGACATCGTCGAAACAGGACTTGCGCGTCATGACGACAATGTGGTCGCCTGCCATGATCTGGTCCTGGCCGCTCGGGAAGATGACCTGCTTGCCTCTGGAGATCAGGGCGATGAGGCAGTCCTTGTTGAGGGCCAGCTTGTGCAGGGGGATATTGATGACTTCGGCATCGTCGCGGACGATGAACTCGAGGGCCTCGACCTCGTTGTCGAGCAGACGGTAGAGGGCCTCGACATTGGAGCCTTCTGAGTTTTGACTCGCGCGCACGAAGCGGAGGACGCGGTCGGCGATGATCCGCTTGGGCGTGATGACCGCCTGGAGCGTGTCGCCCCCGATGATCTTCAAAATCTGCGTGCGGTTGACCTTGGTGATATAGCGCGGGACGCCCTGCTGCTTGGCGTAGAGCGAAGTCAGGATGTTCTCCTCGTCGATTCCCGTCAGGGCGAGGAAGAGGTCGCAGTGATCGATCTTCTGCTCATCGAGGACGCCGTAGTCCGTGCCGTCGCCGACGAGGATCGTATGCTGGGGAAAGTGAGCGGCAAGCTGGCGGGCGACCTCGCGATGGCGCTCAATGACCGTAAAGATCGTTCGCGTGTCGGCCAGCATTTTCAGGAGGTAGTGCGTGATCCGGCCCCCACCGACGACCAGAGCGTTGCGCTGGGGTATTTGCTTGAGGCCGAGATCACGGTAGAGGCGATCGAGCGGTTGGCTTGTGCCGAGGATTAAGAGCCTATCTCCTGCCTCGATCTGGGTCTGGCCGCGGGGAATGAGGACGGCCTCTTCCCTCTTGATCGCACCGACGAGAAGCTCGGGATAGCGCTTACGAAAATTTTGCAAATTGAGTCCGCAGAGCACGCTGCCTGGCGGAACTTGCAGCTCGATGACGAGAGCGCGCCCACCAAAGAAGGCTTCGACGGAGAGAGCCGCTGGATATTTTAAGATCTGGGCAATGTCGCGAGCCGCTTCGAGTTCTGGATTGAGGAGGTGCTTGATGCCGAGCGAGTCGCGAATAAAGCTCATCTGGGATGAGTATTCGGGATTTCTGACGCGTGCGAGTGATTGACCTGCGCCGAGCCGATCCGCCATGATGGCAGAGATGATATTGCTCTCGTCGTCCGCCGTCAGAGCGATGAAGAAGTCGCAGTCGGGGACGCCAGCCTCCTGTAAGTCGGCAATTGAGGTGACCGAGCCGACGAGCCCTGAAATGTCTGCCGCCGCGATATTGGCCTCGAGGACCTCCGGCTCTTTCTCAATCAAGATGAGCTCGTGATCCTCTGCCGCTAGTTCCCGCAAGATGAGAGAGCCGACCTTGCCAGCTCCACCAATGACGATTTTCATATCTGCCTCCCAACAAGAGTCCTCATTATATAGTATTCGCAGAAACATTCGAGTATGATCAGAAAAAACGCAGGTGGAGGGCAAGATATGCAAGATTTTCTGAGAAAGACGGCGATCAACTTGAGTGATCTGCCAGGGGCTCCCGGCTTCGAAGACGCCGTTCGAGATGCGGTGCGAGACGAGCTCTTGCAGCTGAATCCCAAGCTCTCATTACTTTCTGCGATGAAGCTGGCAAGACAGCCTGATACCTGTCTGAGCGCAGGCACGCTCGCCATCGATAAGATGAACAATATGAGCTATGCCCTGCCCCAGAATGAAGGCGGGCGGCTGAGAGTTCTCCTCGATGCCCATCTCGACGAGGTCGCCTTTATGGTTCGGGGCATCACGGAAAATGCCCTCCTACAAATGCAGCCCCTCGGCGGCTGGTCAGCCCTCAATATCGGGGCGCATACCTTCTTACTTCCGGATCGCAAGGGTCAGTATCGTCGGGCGGTCACAGCCTCTCTCCCACCGCACTACCAGCAGAGCGAGTCGGGACTGCCGGGCTCAGACAGCTTCCTCCTCGATCTTGGCACCCGGGATCGGGCCGATCTCGAGCGCTGGGGCATTGGCCTCGGCACGCCTGTGATTCCCGAGTACCAGGCGAGCTATGATGCAGAACTCGACCTGATCTGGGGCAAGGCCTTTGACTGTCGGGCTGGCGTGACAGCTGAGCTCGGCTGTCTCCACCTCCTCGGCAATAAGCAGCTCGGGGCCGATGTCTTTACCTGCTTTGTGAGCCAGGAGGAAGTGGGGATCCGCGGGGCGCAGGTGCTCGCCCAGCGCGTGGCGCCAGATCTCGCGATCATCTTCGAGGGCTGCCCTGCCGATGACAGCTTCGGCTCCCCCAGCCAGTGGCAGACGGCCGTCGGCCAGGGGCCCATGCTGCGTCATCTCGATGCCGGCATGATCACCCAGCCACGCTTTCAGGCCTGGGCTCTGAAAGTGGCAGAGCGGGCAGGAATCCCCGTCCAGACAGCTGTCCGCCAGGGGGGCTCGACCAATGCGCGAGCCTATCATCTGAGTGCCAAGGGAACGCCTTGTATCGTCATCGGTGTGCCTGTCCGCTATGCTCATACACACTGCGGACAGATTTCTCTCAAAGATCTCGAGGCGGCTGCACGTCTTGCCGCTCACTTGCTCAATGAAATTGATGAAGAGATCTTTGAGGTGCTCTAGGCGGCTCTTTTTTCACTCTTTTCAAATTTGATTTGTGCACTTAACTGAGCGAGAACGCTCATAATGCAAAGACGCCATGACTGTTCTTTAACATATAACTTAAAGAAAAAGGGTGGCCGAAACCACCCCTTGAGTGCTTAGAAAATTTCAGAATCAATGATTCTACTTGGCCCTCAATCTTAAGACGAGGACAAGCACCAGCGTCGCCATCACAGTGAGATAGAGATAGGTCAAGCTCCGTTCGCCCGTCTTCGGAATCGGGTGTTTCTGCGTCATGATGACCGGTGGAGGCAGATTGTCTGTGATTTTTGAGGGATGCGGAGGCGTCCATGTCGGCTCATTCGGAAGGCTAGTGCTCGGCACTGGCGGCGGAGTCGGTTTCGTAGGCTCAGTGGACTCGCTGGGTTCTGACGGCTCACTAGGTTCTGTTGGCTCACTAGGCTCTGTTGGCTTATTCACCTTGCGGTAGGTCACATAGAAATGCTTGGTGATGCGAACATGCTCATCTCCAAAGAATTCATAGTCGAACTGAGGAAGTTTGCTCTCTTCCCCACCTTTATAGTCTTCATCTTTCCCTAGCTCAAAGTCATCAGCGACATATTCGTAACCAGGGATATCGAGGATAAGATCCTCATATCGCGGACGTTCGTTGACGTATTTTCCACGTCCCGCCATCTGATATTTGTACTCAAATGTCTGGACAACTCCGTCAACTCTTCGTCTAAAGGTCGTGTCGAGCGGAAATAGTTTTTCAAAGGGTTTATCACTGAAGAGTCGTGACTTTGGAACGAGCTGCTTATTCTCCAGTTCATCAATGATGTAGTAACGCTCCTGGTAAGGGCGCTCGGTCAGAGCCTGTTCCTCCTCTTCCTTCTCAATTCCCATAACCTGGCGATAGTCACTGTCGAGAACATAGCGGACATCAATATTGCAGATTGGCCAAATTTTGGCTCCTCTTGCTGAAACATTCAAGCTTGGAGATCCCGCGAAACCAGAGTTGAAGCCTGTCTGTCCGCTGCCACAAGAAAATGCTGCATACCAGATTGATTCTGGTAAGGTGTATTGGAAGCTGATGTAGTGATACACACCCTTATACATCTTTTTTTCAATCACCTCATGACCCTCGAGAGGTATGCCGTCTCTCACCCCTGGGTAGGCATTTGTCGAGCGCTCCCCATAGACATCTGTCTTATCGTCCCAACGGGTGACACGCTGCCCATCGAGCATCACATTTTCAGGTTTCATGTAGCTATATGCTGTATCGAGCTGATAGCCTTCAGAGCCGTCCAATTTTTCAATGATTTTGAGATTATGGAAACCCCAGCCCGTCCGCTGCTCGTTGACATAGTTTTCTGGACCCTTGAGATATCTGTCGAGATCAAAACGCATAAAGAAATAAAGTTTCTCCCCAGGATAAGCAAAAAAACTTTGTATGCCAATCCAGCGGATCCGCTCCATATAGCCAGTCTCTGTATTCTCACGCCAGACAACGACGTTATATCCTCCTTTGTTATCATCCTCATCGTAAGGTTCGAAGAACTGCATGTTGTTCTTGTCCATTCCATAGAAGTCATCAGAAAAGGCGCGGCGCTCTTCGGCCGTCAGCGCCTCCCACTCCTCGCTCCCCGTCACCGGAATATCTGTCCTCTTTGTCTGGAGATTGAGTTCAGAGATTAGAATCGGTTGATAGCTTTCTGACGATAGAGATCTCATGAGTGGATGGGCGAAGGCATTTTCACTCTCAAAACTTTCCACCTCCAGGTCTCCAGGACTCAGCTCAGGGTCCTCAAGCTCTATTGCCCCATCCCATTTCTCTAATATGAGGGCCTTGGGATCCAGATTTTGCGCCTGAAGAAACACCGTTGGCGGCAAGATGATAGACAGCAAAAAGATGGCTGTGAGGAGGGCTCCTCCCCCTAATTTTCTGAACATGCTTTACCTCTTCTTGTACTTTTATTCTGCTTAAACAGACAAGTTTTAAAACAAGTTACATTTTAAACAAAAGAATTTCAGAAAACAAATGATTAAGCTGCTTACAGCTCTTAACTTAGCTTTTCTCTATCACCTCTATAACAAACAAGCTCGTCAGAATCTTGAGGTAATGCGCATACGCACTGCGGTCAAATTTCCCTCCAGGATTTCGAGGCAGCTGCACGTCTTGCCGCTCACTTGCTCAATGAAATTGATGAAGAGATCTTTGAGGCGCTCTAGGCAGTTCTTTTTTTCACTCTCTCTTCATATTTTCTTCACAAGAATGCGTTGATTTCTGCGCTTAACTTAGCGAGAATAGGCTCTCATGGTGCCAAGGCGCCATGACTGTTCTTTAACGTAACACGTAAGGAGAAAGGATATAAAGTATGAAAAAATTTATTTTAATTGCTCTGGCCATGAGCATGCTGCTCTTAGCAAGCTGTACTGAGATGGTCGGTAAAGAAATTGAGACGACAGAGGTCGATCTCGCTTCGACGACAGTTGATGGGACTCAAGCTGGAGAGACGACGGCTCCTAGTACTGCTGATGCCACTGAAGCTCCTACTGAGGCCACGGGCCAGCACGCCAAGATCTTTGACCAGGCGGCTCTCGAAGAAGTTCTCAGAATCTTCCAAGAGAAGTTTGCGATGCAGGAATTCACTAAGGTCCAGTTCGACCGCGACAATGGCCGTTATTACTTCAAGGTCGAGAGCCAGAAAGATGGACAGGAATTCGAGCTCAAGGTCGATGCCGACACGAATGAGATCGTGAAGGAAGAAACTGATAGCACCACAGATCAAGATCTTCTCTTCACCATGGCCGATGTGCTGAAGCCCGAAGAGGCATTCAAGCAGGCGACAAAGGCCATCGATGCCAAGTACGTCCCCTATGAGTGGCAGCTCGACTACGACAACAATGTCCTCGTCTACGAATTCAAATGTGACGTTGCTGGCAGCGATGTCGAGGTCAAGGTCGACGCCAAGACGGGCGATCTCATCAAGATTGATGACTAAGACAGCGAGATCTAAAATGTTAATCCTGGAGCGGCTGCTTGCCGCTCCTTTTTATTTCTTTGTGAATCCCTTATGCTCAATGTGCATTCGAAGTGAGTGAGGAGATGAGATGATTTTTTATTTTTCTGGCACGGGCAACAGCCATTATCTGGCCCTCAAACTTGCGCATGGACTCGGCGAGAAGACGGTGGATATTGCGGACTTTCTCCCCTTAGATGAGAAGAGTCCCATCGTTCACGAGCTCTCCCCTGAGGAGCCGATCATCGTCGTCGCACCCGTCTACGCCTGGCGGATGCCACGGCTCGTCTCCGCTTTTCTCGAGGCTAGTTCCTGGCCCGAGGGGACGCCAATATACTTTATCTTGAGCTGTGGGGACAGCTGGGGAGATGCCGCGTTCTATGCACGCCGCCTCGCTGAGCGGCTCAAATTACGTTTTATGGGACTCTACGGCCTCGTCATGCCAGAAAATTATATCGCCCTCTTCCCCTGTCCAGAGCGAGCTGAGGCCGAGGCGATCATTGCGCGCGCCGAGGCAGAACTTATTCAGCTCATCCCGATCATTCAAGAGAGGGAAGCATTCCCCGAGCAAAAGAGCTCCTGGAGACTGCTCAGCCACATCGTCAATCCTCTCTTCTACCCTTGTGTCGTCAGCGATCGCGGCTTCTCCGTCGATGAGCGCTGTATTCACTGTGGGCTCTGCGTGGGGCTTTGTCCGCTGCAGAATATCAGTCTGACTGAGGATAAAAAGAGGCCCCAGTGGCACGGCGACTGCACACACTGCATGGCGTGTATTGCCGCCTGTCCTACGGAGGCGATTGTCTATAAGGGGCGAACGCGCGGCAAGACGCGCTATTATCTCGAGGCCGAGACGGGCAAGCTCCGCTACTAGCTGACTTTGCTTGCAAGCTCCTCTCCGCTATTTGCTGTCTGTCCTATCTTTCGCAGCTTTCTTCGCACTTTTTTCAATTTTCTTAA
>JAFAAL010000009.1 GCA_023426575.1 Bacillota bacterium
GGGGACTTGGTGGAGTAGAACTCGTGGTCTCAGACCAGCATCAAGGGCTAAGAAAGGCGATTGAGGAAGAGTTTGTCGGGGCTAGCTGGCAGAGGTGTCAAACGCACTTTAGCAGGAATGTCCTAGATAGGGAGCCAAAGAAAGATCAGTCGAAGGTAAAGCACCTGTTAAAAGACATCTACAACAGCTTAAACATAGAAGAGGCCAGAGAAAGAAAGGAGAAACTCATGGATGAATTAGAAACAAAAGCGCCTAAGGCAGCAGAAGTCTTAGACCAAGGCTTTGATGACGTGATGGCGGTCCTCTCACTGCCTCTCGTTTGTCGCAGGCGCCTGAGAACCAGTCATAGCATTGAACGAGTGAATCAGGAACTACGCCGTCGGGACAGGGTGATACGCATTTTCCCAAATGAGCGCAGTATCAAGAACATGCTTGGGAGCCTACTCATGGAGATGCACGAAGAGTGGCTCAGCGCTTATCGCTACATTGATACGGTGAGTTACTATAGTGACAAAATCACGGCTGTAGCTGAGGACAAAGAAGCTAAAGTTGCTTAGGTAGGGAGGAACAGACTATAGCGGAGGAATTTACACCAACATTTGGGACTTGACTCGACATAATCGCTGATTATTCACACTAATGTAATATTTATTTGACTTTTTTTTCGAATCTATTATTATAAAGACATGCAGTAGCATTAGTTCTTTTACCTGAAGCTATATGCACAACAATTAGAAGGTTAAACATGAAAGCTAATTTTAGAACATGCCTTATTCTAGTCATTCTGTCACTTTTTGTCTTTGCGCCCTTCATTGTACAAGCAGGGCCAGAAGTGGCGTCAAAGAGTGCAGGTCATTATGGAGTGCTGACTGGTCGACTTGAGAAACCATGGTACGACCTTGTGGGTGTGGTCCAAGTAACAAAGAATCCAGATAGTGCCGTTCTAATTTTGACCATAACACCTTCAAATCCGCAGAATCCTAGTTTGACTGCCAAGTCCCAACAGTGGACAAGCCCTCAAGGTGCCACCTCGCTGAGGGGAACCTACACAAACTATACTCCTATTTTAGATAGTTTTGATGCGTTTGGTGCGCACGAGGTTCGAGGCAAAAATACGGGATTTGTTGTTTATACTCACACAACTCATTTCAAATAAGTAAGAGGGGTGATGCCTCTGTTCTGAGAGGCATCACTCCCAATTTTATTAGGTTGGAAAGAGGTTGACCGATGACAAATTATTACAAAAGACTATTTTTCATTATGCTGCTCCTAGGCTCTCTCGTCATGAGCCTGACATCTTGTTCTTCAAATACCATGCCAGAGCTGAGGAAACCTCTGCAAACAAGTGAAGTAGGTTCGACGCCTGAAGGCAGTCAGCCGAGCCATGACTCTAGCGTGGAAACAGAAGAAAACCTCTCTGATCTCGTCAAGCAGGATAATCCTCTCGAATATAATTATACGATGCATTATCAAATGGAGTCACCCAACGATGGCCAATCTGACTCCTTTGTTTATACGGGTGATCCTATGGAGTTAACTGTTGCTCTCGAGGTCAGCGGATTCCGTTCGGTGGGAATCATGATTTTGATTGATGGAGTCGTTCAACCGATCAACTATCTGGGACGTGCAGAACATGTCCAGCAGTTTAAGAGTTTCGGCTTGGACAATCCCTATATGATCGAGTGTTATTTCCAGGGGAATGAGAGAAATTTAGTCTTAGAACGTATCCCTCTTGAGGTCCTCGTGACAAGTGGCCGTAGCGGTCAAGAATACCCTCTCACCCTTCTTGTCTTTAACGAACCTAGTCGTAAAAGACATGAAGTAATGATCCCAAGTGGGGTGCATGGCTGTACAGCGAGCATTTATTTTGAGGCAGACTCGCAGGACATATCGAGCAAGATCGATATAATTGATCGCAGTTTGAAGTCTCTAGATGCCCAAAAAATTCCTTGGACTCACGATGAGTATGCATCTTTTTTAGATGAGGATGGGGTGTCTCAGATAGACCATATGGTGGTTCAATGGTTGCGTTTTGACAAAGAAGATTTCGAAGCTTTATTTGAGGAGAGTCTCGGAAAAGAGAAGTTGCTGAAATATGGAATCATTAGAGAGGATGGCTCATTTGACGAAGACTTGGCCTCGAAGATGGGGCTCCCTCTTATCAATACACAGCGACATCCAAATCTCGATATTTTCTTTCACTTTGCTGGCCCAGCAGATCATCGCTTGAAGCAGCTTATCTTTCTGGATTATTACCCGTTACAGATGGGACAAGGAGATGAATACGTTTGCGGCAAGGAAGATTATGTCCAGGTTAAGGCTCAGTTTGACTTCTCAAATGTCGATCGAGAGATGACACTTTTTTCTATCGTTGTAGATAGCGATAGCATGGATTTTTATGGCCAAGAGGCTCTGAACTTGATTCCAGGTGAAGAGGGCGAGAACTGATCTCGCCTCATATACGCGAGGAGTTATTGTATGGGACTTGATATTATTGATTTAAATAAGAGCTATGATGGTAAGGCTCTGGCTCTGCAAAACTTCTCACTCTCTTTAAAAGCGGGTATTCATGTGCTCTTGGGGGTCAATGGAGCGGGTAAATCAACCTTGATCAATATTTTGACGGGGAATCTTGCAGCTGATTCTGGCACGATGAGCTTTGATGGCGACGAACTGGGAGATAATAAGCATAAGTTCTTAGAGTCTTTGGGATTTTTGCCGCAATATCCTAGTTTTTATCCAGACTTTACGGTGGAAGAAGTGCTGGCTTATATTGGCGCTCTTAAAAATGTTCCAGAAGAGATTTTGACGGGCCGTATTGAGCAATTGATCGCATCTCTCAATCTGTCTCAGTACCGCCATTATAAGATCAAACATCTCTCGGGTGGAACGAGGCAGCGAGTGGGCATTGCCCAGTCTCTGCTGAATGACCCACAACTACTCATCTTAGACGAGCCGACATCAGGTCTCGACCCAGTAGAGCGGATGCGATTTAGGAACCTCATTGCTCAAATTGCTCCTGGCAAGGTGATACTGATAGCAACTCATATTGTGTCTGATGCTGAAAGTATTGCTGACAATGTCATCATCATACATCGTGGACGTCTGCTTGCCACGGGGCCTGTTCAAGATTTGTGCTCCCAATTAGAGGGCCGAGTTATTTATCGCAGAGCTGATGAACGGCTTGAGCCTTCCCTTATCAGCCGTGTGGAAAGAAGAGGGGATCAACTCTGGCTGAGATTGATCGTCGATAAGGAAGTCGCTGAGAAAAACCATAGTGAAGCTGAATGCCCAGACTTGGATGATGTCTTCTTATATTACTCGGGGGATACAGAGTGAGAACGTTTCGCTATGAATTACTAAAAATATTTCGTCTGAGGGCTCTACGCTTTGCCTTGCTTATCTTACTCGGTTTAAATTTCTACCTGCTACATACAGAATATCGGAATCAATATTTCTTTTCACCTAAAAACTTTTCCCAGGCCGAACAATGGCAATATTTTGAGTGGATGCAAGAGGAGTTCATGGGTGATCTTCGCGCTGATAAGCTTCGAGAATTTATGGAACTATACTGGCGCTTTGAGTTAAGGGATGACTCTTCTTTGCGTGACTTTCTGACTGCGCAGAACTATCCGAGCACGGGAGATATAGGTTACGATCGTCGTATTCTAGTTCAAAGGGTATATAAACCTCTTCTCTATGCTGTTGAATATGAAGAGTATGCTAATTTGCTCGTGGCTCGTGCAGAGGCCAGCATTTTGAGAGCTCATTATGGTTCTTCTGATCTAGCCCGAGATCAAAACATTGTCGACTCATTCAGCGGTAGACAGCTAAGCTCAGTTTATCCTAATGATAGGTATCTCTTTGAATTTTCACATGAAATAAGTGCGGGGATCCTCTTGCTTTTTCTTCTGCTCCTGACCTTGACGCTTCTTTATGAGGAGAAGAGGACGCACATGCATTGCTTGCTTCTATCAACTCCCAATTACATCTCTGTTATGAGGTCCAAATTCATCCTTTTGCTCCTCCTTTGTTTTTTCGTCAACGCCTTATTTTATATGCAGGTTCATTTCACGTGTCGCGTACTGTATCAGACGGCAAGTCATGCGACTCTCCCTCTATATTCTTTGAAGCCTTATCTCAACACGCCCTTGACCATGTCTATCTCATCTTATCAATATCTATACTTCCTGACCCGCTCTTTTGCTTCCATAGCCCTCGTCACTCTCTCTGCTGTTCTGACGATGACCTCAAAATCGCAGATAATTGCTGCGGCTCGAGTTTCCGTACTGCTCTTGGTTCTGGCGGCGCTGGATTATCTGGGCCATTTCAAGCGCAACATTCTCCTCATCTATCTCAACCCTCTGACGGCCCTGAGGACAGAATCTCTTTATGCCCAGCCCGATCAAGTGGCGATCTTTAATCGATCCATCTGGGCCTATCAGCTGACGTGGATATGGCTCTTGGCACTTATTGGCATCGGATCTCTCGCCTCATATCTCGTGCTCAGAAAGGAGATCAGATGAAGATCTTGAGACTTGAGTGGCAAAAAATCTTCTCGCGTCGAAACGTTCAATTCCTCTTCTTAGCAGTCTTATTACTTACGGGACTATACCTTAGAGTACTTATGGTGCCTGAGGAAGTGGTGATTGAGAGTCAAAAAGAAGCTGCGAAGAAGATCATTCAGCGCTTTGATGGTCCTTTTAATTTACAGAATCATCAGGCATTTCAGGCATTGGGCCACAAGTATAGTGTCGCCAAGAGGGAAATGGTTGAGAAGCAAGAGCTTCTCTATAGCAGCCGGATTACTAGGTCGCAATTTCTCGAGCAAACGCTTGGGCCACAAAGCTTTCTTGCAACAGAACCAGTCTACAATTACCTCTTGAAAAATGTGATCTATCTTCTGTCTGATCCCGATCTGAAACGGCACTTGATCTATCCGAATGGCTGGCATTATTTCTTTAATTCCCATAAAATCTACTACCCTCTGCTTTTTCTTTTACAGTGGCTCGCAAGTTCTATCTTCTTAAGTGAAAGGGAAAGTCAGATGAAGCCCATTATACGCTCAACGATTCGAGGTCGAGAGAAAGTTTCAGATGCGAAGCTCAGTCTGATTTTTATTCTCACCTCTTGCTTTATTGTGCTGATTTTCCTCCTGCGCCTCGCCATCGCCTCGTTCTATTACGGCATCGACCATTTCGGAGCAGTTGCGAGTAGTCTATCGCGCTTTATGAGTATGCCGTCATCGATGAGTCTTCTTCGTTTGCTTCTTCTGACCCTATTTAGCCAGCTGATAGCTTATACTTCATATGCTTTCATGCTTGCCTGTGTTGCTGAAAGTTCTGGGTCTGCAGCACTCAGCTTTTTCTCAGGACTCGCACTCATTCTGCTCGGCAACTGGCAGCGTGGACAGATAGGAATACTGACACAGCTCCTTCCTACGACACTTATGGAGACCTGGCTCTTTGAATGGCCGGGCCATGCGCCGGGCTATCTAGCTACGATTGGCCTCACTGTCATGATACAACTGCTCTTAATTTTTCTTATGATCTTCTATCTGCGCAGACGCTATCGCTCGACTTACTCGCATTCCAGAAAGCACAAATTCTTATGCTCGCCATTGGCCATCTGCCTTGTCTTGATCTGTCTTGCCTCTGGCGTGAGCGCTTGTGGGACAGGAGAGAGGGCTGATCACCAGCGCTATATGACAAAGGAAGGGTACATCAATCACCGTGAGCGACTCATTATCCCTCATCCATCTGAGTTGAAATATCTCACGCTTACGGAGTTTAAGGTTTCGGGCAAGCCTCCTCATTTCCACCAGACGGACCTGATTCGTGATCCTTTTGCAACGGGATCGCAACGAAGGCTCGATCGCTTTATTTCTGTTGAAGATGATAAAGTATACTATCAGGTCTACCATCTTAAAGAAGTCTTTGATGAGGACTATTACATTTATAATCTCTTAAACTCTGCCATTGAAATTCGCGAATTGGATCTCGACACATACGAGGATAAGCGTTATTTATACATGCAACTTGATGGAAGGCTCAGAGATCTTTTCTTTAGCCAGAATGGACTCTATGTGAGTTCAGGAAAGGTGTACATCATTTTCCTCAATTCAGTACATGAACTCACAGAATGGGGATTAAGAGAGAAGATGACAATTCCCGAGATGAAGCAAATAGACATGATCCATAATGATTTGATCTATGGGCCCAATTACGCCAATAACCTACTTGTGGCCAATCTGAAGGATGGTTCTGTAAAATCTTATGAGGAAGTTTTTTTCAGAGGCCCCATTTTCACTTTTGCTAATGATATTATTTTTCAAGACGATATCAGCCATGATATATTGATCCGTAATCTAGAGACTGGAACAGAAAGGGTCATCCTCAATAGTGAAGATCATCCAGGACTCTCGCTATATAATTTGTATCGTGGCCGCATTGTTTTCCGTCAGGACAGTCAAAGAACTTTGAGATTTGATTTTTATTCTTGTGATTTAAACGGGGAGCAGATCTCTCTTTTAGCAGAGGAGAAGGAATTTCAAGACGCAGTCATACCAGTGGGTTCTGGCTATTTCATCGGTCAACTTTTGGGTGCTGGTAACTTGCCTCCCTTTTATTTAGATTCCATGCTTGAGGAGGATTGAATGGACAGTCGACGTCTTTTGCCATTTCTCTATACTTGCCTGCTCTTTCTATTGGCCGGATGTTTTCCCAGCTCAAATTCTAGAAGTCAAAATTCGACAGACAGCTCGCCTCGTATCGACATAGAAGCAGGAGAAAGCACAGCAGATAATGAGCTCACTGGTCCTGACAGCGAGCTGAGAGGTCGAAGAGCTCGGGCATCTCTTCAAACGTTCTCCCAATGGCGAGAGATCACAGCTCCTCTAGGTTCAAGCTGGTCTGTTTTTGACGAGCTCTTCATTGGAGAGTCTCACGAGACCCTTATCCTGAATCCAAAGAGCAGAGTCATCCACCACTGGGACGCCTCTGTGGCGCAAATTGTCAGGACGAAGCAGCTGGCACTAGCGGACTCTTGTCGTATGCTCTCAGTGAGAGATAGATCGGCAGCTTATGATTTTATCTTTTCCTGCGAAGAGGGAGAGCGTGAGACTTTGACTCTGCTCAGTCTGGATCAAAATCTAAATGAGCTGCCCTGTCCCATCTTTGAAGCGCTTAAGAGCAGTATGGAGAAATATGCCATCGCTCCAGAATTGACTTCTTGTGTCATCGTGGACGAGAATCGTGCTCTTATTTCTCTGGACCACTCGGAGGGAGCAGAAATTCTTTTATATGATCAGCGGGCAGCAAGTCTTATCCCCCTTTTGACGGGACCGCAAGTCAAGGATCTTATCCAGGCTGACTTAGGAGCTTTTCACCTCTCTTTTTATTTTCAAAGAGCCGCCGAAAAAATAATCTGTTTTATCCAACCTCTTCAGGCGGGTGATGCCCGCTACTATACGCTGCGCTCTGGCCTCGAGCCTCATTCCCTAGAACTGATCCATTATGAACTAGGCATCATGAGTGAGATCACTCGAACTGCTGGAGATACGGTCTGCTGGTTTCGCTTTTCAAATGCGACACGACAAAATGAGAACGAGGTCTATTGTCTAGATACAGGCGCTGAGCTCCTCTCTTTTCCCTACACTGAGAAAAATGATGGAACCATCACTGAGGTCGACCTTTCGAGCAGCGGAGAACATCTCATAAGATCCTACCCAGAAAGTGGAGAAATTCACTTATATAAGCTGAGAGAACCCGCAAACAGAACTGCTGTCGACTTGCCAGAAGAGCTTAAGATCATGATAGCATCTCTGCCGCGATACCGCCTCAAGGCCTACTACGATGACATCGATAAACTCCTCTACTTGAAATTTGTCTATGTCGATCAGGCAGGAGAAGCGCATTGTGCTTTCTTTGTCAAAATGGTAGATAATGGGTAGCACAGTCTAAAACTGGGAGGACCATTACATTGCGTCAAGGCAAATTACTCATCACCATAGTCCTCATCTTTTCGCTGCTCTGCTCGCTCACCGCCTGTGACTTCGACGCCTCAGCGCTCTTTCCCGAGGCCGAAGCGCTACGAGAAGAGCGGGAATTGAGACAGTCACTTGCAGGGCAGGAGGAGATCTCTCTCGCCGAGCCCGTGGAGACGATCATCAATCCACTTGAAAAAGTAGAGCTTAAAAAGACCTGTGTGAACCTTGCGATCGTTGGTGATGTCCTCATGCATGTACCGCTGATCACAGCGGCTGAAAAAGAGGATGGGAGCCATGACTTCACGCCACCCTATCGCTTTATGGAAGAGGCGATTGCGGGTGCTGACTATGCGGCCTTTAATATGGAGGGGACCCTAGCTGGTGAGCCCTGGGAGGGCTTCCCGATCTTTTCTTGCCCAGATGCTCTGGCCGAGCAATTGCACGGCCTCGGCTTCGACCTCGCCTATGCCGCCAACAATCACAGTATGGACCGCGGCGTCGAGGGACTCCTCATGACAGCCAGAAAGCTCAAGGCGGCAGGTCTCGATCTCGTGGGGACAAGAGAGCGCGACACGGATGCGACTTACCTAGTCAAGGAGATCAACGGGGTGAAGCTCGGCTTCATCAACTTTACTTACGAATCTAAGCGCAAGAAGGGGAGGAGAACTCTCAACGGGCATATCATTCCCGAGGAGGCCGAGGGACTGGTCGATTCCTTCTCCGTCCAGCGGGAGCCAGAGGATCTCTTCGCCGCCGATCTCATCAGAATTGGCGAGCGCATCGACGCCCTCCAGAGCGAGGCGCCCGACTTCATCATTGCTCTCATCCACTGGAGCAAGGAATATCAGAATGAACCCGCTCCGGTCCAAAGGGAACTGGCTGAATTTCTCTCTCAGCGCGGCGTCGACCTCATCGTAGGCGCACACCCCCATATCTTGCAGCCCATTGAGTGGATCTACCGCGCCGATGGCTCGGCGACTCTTTGCTATTATTCGCTCGGAAACTTTATCTCCAATCAGCATTTTAAGACGAAGAAGAGTCAGGGCCATGCCGAAGATGGCTTGATGGCACTCGTGCAATTTGAAAAAAATATCCTGGGCGCTAAGAAGCTGAGTAAGGCTGGCTATATCTCGACCTATAACTTGAAGATCAAGCCAGATGAGGAGACGACCCACGCAACGATCATCCCCGTGGAACTTGCGACCGTAGACCCAGCCCAGTTTGAGCTCGATGCTGAGGCTCTAGAGCTCGTCGCGGCCTCCTACGATCGGACCGCCGCTGTCATGGCGCAAAATGGCGAGGGGATTGTAAGTTATAAGAGCTTTTCTGAATTCAAAACGCTCGATTGATTCAAGCAGGCGATAAGTGTTACCGACAAAATCTTCTCTAAGCCTTAGCTTTAAGCAAAAAGGAGAGTGGAGAAGATGAAGCGTACAGACTATCTGACCATTGCGGGACTCGTCATCGTCGTCCTGATCACTCTATTAAAGAAATTTATCGATATTCCAGATGCTGTCTCGATGGTGGGCCTGCTGATAGGGATTACGGCCATTTTTATCGGTTTCGTCGCACGGGCAGGCGATGGCTCCTCAGGCGGCTATGGCGGTGGCTGAGGATTCTAGACGCGTTCGGTGAACGCCCTTATTTCTCATCATCTACAGAATTTTCAGCGAGGAGGAGCTCGGCGACGCGCTTCGTGACCAGCGATTGAATCGCAAAGTGGAGGGCGAGTTCCGCCTGGCTCTCCTTGCCCGCCCGTTCTTGCAGCCTCTCCGAGGCAGCGCGCGCCTCGTCTTCTAAAATCTCACGAAACGTTTCATAGCCCGCGGCAATGGAAGTCGCGGCAAAAGCCTCATCATCAGCCCCTCGACTCAAATCTTCTAAGAGCCTCCCAGCCTCGGTGACGGTCAGGACGGTCTTTAGCTGGGCGAGGAGAATGAGGAGGGCGACTTGCTCGCGCTCGTAGCGCTTCTTCTTCGTCCGGGGCAGATGACCTTCCTTGATATAATTATTGATCATGGCAGAGCTTAAGACGGCAGCAGGGAGATGATCTTTGAGCTCTCGCTCTAAGATGAATAAGAGCTGATCCATATAGAGCTCAATATTCGGTAGCTCCTCAAAGGGGCTGATCTGCCAAGTTTTGAAGTCACATTTTCCAAGATCTGACATAAGAACCTCCTCAGGGTCTTGAAATACCCATATTTTGAGATATAATAACCAATACTAGATAGCAAGGTTTCGATCCTTGCAGAGATTATAACAGAAATCTCAAGCAAAGGAGTGGACGATGGACATGATCAGGAGGCCCGCTGGCCGTATTCAAAATCTCTACCTCTTCGGCGACTCGATTGGCAAGGGGATTGTCCTCGATGAGCGCGAGCAGCGCTATAAGGTGCTCGAGGATTCTTTTCTCATGCGCCTCCAAAAGAAATTTGAGCTCCAGGTCAGTAATTTCTCAAAATACGGGGCCAATATCTTAAAGGGCCTGCAGATCTTTGAGCGGCAGATCGGCCGCGTGAGAGCGGACTCCATCGTCCTCTTAGAATTTGGTAACAATGACTGTGATATGCCCTGGGCCGAGATTGCGGCCGAGCCGGAGGGGCAGTTCTTGCCCCAGGTGCCTCGCGAGCTCTTTATGGAGACTTATCGCAAGCTCATCGCTGAAGCGCGGGGAACGGGGGCAGAGATCATCATGATCAATCTGCCGCCCCTCTATGCGAGGCGCTTCTTTTCTGCTGTCAGCGCAAAGCTCGACAGGGAAAAATTGCTCGCCCATATGCATGGCGATGTCGAGATGATCTACCGCTGGCAGGAATACTACAATCTCGCCGTCACAGAACTGGCCCGCGAGCTCGACTGTCCGCTGATCGACATCCGCTCAGAATTTCTCTCGCGCTATAGCTATGAGGACTATCTCTGTGCCGACGGCATGCATCCCAACGAGCGAGGTCACGAACTGATCTTTGCCAAGGTGGAAAGAGAGCTCCAGGCGCTCCTCTAGTCTCGCTGGAAGAAGGGGTGGGGGCGGCGGCCCATGCGGGTCATGATATCGCTAAAGATCATGATCGCCAGCATGACGAAGCCGAGATAGCCATTGATCCCGTAGAGAATTTTGACGAGTCCCTTAAAGGGGACGAGGAGGGCGATCAGACAGCCGATAGCTCCCCCGACCAGCGTCATGAGCTTATAGCGGCCGGAGCCCTCGGGCGCAATGCGTGAGACGCCCGTCCAGAGGAGGGGCACGGCTGTCGTATAGATCCCACAGAAGATGACGATGGCAAAGAACTGGGCGAGCCAGGGATGAATTTTATTGGCGAGAATGAGCGAGGGAATGTCGGCCTCGGCAGTCACTTGAATCTTATTGATCAGGGCGACGCTTGCGATGGCCGCAGAGCCGAAGATGAAGAGCGTTGCGAGGAACATGCCGAGATTGACCTCGCGTAGGGGGTTACGCGTGCCAATTTCGGCCATAAAGGCGGCAAACCAGAAGATGACGAAGCCACTGTAGGTCGCTCCTGCGAGGAGGGGATGGCCGCCCCCTGTCTGAGTGGGCTGAACCTGGCCACTGTCGATCAGATGGAGGCCGGTCTTAAAGTCCTGATAGTTCATGACGATACTGATAATTGAGACAGTCAAAATCAGCGTGATAATCACCGGGGCGAGTTTACTTAAAGCATTTAAGATTCCCTTGAGGCCGAAGATGCCGGTGGCGACAACTGCCACCGTCAGCAGGATGGCGCCGAGCCCTCGCGGCAGGCCCCATTGCTGCGTCGCCGTCGAATTGGCCCCGCCACACATGACGATGAAGCACATATAGCAGAAGAAGGCGGCAAAGAAGTCGAAGAAGCGCCCGATGTACTTGCCGCCGTAGATCAGATAGATATCATTGCCGTGCTCGATCTTATGGCGATTGGCATTGGATGTAAAAGAGATATTGGTATAGGCAAAGACCAGGGCAGCGGCCAAGATACTGAGGATGAAGCCTGAACCATAGGAGACATCGTATTGCATGATCTCCTGCATGGTGGCGAAGCCAGCCCCGATATAGAAGGCGACGCAGGCGCCACAGAAGGCAAAGACGGAACGCAGATTGAGACTCTTCATTAATTAGAACACCTCAGGATCAAGACATTAGGTGGTGGACACCCGAGGACAATTCTAGGGGAAATCTGGGGCTTTTGCTAGATGCTTGATGAGATTGTAGGCGAGATTTCCTAAAGGTGCTAGGATAGGGGCGATGAGAAAATTACTGACGAAAAAAGAGGCGCTTTTCGTCCTCGATCAATTGAAATTGCTCCACCCCAATCCCGTCTGTGAGCTGGTCCACGATACGCCCTTTGAGCTCTTGGTCTCGACCATTCTCTCGGCGCAGTGCACGGACCAGCGGGTCAATCAGGTGACGGCTGAGATCTATCCTCGCTACAATCAGCCGCAGCAATTTGCCGAAATGGCGCAAGAGGAGCTGGAGGAGCTGATCCGGCCCTGCGGTTTCTTCCGAAATAAGGCGGCAAATATTCGTGCGGCGGCGCTAGCCATCGTCGAGGATTATGGCGGCTTGGTGCCAGAGACGATTGAAGAGCTGATGGCGCTGCCTGGGGTCGGCAAGAAGACGGCCAATGTCGTGGCCTCTAATGCCTTCGGGGTGCCGGCGATTGCCGTCGACACCCATGTCTTCCGTCTGAGTAACCGCATCGGCTTCGTCGCCGAGAAGACGGTGGAGAAGACGGAGGCTGCCCTCGAGCGCAAGATTCCGCGCGAGCGCTGGACGGAGTCTCATCACCTCCTGATCCACCATGGACGCTATATCTGTCAGGCCCGGCGGCCACAGTGTGAGCGTTGCACGATCCGCGAGCACTGTCGCTATTTCAATAAGGTCGGGCAGTGGGCTCCATAAAGAGAGCGCCTCTCGGGGCGCTCTTTTTTTATTTTTTCATCTTCTCGGTCTTCTTGCCAAGTTCCCAGTAGTGATTGCCGTTGAAGTCAAAAGTCTTGACGACGTCGCAGCCAGCCTTGCGGGTGTGGGCGGCGTAGGAGCGCGGATTGATCTGATTGACAAAGGTCAGCATGTAGGGGTAGCGATCGGCCATGCTGTCGAGGGAGAAGGCAAAGAGCTCCTCGAGCACCCCGGTCCCGCGATATTTCTTCTCAATCGCAATCGGCCCATATTGATAGGAGTTTTCCACACTCATCTTCTCGCCGCAGTATTCGGTCTCGGGAAGGTCCTGGATCATGTGGGCGAAGAGCGGCCACTGTGACCAGTAGTCCCAGGAGGCCGCCATGGCGTAGGCGACGATCTCTCCCTCGTCGACGGCGACGGAGATGCCGTCTTCCTTTTCGATCAGCTCCTGGAATTGCTCTGGCGTAAAGAGCGTCGTGACGAAGCCGTCCGGCTTGTCCTCAGGGCTGATGGAATGGACGTGATATTTTTTCTGCAGCGCAGAGATGGCGGGGATGTCGGCGATGGTGGCGTGACGATATTCCATAATTCCTCCTCTGACGAGTTCTGCTCGTCTTTCGATACAGTTCCATTATAGTCGTCTATCTCGAGAATGGGTAATCTGCTAGAATGAGGAGGATAAAGAGGCTGAGGCCTAGAGGAGGCAATCAGATGCGAAGTGACTGTCTAGAAGATACTAAGAGCGCTATGCTGGCGCAGCTACAGCGAGGCTATGAAGAAATCTTTGAGATGCAGCCTGAGCGATATTATTTTTCGCCGGCGCGCGTCAATCTCATCGGCGAACACATTGACTATAACGGAGGCGATGTCCTGCCCCTCGCCATTTCTCAGGGAACCTATGCTGCGGTGGGGCTGAGCCCAGACCGGGACTTCCACCTCCTTAGTGAGAATCTGGACTCGAAAATTGATTTTGCGCCTGAACTCATCGGCCTGCCAGCGCGTGGAGACTGGGCGGACTATGTCCGCGGTCAAGTCATGGAACTTCGTGACTGCGGGCTCGTGGCGCCGGCCCTCAATATCTACATCTTCGGCGATATTCCCAATGGTGCGGGACTCTCATCGTCGGCCTCGCTTGAACTTTTGATCTCGACGATTGTGCAGGATTATCTGGGGAGCGAACTCTCAGCTCTCGAGCTCGCACGGCTCGGGCAGCGGGTCGAGAACCACTTCATCGGCGTCCAGTCCGGCCTGATGGACCAGGTGGCGATCGCCCTGGCCGAGGAAGATCACGCCCTGCTCTTTAGAAGTTCAGATCTCAGCTATAGGCACTGTCCTGTCGATTTTCAGGAGGGGAGACTGCTGGTTCTCGATTCGAGGAAGCGGCGAGAGCTCCGCGAGTCAAAGTATAACGAGCGCCTCAGTGAGTCCAAGCAGATTGAAGAAGCGCTGCGGGCCGCAGGACTCATCGAAGTTCCCGAGGGCGAGCGATTGACGGCGACCTCTCTGGCACAGTTCCCAGAGGAGCGGCTGGAGGAGGCTTTTGCCATTTTGGCAGCTTATAAAGAGGCTGAGATCCTAACGCGGCGATTCCGCCATATTGTGACGGAGCAGGCGCGTGTCCACGCCATGGTCGACTCGCTCGCGACGGGCGATCTCGAGCGGGCGGGGGAGATTCTCGCAGCCTCGCATCACTCGCTCGCGCAGGACTATGAGGTGACGGGGCCTGAGCTCGATGCGCTCGCAGCGGCCTGTAATGAGGCGCCGGAGATCTATGGCGCCAGGATGTGTGGGGCCGGCTTCGGCGGGGTGGTCATCGCGCTGGCGCGGCCTGAATTTAACATTGAGACGGCTGAGCGCATTGCCGAGAGAACAGTGGCTGTATCCGGGCTCCGGCCCGTGGTCTACGACATTGCCTCCGTCGGGGGGCCCAGTCGTATTGCTTAGGAGGAATTTATGTCTGTCATGATTGTTGGGGGAGCAGGTTATATTGGCTCCCATGCCGCAAGATATTTCCAAGAGGCTGGAGAAGAAGTCATCGTCGTCGATAATCTTCTGACGGGGCATCGAGATGCGGTCGGGGATCTGCCCTTCTACGAAGTCGATATCCGCGATAAAGAGGCGGTGGTCCAGCTGATGAAGAAAGAAGGGGTCGACGCTGTCGTCCACTTCGCGGCGCGCTCGCTGGTCGGGGAGAGCGTCTTGAAGCCGGAGGAGTACTACGACAACAATGTCTACGGGATGCTCCAACTGCTCTCGGCCATGCGCGAGTGCGAGGTCGACAAGATCATCTTCTCCTCGACAGCTGCCGTCTATGGACAAGTCGAGAAGATGCCGATCGCTGAGGATTGCGACTGTCATCCCTGTAATCCCTATGGGAAGAGCAAGTATATGATGGAGCAGCTGATGGCCGACTATGACCACGCTTATGGGATCAAGTATGTCGCGCTGCGCTACTTCAATGCGGCGGGCGCCAGTAAGGACGGCAAGCTCGGGGAGCGCCACAGTCCTGAGACCCACCTGATCCCGATTCTTCTCGACACAGCGCTCGGTAGACGCGCCGAGATTGAGATCTATGGCAGCGACTATCCGACGCCAGATGGTACTTGTATTCGCGACTACATCCATATTTTAGATCTCGTCGCCGCCCACTTGCTGGCTCTGAACTATCTGAGAGAGGGCAAGGAGAGCTCTGCCTTCAACCTTGCGACGAAAAATGGCTTCTCCAATCTCGAGGTGCTCGAGGCGGCCAGGCGCGTCACGGGCCAGGCGATTCCCCATCGCATGGGAGCTCGGCGCGCGGGCGATCCAGCGGTTCTTATTGCCGATAGCAGCAAGGCGCAAGAGCTGCTGAAGTGGAAGCTCGAGCACAGCGATATCGACGAGATGATTGAAGATGCCTGGAACTTCCATCGCAAGTTCTTTGGCCAGGAGAAATAAATGCTGAGCTTTGTCTTCGGAGGAGCCCATCAGGGGAAGTGGGCTTTTGTCAAAAGGGAGCTCTTGAAGGAGAAGACTTTCTATCTCGATGGTCATGATGCCGAGCTCGATTTTGACTGGCCGGAGGGGGAGGGGGCGCTCGTCTTTAACTGCTTCCACCACTGGGTCAAGCGGCAGCTTGCGGTCGACCGTGATCCGATTCTGGCGACGCAGGACCTCCTCGTCCAGGCGCAGGGGCTGGAGCTGATCATCGTCTGCGACGATATCAGCTGCGGCATCGTCTCGGCCTCCCCCTTTGATCGGCGCTATCGCCAGATACTTGGCCAGATCATGCAGTCTCTGAGCCAGGAGGCAGAACTCGTCATCCGCCTGCTCTGTGGTATCCCCGAAGTGATTAAAGATGAAAAGAGGATTGAAGAATGATTAAAGTGGAACTCATTGCGATACGACACGGCTGGACGCCTGCCAACGAGGGGCGGCAATTTACGGGCTGGAGCCAGACCCAGCTCTCGAGCACGGGTGTGGCTGAGACGCTCGCCAAGCGTGAACAGATGCGGCGCATCATGCCGTTTCATGCGGTCCTCTCATCACCGCTCGCCCGCTGTATTGAGACCTCTCGTCTCCTCTTTCCCGAATTTCGTCCGCTGATCTTTGCCGAATTTGCCGAGCGGAGTTTCGGCATCTATGAGGGCTATAATGTCGAGGAAAATGCCAAGGATCCCAAGTTCCAAAATTGGCTCGACAATCGCGAGGAATGGCCCGAGACGATGGAATCTGACACCCAGCTCGCCAGGCGCGTGCACTACGGACTCGAGCGCATTGCCCAATTGGCCAGAAACCTCAGCGCCAGTCCGCCGCGCGAACTCTTCGAAGAATTCCTCGTGCCGGGGACAGAGCCGCTGCCGCTCATTGCTGAGGCGGCCCTGAATCAGGAGCTGCGCTTTGCCCTCGTCACGCACGGCGGAGTCATCGGCTCGCTGACCAATGAACTGGCACAGACGAGCTCGGGCCTCGGCCACTATCCGAAAAATCTCGAGGCCATCTGCTATACCTTTAAGCTCGACGAGAATCTCGACTATATCAGCATGCGGGCGGAGGCCGACTTCCTCCCCGCGCTCGACTAGAGCGACTCAAGTGGAGAAAGCGTCTTGGGCTACCATGCCTTCTTAGTACAGACAGTGGCGCCGAGTCTCCTCGTCGCCTTTTTGCTCGATCTCCTCCTCGGCGATCCCGAAGATTGGCCGCATCCCGTCCGCTGGATCGGAGCCCTGATCGCAGAGCTTGAGCGGGCACTCCTCAATCCTGAGCAAGAGGGGAAGATCAAGCGACGCCTCGGCCTCATTCCAGCCTTTCTCCTGCCAGCTTCGCTCGCCCTCTTCACGACGCTGATCTTGCGCCTTCTCTACAGCGTCTCACCGATGGCAATGCTCATTCTGCGCACGATTCTTATCTATCAGTTTCTGGCCGTCGGCTCCCTCGCGCGGGCGGCGCGGGAGGTGCAAGACGCCCTCGAGACGGGAACCCTCGGCCTGGCCCGCGAGCGGCTCGCGCGAATCGTCGGTCGTGACACGGAGCGGCTCAGTGCCGAGCAGGTGATCACGGCGACTGTGGAGACTGTCGCCGAGAATTTTTCCGACGGGGTCGTCGCCCCGCTCTTCTATCTCCTGCTCTTTGACCTCCCAGGCATGGTCCTCTACAAGACGGTCAACACGCTCGATTCGATGATCGGCTATCGCAATGAGCGCTACCTCGACTTCGGCAGGGCCTCGGCGCGATTCGACGATGTCTTAAACTATATTCCCTCTCGCTTAGCAGCTCTCATGATGCTGCTCGCCGTGCCGGCCTGCGGGAGTTCGCTGCGTCAGAGCTTCCAGACCTATCGACGCGATCGCAGAAAGCACAGCTCGCCCAATTCTGCCCAGACGGAAGCGGTGGCGGCGGGGGCCCTCGGTCTCGCGCTCGGCGGCCCAAACTTCTATGGCGGCCAGCTTGTCGACAAGCCCTATATTGGCAAAAGCCTCAAAGCGCCCACGACGAGGAGTATTACCAAGATCATCCAGCTCCTCTATCTCAGCGCTAGCTTGACCCTTCTCTTGAGCCTCGGGCTCCGCTGGCTGCTCCTCTTCTCTCAGCCGCTGACGGCGCTCTGGCAGCGCCTATTCTAGGAGGACAAATGAAAAAGACAGCAGCTCTCATGCTCGTTGGCACCTCATCGGATGCCGGAAAATCCTTTCTCACCGCAGTCATCCTCAGACACTATGCAAAGCGAGGTCTCAAAGTGGCCCCATTCAAGGCCCAGAACATGAGTCGCCTCAGCTATTCTCTGCCAGACGGGCGCATCATGGCCGACAGCCAGAGGCAGCAGGCGGACGCCGTCGGAATTCGGCCACGCGTGGAGATGAATCCGATTCTCTTGAGGCCCCTCGGCGATCGCAAGTCTGAGCTCATTGTCCTAGGAGAGAGTCAGGGTCAGTATTTTGCCCGTGACTATTATGCTGAAAAATCGCGGCTCAGACCCCTGGTCCTCAGCGCCTATGAGAGCCTCGCCAGAGACTCAGACCTCATTGTCGTCGAGGGTGCGGGGAGCTGCGCAGAAATCAATCTCCTGACGGGAGACTATGTCAATTTGGGACTTGCCCGTGAGCTCGAGATCCCCGCCCTCCTAGTCGCAGATATCGAAAGAGGAGGCGTCTTCGCCTCGATCTACGGCCACTATAAGATCCTGCCAGCAGAGCTCGGCAGCCTCTTACATGGCTTCCTGATCAATCGCTTCCGGGGGGATGTCTCCATTCTCGAAGCCGGCATCCGAGAGATTGAAGAAAAGCTCGAGACGCCATGCCTCGGCGTCGTGCCATATATCGAGGCCTATCTCGAGGCGGAGGACAGTCTCAGCGAGAACTATCATCGCCTGCCTCCGGACATCCAAGAAAAATTACAGGCGCCAGAGGAGAGAGCCGCCTTCTACAGGCGTGAATTTGAGCGTGCGGCAGAGGCAGCCGAGGCGGCCATCCGCTTCGAGCTCATCGACGCAATCATCGATATCGATCACTTATAGAGATCGTGGATGGCCGAAAAATCGAGATTTCTAAGATAAAATTCGATCTGCAAGAGATCCTTGCCACGGGCGAGGAGCTCACGGCTGAGGTAGAGACTCGCACCAGGAAATAGATTTCTGGCTGTTTTTGCGCCGTGGGCGTCGAGGCCGAGGCGGTCGGCAATGAAGAGGGCGCGCGGCAGGTGATAGGCCTGCGTGACGAAAAGATAGCGAGCCCTGGGATGATCTCTTTTTAAGTTCTCCACTGTGGCAAAAGTCGAAAAACCTGCGCGATCGATGATGAGATCAGCTGCAGGGACGCCGCGATCTTCCAGATAGCGGGCCATGACGGAGAGCTCGTCGTAATAGGGAGGGGTGTAATCACCGCTCAGGAGAATGTTTGGAGCGAGGCCAGCCTCATAGAGGAGATAGGCCGTGTCGAGCCGATCTTGAAGCATGGGGCTCGGCCGCTGATCGCGAATGCCCGCGCCGAAGACGACAATGTGATCAAACTTTTCTTTCTCGCTCGAGCTGATGTAGGCGGGAGCAGTCTGCATTCTGGGAAGGGCATGCGCATGCATGATGAGCGAGGGCGTATAGAGCAGGAGGAGGGCATAGAGCAGGAAGAAAGAGAGCGCTCTCATGATGCGCGATCTCGAGCCCTGCTTCTCTTCCATCACTGAACTTTCTGCGGCTGTCTTTTGCGCTTTTTGACTCTTTTTGGCCATGAGATCCTCCCTCGGCAATATCAGCCATTATAACAGAGCTGAAATCCAAGTGAGAATCTTATCTAACTATGCTAAAATAAAGGTCTGAGAGCTCTATATAGAGGTGGTCGACTATGTTTGATATCTTGAAATTCAGAGGGGGAGAGGC
>JAFAAL010000011.1 GCA_023426575.1 Bacillota bacterium
GGCAGGGGAGACCCTATCCCAACGGACAACGCGCGCAAGCGGGGCGTCCCGACCGGGCACGCCGTCCCCAACAGGGCCGAGCCAATGCGCCGAGACCTGTCGAGCAAGAGGTCGAGGTCTATGACGAACTCGATTTGCCAACAGAATAGTGTCTTGTGTAAACGTGAGATAAATAGAGAAAAATAGAGAAAAAGCGAGGTCTGATCAGGCCTCGCTTTTTTCGTTGACAGCTGGGGGCGCAACTCTTATCATGGGCTTTGCAATTTTTATGGCTAGGGTCGGCTGTTTGGCCCCCTTTCTCATATCTAAGTTAAAGAATGGAGCGAGCAATGAAAACACCGATTCTCAAAGCGTCAGAAATTGAACGCAAGTGGTATCTCGTCGATGCCGAGGGTCAGACTCTCGGTCGTCTGGCGAGCCAGATCAGCGCTGTCCTCAGGGGCAAGCACAAGCCTGAATTCAGCCCTTTCCAGGATCACGGTGACCACGTCATCGTCATCAATGCCGACAAGATCCAGGTCACGGGTCGCAAGACGGAGCAGAAGGTCTATCGCCATCACTCCACCTATCCCGGTGGCCTCAAGGAGATCCCCTGGAAGGATATGATGGCCAAGCACCCCGAGCGCATCTTGGAGCGCGCCATCAAGGGGATGCTGCCCAAGAATGCCCTCGGCCGTCAGATGTACAGAAAACTCAAGGTCTACGCTGGCGACAAGCATCCGCACGCCGCTCAGAAGCCTGAAAAGCTCGAATTCTAAGGAGAAGATAGATGAAAGAATTTGCTTACGGCACTGGTCGCCGCAAAGAATCCGTCGCTCGTGTTCGCCTCGTCCATGGGCAGGGCCAGATCGAGATCAACGGCAAAGAATTTGAAGACTACCTCCCCCTCGCCACCCTGCGCTATATCGTCGAGCAGCCGCTCCGCGCCTGTGGCGTCCGTGACAGCTATGACGTCATCGTCAAGGTCCACGGCGGTGGGATCTCCGGTCAGGCGGGCGCAATCCGCCACGGTATCGCCAGAGCTCTCGTCGATGACAATCCCGATGAGTTCAAGGCGACCCTGAAGAAGGCGGGCTTCCTGACGCGCGATGCCCGCAAGAAAGAGCGCAAGAAGCCAGGTCTCCGCAAGGCGCGTAAGGCCGGCCAGTACTCCAAGCGTTAATCTACGCCAAGCTCAAACAGCCTCCGCTCTGGCGGGGGCTTTTTTTCAAGGGGGATTCGTGGCTTCTTCTTATCAGATTCAATCGTTCTCAGCCGCAGAGACGCGGGCGATTGCAGAGCGTCTGGCCGCTGTGTTGAGACCGCCTATCTGTCTCTTGCTCCAGGGCTCTCTCGGCGCTGGGAAGACACAGTTTGCCCAGGGTTTTGCCCGTGGTCTCGGCGTGCGAGAACAGGTCAATAGCCCGACCTTTGCGCTTCTTCACCGCTACCCGACGGCGAGTGGACAGGAGCTTTTACACTTTGACCTCTATCGCCTCGATGATCCCTATGTCGAATTTGAAATGCTCGGCTTCTCGGAGCTCTTGGAGACTGCGGACTACGCCCTGGTCGAGTGGTCCGAGCGGGTCAGCGAGCTCTGGCCAGAAACGGCGCTGATCATTCGCCTGATGCCAGGCGAGGAGGAAGGCGAGCGACGCCTGATCATTCCCGAGCGCCTCTACGAGATCTTGGACCCGCTTGAACAGGCAAAATGGCAGGAGGTCTCCGCCTGATGCTCTGTCTTGCCTTCGAACTCAGCAGCCCTCAGCTCTCCGTGGCGGTCGCCCGCGGTGATCTCCTCTTGTCCCAACTGTCGCGAAGCGGCCAGCGCCAGCATGCCGAGACGCTCTTTCCCATGATCGAGGAGGCACTCCAGGCTGCGGGTGTCGCTCGCGAGGAGCTTGAGCTGATCGCCGTTGGACGCGGGCCTGGCTCTTTTACGGGCATCCGCATGGCGGTGACGGCCGCCAAGATTCTTGCGGCCTTCCTGCCCACCCGTCTGATTGCCGCCTCGAGCCTCGAGATCATGCATGAGGCATATCGGGAGCAAAATGAGCTCCACCTGCCCTGTCTTGATGCTCGGGGAGGGCGCATCTATGCCGCACTCTACCGCGGGTCCGAGATCTTATTGCCCGAGGGCAAGTATGAGGCCTCAGAACTCTGGCCCCGTCTGGCTACCTATAGGGAGCCGATCTGGCTTGAGGGGAGCGGTCAGGCTGCGCTCCTCGCCATGCCGGATGGCGAGGAAAAATTTCGCCTGGGGCGCGAGGGGGATCGTGCGCTAGAGGCGGGGGAACTCTGCCGCCTGGCAGCGCGCCTCGTCGCCTCTCAAGAATTTACGGATCCCGCCACTCTCGAGGCACAGTACTGCTCTCTGAGTCAGGCGGAGCGCCTGCGTCTTGAAGGCACGAGCTTTGCCCCACCGTCAGGGGGGAGGCTTCTCTAGTGGGCAGCCGACGCGTCAGGCCAGCGAGCGAACGCGACCTTGAGCAGATTGTCAGGCTCGAGCATGAGGCCTTTGCCGTGCCTTGGTCGGAAAAGTCGCTGCGCTATGAGCTTCTCCACAATGACTTGGCCCAGCTCTTTGTCATTGTCGAGGGGGAGGAGGTCTTAGCTTACGCAGGCTATCATGAGATCATCGATGAGTGTGAGATCACCAATATCTGCGTGGCGCGACGAGCCAGGCAGCAGGGGCTCGGCGAGCAGCTTCTCGGGGCGCTCTTGGCCGATGCCAGGCAGCGCGGCCTCGTCAGGGCGAGCCTTGAGGTGCGGCCGTCAAATAGCGCGGCACTCGCGCTCTACCGGAAGTTCCACTTCCAATGGGTTGGACTGCGGCACGCCTATTATCCCGACAATCGCGAAGATGCCCTGATCCTCGCTGTGAACTTGCAGGGCGAGGCCAGGCGCACTATACTTTAAGTCCATAGTCAACTGTCAAGAGAATGGCCATGTCCTAAGGAGCCCCTATGTACGAAACTGTCGTTTCATTGGAATCAGCACATCATATCGATATGAACTGCCTCGCGCTCATCATTCAGCGGGTCTCAGAGTACGACGCCACCGTCTACCTCGAGGTGGCGGGTCGCCGTGCCAATGCCAAGAGTCTCCTCGGCCTGATGGCGCTGCCGATCAATGGCGCCTCGGAAGTGAAAATTCTGGCCGAGGGTCCCGAGGCCAGCGCTGCGGCCGCCGCTGTCTCCAAGCAGATTCAAGAATAGGTCTCTGTGCCACAGGGAGACTTCGATGCCAGGCTAGATCTTCTCCCGCGTTCCCCCGGGGTCTATTTGATGAAAGACGCGGCGGGAGAGGTCATCTATGTGGGCAAGGCCAACAATCTGCCCCGTCGCCTTGCCTCTTATTTCAAAGCCAAGCCCCAGGGCACTGCCAAGGTGCTCGCCATGATCTCCAAGATTTCCGACTTTGAGACCATAACGACGGAGAATGAACTCGAGGCCCTGATCCTCGAGAATGCCCTGATCAAGACTTATCGTCCCCGCTACAACATCCTCCTCCGCGATGATAAAGAATATCCCTATATTCGCATTACCCTGCAAGAGGCGTATCCGCGAGTGCTCAAGGCTTTTCGCCAGGGGCCAGACCGCGAGGAGGGGGCGCGCTACTTTGGCCCTTATCTCGCCTGGGAGCTGAAAGAGGCTCTCAAGGCGATCTATCGCATTTTCCCTCTGAAGACTTGCAGTCGCGTCTTTCCGCGCGACATCGGCAAGGAGAGGCCCTGTCTCAACTACTACATCAAGCGCTGCATCGCTCCCTGTCGGGGGGATGTGACGGAGGCTCAGTACCGCGCCCTGATCCAGGAGGTCATCGACTTCTTGAGTGGCCAGTACAATCATCTGCTCCGCGATCTTGAGGCGCGAATGAAAGAACACGCCGAGCGCTTGGAATTTGAGGAGGCCGCCGAGCTCAGGGATCGCCGAGATGCGCTCGCGAGGCTGATGGAGCGCCAGAAAATTGATTTTTGCAATGCCGAGGACAGCGATGTCATCGGGATCGCCAGCAATGACAGCGATCACTGCCTTCTGCTGATGCGCGTCCGGGAGGGCCGCATTGTCCAAGCCGGTGCCCAGTTTTTTGGCCGGGAGGAGGAAGTGACGGAGCTTTTAGACTCTTTTATCTCCCAGCACTATCACCGCTCACAGGACTTGCCTCGGCTCGTCCTGATCCCCGAGCCACTGCCTCCGGCACAAGTCGAGATTCTTGAGGCCTATCTCCGTGAGATGGCGGGTCATCGCATTGAGATCCGCCGCCCCGAGCGCGGGGATAAACTGCGTCTGGTGGAGATGGCCGTGCGCAATGCCGAGGAGAGCTTGAGACGCCATACTCTGCTCGGGGGGAGCAAGAAGAGCCGCCAGTCGAGTCTTGAGATTCTGGCGGAGCGGCTCGGACTCGCTTCTCCACCCATGCGCATTGAGGCGATCGACGTCGCCAATCTCGGGGCCAGTCATCGCAGTGCCTCCCTCGTCGTCTTTGCCAAGGGTCAACCTGAGCGACAGGACTATCGGCACTTCACGATCAAAAATGATCTCGGTGTCGACGATTATGCGGCTCAGCTCGAGGTGCTGACACGTCGCTTCCAGCATAGTGCAAAGAGTCCCTTCGGACCCTACCCCGACCTCATCCTCTTAGATGGTGGCAAGGGACATGTCAATAATGCGCTGAGTCTTCTGCAAGAACTCAAAATCACGATACCCGTCGCGGGGATGGTCAAAGATCAGCGACACCGCACGCGGGGCCTGGTCCTGAGTTCTGGGGAGATCCTCGAACTCAGTACGGCAGGCGAGGGGGAATTGCCAGATGAGAGGGCGGAGCGACTCGGCCTCCTCAGGCTCTTGACGGCGATTCAAAATGAGGCGCACCGCTTTGCCAATCGTCTCTTGAAGAAGCAGCACCGTGAGAAGAGTTTTCGCTACAGCCTCGAGGAGATACCAGGCGTCGGTCCCGCCAGGCGCCAGGCCCTCTTGAAGAAGTTCCACTCCCTAGCCCAGATGGCAGAGGCCAGCCTCACCGACTTGGAAGCGACTCCGGGCCTGCCGCGCGAGGTCGCTTTGGCGGTCTATCGACATTTCCACGGGGAGGAGAAGTCATGAGCCTCTGGGTGATCGCGGATACACATCTTGGCTTCGCCATCGATAAGAGTATGGACATCTTTGGGCCGCGCTGGGCCGATCACAGCGCGCGCCTTGCGACTGCCTGGCGTCAAAAGGTCAGGGAGGAGGACACCGTCCTGATTCCTGGAGATATCTCCTGGGCACTCAAGCTCTCCGAGGCCCAGGCGGACCTCGCCTTCCTCGATGCCCTGCCAGGGCAGAAAATTCTCCTCCGCGGCAATCATGACTTCTGGTGGCAGAGCCGCAGCAAGATTGAATCGAGCTTTTCCGAATGGGGCCTCAGCAGCCTGCGCCTCCTACAAAATGACGCCATCTTCCTGCCGGCTGAGGAGAGCATCATCTGTGGCTCCAGACTCTGGCTCCTGCCTTCAGATCCCAAGGCTCAAGCCCAGGACAAGAAGATTTTTCAGCGAGAGCTCTCGCGCCTCGATCTCTCGCTCCAGGTGGCTCAGCGCCTGAGAGAGCAAGTGGCCCAAGAGGGTCTGTCCCCTCGCCTGATCGCCATCTTGCACTATCCCCCCTTCGCTCCCGACCTCATACCCCGTGAGGTCTCCCAGCGCCTCGAGGCGGCCGCTGTCGAGCGCGCCTACTTCGGCCATATTCATCAAGTCAAGTCCCCCTACCGTGGCGTCGAGAGGAAGATAGGGCAGGTCTTCTACAGCCTGATTGCTGCAGATCAGATTGATTTTTGCCCTCACCTCATCCCCCCGAGGACAAGAGAGGAGTCCATATGTCAGTGATTTATTCGATGACGGGCTATGCCCGCGAGATGAAGAGCAATGAGATGGGCAGCGTCAGCATGGAGCTGCGCTCTGTCAACCACCGCTATCACGAGCTCTTCTGCCGCCTCCCTCAAGAGCTGAGCTTTCTTGAGACAGAACTGCGGCTGCGGCTCAAGTCAGAGATTGCGCGCGGCAAGTTAGAACTGCGAGTGAATTGGACGGAGTCTCCTGAGACCGTTCAGGGCCCTCATCTGGATCTGGGCAAGCTGAGAGCCTATCGGCGGGCCTATGAGCAACTGGCAGAGGCCCTCGACCTCAGGACGGAGCCAGAGATTAACGATTTCTGGGACTTGCCAGATCTTCTGACGAGTGAGAGCGCAGCTGCAGGAGTGGATGTGCAGCGAGAGGAGGCCCTGCGGGCACTCTGTCTGGACTGCCTCGACGGCGTTCTCAGCTCCTTTCAGGCCGCCCGGGCGAGGGAAGGGGAGGTTCTAAGAGCTGATCTGCTCGCCCATCTCGACAGCCTCTCTCGACTCTGGCAGGAAATGAGCGACCTGGCGCCGAGCAGCATCGACCTCTTCCGCCAGAGACTCCTGGAGCGCTTGGAGACTCTCCTCGCTGTAGAGCGACCTGAGTACTATCCCGAGGAGCGCATCGCCTCTGAAATAGCCATCATGGCCGACAAGCTGGCGATTGACGAGGAACTCGTGCGACTCGGGGCCCACTTCCAGGCCATGCGCGAGAAGCTTCAGACGGGGGGCAGTGTGGGCAAGCCAATGGACTTTTTGGTGCAGGAGATGAATCGAGAGATCAATACCATTGCCAGCAAAGCCAACCATCTGAAGCTGACTCAAATCTGCCTCGAGATGAAGAATCTGGTTGAGAAAATTCGCGAACAACTGCAGAATATAGAGTAATGGAGGCGTGAGATGACCGCATTTTTAGACATTGGTGAGACGGGCCTCATCGCGACAGCCCGTCTGATTGCCCTCGTGGCTCCCGACTCGGCCCCGGTGAAGCGACTGATTCAGGAGGCGCGTGAGCGCGGGGTCCTGATCGACTGCTCGCGCGGCAAGAAGACGCGCTCAGTGCTGATCATGGACAGCGACCACGTCATCCTCTCGGCCCTCGAGCCCGAGGCGATCAGTGAGAATCTCAGACGATAGGAGAGCTGACTGTGGACAAGATCTTGGAATTAAAGAGAAAAGAGGGGTTGATCTTCTGTTGTTCGGGACCTTCTGGCGTCGGCAAGGACACCCTGATCAGCGAGCTCAAGGCGATCTTCCCCCAACTGGAGCACTCAGTCTCAGCGACGACGAGGGCGCCTAGAGCGGGCGAGGTCGATGGCATCGACTATCATTTCTGTAGTCATCAGGAATTTGAGCGGCTGCTCGCGGCCGGCGAGATCATTGAATACGATGTCTTCTGCGACAATTACTACGGGACCATGGCCTCGGTCATCCGCGAGAGCATTGCCAGTGGCCGCGACCTGATCTTGGACATCACAGTCAAGGGAAGTCTCAATCTCAAGGCGCAATTTCCCGAGGCTGTCCTGATTTTTATCCTGCCCCCCTCCGAAGCAGCCCTGGTCGAGAGGCTCAAGGCGAGGCGCACAGAGGCCGAGGACGTCGTCAGACGTCGGGTGGCCCAGGCGCGGCTCGAGGTGCGTGAGGCACGGCACTTTGATTACATCATTATTAATGATACAATAAGGAATGCGGTGTCTGCGCTCGAGGCCATTGTCGTGGCTGAGGGGCAGCGCAGCATTCGCTTTGAATTACCCTATGAGGAGCAGACAGCTCACCCGGAGGTCTAGATGCTAATTAAACCCAGCTTGGAAGAACTTCTCAAACAGGTCGAGAACCGCTATATCCTGGCAATGTTTGCCGCCAAGCGCGCCCGCCAGCTGACATCTGGTGGCAAGGCGTACGTCAAGCGGGAGAATCCGTCCAATGTCACGGTGGCTGCCGAAGAGATTTCTGAAGATCAGATTGCGCTCTTGCAGGGTGAGCACAGGGTCGAGGTGCCTCTCCGTCCCGAGATTGAGGAGGCGCGTCGCCTCGAGGCTCTCGAGGCCGAGGCCAAGCGTCGTGAGGAGATGATGGAAGAAAATGCCAATCGCCTCGCGAGCAGTCTTTCTTCCGAAATTTCTGGCTATATCGGCGGTGATGGCTCAGTGAACTCCAACGAGATGATCGATTTCACCCGCCAGTTTATCAACCTCTTGGATGCTCAAGATGATGCGGACGATGCGGACATGGAGAATATGGCCTTTGATGAGAGCGAGATAGATGCGTAATGTTGACGGCTACGGCAATTTGCCGCAGCCGTCTTTGTCTTTATAAGAGGAGAAGTATTATGGAAAGCAGTCAGAAGACGATGGAGAAAATCGTCGCCCTGTGTAAGAATCGCGGCCTGATCTATCCCGGTTCTGAGATCTACGGCGGCCTCGCCAATGCCTGGGACTATGGTCCCTATGGCGTCGAGTTAAAGCGCAACGTCAAGGAGGCCTGGTGGCGTGCCTTCGTACGCAACAATCATCTGAACGTCGGCCTCGATGCCGCCATCCTGATGAATCCAGAAGTCTGGGTCTCGTCGGGACACGTCGGTGGCTTCTCCGATCCCCTGATCGACTGTAAGAACTGTCGTGCGCGCTTTAGAGCCGACAATCTCTTAGAGGATTATGCGACGACCCACGAGCTCGAGCTCGCCATCGAGGGCATGGAAGCCCAGGAGCTCTCGCAGGCCATTCAGGAGCACGAGGTGCCCTGTCCCAGCTGTGGCAAGTCCGACTTTACCGAGCCTCGCCAGTTCAACCTGATGTTCAAGACCTTCCAGGGCGTCACCGAAGACAATCAGGCGCAGATCTATCTGCGTCCCGAGACAGCCCAGGGCATCTTCGTCAACTTCAAGAATGTCCAGCGCAGCTCGCGGCGCAAGATTCCCTTTGGCATTGCCCAGATCGGCAAATCTTTCCGCAATGAGATCACGCCGGGTAACTTTATTTTTAGGACCCGTGAATTCGAGCAGATGGAACTCGAGTTCTTCTGTGAGCCGGGGACGGACCTCGAGTGGTTCGAGTACTGGCGCGAATTCTGTCGCCAGTGGCTGCTCTCCCTCGGAATCAAGGAAGAAGAGCTGCGCCTTCGCGATCACGGCCCTGAGGAGCTCTCATTTTACTCCAAGGCGACCACCGACTTTGAGTTCCTCTTCCCCTTCGGCTGGGGTGAGCTCTGGGGGGTGGCCGACCGGACGGACTATGACCTCAAGCAGCATCAGGACGGCGCCAAGGAAGACATGCGCTACTTCGATCCAGTCAAGAATGAGAAGTACCTGCCCTACTGCGTCGAGCCCTCACTCGGCGTCGAGCGGATGCTCCTCGCCTTCCTCTGTTCGGCCTACGACGAGGAAGAACTCGAGGGCGGCGATGTCAGAACGGTCTTGCGCTTTCATCCCGATCTCGCCCCCATCAAGGTCGCGATTCTGCCGCTCTCAGCCAAGCTCAGCGAGGCGGCCATGGCCATCCAGCGCGATCTGGCGACAGCGTTTAGCACTGAGTTCGACGATCGCCAGTCTATTGGCAAGCGTTACCGCCGTTTTGATGAAATTGGCACACCCTATTGTGTGACCTACGACTTCGACTCGGCCGAGGATAGGATGGTGACAGTCAGAGAGCGAGACAGCATGACGCAGGAGCGCATCCCCATCGGAGAGCTCAAGAGCTATTTAAGAGAGAAGATGGCGGCGACGCGTGATGCGCTCGCCATGCAGATTCCTGCAGAGCCAAAGTCTCACTAAAGAGATAAAAAACACGTAAGTGTCAAGATACGGAGGATTACATGAACAAATTTGTCTATCTATTCACTGAAGGCGA
This sequence comes from Bacillota bacterium, assembly GCA_023426575.1. GTDB lineage: Bacteria > Bacillota > Clostridia > Saccharofermentanales > DTU023 > JAFAAL01. Next base: position 9,702 of record JAFAAL010000011.1, read on the forward strand.
CGCCTCGATGCGTAACCTCCTCGGGGGCAAGGGTGCCAACCTCTCCGAGATGACCAGCATGGGTCTGCCTGTTCCACGTGGCTTCATCGTGACGACCGAGGCCTGTAACGACTACTACGCAGAGGGAGAGCAGATCTCATCCGAGATCATCGAGCAGATTTTTAACGCTCTCCACAAGACTGAAGAGATCACGGGGAAGGAATTCGGCAATCCCGAGAACCCTCTCCTGGTCTCTGTTCGCTCTGGAGCCAGAGCTTCGATGCCTGGCATGATGGACACGATCCTCAACCTCGGCCTCAACAACGAGGTCGTCCAGGGTCTCGCCAAGATGACGAATAATCCGAGATTTGCCTATGACTCTTACCGCCGCTTCATCATGATGTTCTCTGACGTCGCGATGGGCATCGATAAGAACCTCTTTGAGCGTGAGCTCGAGAAAGTCAAGGAAGAGCATGGCGCCAAGCTCGACACCGATCTCAGCGCAGAAGATATGCAAGAGCTCGCCGAGCACTTCCTCGAGATCTACAAGCGCGAGAAGGGCGAGGAATTCCCTCAAGACCCCAAGGAACAGCTGATCCTGGCGATCACGGCCGTCTTCAGAAGCTGGAATAACGAGCGCGCCGTCTACTACCGCCGCATGAACAATATCCCCTCCGAGTGGGGTACTGCCGTCAACGTCCAGGAGATGGTCTACGGCAACTCCGGTGAAAACAGCGGCACGGGCGTGGCTTTTACCCGCAATCCCTCAACAGGTGAGAACGTCTTCTACGGCGAGTACCTGATGAATGCTCAGGGCGAGGACGTCGTCGCCGGTGTCAGAACCCCGCACCCGATCTCCCACCTGCAGGAGCAGATGCCCGAGGTCTATCAGCAGTTCCTCGACATTGCCGAGAATCTCGAGACGCACTATGGCGATATGCAGGACCTCGAATTCACGATTGAAGATGGTAAGCTCTTCATCCTCCAGACGCGTAACGGCAAGCGCACGGCCTATGCCAGCTTGCAGATCGCAGTCGATATGGTCGAGTCCGGCCTGATTTCTAAAGAGAAGGCGATCTCCCAGATCGATCCCAAATCGCTCGACGCCCTGCTGCACCCGACCTTTGACCAGGCGGCTCTCAAGCAAGCCGAGGTCATCGCCAAGGGTCTGCCGGCCTCTCCAGGTGCCGCCTGTGGCCAGATTGTCTTCACCGCTGATGGTGCCGAAGCCGCCAAGGCAGAGGGCAAGAACGTCGTCCTCGTCCGACTCGAGACCTCACCTGAGGACATCCTCGGCATGAACGTCTCCGAGGGCATCCTGACGGTCCGTGGGGGCATGACCTCACATGCCGCCGTCGTCGCCCGCGGCATGGGCAAGTGCTGCGTCACCGGCTGTGCGGCCATCGCCGTCAACGAGGCCGAGAAGACGATGAAGGTCGGCGACCGCGTCTTCCACGAGTTCGACACGATCTCCCTGAACGGTACGACTGGTGAGGTCTATGCCGGCGCCGTCGAGACGGTCGAGGCGGAGGTCTCTGGGAACTTCAAGAAGATCATGGAGTGGGCCGATGAGATCCGCGTCATGAACGTCAGAACCAATGCGGATACGCCGCACGACGCCACGGTCGCCCGTGAGCTCGGCGCAGGCGGTATCGGCCTCGTCAGAACAGAGCACATGTTCTTTGAGGAAGATCGTATCTTCGCCTTCCGCAAGATGATTCTCGCGGCCAATCAGGAGAAGAGAAGAGCGGCTCTCGATGAGATCATGCCGATTCAAAAGGAGGACTTCCGTGGGATCTTCCGCGCGATGCGCGGTCTCAATGTGACGATCCGCCTCCTCGATCCGCCTCTGCATGAGTTCCTGCCGACCGATCCGGCCGAGATCAAGCATCTGGCCGAGGCCGTGAACATGCCTGTGGCAGAGCTTGAGTCCAAGATCAAGTCGCTGCACGAGCTGAACCCGATGCTCGGCCACCGTGGCTGCCGTCTCGCCATCTCCTATCCTGAGATCGCCGAGATGCAGACTGAGGCCATCCTCCGCGCCGCCATCGAAGAGAACAGCGCCGAGGCGCCGATCGTGCCCGAGATCATGATTCCGCTGGTCGGCGACGTCAAGGAATTCGTCTACGTCAAGAAGCATATCGACGAGGCTGCCCAGCGCGTCTTCAAGGAGCTCGGCAAGACCGTTGAGTACAAGGTCGGCACCATGCTCGAGATTCCGAGAGCGGCCCTGACCTCTGACCAGATCGGCAAGGTCGCCGACTTCTTCAGCTTCGGCACCAACGACCTGACCCAGATGACCTACGGTCTCTCCCGTGACGATGCGGGCCCGATCCTCGATACCTATTACAAGAATGGCATCTATGAGAACGATCCGACGGCGACGATCGACACGACCGGTGTCGGCCGCCTGATGGTCATCTCCGCCGAGGACGCCCGCAAGGTCAAGCCCGAGATCAAGCTCGGCATCTGTGGTGAGCACGGTGGTGATCCCGCTTCCGTCGCCTTCTGCCACGACCTGAACTTCGATTACGTCTCCTGCTCGCCCTTCCGCGTGCCGATTGCCAAGCTGGCCGCCGCCCAGGCCCAGATCAAGAATCCGCGCCCGGAGAAGAGCCAGGATCTCAAGCACGCCCTCGAAAACATCTAAGTCCATCACAATAGAGGGGCGAGAAGGTCGCCCCTCTTTTTTATGGGAAAAATCATTTTTTCTAAAGAGCAGTCAGCGGCCTATCATCTCGCCCTCGAGGCCTATCTCCACGAGCAGGCCATCGCGCGGGACGAGTCCTTTGCCCTGATCTATGTCAATCGCCCGACCGTCGTCTACGGCCGGGCGCAGAATCCCTATCGCGAGGTCGACTGGGTGCAGGCCACTGAGCGCGGCGTCGCGCTACATCGTCGCATCAGTGGGGGAGGGGCGGTCTACCACGACGAGGGTGTCCTGAACTACGCCTTCTTCGTGCCACGCCGCCAGGCTCTCGTCTTAAACTACGCCTATTTCCTCGAGCCCCTCAGAGCCGTCTTGAGAGAGCTCGGACTGGCGAGCGAGATTTTACGCAAGTCGAATCTCTACGTCGCGGGCAGGAAGATCTCGGGCAACGCCCAGGCCCTCGGCGCTGAGGTCATCATGAGTCATGGCACGATTCTCTTTTCTGCGAATACTGAGCTCTTGGAGGCGCTCCTCCACAGCCCCAGCGCCCAGGTCGACCGCGTGGCCGTCCCCTCGGACATTGCCTGCGTCAAGAATCTGCGAGAGATCCTCGCGGAGCGGGGCCACGAGCTCTCCCTGGGCGACTTGACCCAGCTCTTGCTGGACTATCTCGAGCGCGTCGGTCTCGGGGGCGAGAGCTTTCAGGAGGGCAGCCTGAGTCCCGAGCTCGAGACCCTGGTCCGCCAAGATTATCTGCCTCGCTTCCTCTCCCGCGCCTGGAATTTTGGGCGCACGGCGCCGTTTCAGCTGAGGATCAGCACGCCAGAAGCGCTGAGAGCAGACTATGGCGAGAAATTTCCGCGTCATTGGCAGCTCAGCATCCGAGAGGCTGTCATCGAGAGCTGCCGTGCGGCAGATGAGAGCGAGGGGGCTGCAGCCCTGGCTTTTGGCAGATTGTTAGAGAACTGTCCGCTCGGCTACAAGGAGCTCCGGCAGGCGCTCGCGCCTCTCGGAGATGAGTCCGTTTCCCTCTGGCTGCCGGCCTTCTCCTCCTGAGGCACGTATCACAGTGACTAGGCAAGAACAGTTTCGTTATTTAAGATGAAATCATTAAATTCTGAGAACTGAGTCTCATAGAAATAGGTGCAAAGATGAAAATGCAAGTGAAGTTACCGCAATTGGCCCCCGAGATGGCGTCCGGCGTGATCGTCGCCTGGCTCAAGGCGGAGGGCGAGCCCGTCGCGGCTGGCGAGGCCCTCTTTGAGGTCGAGACGGACAAGGTCGTGAGCTCGGTCGAAGCCGAGGCTGCCGGCACCCTCGAGAAGATTCTCGTCCCCGCGGGTGAAGCTTGTCCCGTCGGCTCGGTCGTCGCCGAGATCGAGGGCTAGCGAGAGGGTCAAGTCTATGCAAAAAGAGCCAAAAGCCCCAGCTCATAGCCCTTGTCTGGGCTGTGCCGAGAAGCGCCAGGCCTCTCAGCGCGCGCGGCAGCAGAGCGCAGAATTTCCCACCCTCGCCAAGCCGAAGTGGCTCAAGGTCAAGTACAATCCCGGGGCGACCAGGGAAGTTGTTGAGCTGATGAATCACTACCAGCTGAACACGGTCTGCAAGGAGGCGAACTGCCCCAATCTCGGCGAATGCTACAGTCGGCGGACGGCGACTTTTATGATTCTCGGGGAGCAGTGCACGCGCTCCTGTCGCTTCTGTAATGTCTTGAGCGGTCGGCCCGCGCCGCCCGATCCCGCAGAGCCAGAGCACCTCGCTGCCGCGGCCAAGACGCTCGGCCTCTTGCACGTCGTCGTGACCTCGGTGACCCGTGATGACCTCCCCGACGGCGGAGCGAGTCAGTTTGTCGCTGTCGTCGAGGCCCTGCGACGTGAACTGCCGCAAGCGACAATCGAGCTTCTCATCCCAGACCTTCGAGGCCGTTGGGAGGCGCTCGAGACCATCCTTGCCGCCGGGCCAGATGTCCTCAATCACAATGTCGAGACGGTGCCAGAGCTCTATCACGAGATCCGCCCACAGGCCATCTATGAGCGCTCCTTGGAAGTCTTGAGCCGGGCTGCGGACTATGCTGTAGAGCATCCCCTGCCGCGGGGGCGGATGCTGGTCAAGACGGGCCTGATGCTCGGCCTCGGTGAGAGCGATGAGCAGCTCAGCCGTGTTTTCAGGGACCTCGTTGCCCACCGCGTCGACGTCCTGACCCTGGGCCAGTACCTCCAGCCGAGTCCCCAACATGCCCCCGTGCGGCGCTACGTCAGCCCTGAGGAATTTGACAGATACCGTGAGGAGGCCCTCGCGGCTGGGCTCTCCTTTGTTGCTGCCGCCCCCTTTGTCCGCAGTTCCTATCGCGCCGAGGAGGCCCTCGCGCAGGTTCGCGCCGAGAGCTCAGCTCCAGCCAATTGAGCCAAGCCACTATGCTGCCAGCAACGATCATTGAGCGCCTGCTCCTCCCTGAGTCGCCGCCCCAGGAGGCGTCCTTTTACTTCGGCCTCGAGGCCTATCTACGCCAGCACTTGCCAGAGGATCGAGACTATCTCTTCTTCTGGCAGACTGAGCCGACGATCATGCTCGGGAAGTACCAGGAACTCTATGCCGAGGTCGATGTCCAGGCCATGCGTGAGGCGGGCATCGTCCCTGTGCGCCGTCCCTCAGGGGGCGGCTGTATCTACACCGATCACGGCAGCCTCCAATTCTCCCAGCTCTCAAGACTGAGGACAGAGGGGCAGGGGATGCAAGACTTTGCCGCCGCCGTGCTCTCAGCCTGTCGCTCCTTGGGCCTCGCCGCTGAGTTTTCGGGGCGTAATGACCTCCTCCTCGACGGCCGCAAATTCTCTGGCAACGCTCAATACAGGCAGGGGGGCGTCGTCATCCACCACGGGAGTATCCTCTTGGACACAGATCTCAGCCGTCTCGTCTCTCTCCTGCGCGTGCCCGAGATCAAATTGGAGAGCAAGGGCATCCGCTCCATTCGCAGTCGCGTCACGAATCTCTATGACACGCAGCGCTTCCCCCTCTCAGCCTTCTACCGCGAGATCCGCCGGGCTTACGAGGCGCAGGGCTACCGCTGGCAGGAGCGCGATTTGAGTGCCCAGGAGTTTCAGGGCGCCCTCAGAGAGAGCAGCGCCTTCTGCCCTGAACTGGCCTACACCGGCCTCAGCCTGGCCAGCATGATCACGCAGACAGGACGCTTCAGCTGTGGTACGGTAGAACTCAAGCTGGAAATCAGGCAGGGCGAGATCAGGGATTGCAGCCTCACGGGCGATTTTTTTGCCAGCGGCGAGCCCAGCGAGATCAGCCGCGCCCTCCAGGGCGTGCTCTATCGCCAGAGCGCCGTCCTCGAGCGCTTGCAATCCGTCCCGGTCGCCGCCATCATCCCTGGCCTCAGCGCCGAGGAGCTCGCGCGCCTGATCCCCGATGTCTAAGGAGGTCTCATGAACATTCTTCACTGTCTCGCCCAATTGCCGACGCGCACGGGCAGCGGCGTCTACTTCAGAAATCTCGTCCAGGAATTCTCTGCCTTCCCAGAGATCAAGCAGGCCGTCCTCTATGCCGAGAGTGGCCAGCAGCCGCTCGACGCCTTCCCCGAACTGCCGCGATACCCCCTCCGCTTTGACAGCCCAGAACTCCCCTTCCCAGTCCCCGGCATGAGCGATGTCATGCCCTATCCCTCGACCGTCTACAGCCAGATGAGCAGGGATCAGATTGAGGCGTGGCATGGGGCTTTTGCCGCCAAATTACAAGAGGCAAAAGCCTCCTTCCAGCCCGATCTCATCATCGTCCATCACCTCTGGTTTCTGGCGCGCTTGGTCCTCGAGATCTTTCCGGACAGGCCGGTCTACGCGATCTCGCACGGGACGGACATTCGACAGGCGGAGAAGAATCCAGAGCTCGCCCGTCAATATGTCGGCTCACTCGCGGGGCTGGCTGGGGTCTTTGCCCTCTCGAAGCTGCATCGCCCGGAGCTGACGGAGCTCTTTGACCTCCGGCCCGAGCAGATCAGGGTGACGGGCGGGGCCTACGATCACGAGATCTTCTATCCGCCTGAGCGGCACGTAGAGCATACGCCCTATCGCTTTATCTATGCGGGCAAGCTCTCCGCCGCCAAGGGCTGCCTCGAGCTCGTCTCCGCCTTCTCTCGCCTGCGCGATCAGGGGCACGATGCAAGGCTCAAGATGATCGGCAATCGCTCGCCAGAGTTTACGCGCTTTATTGAGGAGAAGGGGCGGGATCTCAGGGGGATTGTCATCCACGATGTCGCAGATCAGGAGGCGCTGGCCGAGGAATTTCGCGAGGCGGACAGCTTTGTCTTTCCCAGTTATTTTGAGGGGCTCGGCCTCATCGCCCTCGAGGCGCTGGCCTCTGGTCTCCGCCTGACGGTCAACCGGCTCCCAGCCCTCTATGAGCAGCTCGGCTCAGACATTGTGGACCTCGCTGCGATCGAGTGGGTCGAGATGCCAGAGCTCGTGCATCAGGATGAGATTCTCGCCGAGGCGAGGGCGGACTATATCGAACGGCTCGAGGCGGCCATGCTCCGCCAGATGACAGAGCGGCCCTCGACAGAGCTCTCAGCGCGCCTGATTCGGCGCTATGACTGGCCCAGTCTCGCCCAGCATATTCGTTCCCACTTAGCTCTCTCGCGCCCAGTCTAAGGAGCGCTCGACGGCTCTCTGCCAGCCGCGCCGTGCCTTACGGCGCTCGCTCTCTCCCCACTGAGGTCTGAAGAGACGGCTGCCTGAGGCCGTCTCTCTTTGCGCCCGCAATTCAGCGGGACTGGACCAGAAGCCGACGGCGAGTCCTGCGAGCGAGGCCGCGCCGAGGGCCGTCGTCTCGATCGAGGCGGGGCGCTGGACGGGCACGCCGATGAGGTCGGCCTGGTAGGCCATGAGGAAGTCATTTTGCGAGGCGCCACCATCGACCCGGAGCAGCTGGAGATCAATCCCCGAGTCCTCAGTCATCGCCTGGAGGACGTCGGCCGCCTGATGGGCGATGGCCTCCACTGTCGCTCGGACCACGTGCGCCCGCGTCACGCCGCGCGTCAGTCCGACGAGGGTTCCGCGGGCCGCAGAATCCCAGTAGGGGGCGCCGAGTCCCGTAAAGGCGGGGACGAGATAGCAGCCGTTGCTGTCGGAGACGCTCGCCGCGATCTCTGCCGTGTCTGAGGCTCGCTCGATCAGGCCCAGTTCATCGCGCAGCCACTGGATGGCGGCGCCTGCGATGAAGACAGAGCCTTCGAGGGCATAGTTGACGTGGTCGTCGAGTCCCCAGGCGATGGTCGTCAGGAGGCCGTGCTCACTACGCACACGTTCAGCTCCTGTGTTCATCAGGAGAAAGCAGCCCGTGCCGTAGGTGTTTTTGGCCTCGCCAGGGGCAAAGCAGGCCTGGCCAAAGAGCGCCGCCTGCTGATCGCCCGCGGCCGCTGCAATGGGGATGGCCTGGCCGAAGAAGCTCGGATCTGTCGTGCAATAAATCTCGCTTGAGGGGCGGACCTCGGGGAGGAGGGCCAGAGGGATGTCCAAGAGGTCTAAGAGCTCAGAATCCCAGCTGAGATCTTGGATATTAAAGAGCATGGTCCGCGAGGCATTGCTGTAATCTGTGACGTGCCGGGCTCCGCGACTCAGTTTCCAGATCAGCCAGCTGTCGATGGTGCCACAGAGGAGTTCCCCGCGTTCTGCTCGCTCGCGCGCTCCCGGCACCTGGTCCAAGAGCCACTTGAGCTTGGTCGCGCTGAAGTAGGGATCGATGATGAGGCCTGTCTTCTCCTGGATTGACTTCGCATGTCCGAGACGTCTGAGCTCGTCGCAGTCATTGGCCGTGCGACGGCACTGCCAGACGATGGCATTGTGGAGGGGCTCCCCCGTCTCGCGATCCCAGAGGACGACGGTCTCCCGCTGATTGGCAATGCCGATCGCCGCAATATCTTCAGCTCTGGCCCCAATCTGATTCATCGCTTCGACGGCGACGCCGATCTGCGTGGCAAAGATCTCGCGAGCATCGTGCTCGACCCAGCCGGGCCTGGGATAGATCTGCCGAAATTCCTTTTGCGCCATGCTGGCGACCTCGCCCTCGCGGTTGAAGAGAATGCAGCGATTGCTGCTCGTCCCTGCATCTAGAGCCATGATGTACTGAGCCATGCGATTCCTCCTCACTTGCTCTCATTAAACACAGTTCCGGGCGGCTTGGCAAACCTCTTTTCAGCAGTAGAGAGTTTAAGTTTTGCCCGACTTGTTATAGGCTTAATTTGTCACTCTCCATGAATAGTGAGTGCGGAGAAAGGGGCTGAATTTATGAACATGGCCATCATCGACATCGGATCGAATACGATTCGCCTCAACATCTACGCCACCGAGGGGCAAGACTACCGCCTCCTCCTGACGAAAAAACACACGGCAGGTCTCGCTGCCTACGTTGAGAATAAGCGTCTGAGCAAGCAGGGGATCAAGCGGCTCAGTGAGATCTTGAGCCGTCTCAAGCGGATCCTCGACAATGTCCTGGTCGACGAGATCCACATCTTTGCCACGGCCTCATTGAGAAACGTCAGCAATGGTCGCGAAGTCATGCAGAAAATGGCAGAGAGCGTCGGCCTCCCCCTCGAGATCGTCGGCGAAGACGAAGAGGCGAGGCTTGGTAACCTCGCCATCCGGACCAAGCATCAAGTCAAGCGGGGCATGAGCTGTGACATTGGGGGTGGCTCGACTGAAATTGTCCAATTCGACCGTGAGACGAATCAGCTCTATCCCCTCGCTGACGGCTCTCTCTCCCTCTACCTCCAATTTGTCTCGGGCATCTTCCCCAAGGCGGGCGAGGCCCGCGCCATGGCTCGCTACATCCGCCAGGCCCTGCCCGAACTGCCCCAGTCGAAGCAGCTCTTGGCGATTGGTGGGACAGCTCGCGCCGCCGGCAAGGCCATCGCCATGCTGAAAGATCTCGACAGCCCCGAAGAGGCCGTCGCCGATCCCCACAGTTTCAGCTATAAAGAGCTCAAGGACCTGATCAACAGCCTGATTGACGAGGAGGTCCATGCGGTCAAGAGCCTCCTGCGCGTGGCGCCAGAGCGCGTCCACACCATCGTCCCAGGGATGATCATCCTGCGCGAAATCGCCAAGAAGATCCGAGCCAAGAAGATCTTGGTCTGCGAGGAGGGCGTCCGCGAGGGCTACCTGATCGACAGACTCCAAGGAGCGCGTCATGACGAAGCGTAGCCATCTGCCGCCCACAGTCTATCCCTTCATGCAAAATCGCGAGATCTCCTGGCTGCGCTTCAACGAGCGCGTCCTCGAGGAGGCTCAGGCCGAGGAGGTCCCCCTCCTCGAAAAACTCAAGTTCATCTCTATCTTCACCAGCAATCTCGACGAGTTTTTTATGATTCGCGTCGGCAGCCTCCAGGACCTCGCACGTGTAAAGAAGGCACCCGTCGATCCCAAGACAGGTTGGAGCCCCAGCGAGCAGATCGAGGCCATCGTCAGCCTCCTCCCCGAGATCTATGCCAAGCGCGACCGGCTCTACCAGGAAGTGACGGATAAACTTGCGGCCTCGGGCATCGCTCTCGTCCGCTATGCCGAGCTCAGCGCTGAGGAGCGCAAGGCGGCACGGGCATTTTACGAGCGCGAGATCCAGCCTCTTCTCTCGCCACAGATCATCGACTTACAGCATCCCTTTCCCTTTTTGGAGAATAAGAAGACCTATCTCTTCTGCGAACTCGAGAGGCAGGGGGAAGATCTCTTTGGCCTCGTCCCAATCCGTCAGACCTTCCCCAAGTACTTCATTCTGCCAGGTGTCGACTTTCGCTACATCCTGGTCTCAGATCTTGTCGAGGCCTACAGCGATGAGATCTTCCCGGGGAGCACGATTCGGGAGCGCTACCTCCTCGCCATCACCAGAAACTTCGACATGAGCGACAGCCTCGACACCAAAGATGAGTTCGAAGACTACAAGGAGTACATGAAGATCATCTTGAAGAAGAGGAAGCGCCTCTCTCCCGTGCGCCTCGAGGTCAATCGTCCCCTCGGCCCTGCGGCTTCAGACTACCTGCTCGACAAGTTAGAGCTGCCGGCGAGCCGTGTCTTCATCTCCAGGGCGCCCCTGACCTTGAACTACGTCTTCAAGCTCGTCCAGGACGTTCCGTCGGCGCGGCGCGAAGAGCTGTCTTTTCCAGCCTTCTGCGCCTATAATCCCCTGGCCGAGGTCAAGTCCGTCACGCGGGCGATCAGGGAAAAGGACCGCCTGCTCTCCTATCCCTACGAGGAGATTCAAGCCTTCTTAAAGCTCCTAGAAGAGGCGGCGAGCGATCCTCACTGCGTCTCGATCAAGATCACCATCTACCGCCTCGCCAGCGATTCCAAGGTCGTGCGCCACCTCGTCAACGCGGCAGAGCGGGGGATCGAGGTCACCGTCTTCATGGAACTCAAGGCCCGATTTGACGAGGAGTCCAACATCCATTACTCCAATATTCTCTACGAGGCGGGCTGTCAGATCATCTACGGCTTCCATGAGTTTAAGATCCACTCCAAGCTCCTCTTAATCACCTATGACAATCAGCAGGGCGAGCTCAGCTATATCACGCAAATCGGCACGGGCAACTATAACGAGAGCACTGCCAAGCAATATACGGACTTTGCCCTCCTGACGGCCGATAAGAGTTTTGGACTCGATGCCAGAGACTTCTTCAGAAACCTCGCCGTCGGCAATCTCTACGGCAAGTATAAGAACTTCCTGCAGGCGCCCACCTCCTTTAAGCAGAAGATCATGAGCCTGATCGAGCGCGAGATTACGCGCGGCGAGGACGGCTATGTCTTCTGCAAGTTCAACTCCCTGACCGACAAGGAGGTCTGCGATGCCCTCGTCCGCCTGAGCCAAGCGGGCGGCCGAGCCCGCCTGATCATCCGGGGCATCAGCTGCCTCCTCCCCGGCGTCCCTGGCTATACGGACGGGATTGAGATTCACAGCGTGGTCGGCCGCTTCCTCGAGCACAGCAGAGTCTATGTCTTCGGCCGCGATGAGGAGGATTGCTATATCGCCTCAGCAGATCTCATGACGCGCAATACGGAACGACGGGTGGAGATTGCCGTCCCCATCTACGACAGCGAGATTCGCCAGCGCCTGATCGACTACCTCGAGACGCAGTGGCAAGACGATCTCAAGGGCCGCAAGATGCTGCCGACTGGGGAGTATCAGGAACTTTCCGGACAGCGCTCTTCTCAGGATCAATTCCTCCAAGACGCCGAGCTCGCCAGGAAGGCGCAGGCTGAGCGCCAGGCTGCCAGGAAGCAAGGAGAGCGCGCACCCGTCGCAGAGGCGCTGAGTCTCTGGGAGAGGATCAAGAGCTTGTTTAAGGGGAGGGGATCGAAAGGATGAGATCAAAATCATAAGACGCTGAAGCAGATATTGAGGAGAGGATGGGAGCCATGTAAGTAGAGATCAAAGGGCTACAGAAGAGCTACGATAAAAACGCAGTGCTCCGAGGGATCGACTTCGTCTTTGAAGAGGGGAAGATCTATGGTCTTCTCGGTAGAAATGGGGCGGGGAAGACGACCTTTTTCCGCTGCCTCATCCGGGATTTGCCTGTCCAGGCGGGGGAGTTCACGCTTTGTCGAGAGGGGCGACGAGAGCCATTGCAGAGCGATCAGCTGGCTTTTGTCACTTCTGAACCCTCTGTGCCTGAGTTTTTGACGGGCTATGAGTTCTTAAAGTTTTTCATTGATGCCCACCGGCCAGCGCTGCCGCGGGATGAGCGGGAGGCGCTCATTGCCTCGTATTTTGACAGTCTCAGTATTGAGGAGCGCGATCGTCACAAGCTGCTCAACGAGTATTCCCATGGCATGAAGAACAAGCTCCTGATGATGGCCAATCTCCTCCTCGAGCGGCCCGTTTTGCTGCTGGATGAGCCTTTGAGCTCGGTGGATGTGGTGGCGGCTGAGGAGATCAAGGCAGTGCTGAGACAGTTCAAGGCCCAGTAGATCACCATTCTCTCGACGCATATTCTCGATCTGGCGCTCGATCTCTGTGATGAGATTTTGCTCTTGCAAAACGGACGGATTCAGCTTCTCCCCCGTGAGTCGCTGGATCAGGGCGCCTATCGTCAGCGGATTATTGAAAGTCTTTGACATGTCGCAGAAGAGGGTGCGAGCGAGAGCCCGGACGATGGGACTGAGGTCCTCTCATGAGCGGGCCAGAGCTCAGTGTGCGCGCGGCCTTTCAATTGCAGGCGCGCTTGAAATCAACCATTGCGGTCAATCACCTCTTCTCTCGCTTGAAAATCTTCCCCCTGATCGGCCGTCTTATCCCGCCCGAGATTTTTCGGCGACATCAGCTAAAGGAGTCCCTCTGCTATCCGACCCTCTTTTTGAAGCTGCTGGGCAAGATCTTTAAAATTCTCTGCTACAACAGCTTCATCCTCTGGCTCTCCGTGGTCGCCACGGCCTGTCACTTGGACCCGAGCCGACGTGCGCTAACGCATTTTCTCCACCCCCTGGAGAGCCTCCAGACGGCCCAGGCTGCGCCTGAGCAGAGCTTGGCCTCGTTTCTGGCGATCTGGCTCTTTTACACCCTGCTCGGAGCCGCATTGAATAGAAATCTTTTTCCCGCTAGCTCGGAGAGCGAGTCCTATCTCATTCACTTTCTGAGAATGCCTGCCAAGCGCTATCTCCTCATGAGATATACGGCGATTCTGATCGGCAACTATTGTCTGCAGACGTTGTCGCTCTGTCTCTTTTCCCGCCTTGGCCGTCGTCAGCCTCCTGAAATTTCCCTATTACTATGGAGCCTTTGTCATCTTGGCGCGCAAGCTGAGATCAGATATCCATGCGGCAAAAGCCTCCTCCAGCGATACTTCTGCCTTGACGCGGGGCATTGTGCGGGACGCTGCGCCTCTCCCGGATCCTCTGACGGTCGAGGGCTTGCACAAGGTCTGGCGTCGTCGCTTCTGGAAAAAAGTTTTCAAGACACAGATCCCCTCCCTGCTCTCTGCGCTGCTGCTCGGCCTCCTCGCCCTCCTTCTCGTCTTTCTCACCCATGGCCTCTGCCTCAAAATGACAGTCTATCATCTCCTCGCCTTCCGACTTGTCCCGATCAGCTGGGAGAAGTCCATCAAGGCGTATGAGCTCAGCGCTTACTCTCTGAGCTGGATGGCGCTGGGCTTCTTTCTTCTGAACTCATCTCAGACGACGCTCTCGCTGAGCGTCTGCCTCGCTGTCCTCGCCGTCTCAATAGCCCTCCACCTCGGTTATTATTTCTATAGAGCAGGAGTAGGGAAATGATCAACGGCGGGAAATATCCCGCCGCTGATCATCTCTTGGATGGGACTCCCGTAGAGGGAAGCAGATCCTACTCGGCCCCCAGCGCAGCCATCGTGATGTAGTTATAGGGCTGATTGAAGTGGGGGAGGAAGAAGATATCCGTCAAGGCGAGGCGATCGATCGTCACCTTCTCTTGAATGGCCAGGGAGAAGAGGTGGATGCCCATGGTCATATCCCAGTGCGAGGCCATCTGTGCGCCGACGACTTGGCGATTGTCGGAGCGGTAGACGATTCTGATCTTAACCTTTGGATTTTCACTCTCGATAAAGGCCGGCTTCTGCAGGTCCTCGAAGTCGCTGAATTTGACGGGGATGCCCGCTTTTTCGGCTTTGGCCACGGTGAGACCTGTAGAGACCATCTTGAGTTCGTAGATACAGATGCCATTGGACCCCTGCACACCGATAGAATCGAGCTCTGTCCCGCAGACATTGTGGGCGGCGATGATACCTGAGCGGACGGCATTGGTCGCTAGGGCGATGTAGTTGACATCGTTGATGGAGTTGTCAAAGAGGGTCGCGCAGTCCCCGATGGCATAGATGTCGGGATCGGAGGTCTGCTGACGGCGGTTGACGAGGTAGGCGCCGTTCTTAAAGGTCTCGAGCTGGTCTTTGGCGAGGGCGGTATTTGGCTTGAAGCCGATGCAGAGGACGGCCATGTCGACCTCATAGCTGCCGCCATCGGTCACGACTTTCTCGAGTTTATCAGTCCCCTCAAAGGCCTGGAGCTTCTCAGCAAATTTTAGCTGGATGCCGTGCTCTCGCAGGTTCTCGGCCATGAGGTCTGTAAATGGCTTGTCGTAGTATGAGGAGAGGCAGTCCTCTGCGGCATCGATGAGGATGACCTCCTTGCCATGGCGCTGAAAGGCCTCAGCCAGCTCGACGCCGATATATCCAGCACCGACGACGGCCACCCTTGAAATTGGCTTCTCATGGAGGGCGTCGATGACGGCCTCGGCATCCTGAAAGAGTTTGACGTGGTAGACATTTTCCAGATCGAGCCCAGGGAGCTGGGGCGGGTCGATGGGCAGAGATCCCGTGGCGAGGATCAACTTGTCGTAGTGATCGCTGATCTCCTGTCCGTCTTGGAGACGGACGCGGACTTCTTTTTTCTGAGGGTCAATGGAGAGGACCTCGGATTCCATATGGATCTCAGCGCCGCCCTCGCGAAGTTTCTCAGCGCTGCAATAAAAAAGCCCGTCCGAGCCCTGGATCTGCTCACCGATCCAGAGGGCCATGCCACAGCCAAGGAAGCTGATATTGCTATTGCGGTCATAGACGACGATCTCATGCTCAGGGTAGTGAGTGAGCATCGTATTGATGGCTGCGGTTCCCGCGTGATTGGCGCCGACAACAATAATTCTCATCTGATGTTCCTTTCCAGCCTCTCGGGGAGGCGATGTCACTTGCGTGAATTTTGTATCTATAGCTTGATTTTAGCATAAAGATAGATAAGTTTGTCGGTAGACGATCGCAGCAGCACTTTTGTCCTCTTTCTCATCAATTGCTACAATGAGATGAGAAGGAGCGTTTATGAGCAGAATTGACTTTTTATATTTAGACGAAGAAGACACAATAGCGGCGGGCGTCAACGACCGCAAGAAGACAATAGAGATCTGCCGCGAGGTCTTTGGCCTCTTGGGGAGTGGTGATTATCTCATGGGAGGGACAGATCACTGTAGTCATGGGGAATGCATCATATTCCCGAGGGAGTCCCCCTTTCCCAGGATGCCTCTCCATGCCCCGGATCGCCGCTTTTACGCCATGCCTGCTTATCTGGGCGGACGCTTCCACATGGTCGGCAACAAGTGGTACGGCTCCAATGTGGAGAATATCAAGAAGGGGCTGCCCCGTTCCATCCTGACCCTCATGCTCAATGACGTCGAGACGGGCGCGCCGCTCTGCCTGATGTCGGCCAATCTCCTGAGCGCCGCGAGAACAGGGGCGATTCCAGCCCTCGCAGCTCAATGGCTGCGTCCTGAACCCTGTCGCAAATTGGCGGTCCTCGCCTGTGGCCCGATCAATGAATCCTGCGTCCTCCATCTCCTCCAGTCGAAAGCAGAGCTTGAGAAAATCTCCCTCTATGATCTCAGATCCAGCGCCGCTGAGCGACTCGCCGCGCGCATTCGCCAAGAGGCGGATCTTGAGGTCGAGATCGCAGAGAGCATGCCAGAAGCGCTCGCCGATGCCGAACTCATCACGGCCGCTGCCTCGCGCCTCAAAGCCCTCGAGATTGATCCCAAGTGGCTTCGCAGCGACGCCTGTCTCTTGCTCAGTGGGCAGGCGACGGGACCCGTTGAACTCTTTACAGAGTCAGAGTTGATCTTCGATCACATTCCCCTGCACCAGTCGTACATGGCGGGCGCTGCCCAGGCCGAGACCATGGCCGATTACTATGGCCAGTACATTGCAGGACCCGTTTATGCGCTGATCAATAGCGGTGAGATCAAGCCGCTGCTCCAGCATCCTTCACTCAGCGATGTCATGGCCTCTCACTATCAATTAAAGAAGGGGAGCCGCACCATCTTCTATGCCGTGGGGATGCCCGTTTTTGACGTGGCCATGGGCACGGAGATCTATCGCTATGCCAAAGCCAAGGGCATAGGACAATCGCTGAGACTCTGGGAGCAGCCTGCCCAGTTAGATGGGGGCAGCAGTCGTTCGTCGCTGCATGAGACGCGGGCGGAGGGCATCTGAGGCCAGGACCTCATCCTCCTGATGGAGAAGAATGTCAACAGCTAGACGCCCGAGGCTATCGATCGGCTGTCGGATCGTCGTGAGTTTGACCTGGGGCAGGTCGGCCATGAAGATATCGTCATAGCCCACGACTGAGACATCTTCGGGCACGGAGAGCCCGAGTTCTGAGAGTGCTTGGAGGACTCCCATCGCCATCAGGTCATTGCAGGCAAAGACGGCTGTCGGACGTGGCTTGGAACGCTCCTTGGCCCTGAAGAGCTCGAGACAGTGACGATAGCCCGAGTCGCTGTGATAATTGC
>JAFAAL010000030.1 GCA_023426575.1 Bacillota bacterium
TATAAGTGCAGCAAAAGAAAGCAGCTCACCTTTTCTTTTTCCCATTATGATCCCCCATTTTTAATATTGACTAATATGTTTTCATCATCGCCCGTTTGGAATACTTATAAGAGTATAATAATTGAAATAATTGGAATTTTCAAGAAAAGTGCAGTCAGTGTGAGTAATCAGCGATTATGTCGCTTCTAACTAATCAGCGATTATGTCGCCTCCTACTTTAAGCCTTTTGTAAAATTCCTCCGTATGAATATTGAGATCAGTCAGGAGGAGAAACGTCGACTGGTGTTAATCAACGAGTGTGCAAATGGAAATATGAGAACAGATGATTTAGCCAAGATGCTCAATTTATCTCTCCACCAAGCTCAACGCTTAAAAGAGAGAGATACTTTGAAATTCAAGACACCTCCTCTATATTTGCCTGAAACAGCGGCGCCGAGGCGAGCAATTTCGAGACGTATTCTTTATCCTCACTATAGAGAGATGCAAAGAAAAAGAGCGCGATAAATAAGAGATAGACCCATAGATTGCCCTGGATCTTCTCCATCGTTCCCTGCAGATCTGAATGATAAAAGCTTTTCAATTCTGCCATTCTGCGCTCGATGCGCTCTGTCGCGGCGCCCTTCTCCAGTACTCTCTTGAGACTGAGGAGCTCAGCATATTTCTCGCAATAGATTTGAGAATAGACATAGCGCTCGCGCTCAGTTCCCGTTAAGCGGAAGGCATCTTTCTCCTGCTCTTCGACATAGTCGAGGCAAGCCAAAAATTCCTCTTCATTCATTTCTCTTTTCTGCTCATTGGCCTCACGAATAAAGCGGTTGTCTGCAGCGCTTTGATATTTCTTTGATCTGAAGGCCGTCAGAAAAGAAAGAAAGAGCAAGATCAGGGCAGCGAGTAGAATAAGCCACTTGTATTTTTTCTTCATTTCATATTTGATGAGCATTCTCGTCTCCCCCCTGGGCTAGATATGGGCCTCTCCTTATTTAAAGACCTCAGCAAAAAGGTCCTCTAAACTGGCCGGAACGGGACGAGCTTGAGGAAGCTTATCATCGGAGACGTAGCGAACTTTCAATTGATTAGAATCCATCTGTCTCGAGGAGATGATTTTATGCTGTCTCGCAAAACACTCGAGTTCTCTGCCATCAATGATCAGTTCCCAGACCTTGCCCTCCGCTCTCTGCAGCAATTCACGCTCTTTGCCCTCGAGGACGATGCGACCCTTTTTCAGAAAGATGATTCTCTCTGCTATTTGCTCAATATCTGGAACGATGTGAGTGGAGTAGATAACAACCCGATCCCTGGCCAGTGAGACAATTAAGTTGCGGAGACTCATTCGCTCCATGGGATCGAGCCCCGAGGTAGGTTCATCGAGGATCAGGACACGCGGATTATTTAAGAGCGCTTGGATCAATCCCAGCCGTCTTTTCATACCGCCAGAATATCGGCCACATTTTTTCTTGAGTTCTGTGTCGAGGTGGCAAATCTTCGACAATTTTTCAATTCTCTGCACAGCCAGATCTCTTGGGAGCCCCTTCATGGCCGCAAAGTAGAAGAGGTATTCTTCAGCCGTGAAGTTCGGGTAGAGACAATCCTCCTGGGGGAGATAACCGAGAGAAGCATAGTATTTTTGGCCATCCTTAAGAATATTCTGGCCTCGGTACAGCACCTCTCCAGCCGTCGGCATGCTGGCTGCCGCGATCATATTGATCAGGGTCGTCTTGCCTGCTCCGTTCGGCCCTAAGAGTCCATAGATGCCACGATCAAAACGATAGTTGAGCTCATGGATGATTTTGTTTTTACCATAAGATTTTTCGAGATGGTTCAGCTCTAACATAATGTGCTCCTTAGATCTCCCATTTTAGAAAAGCTCGGCGGCTCAAGAGGGAATTGACAAAGATGACAAGCAGAGGAATTCCACTCATCTTGATCATATGTAGTAAGTAGCCCTGTCCTGCCAATTGTTCGCTCAGATCCAAGTGATAGATACGATCAAAGGATCCCATGATATTGGTGGGGAAGATCATTGGTC
Organism: Bacillota bacterium; assembly: GCA_023426575.1. Classification (GTDB taxonomy): domain Bacteria; phylum Bacillota; class Clostridia; order Saccharofermentanales; family DTU023; genus JAFAAL01. Next base: position 2,027 of record JAFAAL010000030.1, read on the forward strand.
TCAGATCTACAGCTGCCAGGGTCAGCGGCAGAGCAATCAGGAGGAGGAGCGAGATGAATAGTGCCTGGATATTGTTCTGACTGAGTGTCGAAATCAAGACGAGGAATGACGTAAGAACCATCATGGCCACGAGCCAGAAAGAAAAGTTTGTCAGTACGACAGTGAAGAGGCTGTGGTCGAATTGATAGATGCCCATCATGGCGACAGAGAGCTTGAGACTCAAATGTGAGAGTTGATAAGAGCGACCGATGATCAGGTAGAAGGAGATCAAATAGATGAGAAAGCCCATGCTCATCGTCATAATGGTGCAGGCACGGATCTTTGAGCGGCTGAGACCCAAGAGACCCATTCTCGTATTTTTGATGATCTTCAATGTTTTGAAGGAGCGCTCGATACTACTGATGGCAAAGCAGAAGGCGATGAGACCCGTGACAACAATATAGGGAATATATGAATTGCTACTTGAAAATTCTGAGAAAAAATCGGACCAGCGCGTGGTCAGATAAAACTGAGGATGATCGAGGAGTTCTTGTCTCTTCTCAATCTCTGCTGTGATCCCCGCAGAGAGCGGTTTCTCTGCCAGCTCTTGAATTTCTCTTTGCAGTCGCTCTCGTCCATAGACATATTATTCACAGTAGACTCTCTAGTCTCCTCTGACCCTCATCTGGAGACTTATAGTCATAGTCCGAGACGGATTCTTGCAAATTAACACTGTTCTGAAATTGCGCTAAACGTATCGAATCGTAGGGTCCTTCCAGAGCTTTAACCTTTTCTCGAGGGAGCGCGTAATCGAAGACATGGCTAATCTCGCTTGCGAGAAATAAACAAAGCATCGTGCATAAGATGAGAACTATGAAACCAGGCCTGTTCAAGAAGAGGAGCTTCAACTCTTTACGTGTCATAACGCAGCCTCCAGACTCTCCCGTCTCAATGTCCAGGAGCAAGCATCTCCATGATATATGCTCCCATATGCAAAGTCTAGTGTTTATTTCATTTCAATAGCCTTCGAGGCAGGAAAATGTCACAGCGGATATCGCCAACTCTCTCCCCTGTGTATAATCAAGGCAAGCATTACAATTTCAGGAGGAGATGATGCAAGGAAAAAGTCTCAAACACCACGCAGGAGCCTATATCGCCAACTTTAAGACCAAGCGCTTTTGGATCGGTGTCTTCTATCTCTTGGCGGGCAGTGTGCTCTCGGCCTTTGCCCTCAATATTTTCTTTGTTCCGACAAAGTTTACAATGGGTGGCGTCTCGGGCGCAGCCTCTATCATCTATCAGCTGACGGGACAGGGCGAGTTCTTAAACTTCGGAACGCTCGTCATCCTCCTGAACATTCCGCTTCTCATCCTCGGCTGGGTGAAGATCGGCTTCTCCTTTGTCTGGCGCTCAATTGTCGGAACTTTTGTCTATTCGCTGGTCCTCGACCTCCTCCGTCCGCTGACCGAGGGCTGGTTCGACCGCTACTTCAACGTGGCTCTCGAGAGTGGCCACCACCCCGACCCCCTGATCTTTGCACTCTTTGGCGGCATTCTCTTCGGCATCTCTATGGGGCTCATTCTCCGCGGCGGCTATACGACGGGCGGCACGGATGTCCTCGCTGTCGTCCTCCACCGTCGTTGGCCGAATCTTACGATCGGCAATCTCCTAATGGCTCTGGATGTGGTCATCGTGACCTCGACCCTCTTCTTCTATCGTGACGAAGGTAATCACGCGATTCTCCTCGCCATGTACTCTTTTATCGCCATGTGGTTTACCGCAAGATTTACCGACATCACGATTTCAGGACTCGACTTCTCCCGCGCGGTCTACATCATCTCGGAGCACAAGGAGGAGATCTCAGAGGCCGTCTTTGCCGAGCTCGATCGCTCGGTGACTCTGGTCCCCGCCCGTGGCATGTATACGGGCGCTGAGCGCGACATGCTCTACTGTGTCGTCTCCTCGCGCCAGGCCCCAAAGCTCAAGGCGATTGTCAAGGAGATCGACCCCCGTGCCTTCATCGTCGTCCACGACGTCAGCGAGGTCGTGGGGGAGGGCTTCGAGCGCAGTGGCGCCGACTTCCTGGCCTAGGTGATGCAACATCTGCGTCTACAAATCTTCTCACCGGCCAAGCTCAACCTGAGTCTGAAAGTTTCCGCAAAGCTTCGTGCCGACGGCTATCACGAGATCGACAGTCTCATGCAGATGATCGATCTTGGCGACAGCCTGCAGCTCACGGTGAGCCCTGGCTCAGGTGAGAGTCTCGAGCTTCGCTTCCTCGCCCCCTGCCAGTCCCTCCTCGCACAGCAAGGCGAGATCACGCATCTCGAAAGCGAGCTCAAATCAGAGAATAATCTCCTCCTCCGGGCGCAGCGCCTCTGGAGCGAGCGATTTTTACCCTCAACGGCCCGCTATGCCTGGCACTGGCATCTGGCAAAAGCCACCCCCACGGGCGCTGGTCTCGGGGGCGGGAGTTCTAACGCGGCGGCGGCTCTGAAAATTCTAGGGAGATGGGCAGTGGCAGAGGGCCTCTTGAGCCCAGAGACGATTCACTCTGCTTCTTATCAGGCGGAGCTGATGCAGATCGCCGCAGAGCTTGGCTCGGACATTCCTTTCTTTCTCTTAGAGAGCACATGCGCGCGAGCGACGGGACGTGGCACAGAGCTCAGTCCTCGCCGTCCCGAAGCAGCTCAATATCTTCTGATCTTCCCGAGAGAGTCCGCCGCGACCGCAGGGGCCTACGCCCGTCTCGATGCCTATCGCCAGACGCTCCCCGAGGCTCTCTGGCATTCGACGGCCAATGATTTTTCAATTCTCTACGAGAAGGAGAGGAAGGAGATTTCTGAGGCTTTTGCCGCATATGCTCAGTATCCGCTCGAGCTCACGGGCAGTGGCTCTGCCTTCTACTTCTGCTGGCCTCAAGCGCAGGAGGTCAAAAGGCTGGAGCGCGGGGGCTACCTCGCCTGGCCGGCTCGAGCCCTCCTCGAAGTGCCTCAGCCTGTCATGCTCTGAGACTTCGCTCTTGAGGCGGCGTCGAGATCGAGGACGCGATGCGCGAGATAGCGTGCCTCCTTGGGATCGTGGGTGATCAGGAGGTAGGCGAGTCCCTCTCTCTCCTGTAGCTCGATCAAGAGGTCCATGATTTCCCTTTTGATCAGGATGTCGAGGGCCGAGAGGGCCTCATCGAGGATTAGGAACTCCGCGCCCATGAGGAGGGCGCGTGCGAGGGCCAGTCTCTGCGCCTGTCCCCCAGAAAACTGCAAGGGGTATTTATCGAGGCTGCCAGCCTCTAGCTTCACTCTGGCCAGAACTTCTTCGAGCTCTTCTCGACTCACGTCACGAGCGCGAACTTTTGCCACTTCTCTCAAAGCCGCCTCGATTTTCTGGCGCGGATCGAAGGAGCTCTGCGGATGCTGGAAAATCATCTGAATCTTCTGGCGCTCCTCTCGCGCCAGATCTGCCAGCGGCACGCCGCGCCAGAGGATCTCTCCCGCGCTCTGCGGGGTGAGGCCGACAATGGCACGAGCAGAGGAGCTCTTGCCCGAGCCTGAGGCGCCGACCAGGGCGAGGCATTCAGCTCTGGCGAGGTCAAAGGAGAGATCTGCCACCGCCGTGAAGCTCTGCTTGCGCCAGGCTCCCGTGATCTGCTTGCGATAGCTGATCTCGAGATTTAGAACGCTGAGGAGAATATCACCTCGCTTTGTCACTTTTCTCTGGCATACTGTCTCTTGCGCTGCAAAGAGCGCGCGGGCATAGGGCTGCTCGATCTCTTCGGCCCGAGGATTCGCTCCGACTTCACTGACGATCTCGCCAGCTTCTAAGATGAGGATGCGCTCGGCAAAGTCCTCTAAGAGCGATAGTTCATGGGTGATGAAGAGAATCCCTATCCCCTGCTCCTGGCTGAGCCGCTGAAAGAGTTCGATCAGTCCTCGGCGGAGTCGGCTGTCGAGGGCCGAGCTCGGCTCATCCGCGATCAGGAACTGCGCTCCCTGGAGGAGGGCGAGGGCAATGAGGATACGCTGCTTCTGCCCGCCCGAGAGCTGATGCGGGTAGGATCTCAGAATTCTCTGACTGGGCTCAATTTCCGCAAGACGCAGCGCCTCGTAGATGCGCGCGCGGCGCTCCGCATGGTTGAGGCCAGGATGCTGCAGCGCCAGGACTTCTTCACAGGCGGCCTCAATGCGCTGGAGGGGATCGAGGGCCGCCGTCGGATCTTGAGGAATGAGGGCAATTGTCTGGCCGCGTAGCCTGATCGCCTCGGGACTGCCGAGCGGCATCGCAGTGCCAGCATAGAGAATTTGCCCTGAGTATTCCGCCTCTGGGCTGTCGATGAGGCTGAGCGCGAGGCGGGCAAGACTCGACTTGCCACTGCCCGACTCTCCGAGGAGCGCCACGACTTCGCCTGCCGCGATCTCGAGGCTGAGATTCTTGAGAATCGTCTTCTGACCCTCGGCCGTCGCATAGCTCAAATGCAAGTCTCTGAGCGCAAGAAGATCTTCTGAAAGATCCTCTCCCGGCTCGGACGGCAGTGATTTCTTCTGTCGGCCACGCCGCGGGAGCACGCGCTCGGCCCCATAGAAATCGCCGACAGTCGCGAGCGCAAAGAGCAGCGAAAAGATAAAGAAGGCGGGGATCAGGATGAGTCGTGGTGCCTTCATAAAATCGAGCTTCGCTGCGGCAATGATATTGCCCCAGCTCGGGGTCCTGGCCGCAAGACCCGCCCCGAGAAAGCTCAGGGCCGCCTCGGAAATGATGACCTCCGAAAAGATGAAGGCAGAGCGGATAAAGAGGCCCTGCCAGAGATTCGGCAGCGCGTGATGCCAGATTTGCCGCGATCTGCTGGCGCCCGCTATCTGCAGAGCCTCGATATAGGCTTCGCTGCGGATGGGCATGGCCGTCGCTCGCGCCAGGCGGGCGACACTCGGCGTGTAGACCAGGGTCAGAGCTAGGATGATATTGCCAGCTGAGGCCGAAAAGAGGGTCATCAGCGCAATCGCCAAGAGGATCGCTGGAATGGCCATCATGGCGTCGACGAGGCGCATGATCAGCTTGTCAAAACGTGGGTAGAAGGCGGCGTAGAGTCCAATCGTCGTTCCGATGCCAAGCGAGAGCAGCGTCGTCACAGCTGCAAGACTCAGGGAGACCCGTCCCCCATAGATAATCTGGGCAAAGAGATCGCGGCCATAGCGATCGGCACCGAAGGGTAGGTCGAGACTGATCGGCGCGAGGCGCCGCGTCGGATCCATGCGAACGGGGTCGAGCTCTAGGAAGAGAGGCAGGAGAAAGCAGAGGAGCGTGAGTCCTAAGAGATAGTAGAGGGCCAGGGAATGTCGTCTTCTCTTCATCTACTGCTCCTGCTCCAAGTGGATTCTCGGATCGATGAGGGCATAGAGGATGTCGAGGATAAGATTGACGCCGAGATAGATGAGACTCGTCAAGAGGACGACGCCCTGGATGAGGAAGATGTCGCGGCGCGAAATGGCGTTCATGACGAGCAGGCCAAGGCCTGGAATCGTAAAGATGGTCTCGACAATGACAGCGCCAGCGAGGATGGAGGCAAAGTATTCGCCGCTGAGCGTGAGGATCGGGAGCGCCGCATTTTTGAGGAGATGTCGGCGCATGATCTGAGCCTCGGAGAGGCCCCGCGCCCGCAATTGCTCGACAAAGGGCCGGGCTCGCAGCTCCTCGAGTTTCTGCCTGGAGAGGCGAAAGAGGACCGCGGCCTGGCCGAGCGCGAGAGCGGTCGCGGGGAGGATCAAATAGCGAAAGTGTGGCCAGAAGCCCGCGCTGATCTCCTGGTAGCCCGCAGCTGGCAGAGCTTTGAGGGCGACGGCAAAAATCAGGATGAGGAGGAGACTGAGGACAAAGGAGGGCAGCGCTGGCAGTGCCGTCGCCAGCGTGGTCAAGAGGCGATCGATGAGCGAACCCCGCTTAGAGGCGGCAAGAAGTGCCAGGGGCAGGGCTAATGAGAGCGCGAGAAGCTGGGCGATCAGGGCGAGCTCAAGACTCGTCCAGAACTTATCTTTTAAAATTGAAGCGACAGAATCATTTAAAAAAAGCGAGGGGCCGAGATCTCCTCGGAGCGCCCGCCCGAGCCACTCGGGATACTGTTGCCAGAAGGGGCGGTCGAAGCCGAGCTTTAGATTGAGTGCGGCAATGGCCTCGGGCTCTGCCTCCATGCCGAGAATGGCCGCCGCTGGCGATCCCCCCGCCAGATAGAGGAGCGAGAAGACGATGAGACTTAGAATCAGTAGCGTCGGCAGCATCGCCAGAATGCGTTTTAAGATATAGCGAAGAGACATAGGAAAAGCTCGGGGCCGCAGCCCCGAGCTCAAAACTTATTTTTTTACTCTGATGTTCCAGACGAGCGGAGCCTGCTGGAACTGATAGTTTTCAATCCGCTTCGTCACGGCGATCAGATCCTTGTACTGACCGACGGCCGAGGAGGAGAGATAGTCGTAGAGGAAGCCCTGGAGCTCGGCCCAGCGCTCACTCGCCTCTTCGGGCGTCTTGGCCTGGCGGATCGCGAGCGAAAGCTCGGAGATCTTCGGGTCATTTGCCCCGGCCCAGTCTTCATTGAGGACGAGGAGTTGCGGCGGCGTCTGCTGGTAGGAGTTCGTCGTGACGAAGAGATCCCAGCTCTTTCGATCCTGGCGCTTCTCCATAAAGGTCGGGAAGTCAAATTCTAAGAAATCAGTCTTGAAACCTGCAGCTTCGAGTTGGTCGACGATGAAGAGGCAGGTGTCGTACATATCCTTGTAGTCAGGCGTCGTCAGGATACGAATAGGCTCACCCTTATAACCCGCTTCTTCCATCAGTTTTTTGGCCTTGGCCACATCGTTCTGATTGTAGATCTCGGCGCCGGCATCCGTGCCCCACTGCGCAGAGTTCGGATTCATATAGCCTGGGGCGAGGGTATAGAGCTCGGGCTCGATATAGGCACCCGCCATGATCAGGTCAAAGTTCAGAGCCGCCTGCACCGCATGACGCATCTTCGGATCGGCGAGGATGCCCTCCTGCACATTGTAAAAGAGCGTGGTCGTGCCGCCCTCATCGGTCAGCAACGTGATGTCGTCGCGCTGGGCGAGATCGGCATAATTCTCATTAGGGACGCTGTCGATGATGTCGTAGTTCCCTGCGAGGAGGCCTGCAATACGCGTCGCCGCATCCGTGACGAAATAGTAGACAACCTTTTCAGTCAAGGCCTCACGTCGGCCACTGAAGCCAGAGGGTTCTTCCGTTCTGGGGGCGTAGTCAGGGTTGGCCTCGAGTTCAATGGAGACATCTGGCGTCCACTTGACGAACTTATAGGGGCCGGTGCCGATGTATTCGGAGATGCCCTTCTCAGGATCGTAGTTCTTGAGGACACGCGCGGGCATGATCGCAGGATAGCAGGTCTGCGCCGCCATCAGGGTCAGTAGATCCGTGGCAGGCTCGGGCAGGGTCACTTGGACGGTCAGCTCATCGATGGCCTCCCACTTCCCCTCACCAAAGAGCTTCTTAGCGCGGCCATTGACCTCGTTCCAATGAGCCATCGAGACGGCGACGTCCTCGGCGGTGACAGCACTGCCATCGTGGAACTTCAAGTCGGGGCGGAGCTTAAAGCTGTAGACCGTCATCTCCTCATTGACCTCATAGGACTCGGCGAGCATCGGCTGGGGATTCAGTTCGGCGTCCGTCGTAAAGAGCGGTTCAAAGATATTCTGGCTGATGTCCCAGACGATTTGCGAGGAACTTGTCGCAGGATCGAGCGTCGGAGGCGCTGCGGGGAGCGCAACGTGAATGACGTCTCGATACTCTGCCTCAGCCGTCTCCTCCGTCTCTGATTCGCTCTTCTCTTTTGTTTCAGCAGCGGTGGCATCAGATTCAGCTTCGGTCTCCGCTTCAGGGCTCGTCGCATCACTCGCTTCGAGCTCGACCTCAGAGGTCTCTGTCTTGCCAGCCATAGAGTCGCAGCCGCTCATCGCCAGGATGAAAAAGAGGGCGAGAGCCAGGCTCATAAATTTTTTCAGCATCTGTGTTCTCCTTAAAGATTTTCCAGCATAGAATGCCGAGAGAACTATAGCAGTCCTCCCCTTTTTGGTCAATATATTATATTTGATTTTATAATACGTTGGGTCATAGATAAGGCCAGCTTATAAGCTGGCCCCGATTGATTAATTCTTCCTAAATTTTTGCCTCATGCGCATGAGGAAATCAAATAGACGAGCCCGGAGCGGCGCGAGGGGAAGATTGAATTCTCCATAATTTTCTTCAATGCGGGGATTAAAATGCGCCTTGAAGCGACTGAGCCCGTCGTCGAAGTGACCGTCAATGCCCCCGAGATTGAGACGCTCAGCCCCGTTCTGAAAGGCATCTTCAATGACGGCATTGTAAATCCCCCAGGAGGCGGGAACATTGAAGTATTTCTCATCCGTTCCGGCATAGGGCAATTCGCTGAGGGCGCCAAGGTGGACGAGGAGTCCTGCAGCTATGGTCTCACGGCCTACCTCGCCAAGTTCCCGAAAGAATAGGGCCATCTTCTCGGCAGAGCTCAGCTGTTCCTCGAGCTGCCGCCGCTTCTTCTGCGCGTGCTCGGGACAGTTTTGAACTTCGGCCGCGAGACGCTCGAGCTCGGCCTCTGCCTTCTGGCGACCCTCTGGGGCGTCGATTTCGGCCAAAAAGATTTGAGCGCTCTCTGGATAGGCGGCGAGGAAGCGCTGGAAATATTCCTTGTCTCGCAAATTGATGGCCTGGCGTGCCTCCGTACATTCAATGCAGCGCAGGAAGAGCTCGAGTTCAGAAGGATCTGCCTTGCGGACAGAGACCTCACGTCGCTCGAGCTGGCGGAGATTGTAACGCAGCTTGGCATACTGATCGGCCTGCCAGTCCTCGCGGTAGATGACCGCCTGATAGCGAGGCTGAATCGTGCTGGCCAGATCTCTCTCGAGACCCGTATGGACGAATCCAAGCTCTCGCATCTCAGAGAGGAAAGCATGATCACGCGCCTCGTCAGCCTCTGGCTCCTCCTCGCCGAGCGGGAAGACTTTGCGGAGGACGGGCGGCTGTACCTTGAAGAGAAAGCAGCCACGGTCTCGCTTGAGCTCCGTGGCCAGCGCGGCAAGACAGGCCAGTCGATCGCCCTCCTCCCCTACTGACAGAAGCATGGGCCCGAGTGCAAGGTAGGCCAGTTTCTGGCCGAGGGGAAAAGGTCTGAGGAGTAGCTGCGCGAGCGCCCGTGGCCTCCCCTCGCGCTCATAGACAAAGCGCCGCGGCGCCCAGTCCCGCTTGATCTCGGGCCAGGCTGGCGATTGCAGGAGCGAGGGTTCACGGCTCTCTTTAAAGAGCGTGGAATATTCTTCCCGAGAAATCTCTCTCAATAAATCTGCTTGCAAAGCTCCTCCTAAAAGTCTTTAATTTCGCGCCTCATAATGAGGTGATAAGGCGTGGCGACAAAGAGCGCCCCCCCGATGATATTGCCGATAGTGACGAAGAGAAGACTCTTCAAGAGCGAGATCAGAGGAATCGTCTGGCCGATGAGAGCGACTTGTGCCCCAGATTTTAAGACGGCATAGCTAAAGATAAACATATTGGCGACGACGTGTTCGAAGCCAAGGAAGACAAAGGCCGAGATCAGCGCATAGCAGATGGCAATCTTAGCTCCCTCAGACTGGAGGGCATAGGCAATCCAGATGGCGAGGCAGACGAAGATATTGCAGAGGATTCCCCGGAAAATCATCTCGGGGATGGTGAGGGAGGCTTTTGCCGAGACGGAATTCAAAATGGTCTCGTCGAGTGCCGTGCCGCCCGTCCGACTGAAATATAAGAGGACGGCGAGGATAAAGGATCCGATGAAATTCCCGAGCCAGGCGGCGAGGCCGAGTTTCAGTCCGGCGAGCCGGGAGTTTTGCTTCTGAAAGCGGTCGAGGCTGATCGAGAGGACGATGCCCGTGAAGAGATCTGAACCGGCAAAGATGACCATGACCAGGCCGACCGGAAAGAGCAGGGCTGCGACGAGCGCTCCCATGGGATGACCCGCCAGGGCTGACTTAGCGTACTGAGAGAGCAAGAAGCCGAGACCGATATAGAAGCCGGCAAGAGCCGCTGAGACATAGAAGCCGAGGGGATTCTCTCTGAGGCGCTTGACGCGCGCCATGTTGGCAGCCAATTGTTTCTGATACTTATCCATGCATCTCCTCCTAGACGAAGCTATGGGTTATTCTCGCTTATCAGTGAGAATAAGTCCAGCCAAGTAGGCTCAGGCAGAGCGGGATTACTCGTTTCTTAGAGCCTCGAGTGCCGAGAGACGCATCGCGCGGCGGGCGGGCATGAGTCCCGAGAGCATGCCAATCATGATGGCAAAGAAGAGAGCGAGTGGAATCAGCCAGAGCGGGATATAGGAGATGGTTGTGGACTCACCGCCCATCATCCCAGGACCCCCTGCTATGAGCGCGCCGCCATAGCGATTGAGGAAGAAAGAGCCGAGAAGACTGAAGCTGATGCCGATGATGCCGCCGAAGAAGCCGATGAAGCCCGCCTCGGCGAGGAAGAGGTTTCGGATGTTGTGGAGACTGCAGCCGAGCACCTTGAAGACGCCAATCTCCTTGGTCCGCTCGTAGATCGACATCATCATCGTATTGGCGATGCCGATGGCGGCGACGATCAGGGAGACGCCGCCGATGGCGCCGAGGATCATCTGCGAGCGCTTGCTCTCCTTCTCCATCGCCTCGATGTATTCAACAGGGGAATTGCCCTGGAGGCCGAGCTCCTTGATGGCAAAGAGGGCGTCCTTGGTCTGATCATAGGAATGGGAGATCGCGACGAGCTTGTTGTAGACGATCTCGCCTGTGTGCTTGCCGTTCTTTCGGCGAGGTTGCCCAGGCCAGGCCTTGCCCTTAAATACTCTATGTAGCTCCTCCTTGAGGTCCTCTAGGGGGACGAACACCTCGTAGTTGTAGGGGCTCCACTGTTCTTGCTTGTCGGTGCCAATGATCGCCGCTGCGCGCATGGGATAACGCTTCGGCTTCGAAACTCCAGAGGCAGGGTCTTGGGAGGCATAGAGGGCCTGCACATCCCAGATGACAAAGAAGTCCTCATTGATCAGGTCGACTTGGGGACCCGCCTCACGAATGGCCTCCCAGTCAAAATGGTCATGTCTTGCGTTGGGATCGCTAAAGTTAAAGAGACGGTCGTAGCCCACATAAAGAGCGAGAAAATTCGAACTTTTCTTGCCCTGGACAATCGGCAAGTCAATGCGATCTAGGTAAGCCCGCGGCACCCCATTGATATTAGACCACATCTCTCGCTTTCCCTGCTTGAAGAGGCAGTCGATAGAGAGGTAGGGGACGACCTCCTTGATCTGCGGGAGGTCCTCGATTTGCTTCACGATCTCATCTGTCAGTGGCTTCTCATCAGGATTGCCATATTTCGTCCCGTCGGGGTTATAGCCCACATTGCTGTGGATCTCGATATTCGTCAGTCCTCCCTCCCGATTGACAGCTTCGAGGAAGGAGCGCCGCTGGCCGAAGCCGATGGAGAGCATCAGGAGGACGGAGGTGGTCCCAATGACCACCCCGAGAATAGTCAAAAGACTCCTGAGCTTCCTACGCCAGAGGTTTCTGAGGCTGATGCCGATGAGGTCCGTAAAGCGCATACTGCGTTCTTATCTCCGCCGAGGCGCCTGTCGATCAGATTTTGCAGGGCCGACAGAGCCGCCGCCAGGACGGGATCCGTTGCCATTTGACGATTTCGATCCATTGCCATTCGACGCCTTAGGCGTGTTAGCATTTTGCGCCTTGGAGCCATGGCCGTTCTGCCCGTTGGGCGAGGTCTTGGGACTCGCGCCAGGATTTCTATTCTGTCGTTCTTCCTCGAGCTGGCGGAAGAATTCCGCATCTTCCTCTGCTTGTTTTTGCCGTCTGCGCTTGCGCATCAGGGCTGTGAGGACAGCGATGAGAGCGATCAAGAGGGCGAGAATAATGAGAATCCAGGCCCAGATGGGGAACTTGCTGCCACCCTCGTCATCTCCGCCGGGGAATTCTCCAGGCTCGCCTGGGAACTCTCCCTCGGGGGGATACATATCGTCTGGAGGCATGGCCTCGACGACTTCGAGGCTCAATTCCTCTTCAATAATCTTTGGCTGGCCGTTGCTATCCTCATAGTGAATTTGGATCTTGATCTTTTCTCCATTTGTGGGGTTCTCAGGCATAATTGAGATGTCGACATCCTTGGCGGCACCTGGGTCAATATTGCCGAGAAAGACCTCTGGAGCACTGACGGCCCCACCCTCTGGGAAGGTGATGGAGGCATTGTTCAGCTTGTTCTTACCCTTGTTGAGAATGGAGAAGGTGAGGTTTCCCTCCTGCCCGACGCTGAGCTGAGCCGGATAGGCCTCGACACCCGAGATACCGACGCGCGTCTCCTGATGAAGCTGGAGAGAGAGGGTCTCTTCGGCATTGTAGACCTTGGCCGCGTAGTCCTCGTATTCCATCTTGAGGTTCAGAGGATAAATCTTCTCCTCGAGATTGGCCGAGGCCTGGAGGTCCAAGATCAGCTCGTACTGGCCCCCCGCAGCGATGTAGTCGATGTACTTGGTCGTGGCACCGTCGGTCGGCAAGAAGGGGGCGCCTTCTCCCGAGTCAAAGCTCAGGCGGACGTTTTGCACCGCCGTCACAGTGGAGGTATTTTCCAGCGTCAGGCGGAGCCTGAACTTATCGCCGCCCATGATCTGCTCGGGCGTCGTCGTGAAGCCCTTGGAAATCAGGCGCGGTGTGGGAATTTTAACTTCTTCTGTCGGCTTCTCTTCGCCGACACCATTGACATAGAAAATGAGGGAGAGGGTTACCTCAGAAAATTCTTCTGGCAGTGTGATTTTATAGCCCTCATGACTGTAGTAGAGACCCTCGTACTCGTTGTAGTAGATGATGTCCTTCTTCGTCATAAAGTCTTGATATTTGACGAGGAAGTCGACCTTGTAATAGCCCTTCTTCAGATCGGACTTGACGTACATGGGGCCAAAATCAATGGAGGCATCGACGCAAGTGCCATATAGGTCGAGGCCGAGTGCCCCCTGGGGGGCCAGCAGCAATTCGAGCTGCTTTGTATAGTCAGATTTTAATATTTCAAAGGGAAAGTTCTCATCGAGGGGTGTCTGCGGCTGAATATTGACAATACGGACGTACTGATCCCCACGGTTGATAATGGGCAGGACCAGATTGATCTCTTGCCCGAGCTCGAGCCGGGGCACATCCCCTTCCTTGACCATCAGCATCGACTTGCGATTGACGGGATCTGGCAGGGCGGGTTTCTCGACGCCCTCCCCTGGTGGCTTGTTGGGATCGCGGGTTGGCTTGGTCTCACCCTCATCCTTGTCGGGAGGCGCGACAACCTCGTCAGAGCTCCCTATCTGTACACGGTAGTCGAGCTCTTGTTTCTTGGCCTGAGGCTGACCATTGACAGTCTCTTCATATGTGACGATCAGGCGGATGTAGTAGATGCCGTCCTTAGCCTCGGGATTGACAGTATACTCGCCAAAGCTGACGACGACATCTTCGATATCGGGGTGCTGGGTGATGGTCGCCTGAAAATCAAATTTACTCTCTTCCAGAGGAAATTTCTGAGGATCGCTCGAACTGTGGATCGACACTTGCTTGATCTTGATCCCCTGTCGATTGGGTCGCAGGGTAAAGACGATCGGCTTGCTATCGTTGTGCACATAGGTTGTAAGATCTGAGCCAACAATCTTGACGGCGCTATCGGCCAGAGGATCCGTCGCCTCAGTGGCGAGGACCACGCCTCGGTCAATAGAGGGCCCGATGGGCCATCCCAGACAGAGATTCATCACTAAGATGAGCAGAAATGGCGTAAAGACTTTCTTCAATTTACTGTGCATCATGACCTCCCATATCCTCCGGCTGATAGCGCTTTGTCCCCAGCTCAATGGCCACGATCCGACCATCCACGATGCGGAAGATGCGGTCGGCGTATTGGGCCAAGTTATTATCGTGCGTGACCATGACCATGGTCTGATTCTCTTCCTTGGCGATACGCTGCAGGAGAGCTAAAATTTCTTCAGTTGTCCGGCTGTCGAGGTTCCCCGTCGGCTCGTCCGCGAAGACGATCTCGGGATTGACAACTAGAGCCCTGGCGATACCGACGCGCTGCTGTTCACCGCCCGACATCTCAAAGGGCCGGTGGCGAACCTTCTTCTGCAGCCCCACCGAAAAGAGCATCTGCCGCGCCTTGCGACGCCGCTTGGAACGACTTTCTCCACGAAAGACCAGAGGTAGTTCCACATTCTCTTCGGCCGTCTGACTCGCAATCAGGTTGAAGCTCTGGAAGATGAAGCCGATGTGCTGACGACGAAAATTGACGAGCTGCTGCTCACTCATTCGCGTGATGTCCCGCTGATGGATATAGACCTTGCCACGACTCGGTCGCTCGAGGCCCGCCAGCATGTTGAGCAGCGTGGACTTACCAGAACCGGAGGTCCCCACGATGGCGAGAAACTCACCACGACGGACGTCAAAGCTGACCCCGTTGAGTGCTCTCACCGCCGTCGTGCCCAGACGAAAAATCTTCCAGAGATCCCGCACGGAGATGACGATGTCGAGGGCATCAGGCAGCTCCCCCGAGAGGGAGTCCTGCTTCACGCTAGCCTCAGTCGCTTCGACGGCGAGACTCGCTTGCCCCTGTCTCGTCATTGTTTCATCTGGCATCTTGACCTCGCTCCATCCTTTCACTATCGCTAAGTTTAACACATTAAGTTTAACACATGATGAAGCATCTTCACGCTTGATTGAGAGCTTCGCTTATTAAAAAATTTTTAACTTGAAAAAAGCCTCCGAAGAAGGATTTTTTAAGAGTTTTTGTTATACTTGACGCATGGCTAAATATGTACGTGAACCATTTCGAATCAAGATGATTGAGACGATGCCAACCACGACGAGAACCGAGCGAGAGCGTTATTTGAAGGAGGCACATTATAATCTCTTCGGTCTGCGCAGTGACTGGGTGGCCATCGATCTCTTGACGGACAGCGGTACGGGGGCGATGAGCTCGACCCAGTGGGCCGCCATGCTCCAGGGAGACGAGGCTTACGCCGGAGCTCGGGGCTACTATAAGTTGACAGAGGCTGTCGAAGATATCTTTGGCTATCAGTTTATGCAGCCCGTCCATCAGGGGCGCGCGGCGGAGAAGGTCCTCTTCCCGATCTTGCTGAAGGCTGGTCAAATATCGATCTCCAATATGCACTTTGATACGACGCGGGGTCACGTCGGTCTCGTCGGGGCCGAGGCCGTGGATCTCGTGGATCCTGCGGCCAGAGACACTGAGTCCTATGCCCCCTTCAAGGGCAACATGGACTGCGAGCGCCTCCGCGCATTCCTCCAGGACAAGGGCGAGCAGGTCGGCGTCATCATCATGACTCTGACCAATAATTCCGCGGGCGGTCAGCCCGTCTCTCTTGCCAATCTCCGCCAGGTCTCTGAGATTGCCAAGGCCCATCAGATTCCCCTGGTCATCGATGCGGCCCGCTACGCCGAAAATGCCTACTTTATTCAAGAGCGCGAGGACGCCTGTCGGGGGATGAGCATCTCTGAAATCGTCCGTGAGTGCTTTAAGCTGGCCGACGCCTTCACCATGTCCGCCAAGAAGGACGCCATCGTCAACATGGGCGGTCTCATCGGGATTCGGGAGGATCGCGAGCTCTACGAGAAGGTCAAGATCAATACGGTGCCGATGGAGGGATTCATCACTTATGGGGGGCTCGCCGGTCGCGATTTGGAAGCGCTCGCCATCGGCCTCTATGAGGGCATCGATCCCAATTTCCTCCACTATCGGATCAAGCAGGTGGAATACCTCGGCGAGAGACTTCGCGAGATCGGCATCCCCGTACAGTATCCGATCGGCGGCCATGCCGTCTTCGTCGATGCCAAGCGTCTGCTGCCCCAGATTCCCTATCATCAGTTCCCGGCCCAGGCGCTCGCCATCGAGCTCTATCTCGAGGCGGGCATTCGCTCTTGTGATGTCGGCTCCTTCATGCTCGACCCAGATCCCAAGACGGGAGTGCAGCCGGAGGCTGAAATGGAGTTTACGAGGCTCTGCCTCCCCCGCCGGGTCTATACGCAGGCCCATCTGGAGGAGATTGTTGAGGCTTTTGCCGCGATTAAAGAACGCGCATCGACGCTTCGAGGCTACGAGATTGTCGAACAGGCACCCGTCCTCCGGCACTTCACAGCCAAGCTCAAACCGCTCTAGGTTTCCGAAATCAAAAAGAGCCGCCCCGTCTGGAGCGGCTCTTTTTTTTGAACATTTTCTAGTCGTCGAGGCTGTGGACGAAGAGGCCAGAGCGCAGCTTCGGCTCGAACCAGGTCGACTTAGGCGGCATGATCTCACCGGCGTCGGCGATGCCGAGCAGTTCATCCATCGCAGTTGGGAAGAGGGCAAAGGCCACCTGCATTTCCCCACTATCCACCCGGCGCTCGAGTTCCTCGAGACCGCGGATGCCTCCGACGAAGTCGATGCGCTCATCGACTCGCGGATCACCGATGCCGAGGATTGGCGCGAGGAGGTTCTGCTGGAGGATCGAGACGTCGAGGCGATCGACGGGATCTGCCTGGGCGAGGAGCTCTGGCTTGGCCTCGAGGGCGTACCACTCCCCATCGAGATACATGCTGTAATTCGCCTTCTCACTCGGGCGAATCTGCTCGAGATCTAATCCAGCCTCATACTTTTTCACGCTGAATTTCTCCATGATCTCCGTCAGGAACTGCTCCTTGCTGCGGCCGTTGAGGTCGCGGACGACGCGGTTGTAGTCCATGACGTAGAGGTCGCGATCGGCAAAGAGGACTGCCATGAAGTAGTTGAACTCGGCCTCGGGGCCGCGGTCCGGGAACTCCGCCCGGCGCTGTTCGCCGACTTTGGCGGCAGAGGCTGAGCGGTGGTGACCGTCGGCGATGTAGAGGGCGTCGAGCTCGGCGAATTCGAGGATGAGTTCGCGGGTCAGATCGGGATCCTGGATGACCCAGCCGACGTGCATGATATGATCCTCAGTCGTGAAGTTAAAGACCGGCTTGTGGCGCTTGATGTACTCATGCATGATCTCGTCCACGCGCTCGATATGTCGATAAGTGAGGAAGATGGGGGCCGTGTTGGCATTACAAGTTCCAAAATGCTTGATGCGATCGACTTCCTTGGCAGCGCGGGTCAGCTCGTGCTTCTTGATCTTGCCCGTCTGGTATTCATCGACAGAGACACAGGCGACGAGACCCGTCTGGACGCGACCGTCCATAATCTGGCGATAGATGTAGAAGTGGGCCTCGTCATCTTGGACCATGTGGCCCTCACGGATGAGGCGCTGGAGATTCTCACGCCCCTTGGCGTAGACCTCGTCACTGTACATATCGACATTGTCGGGAAAGTTGATCTCGGCACGGACGACGTTCAGGAAGGAGAGCGGCTTGCCCTCAGCCATGGCCTGGGCCTCACTGCGGTTCATGACGTCATAGGGCAGGGAGGCAATCTGATCGGCCTTGCCAGGGGCGGGGCGGAGCGCTCTGAAGGGACGGATGACAGACATCGCAAGACTCCTCTCTAAATGGGGAAGTGACTGCTGACAATCGAGACGATATTGTCACCAATCCGATCTTGAGCCTCTTGGGTCGCTGCCCCGATATGCGGAGTCAGGGAGAGGCGATCACAGTTCATCAGTTCGGGCTTGTCCAGGGGCTCGCGTTCGAAGACGTCGAGGGCGGCGCCTGCGACCTTGCCGCTTTCGATGGCGCGGACGAGGGCCTCTTCATCGATGACGCCCCCACGGGCGGCCTGGATGATATAGACGCCGTCCTTCATCTTGGCAAAGGTCTCCTCCGTGATCACGGCCTCGCCAGTAAATGGGAGGTGGAGGGAGATATAGTCGGCCTCCGCGAGGACCTCGTCCATCGACTTATAGGCCCAGCCGTGCTCAGCCTCGCCCTCTTCGAAGCGGAAGAGGTCGAAGTAGATGACCTTCATGCCGAGAGCCTGAGCCTTCTCAGCCAGCGTTCTGCCGATGCGGCCGAGACCGATGATGCCGAGTGTCTTGCCCATGATTTCCGTGCCGTCATACTGCTTCTTCAGCCACTCACCACGGGCCATTGAGCGATTGGCGCTCGCAATGTGGCGCGCCAGGCTCAGCATGTGGCCGATGACGAGTTCTGCCACCGCATTGGAAGAGGCGGCGGGCGTATTGGTCACTTCGATGCCGTGCTGCTTGGCGTAGTCGACGTCGATATTGTCGATGCCGACCCCCGCGCGAATGATCAGTTTGAGTCTGCCGCCCTCAGCCGCCGCATCGATTTCTGGCTGGCGGACCTTGGTGGCAGAGCGGACGACGAGACAGTCAACCTCCTTGAGGCGCTGGTGAAGAGATTCTCCCTCATATTTCGTCGTGTCGACCTGGTAGCCCAGGCGCTCGAGTTCCTGCTTTGCAGATTCTGCAATGCCATCGTTGGCTAAAATGATAAACATCTCTATTTCTCCTTCACAGTCTAGGCGTCGAGGCCGAGGATGTCCTCGATCTCATGGAGCACCTGCTCGAGATCCTCCGGCTTGGCATCGGCCATGTGCGCGATTCTAAAGGTCTTGCCCTTGAAGGGACCGTAGCCATTGGAAATCGTGAAACCACGCTTGCCGAGTTCCGTGTTCAGGGCCTTGAAATCAAAGTCTTCAGGATTCTTGATGCAGGTCACGGTCAGGGAGCGGTAGCCCTCCTTGGCAAAGAGCTCAAAGTGCTTGGCCGCCCATTCCCAGACGCGCTCGGCCATCTTTCTATGGCGCTCAAAACGCGCCTCGAGCCCCTCTTCATTCAGAATGTAGTCCAGCTGATAGTCGAGGGCAAACATGTGCTCGAGAGAGGGAGTGGAGGGATACTGATAGTCCTTCTTGACGCGCTTGGCGAGTTGCACGAGGTCGAAGTAGAAACCGCGGTTCTCGACGGTCTCGGCGCGCTCGAGGGCACGCTCAGAAATCGCTGCAATCGACATGCCTGCGGGCAGGCCAAGGCACTTCTGCGTCGAGGTGACCAAGTAATCGATTCCCCAGGCATCTGTCTCAATTTTGGCGCCGCCGAGAGAGGAGACGGAGTCGACCATGTAGATGACGTCGGGATAGCGCTTGACGACCTCGCCGATCTCGGCACAGGGATTCATAATCCCCGATGAGGTCTCGTTGTGAGTGACGGTAATCGCATCATATTTGCCCGTCTTGAGTGCTTCTTCAACCATTTCGGGAGTGGTCGGCTGACCGGGCTCGGATTCGAAGAAATCGGCTTCCTTGCCATTGGAAATCGCCATCTCATACCAGCGCTTGCCGAAGGCACCGACGGAGAAGCAGGCGATGCGCTTCTTGGAGAGGCAGCGGACACCAGCCTCCATGAGGCCGGAGCCAGAAGAGGTCGAGAGAATGATGAGATTGTCGGTAAACATGAGCTTTTGCATCTTCTCAGAGATCGACTTCTGCAGTTCTGTCGCCTCTGGAGTGCGGTGACCGATCATCGGTGTCGCCATCTTGGCGAGGACGTCCTCACGGACATCGACGGGTCCTGGAATAAAGAGTTTCTTATGCATGGAATAATCCTCCCTCTGTCTGCCGCGCATATTACCATTTCGGCAAGACACATACAGCTCGGATTTTAACAGGCTATACAATAAAATCAAGTTGAGAGAGTTTTATCCAGTGAATTCGCACAAAAATATGTCAGTAGACGAGCTCAATGCGGCTGCTGCCATCTGCCTCGCTGCGCAGGCGAATCTGCTTTTGTAAGCGCTCGGCCAGCTCTGGAACGTGGGAGATCACCGCGACGACACGGCTCTCATCACTGATACTGAGCAGGCATTCATAAGCTGAATTGAGTGAATCAGCATCGAGCGTGCCGAATCCCTCATCGATGAAGAGACAGCCAATCTTCTTGCCCCCGGCATTGGCCCCCGCCAAATCTGAGAGCGCCAGGGCAAAGGCGAGCGCCGCCTTGAAGCTCTCACCTCCCGAGAGGGTCGATACTGGGCGCACCTTGCCCGTCCAGCGGTCATAGACGTCGAGGTCGAGGCCCATGCGCTTCCTGAGATCCCAGGCCTCTGTCCGCCGCCTCAGCTCATAGCGCGCCTCCGTCAAGAGCGAGAAGCGCCGCGCCGCCAGCGCCAGCACCTGCTGAAAGTAAAAAGTCTGAACAAAGGTCTCAAAATCGATCTTGGCACTTTGCGCCATCTGACCCATCGCCAGCTGCTGCAGATAGCGGTGTGCCTGATAGTCCTCTTCTGCAGCCGCCAATTCAGAGAGCTCTCTCCTTAAGCTGGGCTGAGCCTCCACAAGCGCCGCCCGATCGGCCGCCAAGACCTGCTGGGTCGCCGCGAGCTGATCTCGCTGAGCTATCGTAGCTGCGAGCTCCTCTTCAACTCTCTCGAGCGCCGCTCGCAGCTCTTCTTCTGTCTCGAGCCCGAGCGCCAACTGCGCCCACGCCGCCGCATTCTGCGCCCGAGCCTCTCGCAGCGCTCGCGCCTCGAGCTCCGCAGCCTCCAACTGGGCTCTGAGCTCTGCCTGCTCTTCAGCCAGGGCCGTGGCAGTCAGGCCAGCCTCATAGAGCGCTGCCGTTTCCAAATCATGGGCACGGGCATAGCTCAAAATTTCCTCCTGGCTCGCCTCGAGCGCCACGGTCTCTGCCTCCCGCCGCTCTCTCAACTGCCGCTGCAAAATCTTGACATCCTGCTCTTCCCGCTCCAGCTGCTTCGCCTGCTCCGCCCAGCTCTCCAGCTGCTGCTCCAAGTCAGAGACGCGCCGAGACAGCGCCTCTCTGCGCAGTCCGAGCGAGGCCACAGCCGTCTCTTCATCAGCCAGCGATTCACCGAACCTCTTGCTCAGTCGCTCCAGACGCTCCCGCAAGAGGATGTCGTACTTCTGGAGGACCGCCCTCGCCCCGTCGAGAGCCGTCTGACGACTGACCCCCTCGGCCTCCCAAGCCGCCAGCTGTGCCGCATCTGCGAGACGTTCCAGGCTGGCCTCCCAGTTCTTGATCGTGGCCTCGCCCTCAGCTCGCTGCATTTCTGTCCGAGCCTTCAACTTGGCAAAAGCCTCATGCAGCTGTCCCAGATCCTCCTGATATGCCTCTGCCTCTAAGCTCTCGGCTTCCTCTGCGGCTGGGAGGTGGAGGACCATGGCTGGGATGGCCGCAAAGACATCATTGAAAAACGGCGTGGCTAGGCTCTCTGGATAGGCCTCCTGAAATCGCTCTTGCAAGAGCTCTCGACTCTTGTCGTAGCGCTGCTTCTGCTTCCTGATCTCCACCGCCAAGCGCTCCTTCTGAGCGCTGTCATTGGCCAGTCGTCCCTGCGCCGTGATCAGCGCCAGGCGGAGGGCATCGACCCCCTCGCCCCGCTCGGACTCGTGAGTTCTCGCTGGATCTGGATGCTCAACGCTGCCACAGACAGGACAGGGGGTCTCGAGCACGAGTCCCCGCGCCAGATGTGCCGCCCAATACGCATCCTGCTGTTCTGACGCCGCCTGAAGCTCCGCCGCCAGGCGCTCAATCTCAGCCTCGACCTCAGTCCTCTCTTGCTCGAGTTCTCGCAGCTTCGCCGCCTCTGTCACCCATTCCCCATAGCGCTCCGCGAGGTCTGAACTCAACTGATGGAGAAGCGCCAGTTGTACATCTTCTTCCTTGAGCTGGCTCTGTCTCCTCTCGACTTCGATGCGACGCCCTTCAAAATCCCGCCGTCTCTCCACTTGATCTTGGAGAATTTCATGCTGGCTGCGCCACGCTTGCAGAGCCTTCTGCGCCTCACTTGCAGCAGCTCTGGCCGCTGCCAGCTCGCCCCTCTCTGCGCGGCTCTCCTCGAGCTCTGTCTGGATATCGTCCAGGCGCGTCTGCTCAGCCCTGAGACTTGCCAATTCCTCTTGCTTGGCGGGCCTCCTCTCGAGAGCCTCTTCCAGCGCCTTTCGCGCCTCAGTCGAGAGCTTCAGGCGCTCCTCGAGCTCAGATTTTGCATCCGCCAGTCCCTCTAGGACCTCTTGTCTCGTCTGAACATCAAAGAGCCTGGTCTGCAATTTCTGGTAGTGGCCGAGCCAGACGAGGCGATCACGCTCTCTCTGCCGCAATTCCTCTGCCGCCACTTCTTCACGCGCCCGCTCATCGAGCCTGCCTCTCTCGAGGAGGAGAGTCGCTCCCTCCCTGAGACGCAGGAGCTCCGCCTCTTGCCCCTCCCGCCGGGCATTCAAGTCGCCGAGCTGCGCCTCGCCATGTGAGAGCTCCGTCTCGAGCTTATGGACAGCCAGGGCACAGGCAGGTTCCAAGCGCTCGAGATCATAGTATTGAAGATCCGCTTGCCATTCTTCCAGGACGGCATCGATCTCGGGCCGTCGCGGCAGTCCAGTAAAGAGGCGATAGAGAGCCTCACGGCCAGACTGAAGCATCTGGCGCCGGCGCTCACAGTGAAGCTGCAGAGCCTCTTGCAAGTCGCGGGCCTGGTCCGTGGCAAAGAGCGTCCTAAAGATCTCGACACGATCCTTGCTGCTCGCATAGAGCAATTTCTGAAACTCCCCCTGGGCCAGCAGAGCCGTCTGCTTAAACTGCTTGGCATCGAGGCCAATCAGCTCACGAATCTTCTCTGAGACCTCGTTGATCTTATTAATCTGAGTGCCGTCAGGCAGTGTCAAAACGACCTGGGCCGGCAAGTTGACCAGGCGCTGCAGCCGCGGCGACCAGAGCTCCTGCTGAGGCTGGCGCAGCAGACGATATTGCGTCGTCTTCCCCGCCTCCGTCAGCTCGAAATCGAGGCAGACACGGGTCTCGAGCTCGGGCGGCGCAAAATCAGAGCGCAGTGTCTTGACCTCGCGGTGTGAGCCAGAACTCTCACCGTAGAGCGCGTAGGCCATCGCATCAAAGATCATCGTCTTGCCAGATCCCGTCGGCCCCGCAATCAAGATGGGCCCCGGCGCCTCCAATTCTTGAAAACGCCGAAAATCAATCTCCTGACGCTCTGCAAAAGGGCCAAATGCCTCGAGAATCAATCTCAGTGGCCGCATATCTCTGCTCCCACGATATCGATAATCTTCTCTTCAGCCGCCGTCAGCGCCCGACCGCCCTGCTCCTCGGCAAAGCGCTTGAACAAGGTCGTCATCTCCAGCTCCGGCTCCTCAAAAATCTGCTCGAGCTCCGTCTTCTCCTCGCGCTCAGCCAGAGTCAATTGAACCAGGCGCGGCAGAAGCTCAGAGATCTGGGCATAGGCATCTGGCGGCAGCGGGCGATCCGTCAAAATCACCTCACTATAGGCCTCTTTGAGACGAGTAAATTCGAGACTCTCTTCTCGAGCCTCGCGCTTCAAATCGGCCAAAGTCCCGCGCCAGCGCCTCAATTCATAGGCCGGGCAGAACGGCAAGAGGCAAAGTCTCGGCCTCTGACCTCGCTCTAGTTCCAGGAGAGGGATGCTCCTCTCGATGTCTATTTCGGAGAAGCGGAAGGGCCAGAGCGCCCCAGCATAGCGACAGCGCTCGTCACTGAGCGCCTGAGGGCGATGGATGTGGCCCAGCGCCACATAGTCATAGGCGCTGAAGAGCTCTGCAGAGACCTCGTCAGTCGCCCCGATGTAGAGGCGCTCCGAACTCGCCAGTTCTGGCCGGATGCCAGAAGACGTCACCAATTGATGGGCGACGAGCACAGAAAAATCTGCTGCTGGCTCTGTGGCATGGTGCTGGCCAATCTCCCGCAGAGCAGAGGCGACCGCCGCCTCTGTCGTGCGGGGCAAGACTTCAGGCTCAAAGGCGCTGAGATCAATGCTTCTCAGAAAGGGCAGGAGATCAAAATCGACGCAGAGCCCTGCCCGCTCAAGGCGCACACGCATGACAAAGGGATCCTCAGTCAGCTTGACTTGATAGGCGGAGATGGACTGGGGAATGTAGATCTCATTTTCACCGAGAATCTCAGAGAGAAAACTCAGACCCTCCGCAGAGTCATGGTTACCGGGGACCATGAGCGTCGCAATGCCGAGGCGATGCAGGCTTGTCAGGAAGCGGTCGAGGACAGTTCGCGCCTCGACACTCGGCCGACTGTGATGATAGATATCGCCAGCGATGAGGCAGACATCGACCTGCTCCGCCTCAGCGAGGGCGACGACCCGCTCAAGGTCGGCCGCCTGCTCGGGGAGAAGGCTCAGTCCCGAGAGCTGATTACCCAGCTTCAGGCCGAGATGCAGGTCCGCAAGATGCAGAATGCGCATAGACCAATCGCCTCCGAAAACATTCAAGAGCTATGACCATGACGATGCCCATGAGAATAGATGAGAGGGAGATCGACCACCAGATTCCGACGACACCGAGGCCCAGGGCCATCAAGAGGTGGCTGAGGGGAATCCGCATGACCACGCCCGTCAGGACCACGGTAGAAGGCAGGACCGTCCGGCCGAAGCCATTGAAACAGGCCCCCGCAACCATTTCAAGGCACATAAAGGCCTGGGAGAGTGCGACAATCTTCAAGTAGCGCGCCCCCTCGGCAAGTGCCGCCGGCTCTTGGATGAAGAGGCCAAAGATCGCCCGACTGCCCCCGAAGAGCAGCAGCGTATTGGCAAGTCCGATGCCAAAAATCAGGGCCAGGGCCGTCCGATAACCGCGCTGAGCGCGATCCAACTGGCCGTTGCCGTGATTTTGCGCAATAAAGCTCGTCACCGCCTGGGCAAATCCCTCTGCCGTCGTCCAGCTAATGGACTCAATCTGCGCGCCGACCTTCTGCGCCGCAATCGCCGCATCACCAAAGCTGGCAATCAGGCGGGCGACATACATGGAGACCAGCGCAAAGCCCATGTTCTGTAGGGATACGGGGAGTCCCATGCGAAAGAGGGCGGGCCAAAGTCGTACATTCTCTCGAAGATTAAAGATATCGAGATGCTGAAAGGGCTCGTGCCGCAAGATGGAGAAGGCGAGCAAGACCGCGACGACCGCTTGAGAAAAGACAGTCGCCCAGGCAGCTCCTGCAACACCGAGATCGAGTCCAAAGATCAGGAGTGGGTCGAGGATGATATTGAGGATGAGGCCCGCCGTATTGATCCGAAAGGGCGACTTGCTGTTGCCACAGCTGATGGAAAGAGCCGTCAACTGCCGGCCGAAGTAGGCAAAGAAGACACCGATGGCCGTAATGCCAAGATAGGTCTCGGCCGCCCGCACTGTCTCTAGGTTCTGGAGGCGAAAGAAGGAGATGAGCGGAGCTCGGAGAAAGTGTAAAAAGAGGGCGACGAAGAGGCCGAGGCTGAGGGCAAAAGAAAGAGAAGCCGCCGCTTGCCGCCGAGCCTGATCAGGGCGACCCGCCCCGAGCTCGCGAGCCGCAAAGACCTGGCCACCCACCCGAGAGAGTAAGACGATGCCCTCGGAGAGCCAGAGAAACATCCCAGCCGTTCCAGCCCCGGCCACCTGCGCGACACCGACTTGCGAGACCCAAAAAGTGTCCGTCAAATTGTAGGCGACTGAGACAAAAGAGGTGGCCATGAGTGGCAGCGCCAGGCGTGCGAGCGCACCCATAATAGAGCCGCTAAGCAGATCAACTTGGCGGCTCTTAGGAAGTTTTGAGGGAGATTGTCTTAGACGTCCCATTTAAACTTAAAAGGACATCAGCTGCTGGAGTAGGCTCAAGAACAAGACCGAAGAGAGGATGAGGAGACTGAGCAGCCAATAGCCAGAGCGCCGATTCTCGCGGTTGAGCTCGTTGAAGCCGAGGGCGATGTTGAAGTAGAGCGGTAGGAGAGCCCAGGGGGCCAGCGAGAAATAGAGCGGCTTGTACAGCAGTGAGCACAAGAGGATGAGGATCATGGCAACACTGTGCATCAAGCTGGAGATCGAGAGCGTATTGATGGCCAGCTCAAGCGAGCGAGGCTCGCGTTGCAGGAGGCGGAAGATGAGGAAGAGGCCGGCACCGAGCAAGACGAGGTTGAGACTGCTGTGGAGGAGATGAGTCCCAAAGATCGACCAGCCCTGCTTGCCGCTCATGAGAGCCTTCAAGTCGGTCCCTTCAGCCAGAGCCTCGCCAAAGAGGGCGGGCAAGTCAGCACCCATGGCCTGCTTCAAGACGGCGAAACCGATCTTGAGACCTGCCAGCGCAAAGAGGCCAGAGAGGAAAATATTGATGACGAGGAGGAGCGCTCGGCTGACCCAGGAGAGCTCCGCTCTGAAGACTGACTCTGGACGGACGCCAAAGAGACGCTGCAAGAGATTTCTAAAATCGGCACCCACACGGCGGAGGGTGTATTGCATGTCGAGACCCTGGGACTGCGACGCTCTCTGGCGCCCAGTTCTCGGGGCATCGGGGCGCTGCCGTCTCTGCGGCGGACGACGCCGTAGCTGCTCCTGCTGATACTGGCGGCGCTCCGCAGGACTCGGGCCCTCGCCCTTATAGTAATCGAGGGGATTGAAGTCACCCTGCTCATAGTCACGAGGATCGAGGCGGGGAATCTGACCCGTCAACTGGCCCGTGTAGCGGCCCGCGTACTGACCTGTATACTGTCTCTGACGGGGATCGACTTCGTTCTCATAGCCCTGGGCGTCAGCATTTCTCTCCTGATAGCGGTCATCGTATCTGTTCACATGATCCTCCTGGCTTGGGAGCCTCTTGATAGAATTTGAAAGAGAATATATCTCCTTGCCATCATAGCACAAAAAAGACGGATAAGGGCTATAATAACGGCATGTCCAGAGAAAAGAACATGGCCTCACAGATCCTGATCACGGGTGCCAGCGGCGGCCTCGGCGCAGCACTCGCCAGCGCTTGGCTCGCGCCTGGCAAGCACTTGATTCTCCATGGCCGCGACGAGAGGCGACTCGAGGCTCTCAGCAGGGCTCTCTCACAAAAAGAGCCTGGGGCCGAGTTGAGCCTCATCGCTAGAGATCTCGCAGGTCCCGACGCTGTCACGGCTCTGGTCTCGGATCTCAGGGAGCGCTCTCTGGTACCCGATGCCCTGATTCTCAATATCGGCTATTCCTTGACTCGCGCCTTCTCAGATCTCACTATCGCAGAGGTGCAAGATCTCCTGGCGGCCAATCTCACAGCTCAAATTATGCTGGCACATCAACTGCTGCCAGAGCTAAGACAGTTAATCGTCATCTCCTCATCAGGCGCCTACCAACCAGGGCCCTATACCAATCTCTACTATGCCTCCAAGGCAGCTCTAAGCTCCTGGACGACTGCTCTCCAGGCAGAGCGGCCCGATCTTGAAATTCTGCTCGTCTGCCCTGGCGCCATGTGTACAGACTTTGCCTGTAAGGCAGGGCGATCGCCTGCACCGCTCGCCCTGAGTCCCATATCTGTCGCAAGCGCCATCAAAAAAGCGGCCGATCGTGGCCGCCACTATCTCGCACCAGGTCTCTTCAACAAGCTAGCGATCGCTCTGACGAAGCTCCTCCCCGCGCGCTGGAATGCCCAGCTCATCAAGCGTCTCCAGCTTATGCAGGCGGAGAGCCCTGACATTCGTCGCTAGGACATTGACCGCCGTATATTTTTCAAGACAGTCCGTTGCGGCCTGTTGGGCCTGACGGAGGACCTCTTGAGCGTTATAGCCATAGATGATCGCCAGGTCGATGTAGAGGAAGACGCCATAGGGCTCCTTGTCCAATTGTAGATGTAAGAGTTGCCAGACCCCTGGCACCTGCCGTAGCTCAATGTCGAGCATCTGCGCCATCGCCTGATCTGAGATCGAATACGTGCCGAGGGCCGAAAAGGTGGGCCTCACGACTGAGCGCTCGTCGGCCAGAGCCATCTGCTGTTCCCGACTGGTGCGGTCGAAGCGGCGCTTGAGCCGTAGAATCGGATCGCTGAGATAACCTGAGAACTCGTGCCTGATTTCCATGGCGGGGACGGGGATGGTGTGCTTGCCCTCGAGGAGGCGCACCGACTTAGCCTTCATCCGCTCGTCTTCAGTCGTCACGTCTTCAATGAGGATAAAGCGCTTGGGCTGCTCGAGGCCAAGATTCTTGCAGATGCGCTCAATCATCTCGTAAGAGGTCCCGAGGATGAGCAGCTTTTCAGGGGCACTGGCGTAGAGTGCTCGGCGCATGATCTCGGCCCGTACGGGCTCGGCAAAGAGGGCCTGGCGCACGGACTCGAGCTTGGTCTCTGCCTTCTTGGCCGAGGCTCCCGCGACGATGCGCGAACCGCGAATAAGAATGCCATCATCGATGATGTCGAAAATATTCTCTTCACGCGCAATTCTCAGAGCTCTGGTCGACTTGCCCGTTCCCGAAGGGCCGACAAAGGCGATGACTTCTATCGCTCTGAGCGTCTGCTCCAATCGCTCCTCAGGGCTCAAGTCCTCGCGCGCCTCCTCCGATTTTAAGTTGTGGGCGCTGACCAGGCGACCAAAGGGATTAAAGACAGCCGCACTCTCCTCTTCGGCAATCAGTTTGTCCAGCTTGGCCTGGCGAGCGATGCCCTCTTGCACGGTATCCGAATGTGTCGGCCGCTTGATGAGCTCTCGTGCGAGCTCCTTTAAGTCTTGAAATAGGTTTAGGCCTGCCAATTGTGGTAGACGTCCTGCACGTCGTCACAGTCTTCGAGGTGGGCGATCAGCTTCTCTAGCTGCTCGACCTGCTCAGGATCTGTCACTTCCACTTCCACTTGAGCGACGGGACCGAGGCTCATGTCGAGGAACTCATAGTCTTGACTCAGCTGATCACGGACCTCGGCATAGCTCTCGGGTGAGGTCAAGATCTCATAGCCCTCCTCAGAGCTCTGAAAGTCGTCAGCTCCGGCATCCATGGCAGCCATCAGGACAGAGTCCTCATCGGGATAGCTTTCGCGTTCGAGGATCAGTGATCCCTGGCGCTCGAACTGGAAGCTGACACAGCCACTCGTTCCGAGATTGCCGCCGAACTTGTCGAAGATATGCCGGACCTCGCCAGCCGTTCGATTGCGATTGTCTGTCAGGCAGCGCACCATGATAGCGACCCCCGCAGGACCGTAACCCTCATAGAGGACGTCCTCGAGCTGATCCTCGCCACCTGCTCCCTGGGCCTTCTGAATCGAGCGTTCAATGTTGGCATTGGGCATGTTGTTGGCCTTGGCCCTAGCGATGGCATCCTTTAGGACCGCATTGGTCTCAGGATCGGCTCCGCCCGACTTGACGGCCAGCATGATCTCTCGTCCGAATTTCGTAAAAATCTTTCCCTTTTGGGCGTCCTGCGCCTCTTTGCGACGCTTGATATTATTCCACTTCGAATGACCTGCCATAAGATCTCCCTCGCTTAATTTTTCTTGACGACGACGCCGGTCCCAGAGACCGTCACCATCAGCATCGAGCCATTGGCCCCGAGGACCTCATAGTCCATCTTGCAGCCGACGACCGCATTACAGCCGATCTCGGCGACCCGCTGGGCCAATTCGCCGAGTGCCTCGTTACGCGCCTGAATCAGTTCCTCTTCGTAGCCCTGAGATCTGCCACCGAACATATCGCGGAAGGCAGCGCCCATATCCTTTAAGAAATTGACACCTGTGATCACCTCGCCGAAGACGATGCCACGATATTCATAAATGGTGAATCCCTGCAATTCATGCGTCGTTGAAAGTATCATCTACGAGACCTCCCAGATTGTAAAACCATTCTTTCAATCGATCGCCACATAGCGCTCATCAAGCAGTTCTGGCGTCAAGGTCCCGCAGCTCAGCTCTTGTATCAGCATCTGAGCCTTCTCGACAGCGGCAGGTGGTGGCGCAAATTCCCAGACGACGGACTCACCATAGTCGGGAGAACTCTGTATCGATTGAAGCTGATCTAATTTATACCACAACTGCTCTCTGAGGTGGTAGGGGGCCTCGAGCCGGTAGAAGGAGCGCCGCTCGTATTGGCAGACCTCGGCCTCACGGACGGCAGTTGCTGCAGCAGCCGAATAGGCGCGGATCAGTCCCCCAGCTCCGAGCTTGATCCCCCCGAAGTAGCGGACGACAATGATGCCGCACTCGCTGAGCTCCTCTTGGACGAGGACGTCGAGCACGGGCTTGCCGGCCGTCCCCTGAGGTTCACCGTCATCGGAATAGCGCTGGTAAAAAGTCTCGAGAGCAAAGCGCCAGGCCGAGACATGGTGCGTGGCCTGGGGGTGGAGAGCACGAATCTCCTCGAGCTTTTCGACCGCGGCCTCTGGATCTTCTAGGGGTCCTGCATAGCCCAAAAAGCGCGATTTTTTCTCGATGATCTCGATCTCCGCCCATTTTTTCAGTGATTTATAGCTGGAATGAGCCATTTATTGCCCCTTTCTACACCAGAGCGCTGAATAATGCTATTATACAGAGGTATGAAGAGACAGCAAAAACAGGCTGCTCCCGGCTCAAAAATCTTCCTGAAAATGCCCAAACCTCGTTTAGGCCTACTTGATTATCTGAAATTTTTCATTTATTTCCTGCTTTTTCTCATCTTCTGTCTCGTCCTGGCCCTGCTCTGGCGAGATTATGCCCCTCTTTTAAGGCAGGACGACGAGACCAGTACGGCGAGCGAGCTCGTCGAGACCAGCGCTGCCCCAGGGCCAGATGATCTGGTTCCCGCCGAGATGCTGAGCTGTCGAGACCCTGACTTGCAGAGGGAGCTCGACCGCTTCTTCGGCCCGCTGCCTCAGACCTATCGCGATCGCTCCTATGAGCGCCATCCCGTCCGTGGTATCTACTGTCGCACTCCAGACCCTCAACTCCTCGAACGTTTCATCGACCTCGCCAAGCGTACAGAGATCAACGCCCTGATCATCGACGCCAAGGAGAGCTATGGTCTGACCTATCCCAGCCAGGTGCCTCTGGCCGTCGAGATTGGCGCAGCGGTCGGCAATCTCAACTGGCAAGAGATCTGTGAGCGCTGTCACGCCGAGGGCATCCTGGTCATCGCGCGCGTCGTCGTCTTCAAGGATGAGACGATGGTCCATGGCAAACCTGAACTCTGTATCCAGAATGCCAGGGGGCAGGTCTGTACCTACGGCATGGAAGGTGGCGCCTCCTTTGTCAATCCCTATCGCCAGGAGGCCTGGCAGTACATCATCGACATCAGCAAGGAGCTGATCCACTTCGGCGTCGATGAGATTCAGTTTGACTACATCCGCTTCCCGACGGGGGCGCCCGATGGAGATCTCCCTGCCCAGTTCTCGCGAGACGGCAATGAAGACGCCCTCCCTGAGCGGCACTGGGCGATCAATCGCTTTCTCGAGACCGCTCGAATCGAACTCCAAGACAAGCTCAAGGTGCCCGTCGGCGCCGACCTCTTTGCCGCCATCATGGTCTCGGACATCGACGGCTTCCTCCTCGGGCAGCACTGGCAGACGATCGGTCTCACCGCGATCGACAACATCGGGGTCATGGTCTATCCCTCACACTTTGCAAATGATTCTTATCATTACACAGGCAATGGAGAGGGCTCACAAATTGGGGACACACTCTTTGCCAAACCAGACCTAGAGCCCTATGGCGTCGTCAAGAATACGATGCTCGAGGGGCTGAACGGCTTTGCCCAGAAGGGCTATTCCATCATGAGGCCCTATCTCCAGGCTTTTACCGCTTCGTATCTGCCTCCGGGCTACTATTTGGACTACGGAGCTTCTGAGGTCAGCGCCCAGATGCAAGCTCTCTATGATATCGGCCTGCGCGAGTGGCAGCTCTGGCGCCCCGACCCAGACTACCCTGAGGGCGCTTTCCGGGGCCCCGAGGCCGAGGGAGAGCTGGCTCTGCCCGAGCCGACGGTCAACCGCCACCAGGTGACGATTCCTCCCGCCACCCTGCCCGATTAGTTTCAAAGATAAAAACGGCAGGGACTCGCCCTGCCGCTCTCGTTTCGCATGATTTTTCTTAATTCTGCGCTTCGATTTTCTCGAGGCCGCCGAGATAGGGGCGGAGGACCTCCGGAATCATGACGCTCCCGTCCGCCAGCTGATTCTGCTCGAGGAGGGCTGGGAAGATACGGCTGGTCGCAAGACCTGAGGCATTGAGGGTGTGGACGAATTCGGGCTTCTTGCCGCCCTCGCGGCGGAAGCGAATCTGGCCGCGCCGCGCCTGGTAGTCGCCAGCGCAGGAAGCCGAGGAGACTTCCTTATAGTCATTCATCGAGGGGATCCAGATCTCGACGTCGTAGGTCTCCCGCATCGTGTGGCTGACATCTCCAGCCGCTAGGTGGGTCAGGCGATAGTGCAGGCCGAGTTCCTCGACGAGCTTGCAGGCCTTGTTCACCAGTTCCTGGAGGGCGGCATCTGAGGTCTCGGGCGTCGTGAACTGGAACATCTCAACCTTGTTGAACTGGTGGCCGCGAATCATGCCGCGCTCCTCTGCGCGATAGGAGCCGGCCTCGCGACGGTAACAAGGGGTATAAGAAAAGTATTTTTTCGGTAGTTCTCTCTCCTCGAGAATCTCCTCGCGGAAGAGATTGACGAGCGCGGTCTCCGAGGTCGGTAGAAGATAGCGAGAGAAGCTGCGTCCGAGCTCCTTATCACGCACGGAGAGGGCATCTGCTCCGCCGAGGACGAAGCTGTCTTCACAGAATTTAGGGAACTGGCCCGCCGTGAAACCGCAGTCGTAGAGCAGAATGTGCGGGGGCAGAATCATCTCATAGCCGTCCTGGAGATGGCGGTCGATGAAGAAGTTGAGGAGAGCCCATTCGAGCCTGGCGCCGAGGCCCTTATAGAGCCAGAAGCCATTGCCTGCGAGCTTGACGCCACGTTCATAGTCAATCAGGTCAAGATCCGTCGCAAGGTCGACGTGGTGCTTGGGCTCGAAGTCAAAGGACGGCTTCTCACCCCAAGTTCTCACCGTCTGATTGTTCTCCTTGCCGCCAGAGACGACGCCTTCAGCCGGGAGATTGGGCAGGCCCGCGACGAATTCCTGCTGCTCTTGACTGAGCCGCTCGAGCTCCTCATCTTGGACCTTGATCTGCTCGGCCAGCTCCTTCATCTTCTCGAGGAGCTCTGTGACGTCCTCGCCCGTCCGCTTCTTTTCGGGCACGAGCTTGGACTGGCTGTTGCGCTCTGCCTTGAGCTCTTCTGTCCGATGGATGAGCTCACGCCGCTTCTGATCGAGCGCTAAGAATGCGTCTAGGTCGAGCTCATAGCCACGCTTGGCCAGGGCCTCTCGGACAGTGTCCGGAGCATTGCGCAGGAGATTGAGATCTAACATATGGCCTCCACTCTCGTCACAGGCAAAAAATGCGTCTGATGGCTGCCTGTGGCTTTTGTCATTGGTATATCTTAGCAAAAAGCTCCCCGTCACTCAATTTTTCCGCTATACTATTCCAATGTAATAACAGCGCTCGGCGCTAGAAAGGAGTGCGAAGCCTCAAATAAGCTGATAACTTAACGTGCTCGCAAAATGCTATGAAAGAAATCACTGCTCTATACGCTGATGGCCATGTCGCCGTCGCTCCGAATCCCCTCGATGTGGTGCGTCACTCGACGGCCCACCTGATGGCTCAAGCGGTTCAGAGACTCTATCCCAGCACGAAATTGGCGATCGGTCCTGCGATCGAGAACGGTTTCTACTATGACGTCGAGGCCCCTGTGACGCTGACAGACGAAGATCTGCCACGGATCGAGGCCGAGATGCAAAAAATTGTCAAGGAGAAGCACGAGGTCACTTGCTTCGAGCTCCCGAGGGACGAGGCCCTGGCCTATGTCGATAAGCAGGGGGAACCCTATAAGCGCGAACTGATCGAGGACCTGCCAGAAGACAGTCACATCACCTTCTATACTCAGGGGGAATTCACCGACCTCTGTGCGGGCCCCCATATTCAAAATACGAAGCAGATTCCTCATTTTAAGCTGATGAGTCTGGCCGGAGCCTACTGGCGCGGCGATGAGAAGAATAAGATGCTGACGCGGATCTACGGCACCGCCTGGCTGTCCAAGGAGGATCTTAAGAACTACCTCCAGCAGCTCGAGGAGGCCAAGAAGCGCGACCATAGAAAGCTCGGCAAGGAGCTGAAACTCTTTGCCCTGATGGATGAGGGACCGGGCTTCCCCTTCTACCTGCCCAATGGCAAGATTCTCTTTAACCGTCTGCAGGAATACATGAGAGAGCTGCTCCAGCGTGAGAACTATGTCGAGATCTCGACGCCGACGATGCTCAATCAGGAGCTCTGGGAGCGCTCGGGGCACTGGGCGCACTACAAGGAGAACATGTATCTCTCAGAGATCGACGAGACGGCCTATGCCATCAAGCCGATGAACTGCCCAGGCTGCTTCCTCGTCTATAACTACGAGCAGCACTCCTATCGCGATCTGCCACTTCGGATCAGCGAGATGGGACTCGTCCACCGCTATGAGCTCTCAGGGGCCCTGCACGGTCTGGTCCGTGTCCGCGCCTTCACGCAGGATGATGCCCACATCTTCATGCGCCCCGATCAGATCTCTGACGAGGTCCTCGCGATCATCCGCCTGATTGCCGAGATCTACGAGAAATTCGGCTTCAGCTATAAGATTGAGCTCTCGACTCGGCCCGAGGATTCCATGGGCACTGAGGAAGAGTGGGAGATGGCCACCGAGGGCCTGCGCTCCGCGCTCGATCGCTCTGGCTCACCCTATACGATCAATGAGGGCGATGGCGCCTTCTACGGGCCCAAGATCGACTTCCACCTGCGCGATGCCATTGGCAGGAGCCATCAGTGCGGTACGATCCAGCTGGATCTGCAGCTGCCCCAGCGCTTCGATGCCACTTATATTGGCTCTGATGGTGAGAAACACCGACCGATCGTGCTCCACCGAGCCATCTATGGCTCTGTCGACCGCTTCATTTCTATTCTGATTGAGCACTATGCGGGCAAGTTCCCCTTCTGGCTCGCCCCCGAGCAGATCAAGATCCTGCCGATCTCCGATAAGCTCGAGGCCTATGCCGAGGATGTCTATCGCCAGCTGAAGCAGGCCGGCTTCCGCGTCTCTGTCGACAAGCGTGACGAGAAACTCGGCTATAAGATCCGCCAGGGCACACAGGAGAAGATCCCCTTCCTCCTGGTTCTCGGCGAGCGCGAGGCAGCAGATGGCCTCCTGGCCGTCCGCTCGCGCGACGAGGGAGATCTCGGTAGCATGTCGATGGCAGAGTTCATGGAGCGCTGCAGAGCCCTCAATGCCGAGGGCCATGGCAAGAAGGAATCCATCGTCGAGGCCATTGCTCACGAAAGACAATCATAGACAAAGCTGTACAGCATAATTATTGGAGGGCCGCTCCCGCTGGGGCGGCCCTTTCTTCTGCTTTGGGAGTCAATTGGTAACACTGGTTGAAGAACTCTTGATTTAATTCTTTTTATGTTATGATAACCTCATCTCGCAGGCGAAAGTCTTCGAGAGAGGAGACATCGACTTATGATCTGTCTTTTCAACACAATATAAATATAGGAGGAATTTATGGGAATTTTAGCATGGTTACTCGTAGGTGGCGTCGCTGGTTGGCTCGCTGGCCTGATCATGAAAGAAGAACGTGGACTCGTCGGTAGCATCGTCGTCGGTATCGTCGGCGCATTTATCGGTGGTGCCATCATGAACGGGATCCAGGCGCCCACGGCTGGCTTCACCGGCTTCAACGTCTATTCTGTCCTGACAGCACTTCTCGGTGCGATTATCCTGATTGCTGTCATGCGCATGATTCGCAGACACTAAGCGCTGCTGGCGAGTCCACTCGAGTTCTCGTCGCGATCATTCTGATCGCCATCATGCGCGTTCGTCGCAGAAACTAATAGAGTCAGTAAGCCAGCTGTCGTCATAGGCAGCTTTGAGTCAGGGGAGAGGCCACAGGCCCCTCCCCTGACTTCCTTCTGATTCAGCTCAAAGAGATGCCGCAGTATTGGCAGAATGGAGACATACGCTGAAACTCTTGCTTAATTACATCTTATCACGTTATAAGCGCGATCTTTTTATTCGCTCTTTACTGTCAATCATCATTGGCCTAAGTTCTGCTGCACTCGTATATAGTAATAAGTTGCTTTTCGATCACATCGGACGACCTATTGTAGCTAAAAAACTATTCTATGATGTATCCATTTTTTGTGTGATACAAGTATCCGCAATACTTATTCAGTCTGTGAATAATAGAGTTAACGACTTGGGCGCAAGCAAAATAAAAAGTGATTTAGAACAAGTCTTATATCAAAAGCAGCTCAGCCTCTCACTTGAAACACTGGAAACACCTGATACACATACCTCTATCATGTTAGCTAGAAACTATGGCATAGATGCAGTATTTTCAACCATAAATAATCTCCTATCTTTATTGAATAGCCTTATTGGCATAACATCTATTCTGTATATTTCCATTAGCATAACAACTTCAATGTTATCGGTTATTCTCATAATACCTATTCTTTCATTATATTTGAACACTGTTGTGGATAGGAAACTGGATAAAAATCGTGAGACTACGGCTAAACTTAAAAGAGAGCAATCATATATCAATTCTCTGGCCTTGAGTCCACAAAATAGTAGAGAGATAAAAAGTTATCTAGCCGAAGCTTTCTTCATTAATAAGCTGAGGGCTGTATTATCAAATATATTCGAAAATGAGCGCGAGCAATTTTTAACCCAAGAAAAAATGAGAATTACTCTGGCACTCTTGGAATTTATAGCTGAATTATACATAATTATGGTAGCAGTAGTACAATCCGTCTCTGATGATATGCCCTTTGGAACAATTACCATGTTTATTGCTGCCACTCAAAGCATTAGGGCACATATTAATAGCATCTTCGTCAATTTAAGGGATATAAATCAAAACAGACTGTTCAGTAGATATTTCTTTGATCTTTTACAACTTAATTCAGAGCAAGAAACAGGTTCACTATGCCCGCACATCCATTCTATAACGATTGATAATTTAAGTTTTACATACCCAGGAACGACCAAGAAAGTAATAAAGAATGTAAATCTAGAACTATTTAGTGGTGACAGAATACTTCTGATCGGACCCAATGGAGTCGGAAAAAGTACTTTAGTTAAACTTTTGGCTGGACTTTACCATACATACGAGGGCTCAATAAAAATAAACGGTATAGATCTCAGAGATATCTCTATCGAGAGTTACAGAAAGAAAGTCTCTGTGTTCTTCCAGGATTATACTAATTTTGATTTAAGCATAGAGGAAAACACATATTTTGACAGTCACATTTCAGAAGCTCAAATGAATAAGATGCGCAACTTACATGCTGAGCTTGATCTGCAAAGAAAAATT
This sequence comes from Bacillota bacterium, assembly GCA_023426575.1. Classification (GTDB taxonomy): domain Bacteria; phylum Bacillota; class Clostridia; order Saccharofermentanales; family DTU023; genus JAFAAL01. The sequence continues at coordinate 39,153 of JAFAAL010000030.1, forward strand.
AAAGAAAAAAACATTAAACACGGCACCCGTTTGGGGTACTGGGATGGAAGCATTGTTTTTTCTGGAGGAGAAGCTCAACGAATAGCTATAGCACGCTGTTTAGCAAAACAGGCAGACTTTTATATTTTTGATGAGATCACCTCAGCGCAGGACTCAATATCGAGGCGGAATCTCTTTAGATCAGTTTTAGTTCCTGCAGATGACATAAGGATTATGATAACCCACAATCAAGAGTTAGCATCTAAATACGCGACAAAAGTTTTTAGAATAAAAAATGGTGAGATCTTTCCAGATTCTACACCATGAAGCTGCCCCCTATCGCTAAAATTGCTGAACAAGCCATCTCATACCCAAAATGCTAATGATACCGTGGATGCGGAGGTTCATTTAGTGCTTAAAACACGCTCTACTTCTGAAATACGATAAAGATAGACCTATACAAATCCAAATCAAAGAAGCAATACCGTGAAAAATTAAAGGATTCATATGTCCAGTCCCAAAAATTCTTATCCCTAAAATGCTCCTATCAATATCTAATCCATAGGAAAGCACACCCCCAGGCAAGAACATCATAAGCTGTCTCAATCCCAGAAGAAACTTGGGCAAACTGCCTATAAGCCTAAAATACTGTGGCAGGAATATTATAGATAAAGCATAGAATAGAGAAATCGAAGCTGAACTAGCTGCTTGTGAAAAACATTGCGATAACGCTAGCTGGAAGAATATAAAGGAAAGAAAATCAATGAGCGCAACAAGAACAAACATAAGAATATAATCGATAAGGGAGGCCTTATAAGAGGCAGTTAAGATATTTATATGCGAGGCTGGATTATCTATATTGTTTAGGCCAATATGACCATAAATCCAGAGAGTAGAAATATATACAATAATTGGAAGTATAAAAAATACCAACCCAAAAATCAACTGAGTTAAGAGCTTCACAGGAAAGAGTTTCTGTTTAATCCTTTCTGCCCCGGATAGAATTTTCCTGCAATGTATAATATCGTATGTATATCCAGAGGCAAAAACAAATGGTGAAACAATGAACATCCACTTGAGAAGAATGAAGAAGTTCTTTGTAATATCTGCCAGCTGTGGATCATGAAACTCGGACAACTCACTAATTCTCTGCTCAAATTTGATCTTGCATTTAGGATCTTTTCTAGATGAGATCGTTTTGTTCTCCTGGCAGACGCTAGACTTCAACTTATTTAATAGCTGCAGGTCATTAAACTGGTCTATATAAGACGTTAAACAGTAGTATTTACTCCTGTTTTCAGGCCTCAAATGAAATGCCATATCGTGATTACTAATGTATTCATCCGCCTCCAAGCTTTTCTCAACATTAAGACTTTGGCCTATGTTAGGGCATGGAGCACTATAGCCTGTAAATTTGATTTCTCTAGAAGTTTTGATGGCAAGATAAGTGGAAATGGCAGAAATCAAAATCAAAAACGCTATTGCGAAATAATTAAATGTCTTCTTAACTTCTATTAGAAACATTGTATTCTCGTATCCTTCTACGCTCTAATTAAGTTGTTGAGTTTCATCAATTCATCTGGGTTATTCTCCAGGATTTCATGATATAACATAAGACATTCTTTGACATGCTCCCTTTCAGAAGTGCAAAAATGTCTTTTTTTATCGAGATTAAATCCTTCATCAGTATATGAAGACGTATAACAAATCCCGCATAGTAAGTTTGCCCAACATTTTGAGCAGTCTTCTTTTGAAGCATTTGCATAATCCTGCACGTATTTTTCCCTTATCAACTCGATATCGAATCCTCTATCCACATGTCCGATAGAGGGAGAATCTCCGATTCTTTCGCAAACCTTAAAATCCCCATTCACAGTTACGTAAAGACGTCTAACACCAGGCACACAACAACCATTAAATGGGATCATATTGCTGACGGAACAATCAAGACATAGTCTGCGATGAATGATATCAAGCATCTGAATCACTGCATTATGGTTTATTGAATTTATTGAACTTGATATACGAAGCATATCCTGTGATTTAAGCCACTCAGTTATCGGATTTAAGAAGACTGCATTTCCTTCACTATCAATAGTCAAATTCAAGTCACTAAGAATTTCCTCATCCTCATCCACACTCCCTTCGTTTGGCAGTGTCAAATCGATGCTGCTATTAATTGAAAAAGAAATATTCTTATAGAACTCAGCAATTTTTTCCAACGAACTCGTCCGATATGGCGGCGCAAACACACCATTAATTGATATACCCTCTAATCCCTTTTCCCTATATGCATCAGTAATAAGCTCATAGCCTCGCATACAATCGTCAAAAGAGCCTCTTCCATCACAGTATATTCTCCAGCTGTCATGAATATCACGTGGACCATCTATACTGCATAGGATATTACAATTACCGAGACTCGCAAAGTACTGCGCCATTTCCTCATTCATTAAAGTCAGATTGGTAGTAAATGAATACCTTATGTCCTTGTCATAAATTTTAGCTTTTGCGTTACAATAGTCGATAATATTTCTCATCAAATTAAATTTGATAAGCGGTTCTCCTCCGTAAAAACTAATAGATAACTCTTTCCCAGAATGTGCGAATGCAAATTCCACTGCTTTAATAGCAGTTACAAGTAACATTTCTTCATTTCCAAAGTTTCTATTTGATTTGAACTCATCGTGATAAATACAATATTTGCAGCGCAGATTGCAACTCTCTGTAAGCTCCAAAATAAGTTGGGTAACATTATTCTCTAAAATCGATTCCAATTTCTCATAGTGAGATAGTGAATATAAATCCTTTAATCCACCACCTAAGAGTAATCCTTCTTCAACTATAATACTGATAAATCCTCTTTCGAAGAGTCGATCTTTCAAAGTGGTCCAATTAGCGTCGATCTTCTGTTCGCCACAACAATAAGCAAAAAACGCGCGCTCGTCATCTTCCTCAATGAGCACAACCTTACCGGAGCCACTATCATAGAAGTAGTCATTAGTTTTAGTGCTAAATAAAATCCCTTTAGACTTTAACTCCTCATCCGATAAACCTTCAAGTGCTATGAGGAAATGCGCTAGGCATGTATCCATTTCAATTCTCCATTAAGTATACATACAAGTCTTCTAGGCGAGGGTTAACTTGTGTCGCATTTTTTATAGGCCTTGATGATACAAATCTTACTTTTGCATTGTGTGATTGATCATTATAAACAGAGATTATCTTACAAGATTTAGCTAGAGTATCTACCTCTCTAGTATCCAAGCTAATCTCCCATACCATCTTAGAAAGACCTCTAAGGAGCTCATCTTCATAGCCCGAAGCAAGTATCTCCCCAGATCTGAGAAAGATAATCTGTTCAGCAATCTGCTCTATGTCAGGAACAATATGCGTAGAATATATGACAATTCTTTGCTTGGAGAGTTGAGATATTAGATTCCTAAGATTAATCCTTTCCATGGGATCCAATCCAGAAGTTGGCTCATCTAATATAAGCACCTTAGGGTCATTTAACAGAGCCTGTATAAGACATAGACGTCTTTTCATTCCACCAGAAAACTCACCACACTTCTTATCCAAATGAGCCTTAAGATTACAAATCTCCGCAAGCATATCAATTCTATCATCCATAGATCTGCGTGATAGACCTTTAAGTTCCGCAAAATATCGCAAATAATCGATCGCCTTTAATTGAGGGTATATACAATCTTCTTGTGGAAGATAGCCCAAGTGCCTATAATACCCTGCACCTGCTTTGGCAATATTCTGCGTTCGCCACCTCACTTCACCCGCACTAGGCGCGCTAGCTGCAGCTAAAATATTGATAAGACTTGTCTTACCTGCACCATTAGGGCCTAATAAACCATATATACCTGAGACAAAATCAAAGCTGAACTCTTTAACAGCTGTATTCTTTCTATATTTCTTAGAAACGTTCACTGCACTAAGCATAGTTAATGGACCTCCCATGCCCTAACAACTCTCGTAGTCAGGATAAGATTGCCTACTATTACAAATATTGCTACTAAAACGTGCTTAACGATCCTCAATATGATGTTGGCATGAGTCGAGATATTGGCACCCGTAAGTTCCTCTGGTATGTGTTTTACAACGGCCATAAGATTAGAGGGGAAGACTAATGGTAAGAAGTCAAATTGTGCTAAGAAAAATGGAATGATGATGATGATGAGAAGTCCCCCAAACAAAGATTGCAGTGAAGAGGAAGAAACGGATGATATCATAACAATCGTTGAAGCAAGTACGAACATAGCAAGAGCATAAAAAAAGAGGGTTAATATAAACAGCAATCCCATTGAAGGATCAACAATGTAGGGACGCATCATCACCGTTGATATTTTCTCTTTAAATAGGCTCGACTCATGTGACGAAAGCACATTTTTTATGAAGTAAACCGCACAAGGAACGAGTGCACACAAAGAGAATATTCCTGATAGGACAAAAAATTTGTCCCATATAAGTTTCTTCAGTCCCCTCCGGGTATTACTCAGTATTTTCTTCATGCGCATTGTTCTTTCTACAGTCATGATTGGAAATGACACAAGGACAAGCGCACCCAAAAGAAGATACATGAGAGGAAATTGGTTATCACCAAAAATGAGAAAAAAAGTCTCCCACCGTGTAGACGAAAAAAACCTCAAATCCTTGTAAAAATTATCCAGCATGCTGATCCTATCATTTGATAAGGTGTCAGTATTCGTGCTGTTGATCCCTGATAATTGTATTTCATCATAGATCTTATTACGGATCTGAGATGCCTCTACATATCGTTCAGATTTGATATTTTTTAATTTATGAATGGCTTCTTCTCTATTTTGTGCATCATTGAAAATCGGTGTAAGAGGATTCTCTTGCCTGATTTCACTTTCCTCATAAGCGCCTTCAACCGATAAATAGTCGGACTCTTCAAGTAAATTAACATAATCCAAGTTCGCAAGAGCATGGTAGGCGTAAGCGGCTAAACAAAAGCTCAGTATAAAGAGCACAACTCTTATTTTTGAATGAAATAAAATCCATAGCTCTTTTTTTCGACCGATATTCATATGCTAATTTACTTTTTACGCGCTAAACCTAGATTGGCATCCTTATTATCGAAATTGCCTTCAAAACACGAACAAAAACAAGTTCCAAAAGTAACTGTAGACTTATTTCGCGTGCCTGAATATGCGCTGTTGGTATTACATATACATCTGCACGTCCATATGAGACCTTGTGGTTCATTGTTTTCATTTGTAGCAATAGGTTTTAATATCTTCATAATTAAGCCTCCTTACTGAGTTGATTTGAATCTACACGATTTTTAAATATGTGTCAATATCTGTTGGAATTTCCTCATCATTCACTTCCTTACGATCTCCTTAGCATTTCCTATACTTTAAAAGTCAAAAAAGGGGGAACTGCGAACAGTTCCCCCTTTGCTTCCATAAAAATTGAAAGATCTTACTTGAGTTCGACTTCGGCGCCGGCCTCTTCCAGAGCTGCCTTGATCTCTTCGGCCTCTTCCTTGGAGACGTTTTCCTTGACTTCCTTGGGAGCGGCATCGACGACAGCCTTGGCATCCTTGAGGCCGAGGCCCGTGATCTTCTGGACGGCCTTGATGACAGGGATCTTGGAGCCGCCGGGGCTCTTGAGGATGACGGTGAACTCGCTCTTCTCTTCTTCAGCGGCACCAGCGGCAGGGGCGGCGCCAGGGGCGACGGCCATCATGGCAGCGGCGGAGACGCCGAATTCTTCTTCGAGAGCCTTGACGAGGTCATTGAGCTCGAGGACGCTGAGGCTCTTCACTTCTTCGATGATATTGGTGATTTTTTCAGACATGTTTGTATCCTTTCAATAAATAGAATTACTCAGCATCGGCCTCGCCATTTTCGGCGGCGGGCTCTTCTGCTGCGGCAGGAGCAGCTTCTTCTGCTTCTGCGGCGGGGGCACTCTCCTCGGCGGGAGCTTCGGCAGCGGCTTCCTCGGCGGGAGCTTCTGCGGTGGCTTGCTCGGTGGCAGGCTCTTCTGCACTCTCGGCAGGAGCTGCTTCTTCAGCTGACTTTGAGGCGGCAGCTGCGAGATCGGAGACCTTTTCGAGACCCTTTTCTTCGCAGGCCTTTGCGGCTGCACCGAGGGTCATGGCGAGTGAAGTGATCGGGAACAGCAAGCTGGAGACCAACTGTCCATAGAGCGTTTCCTGGGTCGGAATGTTGGACAGCTTATTGATGGTGTCGAGTTCAGCGAGCTGACCTTCGACGACGCCACCCTTGATCTTGATCTTCTTGAACTCGTCGACGTACTTCTTGACCATGCGAGGGGCCAAGACGACATCCTGAGTGGAGAAGGCCAGAGCCGTGGGGCCGGTCATCTCATCGCCGACTTCGATACCGATTTCCTTCAGGGCACGACGGCTGATATTGTTCTTGATGACGCGATACTCGATGCCTTCTTTGCGGAAAGCAGCACGCATCTCAGTGTCCTGAGCAACCGTGAGACCCTGATAGTCGGCAAAGACGATGGACTGAGCTTCCTTGAGCTCAGCGGCCAGCTTCTTTACGCGATCCTTCTTCTGCGCCAGAATTTTTTGACTGGGCATTGAACTTCCTCCTATTAATATTTAAATACCCCTCACGCACAAGACGGAGGGGTAGTCGAAATCACTAGCTCCGCCTCGGGTGGCGCATCTGCATTAGACCTTGCGGTACCACCTGTCTCTGGCGATAGGGTTATTTACTTCTTGAGCCGCCTACTTATTGGCGGTGTTGACCTTGATGCCGGGGCCCATAGACGCGGCGATCGTGCAGGATCTGACATAGCGACCCTTGGCAGCCGCGGGGCGCGCCTTGACGATGGCATCCATGAGAGCGTCAAAGTTCTCTAAGAGCTGCTCCTCAGAAAAAGAGCACTTGCCAATGGGGCAGTGGATGATGTTTGACTTGTCGAGACGATACTCGATCTTACCCGCCTTGGCCTCTTCGACCGCCTTGCCGATCTCCATCGTGACCGTGCCACTCTTGGGGTTCGGCATCAGGCCCTTGGGACCTAAGACGCGGCCGAGACGACCGACGACACCCATCATATCCGGGGTCGCGACGATGACGTCAAATTCAAACCAGTTTTCTTTCTGAATCTTCTCTGCGAGCTCATCAGCACCGACGTAGTCAGCACCAGCGGCCTGAGCCTCATCAGCCTTGGCCCCCTTGGCAAAAGCCAAGACACGCATCGATTTGCCCGTGCCGTGAGGCAGGACAACGGCGCCTCTGACCTGCTGGTCCGCGTGACGGGAGTCGACGCCGAGGCGGCAGTGGAATTCGACTGTCTCATCAAATTTGGTGCTGCCCGTCTGCTTGACGAGTTTCACCGCATCTGCGGGCTCATAGACCTGTGTGCGATCGACGAGTTCGGCGATCTTGCGATAACGCTTACCGTGTTTAGCCATTCCAGACCTCCTTACGCATCCATCTTGACGGTGATGCCCATGGAACGAGCCGTCCCAGCGACCATGCGGGCACAGGCCTCGAGATCTGCTGCGTTGGACTCTTCCAACTTGATCTCGGCGATCTTCAGGCACTCAGACCAGGGAATCTCCGCGACCTTCTTCTTGTTCGGCTCACCGGAAGCAGATTCCAGATGACAAGCCTTCTTTAAGAGTACGGGCACCGGGGGTTTCTTCGTGATGAAGGTAAAGGAGCGGTCCTGATAGACCGTGATGACGACGGGGATGATATACCCCATGTCCTTGGCAGTCCGCTCGTTAAAATCCTTGACGAATTGCGCGATGTTTAGACCGTGCGCGCCAAGGGCTGGTCCCACCGGTGGCGCCGGCGTTGCTTTCCCCGCGGGGATCTGCAACTTGACAATTGCCATTACTTTTTTAGCCATTGTGGCCACCTCCCAAATTTATTTGCAGCTCAGCTTAAGCTCCACTCCTAAGTAAAACACTTCTGGACTAGATGCGCAAGATCTGAGTCAGCTCCAATTCCACAGGTGTCTCGCGGCCAAACATCGAAACTTGGACCACGACCTTTTTCTTTTCGCTGTCGATCTCTTGAACCACACCTGTAAAGGACTCAAGAGGACCCTGAATAATTCGGACCGAGTCGCCGATGTCGTAGTCGACCACGGGATCGAGGTTCTGGACGAGGCCCATGATCATGAGCTCCTCGTCCGTCAGGGGGACGGGGTGCGTGCTGGACGGCCCGACAAAGCCCGTCACACCCCGCGTATTGCGGACAATGTACCAAATTTCATCGGTCAGGATGAGCTTGACGAGGACATAGCCAGGGTAGATTTTACGGTCGTAGATCTTGCGCTTGCCGTCCTTGATCTCGACGACTTGCTCTGTCGGCACCGAAATCTCCTGGATGTAATCCTCGAGACCGCGGTTCTCCACGATCATCTCCAGCGTATCTTTCACCTTATTCTCATAGCCCGAGTACGTGTGAATGACGTACCACTTGGCCTCTTGCTCATCATGTCGACCCATTGTCACTCGCCTTTTAACTAGTGGCCGCTGTAGAAGCCGGTCACGTTGAGGATGCCCTGGATGGCCATGTCAAAGAGCCAGATGCTGACGGCCGCAATCATGATGATGACGAGAACCGTCGCCGTATTCTGGCGGAGTGTGGGCCAATCGGGCCACGACACACGCTTGATTTCCTGGCCGATACTCTTGAAGAAATTGCGAATGCGCTTCATGAGAGAAGGCTTGTCGCCCTGAGCACGGACGGGCTTATTGTCACGCGCCTTCATTACTTCGTCTCCCGATGCAGGGTGTGCTTACGGCAGAACGGGCAAAACTTCTTCATTTCGAGTTTGTCACCAGAGTTGCGCTTGTTCTTCTTCGTGTCGTAATTTCTCTGCTTGCACTCTGAACAGGCAAAGGTGATTTTAATGCGATCGCCTACTTTAGCCATCGTGGACCTCCACACTCCAGAAAAACCCCCTCGGAGAGGGGCTCAAACTGAAAGTCTACTAGATTTTTCCGTGCAAAAAAAAAGGCGGTTGCCCGGAAATCGCTATCAGAATACCACAACGACCGTTCATGTCAAGCATTTTGCGGTATGATGAGGAAAAGAGGAGGTATTGAGATCTTGACTCTAATTACCGTGTCTAGTGAAGTGGCTGCCTACGGCGCTGAATTTTCAGAGCGTCTTGCCGATCGCTACTTTGCTGAGCTACTGCGCCGAGACGATCTGATCGAGCGTTTTATCCGGCCGATTGCCACAGACAAAGAGCTGCGCCTCCTGGCCGTCAGTCCCAAATACTACCTCTCTGAGAGTGCAGCGGGCATCTCTTTTTACGACTATCTGCAGGGAGCCTTGCAAGACCTCGCCACGCGCAGCAATCTCGTCCTCTGTGACCTCGGCGGCCAGTTTTACCTCGAAAATTTCCCCGCCGCTGTCCACTTGCGACTCGTTGCCGACGAGAATTTTCGGCGTCAGCGCTTTATCGAGCGCAACCTCGAGCTCATCCGCAAGACGGGGGCAAGCGAGCTGAGCTATCGCGACTTGACCATCCCGAGCGACTCCGACTTCGGCGATGTCTTCTCCCGAATTGAAAAGCTCGAGCGACGCTTCTTCAACACTGTCTTTAGCGGTCGCCAAGAGGATAATCCCGTCTACTATGACGCCGTCTTGAACAGTTCGCGCCTCTCTTTTGAGGCCATGCTCAAGCTTGTGGACGAGTTGGTCCTCGAGCGCAATATCCAAGAGCAGCTCGACCTCTACGCCCAGGAGAGCAGCCTATCTCCCAATGGTCACTATTTTGAACTCAAAAACGAGAGCGAGCGCGAATTTGCAAGACTCCTCGATCTCTACGGCATCGAGTGGCGCTACGAGCCCAAGACCTTTCCCGTGGAGTGGGACAGCGAGGGCCGCGTGTCCCTCGCCTTCTCCCCTGATTTTTACCTGCCACGCTTTGATCTCTTCATTGAGCTGACGACGATGAATCAAAAATATGTGCGCTTGAAAAAGAAAAAAGCCAAGATCCTGAGCGAACTCTACCCTGGAGTGCGCTGCAAGGTTGTTTATAAGAGGGATTTTGAGGCTTTGTTTAAAAGATTTGAAGCGGAGGCGGATGCCGCCTCGCGAGGAGGGGCAGAATGAATTCGTGCAGGTCTTGCGATTATAAGATTCTCTATGATAGCGCGACGATTCAGAAGAGGGTGCAAGAACTCGGGCGCGAGATCAGTGAGGCCTATCGTGAGAACCCGCCGGTCCTGGTCGCCATGCTCAAGGGGTCAATCTACTTTATGGCTGATCTGACGCGGGCGATTGAGCTGCCGATTACCTTTGACCTCGTCGGCATCTCCCAGCTCGGGCGCGCGAGCCGCGAGACTGGGATCGTACGCGTGACGCGTGACCTCACCCTGGACATTGCGGGACGCGAAGTCATCGTCGTCGAAGAGATCGTCCGCTCAGGACTGACGACGAATTATCTCTTGCAGTATCTCGAGAAGCGGAGGCCCGCAAGTCTCAGCGTCGTTTCACTCCTCTGCAATCCCGAGGAGCTCCTGATCGACTTGCCCCTGCATTTTTCTGGCTTCCAGATCGACTACCGGCGGGTGGTCGGCTATGGCATGGACTACCGGGAGCAGGATCGCCATCTGCCCTTTATCGCAGAACTTGAGCCCGCGCGCTATCAGACGAGAGATCAGTAGACCGTGTCGGGTCCCGTGATGGACTGGCGGGCCAGGACCTCAGCGCGATTCAAGTCTATCAGTGCAATCTCATCATCCTGCCAGAGGGCAAAGGAGGGGATGCCGTCGCGCGGGCGACTCGGCGAACCTGGATTGACGACGACGATGCCGTCCTGCTTAAAGAGCTCCTTGCGGTGGCTGTGCCCCGAGATGACGATCTCGGCCTGGAGCTCGGCTGCGCGTGCCATGAGCTCACGGCAGTGATAGCGGTGTCCGTGGTGCATCAGGACGAGGCGTCCTGCAAGCTTAAAGAGGCGTATCTCCTGACTGAGGTCGAGGCCGATTTCAGCAGCGGCGCGGGGGTCGTCACAATTGCCGCGGACAGCAAAGAGCGCTGGCTGCGCAAGGAGGAGGTCGGCGAGGTCCTGGCTTGCAATGCTGACGCCTGAGAGGACATCGCCAGCATGGAGCGTGGCCTCGGCAGCACCCGAGAGACTATAGACGCGCTTGACGGCATTGAGGTCGCCGTGGGTATCACTGATGATGACTATTCTCATAACTCCACCTAGATAAATGTATATGTATAATACCGCTCTTAGACATTCTTTGGCAATCCCTTTGGTAAGCCTGAACAAAATTTGTTTTGGGGCTTTGTGCAAGATGTAAAACATGAGAAACCTTGTCTAAAAATGCTTGACAGAGAATTTTTATGGCGCCATACTATGGCCAAGCTCCGGGGAAAGCAATACCCGAAAAGCGAATGCAAAGCGAGAAATCGCGAGGGCAGCGAAGCTTGACAAGTAGATATCTGAAGCTAGGAGACTGGTTATGAGACAAGACAAGTCTCGTGCGGAGGGAGCAGCAAGCACCCCGCAAGTGAAACACCAGCACGATGCCTGAATCAGGATCAATAGTGAAAGATTTAGAAAATTTGAATGACTGGGCCCAACAGCCGTTGAACTGAGACAAAAACGGAATATGTCATGTGAGAATGAAGTGAAAATGAAATGATTACATACCATCCCATCCGTTACCTACCATGTTTCGACAACGCACTAGGCAAAGATTTGAAAATCAGACGTCAGATGAGTATAAATCATAAAAGTCCAAAAGATTCAGAGATGAGACGAAAGCGCGTTGCAAGTCAGAATGATAAGTAGGCAAAATCAATTGGTTTGTGTTCAACGAGAGAGGAAACGATCAGACGTAAACACTGTAAAACGCAAAATGGAAACCAAGATAGGAAAACGGCCAGAGCTTATCATCTGATACAAAAACTCTTAAAATTGCAAGAGCTAAAACGACAACTTCGCCGGAGCAGAGAGACCCTCGAGAAATCGAGGGTCTCTTCTTTTTGCCTCTCTTGAAAAGGCGCTCCTCTCGCCACAGGCCCATTTTAGTGGGAAAGGTGGCCGAGTCTCACGAGCTCGGCGCGGAGCGTCTCGAAATCGCAGTCAATGCGCGCTTGGACAAAGGCCGGCTGACCGCCTCCTCTCAATGACAGATCTTCTTTCAATTGGGCCAGCACAGCCGTCAGGTCAAAATCGACGGGGCTCTCGGGGCTTCTCGAGGCCGTGATGTTCAGTATGGGGCGGCCACCCTCCTCGCCACGCTGAGCGAGCATGACAAAGTGGGGGAAGTGCTGACTCAGGTCCTTGGCGAGGTCCTTGGCCGAGCTCTTGTCGAGATCTGAGGCGTCGAGGAGAGCGGCTGCTTCGCCCACGTAGCGAGCGGCCTCCCTCTGTAAGTGCTCGAATGTAAATTCACGCAAGGCGAGCCGGGCCTCAGTCAATTTGTCCAGGCGATCCTGGACTGCGGCGACGAGTTTTTCAGGGGGTTCTGAGAGTGTTCTCACCAGCTCGTCGAGCAGGGCCGACTCCCGCTGCGCCATCTGAAGAGCCCGCCGTCCGCAGTAGGCCTGAATTCTGACCCCTCCACGGTGGCGCTGCATCTGGCGGAGGCGAATGAGACCAATCTCTCCTGTCCGTCTGACTTGGGTGCCACAGCAGGCACAGAGATCATAGCCGCCGACCTTGATCAGGCGGAGCCGTTCACCGACGTCTTTCTTGGAGCGATAGTCCAATCCCTGGGCCTCTTCAGGACTGGGGAAGAGGACCTCTATCTCTTCATTGAGCCAGACGGCGGCATTGGCCTCATCCTCAATCTGCTGTAATTCAGCGGGCGTCAGCTCCCCATTGAAGTCGATGACCATCGTCTCCTCATTGATGTGGAAGCCGACATTGTCGTAGCCCTTTAAGGCGTGACAGAGCCCCGAGATCAGGTGTTCTCCCGAGTGCTGTTGCATAAAGTCGAAGCGGCGCTCCCAGTCTATTCTCAGCACTGCCTCTTGACCCGGCTCCGGCCCTTCCCCTCTGACGAGGTGCAAGATCTCGCCCGCCCGCCTCTGCGTGTCAAGGACCTCATAGCTCAGTGCTGAGGCGATCAGTTCTCCGCGATCTCCAGGCTGACCCCCGCCCTCCGGATAGAAGCAAGTATCCTTGCAGATGACGGCAGACACACCCTCCTCATAGGGAAAGACCGCCTCGATCTCGGCTCTCATCTCCTCGAGGTAGGGGTTGAGATAGTAGGCCTCGCTAAAGAGTTCTCGAGCCATTAGCTGACGACCCTAGTCTGGCGGCGTCTGCGGATGAACAAGAAGAGCAGGTAGAAGGCAGAGAGCGCATAGAGGAGCAAGAGGATCAGGCCATATCGCTCCGCATTGGCATCCGTCAAATTGGCCCCCATATAGGTCGGCAAGAAACCGCCGAGGAAATTGAAGATCATGTGCATGACAATGGGCACCAGCAAATGGCCACTGAGATAGTAGGCAAAGCTCAAAATCAGACCTGGGACGATGACGTAGGCGATCTGCACGAAATTCCCATGGAAGAGCGCAAAGATGAGGGCGGCACAGAGCGCCGCAAAGGCGGGCTTCATCGCCTGCAAAAACTCACCCATGATAATCCCGCGGCATAAGAGCTCCTCCATGATGGGCACGAGGATGACCACCGAGAGAAAACTCAAGAAAAAGTGGTCGTTCGACGGCAGAATCGTCTGCATGAGCTTCTCGTGATACTCGAGGCGCTCTGCCACATAGGGCGAAAGCTGCCCGAGCCCATGGAGTCCAAGGATGAGGAGCTGCGTCCCCGCGAGCCCCAGGATGATAGCAGAGGCCGCAGTCATAAACTTCTGTGCACCGAGCCTCTCTTGGAGATAGGTCATCGGATACATTTTACGGCGCCGGAAAATGTAATAGACAAAGAGCGGAATCAAGATGAGCGCCATAAAAATCGTCGCAAGTGAGGTGACCAGCGGATCCATCATATACTTCGTCATGTCAATGCCCGTCTCGAGTCCTTGCGACTCGATAATCTCCGAACCATAGCGCAGGCCAGCAACCAAGGTGACCCCTAGGACCTGAATGAGGACAAAGATCAGCCCAAAGAGCAGAGGCACAAAGACCGTCCGAGGTCTGAAGCGCCGTTCCCGCACGAGGTTGACAGAGTCCTCCTGGACCTCAGGGCTCGTCTCTTGCTTATTCGTCTCGTAATTTTCCAGCATGATCAACTCCTTTTCTGACAGGCCTCATGACAGCGCCCGTCCTTCTGTGGCATCAAAAATGCACGATACTTTCTCAATCGCTTGATGGGATTATAGGACTCCTTGGCCAAGCGGATACCCTCAATCCCCATGTCCTCTTCCCGATTGACTTCAGAAACCTCGGCAAAAGCCTCCTCCAAAGTCCACTTATTAATAACGGCGTAGAGATTCTCAAACTCAGGATTCGCCTTCTCGAAGTGGATGATTGCGCGTTTCGGACTCGGCAGCGAGCCGAGCGCAAAGGCGAGGACGATCTCGCCGAGCCTAATCACCCCACCACGCACATCCAATGCTTCAAAGTGATCGAAGAGATACTTGATCGGCAAGTAGTCAGACTCGTGCAGGTTCAGAGGATCGACGCCCTTCTCCTCGGCCCACTGGCGGACGAGTCTCAGGACCCTCTCCCCATGTTCGGGAGCGATGGCCTCATAGCGCGCATCGGGGAAGTCTCGCAAGAATTGATTGATATGATTGCGTTTCACGCGATAGACCTTCCCCTGCAGCTGTCTTAGGGCCTCTGCGTCATAGACATAATCGCTGTAGTCGTCGTTGTATTCCCAGTCGATGACGTAGCCGAGACGGGCTGCCGCCTCGTTGTAGAGCGGGCGGTAGTGCTCATCTATAAACATCGAGCAGAAACAACAAAATTTCGAATCTTGAAAGATCTCCGCAGCTCTCTCTATGGCGCGCGTCAGATTCTCCACCGTGAGGGCACCGAGGGGTAGACAAAAGTGAGGGCGCGTAAAAATACCGCCATCTGAAATGGCCGTCAAGACTTGGCCATCGTCAAAATAGTGATACTGATAGCCGAGATTCCAGGCGAGCCTTGAGTTGAGACTGGCATCTGCCAGTTCGCTTGTACTCTGAGAATAGCGCTTGCGATAAAGTTCGCGCGCTTCAATGTCGAGGATGGGTAATTCATTGATGGTCATGTTCACCGTACTGTTCTGAGAAGCGATCGTAAAACACTTCAAATATCATCTCTAACTCTTGCTTACTCCGTATCGAGGTGAAGTATCGCGTGCCGTCCTTGGCCCGATAGGCCCTCATCAGAACGATCTCGGGCGATTTTTCAGCTATAGATTCTGGCTCGTAGTTGTAGACGACGACATACTCCTGATCACGAAAGTCGAAACTGTCGACCAGGGAGACATAATACTCGCGGCCCGTGTGTTCATCCACGAGGACCGCGAGTGCTTCATCACGTGCAGAAAAACTGAGATCTCCAGAGCCTTGGCGCATACTGCGATCGCTTACTCCGTGACCTCGTCTTCTTCATCTTCCCACTCTTCCGCCTCGTCGAGGAGCTCCTCGTAGTAGGCGTAAATCGGGGCATCTTCAGTCTCATCGAGTGTTTCTAAATTGAACTCTGCATCTTCATCTTCGCGGTCGCGCACGATGAAATAGCCGAGAGGATCATCGGGGGCAATCATGACGAGGAAGTGCTCATCTTTAAAGTCGAATTCGTCGACGATGTAAAACTCCATCTTCTCACCGTCTTCGGAGATGATCTCAACGAGCTCGGCCTCGGCCAGCATCTCATCGATATCCGCCTGGGTCAAGATCTCCTCGTGCTCCTCATGGTGACAGCCACAGCCGCAGTCGTGATCATCTGGGGCCATGAAGAATTCTGGTCTGACATTAAGCATTGTCGCATGCCTCACTTTCTCTCTGGTCAGTCTCGCTGACCCTCTTTTCGATTATAGCACAGTGTCTGAGATAATCATTCAATAAAATGGCGGCTGCGCGGCCGTCAATTTCCGCCTTCTTCTGCTTGGGATCCATACCTGGGCGAAAGGTCGACAGGGCAAGACGCGTGGTATAGCGCTCATCGAAATAGTGGATGGGCAATTCTGTGAGCTCAGCCAAGAGCGCTCCGAAGGTGTGGACCTCATCCAGCCAATCGTGGGGACGCCCATCGGTTCGCGTCGGCTCGCCGATGACAATCTCCTGGACCTCCTCGCGCTCAATCAGTGCACTGAGCTCGGCGATCAGCTGGCGCGCCTCGGGATCTTGGGCCAGGCGTCGCGGTAAGAAGCCCTGCGGACTCGCCATGATGCGCAGTGGATCAGACAGCGCAAGGCCCACCCGCTTCTTGCCAAAGTCAATTGCGAGAACTCGGCCAGGGACCTGCTGCGAGCTCGGCATTATTTCAGACGGGCAATATAGTCTCGGATGATGACCTCGAGGAGGTCGTCGCGCTCCATCCGTCGAATCGTCGCCCGTGCCCCCTCATAATTGGTGATATAGGTGGGATCTCCAGAGAGAAAATAGCCGACGAGTTGGGTCGAGGGCTCATAGCCCTTCTCTTCCAGAGCTGCGAGGACCTGTCGCATGATCTTAGCGGCTTCGACATTGCGGTCGAGACCCATGACAAAGCGCGTCGTTTCACCTGCTACCATAGTGCACACTCCTTGCGTTCAAAATTACGCTCATTTTAGCATAATATGCGCCAGACTGCTCTCCCCTCAGCCTGATATAATGAATGAAAAGACGTTTTAAGAAAAAGTTAAGGAGCTGGCCATGCCGATGAATCATCCCGCGACCCCTGGGCCTCGAAGCCTCAAACAATATCAAGATTTCCTAAATCAGCAGATCGAGACGATAGACAATGCCGCCGAGGCCGAGACGAGGCGCGTTGGCCTCCTCGAGCGCCATGGCGCCAGAGATGGCCTCGTCACTCTGGATCGGAGACATCCGGTCTACGGCCGAGAGATCTGGATCCCTCACAAGTCTCTTCACGGAGCCCCCTATGGCATGAAGGTTCTGGTCGAGATCACGGCAGCTGACCCGCCCCGCGGCCAGATCGTGACGGTTCTTGGCGACCCTGAGCGTGAAGACTTGGCCATTATGAGCATCATCCACGACTTCGGGCTGAACCCACACTATCCGGAGGAGGCCATGTCCGAGCTTGAGGCTTTTGGCACTGAGTTGACGGCATCTGAGATCCAATCTGAACTCGAGGCGGGCCGGCGAGATTTGAGAGAGCTCTTTACGATGACGATTGACGGCCTCGATGCCAAGGATCTCGACGACGCGATTTCGATCCGTCGCGAGGGTGAGCTGATCCGTCTTTTTGTCCACATCGCGGACGTCAGCCATTATGTGCAGGTGGGGACGGCTCTAGACTTTGAGGCTCTCCAGCGCGGCAATTCAGTCTATCTGGTCGACCGTGTCTTGCCGATGCTGCCGCCACAGCTGTCGAATGGCCTCTGTTCTTTGAACCCCGGGGTCGACCGCCTGGCCATGACCTCGGAGCTCTTGTTCAACGCGCGCGGCGAGCGTCTTGAGAGTCAGATATACCCCTCCCTCATCCGCTCGGATCACAGGGGGGATTACACGGAGATCTATGAGGGGACTTATGACCCCGCCTATCGAGAAACGGTCGAGCTCATGCGGGAGCTCGCCGAGCAATTGAGTGCCAGACGGCATGAGCGCGGCGCCCTGACCTTTCACTTTCCCGAGACGGTCGTGACGCTGAACAGTGAGGGCGAGCCCATAGACATTGCGGCAGAGAGCAGCCATTTTGCCCATGCTCTCATCGAGTCCTTTATGATTGCCGCCAACGAGGCCGTGGCTGACTTCTGTCAGCAGCACAAATTGCCTGTCATCTATCGTGTGCACGAGAATCCAGATCCTGAAATGATCGCCGCCCTGAGGGAAGTCCTGCGCCTGAGGGGCATTCCTGTCAAGATTCCGCAAAAACTCGATCCCAAGGCGCTCCAGACGGTTCTCGAGGCCATTCAGGAGCGCCCCGAGGCCGAAGCTCTCAACTTCCTCATCTTGCGCTCGCTGGCGAAGGCGGAATACCATGCGGAGAATCTCGGGCACTTTGGTCTCGCGAGCCAGTCATACCTGCACTTTACAGCGCCCATCCGCCGCTATGCTGACCTCCACAGCCATCGCGTCATCCGTCGCTATATAAACGACCGCCGCGATCGCAGCAGCGACTTGCGAGCTCTGACGCGCCCCATCGCCAAGCACATCTCCGAAACCGAGCGCAATGCCATGGATGCTGAGCGCGCCTCTGTCGATCAGAAGATCTGCGAATATTATCAGGATAAGTTGGGCGAGGTCTACCGCGCCACAGTCTCTGGCCTCAGCCCGATCGCCTTCTACGCCCGAATGGCCAATAGTGTCGAGGGCACCGTCCTCTACAGCGAGCTGCCAGGCTACTTTCAGTATGATGAGCAGCGCCTCGAGGCCGTCGGCCCGGGCCAACTCGCCATCAAGATCGGTGACAGTCTAGAGATGCAGCTCATCCGCGTCGATCTGCAGCGGCGCTTCCTCGACTTTCGCCCCGTGCGCTTCCTGACGGGCGATCTTGCGGGTAAGAACTTAGACAGTCAGAGACAGCCGGGCAAGGACAAGCTCAAGCGCGGCCGCCAGATCAAAGAGGGCAAGACCCAGCGCAAGCGCAAGGTCAAAGAGCATCGCAAACAGCGCCGCGGCGGGATTCAAAAGTTTAGGAAGCAGAGGTAGAGCTGTGCGCGTTGCCTTGATCACTCTGGGTTGCAAGACCAATCATGCAGAATCGGCAAGCCTTGCCGAGAGGTTTCGCGAGGCTGGCTTCACAATTGTCGAGGCCAGTGAAGAGGCAGATATCTATATCTTGAATTCTTGCACGGTCACCCATGAGGCCGGTCGAAAATGCGAGCAACAGCTGCGCCGCCTCCGCCGCCTCCATCCCGAGGCGCGCATCGCCGTCATGGGCTGCCACGCCCAGCTCAAGGATCTCTCGCAAGTGGTCGACTTTCAGCGCGGTGTCATGGACCGCCTCGACCTCCTCAGCTGGGCCAGAGCCTGTCGAGGCGACGCTCCCTTGTCTCCCTCCCGAGACATCTCCATCGGCCCCGCGCGCCAGCGCGAATTCGAAAGTCTCGGCCTGCTCTCAGAACCTGGAGCGACCCGCGCCATCGTCAAGATTCAAGACGGCTGTGAACTCTTTTGTTCATACTGTGCCATTTGTCTGGCTCGCGGGCCTGTCCGCAGTCGCGATCGCGCGGAGATCCTCGCCGAGGTACGCCAACTCGCCGCTCGAGATGTCCAGGAGATTGTCCTGACGGGGATCCACCTCTGCTCCTTCGAAAAGGAGCGGGGACGTGACAGTCTCGCCCTCGCGGAACTTTGTGCCGAGATCGCAGAGATTCCGGCTGTCCGGCGCATCCGTCTCGGCTCTCTCGAGCCCAACAGTATGAGTGATGAGGTCCTCGAGCGCCTCGCCGAGATCCCAGAGCTCTGCCCCCACTTCCACCTCTCCCTGCAGAGCGGCTCTGACAGCGTTCTCCAGCGCATGCGCCGGCGCTATACCGCCGAAGATTACAGACAGCGCGTCCTGAAGATCCGCGAACTCTTTGTCCGCCCCGCCCTGACGACCGACCTCATGGTCGGCTTCCCCGAGGAGACCGAGGAGGAGCATCAGGAGAGCCTTGCCTTTGTGCGCGAATTAGAACTCTCCCGCCTCCACATCTTCCGCTATTCTCCACGCGCCAAGACTCCCGCGGCTAGCTGGCCCCAACTGCCCCCAGAGCTCAGCAAGGCACGCGCCCAGGAGGCACAGCAGCTGGCCGACTTCCTACTCCACAAATTTCTCGTGCAAAATCTTCCCTTTCCCCAGGAGATTCTCCTGGAGGAAGAAGTCGACGGTCACTGGGAGGGCTATAGCCGCAATTATATTCGCTGCCGACTCCTCGGCACGGCTTCTCACTCGCGGCACTCGGGCCAGATCCTGACAGCCCAGCCCGTCGATATCGTCGCTGATCGGCTCCAGCTGCGAGAGATGAGCGCAGATGCTACAAAATCTGATATGAACTTGTAATTTTACGAAGCTTCTCTAAAATATTCAGTAAGCTGAACTCTTTGCAGAGAGATAAATTTTTCCCGAGTTCAGAAATTGTGTATTAAGGAGAAAAATATGCAAGTCAAAAAGATTTTTGTCCTGCTCATGCTCGTCCTCGCGATGAGTCTGGCCTGGACCGCCTGCGCCCCTAAGCAGGAAACGACAAGCACCAGCCCCGATGCCGAGGCTCCCGCAGATGAGGCTCAGACCCCTGCCGACTCGGCCGAGACCCCAGCAGATGACGTCGCGGCTGCGATTTCCGTCCAAGTAGAAGAGGCCTGGATGCCCCACTACGAGGCTGCGGCCGCCCGCGTCAAGGATCGCTTCCCGAACGCTGAGATCAACTTTATTCAGATTGGCGCCTTTGAGCACCTGGAAACCATCGATAGCACCGACGTCATGAACCAGGACGTCGCCGACGTCTATGCCTATCCTCTGGATCGCTTTGTCGACTTGGTCGAAAAGGATGCTCTGGCGGCTTTTGACGCGCCTGCTATGGCTGGCAAGCTCGGCGGTTTCCCCGACTATTCGAAGAGCATCGGCAACGCTCTGATGAAGGAGGGCAGCTATTTCGGCTTCCCCTACAATATCGAGACGCTGATCATCTTTGCCAACGAGAAGAACGCCGCCGATCAAAAGATCGACCTCTCGCAGCCCGTGGAACTCACCGCGCTCGAGAATCCCAAGACGGCCCTCTTGCCGATCTTTGATGCCTGGTTCGGCGTCGCCCTGACCAACAGCGCAGATATCGAGCTCCTCGGCCAGGCCGACGGCGCTTTCTTCTCAGACTTCAGCCAGCCCTGGGCCGAGCTCAGTCCTGAGAAGCAGCAGTTCATCGAGGCCATCTACAAGTATTGGAAGATCAACTTCGACGCCAACTCCGCCCTCTTCGATCCCGACGCAGGTTGGGGCTACATCGATGAGAGCTTCCGCTCCGGCAACGAGGGCGTCCTCCGCCTCGGTGGTCCATGGGAGACCAACGGCGTTAAAGAGCTGACCAATGACGGCGCCGACCTCGGTATCTACCCGATCAACCACATCACCGTCAATGGCCATCCCCTCAAGCACTGGCAGGGCGGTTGGGCCCTCGGCATCAACGCGCGCTGCGAAGAAGATGCTGCCAAGATGCAGCTTGCCCAGGCCATGATCGAAGAGATCGTCAATCCCGAATTTGCCGTCGACTTGTTCAAGGCCACAGGCAAGATCCTCGAAAACGTCCCTGCGGATGTCTACACCAATTCGGACCTCAACGAGATCGACAAAAAGGTCATCGCCGCCGTCATCGAATCCTACAAGATTTCGCAGAACCGTCCGCTCTTCAGAGAGTGGGGTGAGGTCTGGGATACTTACAAGAACGCGATCCTCTCCTGGAACAGCGTAAAACCCGACAGTGCCGAGGCTGCCTATGAGCAGTTGCAGGCCTCCTTTGCCTCCCTCTTGGAGCGTCAGAAATAAGTCCTGATTAGAAGACGGGGCGCCAGCAGGCGTCCCGTTTTTATATTAGCTATGAAGATGGTGACATGTGACAGACCCGACCGCAGGGCCCTGCTGCTCATCCTGAGTCTCGCCGCGGTATATAGCCTCGCAGCCAGCTGCGAGCTCTTTTGGCTTCTCGGACGCGAGGAACTCTTCCTCGCGCAACAGTCTGCTCAGCCGAATTTGAGCTACGGCGACTTCCAGCAATTCTTACTCTTGCGCTTTTGGGGTGGCCTGATCCCCGTCATCACCCTCGCTGGCTATGCCTATTGGGGCTGGCCGCGCTTCGGTCTCCGACGATTTGGGACGGGCGTCTTTGTGCTCATCCTGACTTACACCCTCATGACGCAGCTCCTCGAGCTCCGGCTCGACTCCATCTTCTACTACCTCCGCAGCTTGAGCCTTATCGGCCTGATTCTCACTGTATTAAACGCCCGCCGCCTCAGTCAGACGGCGACCAGATGAAGAGGTGACCCTATGGCCTACCAGCCCTATGTCTATGACGAGCTCGGCCGCGAGTACCCCCGCAAGAACTTGTACCTACAAGAGCTTGCAGACCTCGATGCCGCCCTCCAAGCTGCGAGTCCCCCCGCAGAGCTCAAAGAAAAGCGCCGTGAGCTCGTCCGCCACCGCGCCCAGCATCCCCACATCCAAGAGCTCGAAGCCGCGCGCGCGGCCGCCAAAAAATTTGAGAGCGAATTGAGAGCGCGACTTAAAAGGGAGCTTCAGCCCAGCGCCTTCAGCTCTCGCCTGCTCTATCGCTTAAGCTATAGCTTGCGCGAGGCCGAGGCTCGCATCGACTTCTACCAGCCCCTTGCCGGACTCGACTATGACTTCGAGCTCGCCTACCAGACCGCCGCCATCCAAGCGGCACGCCTCCCCCAGGTCATTGAGCGCCGCAAGAGCCTCGAGGCCCTCGCCGAGTCACTCAAGGCGGAACTCCAGAGCGAGCGCCAAGCCGAGCACCGCGAGGTCGAAGCCGCGATTGCCAAGAAACAGGCAGAGGTCGACGCAAAGCTCCAAGAGCAAGTGCAAAAGCTCAAGTCCCTGCGCCGTGATCGTCAGATTTCCGCCCGAGCCTATCGCAATCAGCGCGAACAGCAAAAGCGCGCGGCCCAAGAGGAGAAGACGGCCCTCAAGCTGACTCATCCCGTCCTCCGCCTCGAGCAAAAGCTCAAAAATGTCAGACATCACCTGAGAGTCGACCCCGAGGCCGAGCAGCGCGTCATCAATTCTGACATCTCAGACATCCGTCGCAAGACCCCCGTCGAAGTCGAGCAAGAGCGCCCGTACAAGGCCTACCTGACCTTCCTCCTGCCAGGACTCGGCCAGCTCTTAAATGGCCAGAAGGTCAAGGCCATCGCCTTCTTCCTCCTCTCCCTCCTGATCTACGGCGTCAACTTCCCCTATGTCCTCGGCAAGCACAATTACCGTGGCGACGGCCTCATGGGCCTCATCACCCTCGCCGCGGGCCGCTCCAGAGTCGACCGCTCGATTATCTTTATGATTGAGGGCATCATCTCCCTCTTCCTCTTGATCTTCGCTCTCGCCATCCTCTACCTCTCCTTCCGCGACGTCCTCCATGTCGAGCGCGCGAGAATCCGCGGCATCCGCCCGCACAATCTCTTCGAGACGCGGCAGGAAATTCAGCGCAAGGGCTTCCCCTATCTCGTCTCCCTGCCCGCCCTGATCCTCATCGTCTTCATCGTCATGGTCCCAATCCTCTCGACGATTCTGATCTCCTTTACCAACTACGACCCGCAGCACCAGTCAAAATTTGTCTGGAACGGGCTCAACAATTACAAGGAGATCTTCCTCGGCCAGGGCGTCGCCGGCGGCCCCTTCTGGCACATCCTCGGCTGGACCCTGATCTGGACCCTCGGAGCCACGACCCTGGCCATCTCTGTAGGCTTTGGCCTCTCGCTGCTCGTCCACCAGGAGCGCGTCAAGGGCAAGAAGATCTTCAGAACCATCTACCTCCTGCCCTGGGCCGTCCCCGCCTTTATCACGATCATGATGTTCTCCATCATGTTCTCGCCCGGCGGCCCGCTCGCCGAGATTCTCGGCAATCTCATGGGGCACAGCGTCAATATCAAGAATTCGACCGTCGGCACCAGAGTCGTCCTGATCCTCCTCCAGACCTGGCTCGGCTCCGCCTACGTCTTCATGCTCTCGACGGGCGTCCTCCAGGGTATCCCCTCCGACCTCTACGAAGCCGCACACATGGACGGTGCCACCCCCTTCCAGCAGGTCACAAAGATTACCATCCCCCTGGTCCTCTACCGCACGGCGCCCCTCCTGATCGGGCAGTACACCTTTAACTTCAACAACTTCTCGATCATCCACCTCTTCAATGGCGGCGGCCCCTTCAATCCCGTCAAGTACGGCAATATCGCGGGCTCCTCGGACCTCCTGATCTCCTACATCTACAAGCTGACGATTGTTAAACAGTATCAGGCGATCGGCGCCGCCATCACCATCGTCGTTTCGATCTTCCTGCTCTTCTTGACCTGGATTGGCTACAAGAACAGCAAGGCCTTTAAGGAGAACTAGTATGAAGCAGCAGCAGCAGCAAAAGCCCCCAAAAGAGCCTAAACTCTCCCGCAAGGAGCGCCTCTACCTCTCGGACAAGCCGCCGCTCTCGCCCATTGGCTACGTCATGCTCGGGATCTCCTATTTGATCTTGATCCTCTGGGCATTCGTCATCCTCTGGCCCCTCATCCAGATGAGCCTTGCAGCTCTGAACGGCGCCCTCGGCCAGTACATCTCGCTCGGTGGCACTTTTGAGCTCTCCTTGAAGCACTTCCGCTACCTCTTCACCAAGACGCACTTCCTGCTCTGGACAAAGAACACCCTGGTCATCGCCATCTCGACAGCGCTTCTCACTCTGATCGTCGTCTCCTTTACGGGATACGCCTACTCACGCTATCGCTTCTCAGGGCGTCGCGCCTCCCTGATGGCCATCATGCTGATCCAGACCATCCCCGCCTTCGCTGGGATTACGGCCTACTACACCATTCACTCGATCGTCGCCGCGATCATCCCGAGTTTTACCCGTCAGATCTGGCTGATCATGATCTACGCGGCAGGCGGAATTGCCGGCAATACCTTCATGCTCAAGGGCTATATCGACGGCATCTCCTCTGAGCTCGACGATGCGGCAAGAATTGACGGCTGTAGCAATATGCAAGTCTACCGCCTGATCATCATGCCGATCGCCCGCCCGATGCTCGCCATCATCGCCCTCTGGTCCTTTATCGGGCCATTCCTCGACTTCATGCTGCCGAAGATCCTCCTGACAGATCCCAAGGACTACACCCTGGCCACGGGTCTCTTCACTCTGATCAGCGATATGCGTAACATGCACCAGCCCGTCTTCGCCGCCGGGGGGCTCTTGACGGCAGTGCCCATCATCATTCTCTTCATCAGCCTCCAAAAACAGTTGGTCTCTGGACTGGCACAAGGCTCAGTCAAGGGCTAGAAAGTAAGGTATCCCATGGAAATTAAACTGAAAAATGTTGGTAAAAAATATGAGGGTCGTGAAAACTTCACGATTCGCCACATCAATCTCGAGATCGCCGACAAGGACTTTTGCGTCATCCTCGGACCCTCCGGCTGTGGCAAGAGCACACTGCTTCGAATGATTGCCGGGCTCAACTCCATCACCGAGGGCGAGATGTACTTTGGCCACCGCCTGATCAACAAGGTCGAGCCCAAGGATCGCGACATTGCCATGGTCTTTCAGTCCTATGCCCTCTACCCCCACATGACGGTCTACGACAATATGGCCTTCTCTCTGGCGATGCGCAAGGAGCGCAAAGAGGTCATCCACGACCGCGTCATGGAAGCGGCCGAGATCCTCCAGATCACGGATTACCTCTACTCGCGTCCCTCAGACATCTCCGGCGGCCAGAGGCAAAGAGTCGCCCTCGGCCGAGCCATGGTCAGAAAGCCGGCCGTCTTCCTGATGGACGAGCCCCTCTCAAACCTCGATGCCAAGCTGCGCGAGCACATGCGAGTCGAACTTGTCCGCCTCCACAAATCACTCCAGACGACGACCATCTACGTCACGCACGATCAGACCGAGGCGATGACGATGGCCACGCGCATCGTCCTCCTCGACGGCGGCAAGATTCAGCAAGTGGGCAAGCCAGAAGACTTCTATAACAGACCTGCCAACCTCTTCGTCGCTGGCTTCATCGGTTCGCCGACGATGAATACCTTCCCTGGCCGTTACGAAAATGGAGAGTTCATTTCAGACAGCGGTATAATCAGAGTGACACCCAAGCCTGAGGATCAGGCAGCTCTCGCCCCCTATGAGGGCCGGGCCGTCCACCTCGGCATCCGCAGTGAGCGCTTTATCGCCGGCATCGGCGACGACGGCAAGCTGGCGGCCAATATCGAAGTGGTCGAGATGCTCGGCAAGGAGAAACTCCTCTACTGTGAGCTCCCCGATGGCACGAACTGCGTCATCTCGCAACCCGGCTACTACGAATACGCCCCCGACGAGGTCCATAACTTCCACCTCGACAAGGACGGCCTCCACTTCTTCGCCAGTGACACGGGAGAGCGCATCAACTAAGAGAGGTCACAAGCTCAGAGGTTTAATATGAAAATCATCTGCACAGCTCTAGTGCTCCTGTTTGCGCTCTCGGCAATCGCCTGTTCGACAGAGCAAGCGTCTGGCCTCAGCACGACAGCCAAGGAGCAGCTTGAAGAGAGAGAAGGAGTCAATATCATGAATCAGAAATCGAGGAGTCAGAACCTACACACGATCTACTTTGCCGGCGGCTGCTTCTGGGGAGTAGAACACTACTTCCAGCAGCTGACTGGGGTCGAGGCGACAGAAGTCGGCTATGCCAATGGCGACGGCGAGCAGACCTCCTATCAGAAAATCGGCAGCACGGGCCACGCCGAGACGGTCAAGATCGTCTTCGACCGCAACCGCATCCACCCCGCAGAACTGATCTACCACTTCTTCCGCCTCATCGATCCGACGAGTCTCAATCGCCAGGGCAATGATGTCGGCACTCAGTATCGGACGGGGATCTATACCGACGAGGCAGAGCTTTTGAAACTGGCCCAGGAGATGGTGGCCCATCTCCAGACCAAGATCGAGGACAAGGTCCAGATAGAGGTCGAAGAGCTGAAAAACTTTGTCACGGCGGAGGAATACCATCAGAGCTACTTGATCAAGAATCCAGGCGGCTACTGCCACATCAATCCCAAGCTGATCACCATCCCCCTCAGCGAGGACATGGACTGGCCCCGACTCAAGCAAGAAGAGCGCAGCGCCCAATTGCAAGCAGACGACCCTGCGGCGTATAAGATAATGCGCGAAGCCGACACCGAGGCCCCCTTTACCTCGGCTCTCAATCAGGAAAATCGCCCCGGCATCTTCATCGATAGAATCAGCGGCGAGCCACTTTTCAGTTCCACTGAAAAATTTGATGCGGGCTGCGGTTGGCCGAGCTTCACCCGGCCGATCCTCAGCGCCCAGATCACCTACCATGAGGATCTCTCGCACAACCGTCAGCGCGTCGAGACGAGATCTTTAGAATCCGACTCGCACCTCGGCCACGTCTTCCCCGACGGGCCAGAGTCTCAGGGGGGCTTGCGCTTTTGCATCAATGGCGCCGCCCTCGAGTTTATTCCGCTTGAGGAGATGGAAGAGCGTGGCTACGGTGACTACGTCTTCTTCGTCACCTACTAATTGACAATGAGCCTCAGAGTGGCTCATCAAAAGATGAAAAAGAGCTCGCCAGCAGGCGAGCTCTTCTTGTGAAGCAAAGTTGTTTAGATTTAGGCCACGCGTCCAGTCAGGACGTAGAGGACCATGGAAATAATCCCAAAGGTGATGGCGAGGATGCTGGTCAGCTGCTTCAGTTTCTCATCGATGCCGCGCGCCTTAGACTTGCCAAAGAAAGTCTCTGCACCGCCCCCGATGACACCGAGGCCACGAGAGTTACCCTCCTGAAAAATAACGAGACCCACCAGTCCGATGCAGACCAGAATATCGAGGATTGCAAGAATCAAAATAATAGCTTTCATGACTAAGACAGCGCCCGAGCGCTCCTCCTTTAAAAATAGCGAGCTTTACTTTAGCACATCTCTTGAGGCCTTGGCAAATCCATCTGAAGAGCTGTCTGGGCCTAATATCTCCAATCTGTATCTTAAGTTCTCATTATGAAGTTTTACTCACGGTAAATCTTGTGAACGCTATAATACTTGTACTGCATTGTGATTTAGAACAAATCTAAACTAATGCAGCTTTTTGGCTCGAATCATGCGAGCTAAATAAGGAGAAAGGATATTTGATAATGCAAAAAGAAATTGTTGAACAAGAGGTGACTTACGAGCTGCCACAAGCCAAGGCAGGTCGCAACGTCAGCTGGGCCGCCGTTTTTGCTGGCGCAGTGACATTTATCGCCATGGAGCTGATCTTTGCCCTGATCAGCAGCGCCATTGGCTTCGGTACAGCTGATCTCTATAAGAGCGGCTCCTTCGCGGATGCGGGCACTGGACTCTTGGTCTGGACCGTCATCTCACTCCTCCTGGCCTTCTTCATCAGCGGCCTCGTCGCTGGTATTGCGGCCGGTAGAACCCCTGGCCTCCACGGCTTCCTGACCTGGGCGCTCGCCGTCTTCATGATTCTGATGCTCGTCGCCTCTGGTGTCGGTGCCGCTGTTCGTGGCGCTGCCCAGCTGATCTCTGGTGTCGGTTCAGTCGCCGTCGACGTCGTGGGTGGCGCTGGTGAAGGCATCGGCAAGGCTGTCAGCGCAGCCGCCGACAAGGCCAGCGAGCAAATCGAAGTCAAGATTGACAAGCAGAAGGTCGAGGCCGACGTCGAGCAGATTCTCATCGACAGCGAGGTCCCCGAACTGCAGCCGGACTACCTGAAGAATGAGCTGAGTGAAGCTTCCTCAGAGATTCAGGCCGCCGCAAAAGAAGCTGTAAAGAATCCTGAAAACATCGATCAAATTGCCAAGGACCTGATCGAGAAGCTCAAGGCAAGAGCCGATGAGATCGTCGACTCCGTCGACAAGGACGCCGTCGCCAAGGCTGTCGCCGAGAACAGTGACCTCACTGAGGCAGAGGCCAAGGAGACCACCGAAAAGATCATCGTCCAGTACGAGAAGACCAGCAAAGAGGCCAAGGAACAACTCGCCAAGCTCGAGCAGAACATCGAAGAGCTGAGAGTTGAGGCTGAGCAGACCCTCGCCGAGGCCAAGCAAGCCGCCAACGACGCGATGAACACCGCGGCCAAGGTCTCTGGCTATGCCGCCGTCGCCCTGGTCCTCAGCATCTTTGTCGCCATGGGCGGTGCCATGGTCGGCTACAAGTACATCGTTCCTCGCTTTATCTATAAGCGCAGCACGCTGATCTAAGAAGATCTCGAGATCTAGATTATGAAGAGTCGCTGACCTCGTCAGCGGCTCTTTTTTACTTCTAAAATAAAAGGCTGCGAGCCCTTGACAAGCCTTCAATCTCTTGGCTATACTTAGCAAGCATTCGTGGAATGCGACCTGGCGCAGTAGTTCAGTTGGTTAGAATGCCAGCCTGTCACGCTGGAGGTCGAGGGTTCGAGCCCCTTCTGCGTCGCCAGAACTTTGCCGGCTCTACGCCGGCAAAGTCTTATAAGCCCAAATAGCTCAGTAGGTAGAGCAGCGGACTGAAAATCCGCGTGTCGCTGGTTCGATTCCGGCTTTGGGCACCATGACCTAGGACTTCTGTCCTAGGTCATTTTTTATGGGCTCACTAGAGTCCTGAGGTGCTTTCTGGCGGCCCCTCGAGCTGGAGGCTAGCCGACGAGGAGCTTGCCCTCTGGGAGGACGTCGTCACTGTAGTTGGACTTGCCCGCCAGGGTCAGTGCCACGGAGGCGGGGCCCACACGACCGAGGAACATGATAATTAGGAGGACTGCCTGACTCGGCTGGGTCAGATTGCCGGTCGATATCGTGCTGAGTCCCACAGTGCCGAGCGCCGAGGACGTCTCGAACATCAGATCAATAAAGTTAAAGCGGTTTGCGGCCACCGCCTGACTCTCGAAGATCGAGAGCAAGAAGCTCCCACCAAAGAGCACGAGGACGGCCAGAGCAATGATGGCCACTGCGCGCATGGTCAGGGTATTCTTGACATTGTGCTTCATGAGGGTCGTCCGCTCATTTTGACGGATCGAGGCCCCGACCGTCGCCACAAAGATCATAAAGGTCGTCACCTTGATACCGCCGCCAGTTCCACCTGGAGCGGCACCGATGAACATCAAAATTGTCGAAACAAACTTCGTCGACTCGTGCATCTTCCCCATGTCAAAACTGTTGAAGCCCGCCGTACGACAGCTGATGCTGTGGAAGAGCGAGGCGACCGCGCGATCGCCTAGACTCAATTGGCCAAAGGTATCAGGATTGGCAAAATTCCCAGACTCTAAGAAGAAAGTCAAGAGACCGCCTCCGAGAATCAGCCCCGCTGTTGTCCAGAGGACAATCTTCGTGTGAAAGGATAGGCGCTTCTGTGACTTGATAAAGGCGAGGTTAAACCAGACGATGAAGCCGAGACCGCCCGCCACGATCAGGAGCGCCGTCGTCATCAGGACGATCGGGTTGTCGCGGAAGACTAAGAGAGAGGAGCCAGGGCCAGCAGGTCCCGTCCCATTGAGATCGAAGCCCGCATTGCAAAAGGCCGAGATCGAGTGAAAGATCGCCTTCCAGATGCCATCTCGCCCATAGATCGGCAGATACTGAGTCATCAAGATCAGAGCCCCCACCGCCTCGAAACCTAGGGTCAGAAGAATAATCAGCCGGACAAGACGCCAGAGTGTCTCACGGGAAAAGGCCGCCGTCGACTCCGAGGCCAGAGCCTGGAGACGCCAAGACTTGCGGTGCGCCCGGAAGGAGAGGAAGAAACTGGTGATCGTCGCGAGTCCGAGACCCCCGACCTGAATCAAGATGAGGATGACCACCTGGCCAAAGGTCGACCAGTAAGTCGCCGTGTCATGCAAGATCAGCCCTGTCACGCAGCTGGCCGACGTCGCCGTAAAGAGCGCAAGAAAGGGATCCGTCCACTGTCCTGTCGCAGACGCCAGGGGCAGCATCAGGAGCACGGAACCTGTCAAGATAATCAGGACAAAGGAAAAAATGATAATCCGACTGGGCAGCTTAAACAGCCAGTCCTTGACGGGATTCGATTTGCTGATCGCTCGGACTATGGGCATAGGTCCCCCTTAAGGTTTGACGAGTCTCTTGTAGAGTTCGTGGTATTCCGACTCCACGCAGATGATGAGCAGGCGATCTCTGGCCCGTAAAACTGTTGATCCCGTCGGGACCTCAGACTGGTTGTCACCACTGCGGGTCAGCAAGACAGCGCGCGCCTTGCCCGGGAAGGCATAGTCCATCAACTTCTTGCCCACCGCCTTGGATTGGGGGGACAATTCCAGCTCAACGATATTCTCAGCCGTACCACTGATGTTATAGAGGACGCGCATACCATCGAAATCGATGTCCTGCTCAATGAGGTCGACCATGATGTCCGTGGAAGAATAGATGAGATCGACGCCAATCTGCTCGTAGACCCTCCTGTTTCGCGGATGATTGACGCGCGCGCAAGTGCGCCGAATATGAAAAATCTCCTTGGCAATCTGGCAGCCGATGATATTGTCCTCATCCTTGCCTGAGAGCGCGATATAGCAATCGGCATCATAGATATGAGCCCGCTTCAAGACGTCGAGGTCTGTCCCATCTCCATGGATGACACGGATCTCCTCCTGCTCCGTCGCAAAGCGCTCGGCCATCTCAAAATTATTCTCGATGACATTGATGTCGTGGCCATTTTCAAAGAGCGTCATCGCCAGATGCCGCGCCAGTCGACCAGCTCCGACCAAAATAATATTCATCCTCTACCTCTATTCCGCTGACAAGAGGACAAAACTGTCTCCAGAATGCAGTTCAAAGTCGGGATCGAAGAGATTGAAATTGCTTGAGCGCAAAACACCAATCAGCTTGTCCGCCCCCTGCTCTTGCAACTCACTGAGTTTGAGGCCAACCAGTTCCTCATCCACCGGCATCTCCTTATAGATGAGTTCGCGCCCATAGAAGCCGTGGTGATAGACCGTCTCGCTCGAATGGATGAGCTGCCAGAGCTTCTTGGCCGTCCACTCCGAGGTACAAAATGTCTCGAGGCCGATCTCCTTATAGGCCTGAGCCTTGTGGGGATTGTCCAGGCGGACAATCGCCCGCGTGACGTTGTACGTCTTCTTGGCAATTTGGGCGACGACCAGATTGAGATTATCCTCGCGCGTCACACAGCAGATCATGTCGCAACTTTGGATCCCCGCCTGCTCCAGCACCTCAACCTCGATGGGGATGCCTGCAACCTTGTGACAGTCGAGACTGCTCGCTGCCCGTAAGCGCTCCACCGAGCGGTCCAAGAGTACGACATCATCACCAATATTCATGAGCATCTGGCAGATTCGAATCCCGACGCTGCCAGCACCGAGCACAATGACTTGCATGCCTCTTATTCCTGCTTTCCGATAAAGTCCTGAACAGAGCGATAGGCCTGGATATCAGGGCTATTCTGGCTCATCACTTCCTTAATCCTCTGTGCAGAGCTCTGGAGCAGCTGTTCACCGCCCTCCAACTGATATTCAGAGGGATTCTCCAGCGCCTTGACAAGAGGCATCAGCGTCGCATAAGTCGTGTCATTAGCGGGATGAATTTTAAAGCAATAGGTGGCCATGTAGCCGGCTTTTGATATTTTTTTCTCCCCCTTGATATTGCTCTCAAATTGAATCAGCGCAATCAAGCCATCCTCGGCGTAGCCGCCATTATCCGCGGTATCGAATTGCTGGTTGGAAATAAAATTCCCGAGCGAGTAATAGCAGAGCGTCTCACCGCCATCTGGCCGCGGAATCTTGACGACTTCCTGCGCCACATGCGGCCCCGCCCCGACGATGAGATCGACCCCCTGAGTCGCCAGATGCTTGGCAATCTCCTTTTGGAGATCATTCGACGTCGTAAAGTACTCATCGCCCCAGTGCATCAGCGCAATAATAAAATCGGGGTTCTCCTTCTTCAGCTGCGCAATGCGATCCGCAATCTTCTTGAGATCCTGCCCCATATAATCCTCAGGATAGCGCTGCTGCGAGAAAGAATCGATCAGCGGCTCCCCCTCTGGTGGAATCGGGATGCCGTTGAGACTCCTCATCCCATCGAGGCGGTCCGTCTCATAAGTAAAGTTGATAAAACCCAGCTTCAGGCCATTGATCTCCTTGAGGACGTAAGGGGTATCCTCGGCCTTCTCGCGCGTCCCCACGAGATCGAGCCCCGCTGCCTTGAGCTTCTTAGCGGTCTGGATCACACCCTCGACCCCACGGTCCATGCAGTGATTATTGGCAGCAAAAGCCAAATCAAAGCCCAAATCCTTCATCGTCGGAGCGAGAATGTCCGGGGCTGAAAAGATCGGATAGCCCTCATAGGGCTCGCCTGCAAGCGTCCCCTCCATATTGAATGCAGCATAGTCCGCAGCGGCAATCTCCTCTGCGACATAGCGATAGCTATAGGCAAAATCATAAGTGCCATCAGCCTGCTCCGCCCCATTGATCAGCGGAATGTGCATCAAGACATCGCCCACGACGAGGAGATTGGCCCTGCGCCCCTTGAGCTCAGGCTTAGCTGCAGGATCGATCAGAGTCTCCACTGACTCAGGCTGCTCCACGCGGCCCTCCTGGCGCTGGACATCTCTGACCTCGCGCTCCTTCTCCAGTGCCGCCTGCTCGGGAAAAATCAGCTCATTCAATGAAGCACATGAGGCCAAGAGCAGGCCGAGACCCAGCACGACGGCGATGAGGGCAAGTCGTAGATATCTCTTCACGATTCGAATACCTCCATATAACGCAAAACAAAGCTCGGTAAAATCATACCGAGCTTTAACTCAAGTCAAATCGAGAGTCTATTATACGCCTTTTGGCCTACTTTTTCAGGACAAAGTCGCGATCTCGATCATCCTCATCAGCAATCTTTGACGTCAGGGTCTCCTCGGGGAGCTCAATCGCTCTCTCCTCGGTCTCCACAAAAGTTCTGACCCCAGACGACTCCGTCCTCAGTGGACGGTCTAGCTGCGACTCGAGGGGCTCGGCCATGACCTCCGTCTGTAGAGGCACATTGGGCAAGTCCGCACGCTCCACGGGCGCTGGCTCCTGACGATCGCGACTCTCCGTCACATCCTCCACATCAATTTGAATGTCAAAATTGTGGATGGGATAACCAGAGAAAGCCTCGACCTCGCGACTGACCTTCTGCTTAATATTTTCCGCAAGACTCTTGATCGAAGCACCATTGAGCGCCGATGACAAGACATCGACCTTCATCTTCAGATCGATAGCCGCGTCCTTGCCAGCCTGCTTGACCTCAGCCGTCGCCGTCTTGACCTCATCGTAGCTCCTGGCCGCATTGACAGCCGTCGTGGCAATCGCCCCAGAGACAATCCTCACGGTGCCCCCATCACGCTGCTCCGTCAACTCACGCTGCTGACCCTTGCGCATCAGTGCGATGATCTGCCAGAGCACAAAGAGCCCGAGAATGACCGCAGCGGCAATTCCGAGATAATACCAAGTATTGACATATGGCTGCATGCTGAGATCGAAACCAGAGAGCGGCCAAGCCATGAAAAGCAAGAGCACATAGCTCAGCACCGCCAAAATCAGAAAAATAAATTTAAACAGTCTCTTCATCTCTTACCAACCTTGCTGTTCGTGATTTTCGTGATGAAGTTCTGAGGGCTCGGGAGTGATCAACTCAGCCTCAAGAGGCTCGACAGGCTCAAGATCACCGACCTCAGACTTCTGTTCCTCACGGAGCTTCTTATTGCGCTTTGCAGCAAATTCCTCACGTGTCAAAATATCGACCACCCGGACATTCAATGCCAGCACATTGAGCCCCGTCATGTGATTGACGCGCTCACTGACCAGATCCTTCAACTGTTCAAAGACCTCCGGCGCAGACTTCCCATACTCCAAGACCATCTCGAGATTGACGATGACACCATCATCCTCCATATCGACACTGACGCCCTTAGTCTTATCGGCCTGGCCAAAACTCTCCTTGATACTCGTGAAAAAGCTGCCACTCATCGCGAGAATCCCCTCGATCTCCTGAATGGCAAAGCCAACAATCTTGGAGACCACCTCCTCGCGGAAGCGCAGGGTGCTTTCATATTCCGTCTGGGGCTCGGTACGATGCTCCTGATTCAGATTGAGATTATCCATATTGTTCACTTCATCAGACATAGTCATCTATTCCTTTCTCCACTTCATTAGAGCCCAATTTGGACTCTCATAAATTATATGAAGAGCGGGAATTTAATTCAAGTTCATAGGGCACCCTAGAGCTTTGAGAGATTCTGCCATGATCATAAAAAGTAAAAACCCCAGAAGCCTTGCGCCTCTAGGGTCTACCGTGGTGGGAACTACTGGGCTCGAACCAGTGACCTCCTGCTTGTAAGAGAGTTCCGTTGCAACATAACGTAAACTGATAAGCCCAAAAGGCTTGATTCAACAGCGTTTTTATCAGATGGTGAAATTAACAAAACCACAGGAATTTGACCTGAGTACTACAAAAGTACTACATCGCTTCAATAACCATATGCAAAAGCCAAAAAAAGAGGCGCATAGCGCCTCTGGTGCCCTTAAGGTTAAAGTATAACCCCGCAGCTGCGGGGATCATGATATCCATGCGGTACTTCTCAATACCTAACTCGGATCACCCCCGCTAACGCGGGGAAAAGCCCTTAAGGACACTTAAAGCATATCATGTGCAGGGTCTTTGTCAACTCCTATGCTTATAGGAGTCGCGCATAAGCCACCGCCCTTTGATCTGTATCGCCCCTGCGAGTCGACCCTCGCTAGCCAGCTTGCGAGCATAGCCAGCAGATATGCCCTCGCGCTGGGCCCACCTGGGCAGCGTGATGAGGTTGGCACTCCCCTCAGTATGGGGAGCGGCCGTGCGATAATCCAAGTTTTTTTCTCTCTCGTCGATAGCCCAGTTTCGACCTATCTTTTGTGCGGTGATAAGTAAGCCCTTTTGAGCTTTTTTTCTGGCCGTCACGGGAGAGATCCCCTCCCGTGCGGCCCACTCTGCTAGTGATATCAACCTCATTTTTTCTCCTATCGAGAGTACAGACCTGTGCTCTCTAGCGTATACATATGGTACGGGGCTACAGTAGAAACGATTGGCTTTACGCCGAGCGCCTCCT
>JAFAAL010000034.1 GCA_023426575.1 Bacillota bacterium
CCATAAGCCTTCCGTAAATCTTTCACACGCAGAAACAAAATACGACCCCTTCATTATTGACAAGGCCCAGAGCCCTGATTCACAGGGCTCTGGGTCATCGTAGCCTCTAAAACTTAGTAGCGCAGGATCGCCAGATAGAGATCCTTATTTTCGAAGTTTTCCGCCGGCAGGACGTAGAAGTGTCCCCCCTGCTCAAGCACTGCAAAAGTCAATTCATTGACGTTCGTCACTTCCGTCTGTGGGGGTTCTTTGAGGAGCTGGTCCGAGATCAGGAGGGTGTCGACGCGCCCCTCCTTGAGGCAGGTACGGATGGCCTCGACACCCGTGACGAGCTTTTCTTCTCGCTTGGCGCGCTCGATGAGATTGGCATAGTGCTCAAAGTGGGCCGATCTTGCCGACTTTAAGATCTCGCCGATGCGGCTGAGGAGCTCGCTCTCCTTGAGGGAGTCCATCGGTTTCTCGATGCCCTCGTCCAGGACCTTGTTATTCTTGACGATCTTGCGGAAATCCGCCTGATGCTCTGGGAGCGAAACCAGGATGATGGGATCGTGCGGGGCCAGCATCTCGGTCAGCGTGTGATCGATGTGGCGGAAGAACTTCTCCTGATCCTTCTCGACTTCTTCTGGCTTGGCCTTGTGGCCGTGGTAGCTGGCCTGCCGACCGCCATAAGAACCGCTGTTGACGTTGCTGTTGCTGTCCTGTATCGGGAAGAGTTCCTTGAACTTGGTGGCAAAGCGCTCGGGGATCTCCGTCGGCTGGAGGCCGAAGGCATTGCCCTCATAGAGCGCGAAGCTATTGCGGTCAAAACTCAGGACATAGGCGTGGTCATGGGCGTCAAAGTAGTCGAGGAGCGGCAAGAGGTAAAAGCTCTCGCCGAGGAACTGGAGATTGCCGACGGCCGCCTGGAGGCGATAGATCTGGCAGTCCTCTGCACTGGCAAAGACGGCGAGGCCGTGGGCATTGTAATTCCAGAAGTCGACATCTTTGGCAAGTTGTTCTAGGCACTGCCAAGTCGACTCGGGGAGTTTCAGTTCTGAGTTCTCGCTGGCGCGGGCCTCGCGGAGGAGATTCTTAAAGCGGATGGGATCCTGCTCGTTTTCTGGCGAGGCCAAGTGGGTCTCCTGATAGAGACTCAAGACAGGGCCCTCTGTCTTCAAGATGAAGTCGCTTGGAAATTCGGTGACAATCTTGTACTGCATAAGGTACCTCCTAATAAAACGGCCTCCCAAAGAGGAGGCCGCTATATTTTTTATTTGATTTGGCTCTGGTCGAGACTTGCCATATAGCGCTCGAGGCCAGGGGTGATGCTGGCGATGCAGCCGTCGTTAAAGGGATTCTTCAAGCCGCAGTCGACGACGAGCTCGGTAAAGGGTTTGAGTCCTGCTTCGCGGCAGATCTTGAGATAGCTCTCCCAGGCGGCCTCGTGGTCCTTTTGATCCCAGAGGAAGTATTGGAGCGCGATGACTTGAGCCAGGGTGTAGTCGAGATAGTAGAAGGGCATGCCATAGACATGGCCCTGGCGCTGCCAGCGCCCACCGCTCTCGAGGTAGTCATTGCCGCTGTAGTCGAGTTCTGGCAGGTACTTCTTCTCGATCTCCCGATAGGCGGCACGGCGCTCCTCGGGCGTGGCGTCGACATGGGTGTAGACCCACTCCTGGAACTCATCGATACTGGCGCCATAAGGCAGGAAGCGGAGCGCCTGGGCGACGTGGTCGTAGTAGTACTTCTCGGTATCTGGCCCGAAGAACTGCTCCATCCAGGGATGGGTGAAAAATTCCATCGACATCGAGTGAATCTCGGCCACTTCCATGGTGAAGGAGCTCAGGAGACGCGGCTTGACATCTCTTTGCAGCCAACCTTGGAAGGCGTGGCCGGCCTCGTGTGTCAAGACGTCGACGTCATGGCTCGTGCCATTGAAGTTACTAAAGATAAAGGGGACGCCGTAGTCGGGCAGGAAGGTCATATAGCCACCGCCCGCCTTGCCAGGCTTATTGCTGAGATCCATCAGTTCCTGGCGGCGCATGATGTCGAAGAACTGCCCCGTGAGTTCGGAGAGCTCGTGATACATCTTGCTCGCGGCCTCGACGAGGACGGGCTCGTCCCCCTGGGGGGTCGGATTGCCGGAGACAAAGTTCAGCGGCATGTCGTAGTACATCATGTGGTCGACGCCAATCCGCTCCTTCTGCTCAGCGACGAGCTTTCTGACCAGGGGCACGACTTCTTTGGCAATCTGCTCGCGATAGACCTGGGCGTCCTTATAGTCCCAGTCACAGCGGCTCATGCGCGCATAGGCGACGGGGATGAAGTTCTCGAAGCCGAGTTTCTGGCCGATGCGGTCACGGACCTTAACCAGCTCGTCATAGAGTCGGTCGAGCTCAGTCATATGCTCGGCGAGCCAGCCATTCATCGCCTCGGAGGCGCGCTTCCTGACCTCGCGATCGAGCGATTGCGTAAAGGGGCCGAGACCTGTCAGATTGTAGGTCTTGCCGTCGAATTCAATTTCTGCTGAGGCGATCAACTTGGTATATTGCGTACCCAGTTGATTCTCGAGGACGAGATCCTCTAGAATCTCTGGCTTAAAAGTCTTGATGCCGGCCTCGAGCTTTTGGATCTGGTAGTGGCCGTAGCGCTTTTCAAAAGCCTCACGATAAGGGCTCGCCAGAATCACCTTGGCGATATTCGTCGAGACTTCGCTAAAGCGCGGCATCTCCTGGTCGAGGACATTGACCTCTTCGTCGTAAAATTTGTCGCGCGTGTCGATCGTGTGGCGTACGTTGGCCAGCGTCGCCTGCGTGCCCAGGCGGTCGGTCACCCGATCAATCTCCTCCCCGATCTCAAAGAAGCGCTCCTCGCTCGGGGCCTCTTTGAGCTCTTGGCAGAGTTTTTCCAGTTCAGCGTAGACCTTGGCAAAGTCGGGTCTCTCGTATTTCATCTCAGAAAATTTCATGAAAACAGACTCCTTTTATGGCTTTTTGAATACATCTATTTTACACATCTTCGCGCAACTTTTCTAATCCTCTGATCTCGGATATATTGGTGGAGATGATTGAGACTTGGCAGAACGAAAGAGCAGATCTCAAGGGTCGCTCGGTCCTCCTCGCCCTCAGTGGAGGCGTCGACAGCGCGGTGGCAGCGCTGCGCTTGCAGCGTCTCGGCCTCAGAGTCCACGCCGTATACATGCAGCTCTGGACTGTCCCAGAGGCCGCTGGGCGCGCTGCTGGCGAGCGGGCGCGCGCAGAGGCGCTGGCGGCGCAGCTGGGCATTCCATTGACTGTGCTCGATCTCTCTGACTATTTTTATGCGCAGGTCGTGTCGCCTTTTCTCGCCGCTTACGCCGCGGGACAGACGCCAAATCCCTGTGTCGTCTGCAACCAGCTGCTGAAGTTTCGCCTGCCGGAGCTGACAGAGCTTTCTGGCGCGGGCGATTTTGACTATTACGCGACCGGCCACTATGCCCGCGTGACAGAGAGTGCCGACGGCCTCTTCCACCTCTTGACGGCGCGCGATCCCAAGAAGGATCAGTCCTATATGCTCTACCATCTGCAACAGGCGGATCTCGCCCGCCTCCTCTTGCCGCTCGGCGACTCGAGCAAGACTGAGATTCGCGAGGAAGCTGCTCGCGCCGGCCTCGCCTCGGCCAAGACGGGGGATAGTCAGGATATTTGCTTCCTCGCAGGCGCTGATCATCACGCTTTCTTGCGCCAATCTCAGGTCGGATCGACTGCTGGCGACTTCGTCTCCGAGACGGGCCAGGTTCTCGGCCGGCACCAGGGACTCGGACACTATACGGTCGGTCAGAGCAAGCGACTCGGCATCGCCCTCGGAGAGCGCATGGTCGTCGCGCGGATTCTGCCCGAGAAGAATCAAATTGTGCTTGTGCCGCTCAGGGACTTTAAGCAGAAGCGAGCGCAAGTCAAGGCGCTCTCCTGGACCCAGCCAGTCCCGCCAGCAGTTGGCACCGTGGTCGAGGTCTGTGTCCGCTACCGCGGTCAGAGATGCCCGGTGAGGCTTTTGCCAGTGGAGGGGCTTGAGCGGGAGAATTTTCTTGCTGCAGAGAGCCTAGATGTGTATAATGAGCAGGGTCTGCCCGCCTTGAGTCCTGGGCAGGCAGCCGTCTTTTACCACAATGATGAAGTTCTCGGCGGAGGCATCTGGACAGAGAACTTTAGCTGATGCGATAGATATCTTAAGGAGTCTCATGCCCCAGTTTTTGAAAATTCTCCTCTTAGTTCTCATTGTCAATCTCCTCTATCTCGGCTTCACCGCGCTGGCGAAAAAGCTGCGAGGCGAGAGGCCCTATGGCTCTCCCCGCACTCCTGATGAGAGAGAGATGAAACGAGATCTCTTAGATCCTGAGCGCTCGAATCGCCGCGATTTTGAGAGCTCCGGAAGCCTCGGCTGTCACGCAGCCGGAGGCTGTTGTGCCTGTGGCCTGGCCAGCTTATGTCAGGGTCAAGACAGTGAGGAGGAACAGGATTAGTCATGGTCTTTGCCAGTTTTGTCTTTATCTTCTTCTTTCTCCCCGCCTGCGTCGCCCTCTACTATCTTCTCCCCTCGATTAAGCAGAAGAACTACCTCCTCCTGATCTTCTCCTTCATCTTCTACGCCTGGGGCGAGCCCGTCTGGATTCTCCAGATGATTCTCTCTGGCACCCTCGTCTGGTACTCGGGACTCAAGCTCGAAGAGGCGCGGGAGCGCGCCCATAGAGAGCGCTCGCGAGCTGCCATCCACAAGGTCAAGTTCTATCTGCGACTCGGTGTCACACTGGCCCTCATTCCCCTCCTGATCTTTAAGTATCTCAATTTCATTCTCGGCAATCTCGGCCTCCTCGTCGGCCAGGCCTGGCTGATCCCCGGACTCAGCCTGCCGATTGGCATCTCCTTTTACACCTTCCAGCTGATCACCTATCTCTTTGACCTCTATCGCCACGATACGGTCGTGCAGAGATCACTGCCTGACTTTTTGCTCTATGAGGCCTTCTTCCCTCAGCTGATCGCAGGCCCCATCGTCCGCTACCAGGACATCGCCGAGCAGATTGAGCGGCGTGAGCACTCGCTCGACGGCTTCCTCTTCGGTCTCCGGCGCTTCCTGATCGGCCTCGCCAAGAAGGTCCTCATCGCCAACTATGCTGGCAAATTGGTTGCTGCAACTCTCGACCTCCCCCAGCTCGAGCAGCTCGGGGGTCTGGAGATTCTGCTCGGCCTCATCGGCTTCACCATCCAGATCTACTTTGACTTTTCCGCCTACTCAGATATGGCGATTGGCCTGGCTCAGCTCTTTGGCTTCCATCTTCTCGAAAATTTCAAGGCCCCCTATCGGGCCGCCTCCGTCACCGAGTTCTGGCGCCGCTGGCACATCTCCCTCGGCACTTTCTTCCGTGACTATGTCTACATCCCCCTCGGGGGCAATCGTCAGCACCAGATTCTGAACCTGACCATCGTCTGGTTTCTGACGGGTCTCTGGCACGGCGCGAGTTGGAACTTTGTCCTCTGGGGCCTCTACTTCCTCCTCTTCCTGATCATTGAGAAATTAGGGCTCCTCCGCCTGCTCGAGCGCCTGCCCCGCTTCGTCGGTCGTCTCTATATGATCCCCGTCATCCTCGGTGGCTGGCTGCTCTTTAAGTTTACGGACCTCGCAGCGATGGGTACCGTGCTCAAGCAGTTCTTTAGCGCCCCCTTTGTCAACCTCTCAGGCAGCGTCCTCTTGAGACAGTACGGCCTCTTCATCCTCGTGGCCCTGATCCTCTCGCAGTTCTCCTGGCCCGAGATCGAGGCCGCCGCTGCGCGCAGGAGGCGCAAGCCGCGGATTGCCTACATTGCCAGCCCCGCCTATATCGCTGGCTATATCGTCATGCCGCTCCTGCTGCTCCTCCTCTCGATTGCCGCCCTCGCGGCAGACAGCTTCAACCCCTTCCTCTATTTTAGGTTTTAATGATGAACGATCAGAGAAAGATATCCTATTCCGCCAGACCCCATCAGCCTCAGAGGCGTCCAGCCGCCGACTCTTCTGCTGAGCGCAGACCCTCACAGTCTAGGCGCCCTCAGAGACCAGAGCTGGCGAGTCCTCCACGCAGTCCCCGCCGCGAGCAGCGGCCGCATCGACCAACCTGGCAGCCGAGCCCCAGACTGCAGCGGCAGGCCGCCCATCACCTCTTCATGGCTCTCGGCGCTATACTGACCGTCCTCTTCCTCTTCCAGCTCCTCTATCTCGTCTTGCCCAAGGCTGAAGAGAGCAAGGTCGAGCGCCGTAAACTCGCCAGCTTCCCCGCGCTGAGCATAAAGTCCTTTGCCGATGGCTCGTGGCATCGCGGTGTCGAGACTTACCTCTCCGACCACCTGCCCCTCCGGCAAGTCTTCATCCGCCTGGACCGCTCACTCAAGTCCGTCCTGGAGCTCAAGTTCCTCGCCCAGGTCGATGAGGAACAGGTGGAGATCGTACGTGGAGAGCGTGAGGTCTATGACCAGGGCAATCAGATGACGGCCCCTGGCAAGAGTGCCGAGGAGAGTTCTGCCGCCCCAGAGATCAAGGCGAGCGAAGCGACGACAACCCCGCCGAGCGAGAAAGTCCTGAAACCTGAACCCGCCAAGCCCAATCGCGACAATCTCGAGGGCGAGATCGCCTTCGAGTCCTATGCGGTCATTATCAAGGGGACGCAGGGCATGGAGATCTTCAATTATGCGCCAGAACTCTGGTCTCAGTACACGGCGCGCTTAAATTACCTGCGCGGGCAACTGCCCCCAGAAAAACGCATGTTCTCCATGGTCGTGCCCACGGCTGTGGCTTTTTATGGACCGCAGACCTACCGCGAGAAGAACTACTCGACCTTTGACGCCATCCAGCAGGCCTATTCCGAGCTCGATCAGAAGATTTTGAAATGTGATGCCTATGGCTATCTCTCACAGCACACGGACGAGTATATCTACTTCCGCACCGACCATCACTGGACGGGTCTCGGTGCCTATTATGGCTATCAGAGCTTCTGCGAGCAGGCGGGGTATACGCCGACGCCTCTCGATCAGATGATGACCTCGAAGTCGGACACCTTCCTCGGGACGCTCTATGCCAACTCTGAGCAGAATCCGGTGCTCGCCAACAATCCAGACTACTGTGTCTACTATCGCCCTCTCCACGTCGGGGTCTCCCTGGCCTCGGAGAGCGCAGATCTCAGCAATACCTTCTACTGCTCACTCCTGAGTCCCGACGACTTCCCCGACTATCCCTACCTCGGCTACTCGGGCGGTGACGTCGCGGTCGTGCAGATCAAGACGGAGCACAAACCGGCGCTCAATCGCAAGATTGTCATCTTAAAAGACAGCTATGGCAATGCGCTCGTCCCACTGCTCATGGACCACTACGACGAGATCTACGTCATCGACCCTAGACCCTTCCGCGGCAATCTCCTGCAGTTCATCAACGAGCATCAGATCGACGACGTGCTGATCATCAACTACACCTTTGCCAGCTCGAACCCATACTGGCTTGAGGGCTTTGACCTCATGACGGGCTATCAGGGCCAGTAAGTCGGCCTCAGCCCGTCGCAAGAGTTGAGAAAATCGGAGTCCTTAGACGCCGTCGGCCTTGCCCTCGAGGTGGCTGAGATCCGACTCTTGGAGCTCGGGCAAGAGGGGTGAGAAGCCGAGGCCATAGGCCGCATTGAATTCAGAGACGATAAAGAGGGCCTGCGGGTCCTCTTTTTGCACGACTTCACGGAGAAGTTGCAGTTGGCGGCGGGTACAGATGACCATGATGAGATCGCGCGGCTTCTTGGTGTAGCCGCCATAAGCTGGAATGATGGTCGAGCCGCGCCGCACTTTCTCGCCGATGATCTTGGCAATGTGGTCTGCACGATCCGAGATGATATAGGCCATCTTACCCGAGACGAAGCCGTACATGATCTTGTCGACAACGGTCGCGAGCACCATCGTGTAGATGAAGCCGTAGAGGACGGCATCGATGTTCTTGAAGACGATGCCGCCGAGGACAATGATGACGGCATTGATGATATTGGTGACCTGGCCGAGCGAGAGCTCGGGGCGCATCTTGCGGAGCGAAAAGATGATGAGGTCCGTCCCCCCCGTCGATGAGCCCGTCTGATAGATCAGGGCGAGGCCGACGCCGATACAGGCGGCGGCAAAGACGGCCGCCAGCATGGGGTCGCCCTGATACTGGGGAAAGAAGGGGCCGATGAGGTCGGTGCAGAGCGAGGTCAGGACGACGCTCTGGAGCGTGCGGACGATGAAGTGCCGCCCCAGGAGGCGATAGGAGAGCAGGATCAGCGGCACGTTCAAGAGAAGACTCAAGAGACCCAGGGGCAGATGAGTGTAGTGATAGATGATCAGGGCGAGACCTTGGATTCCTCCGGAGGCGAAGCCGGCATCCTTCATAAAGATGACGAC
This sequence comes from Bacillota bacterium, assembly GCA_023426575.1. GTDB lineage: Bacteria > Bacillota > Clostridia > Saccharofermentanales > DTU023 > JAFAAL01. The sequence continues at coordinate 8,397 of JAFAAL010000034.1, forward strand.
GCCTGCGGCAATCAGGAGCCCTCCGATCAGATCAATCAAAAATCCCTTTAAAAAATTCTGTACACGCTTACTCATGGACATCTTCTCTTCTACCTTTCTCTCTCATTTCTCTCTTCTTTCTTCTTACGGCTCACGAGGTAGAGGACAAGGGCCAGCATGAGAAGGGGCACGGCAATCGTCAAAATGTAGCTCGTCCATCTCCCTGCCGCCTCGGATTCCACACTCTCCTCGCTCGGCCGCGGCACAAAGCTCGTCGTCTCGAGGCTACTCGTCTCAGACATGCTCGTCGTCGGGACATAGCGTTCGAGCTGGACCTCGAGCTCCAGCTCCTCTTGCATGAGTGGGGTCGCCCCCAGGCCGTCACCCGGCAAGACCTCGATGGTCAAGCGGACCTTTCCATTACCTCGGAGGTCAAAAGATCCGTCGGGATAGACCTCTAAGATCTTGACATCAGAAGAGGCAAAAGCCAAATGTGCAGCATCCAAGAGCACTTCTGCATGGACTGGACTGCTCTTGGAAGAGAGGTGGGGGCGGAAGAGATAGGCTCCCTGAGGCTTCCTGGCCTCGAGGGGGCGCTTCAATTCCTGGCTGGGGAAGAGCCCTTCTCCCGCAAGCGGTCCGGCGGGCGCTCCCGCATAGTCCTCCCCATCCGGCAGCGCAAAGGCGGAGAGGGACTGATCATTCAAGACAGTGCTCGGGAGCGTGATCTGATAGTCACTGCGGTCGGCGTAGACGGCGACGGGATAGCGCAGCGGCACTGCCTCTGTGTAGAGTCTCGTGTCATCCGCCCGCTGATCCGAAAAGACCACCGCCGTGAATTGCTCGCCATCAGAGTCAAGGATGGCCATGCCGTAGGCTTTTGCCCAGAGGGGGGCGATGATCTTCTGATCGGCCTTTGCGTCTGAGCTCGAGTAATAGAGCCACCAGTAATTGGCATCGGGATTGAGAAGCTTATCAGCCATTTGCAGGTCGGGATAGTCCTGGACGGGGTTCGGGCTCTCGCAAAGACTCGCGTGCTTGGCGATCTCGAGGGCATAGCGCTCGAGGGTGCTGTCCCAGCTCAGGGAGGGAATCTCGACCAATCGCGACTCAGTTTCAGCCGGCGACTCGGATTCTACTGGCGACTCGGATTCAGCTGGGATCTCCGCGGCACTGCTCTCTGAGGCTTCCTCTTGAGCCTGCTCGAGGAAATGGGCCTGGCTGTCTTTCATCATCTGCTCCTCGATCTCTGGCACGAGGTCGGGGCGCAGGGTGGCATTGAGGGCATAGACTTCGCTGTCGATGACCACGAAGCGATAGTTGCAACTGAGCTCGGGATAGGCCTCGAGACTGAGCTCGAGATGTCCCTCCCCCGCTTTTAAGGCGCGGACCTTGCCCGTCTCTGAACTGTCGAGAATGTCGGGATTGAGGTTGACGACCGTCCAGGCCTCGGGGACCAAGAGAGTCATGACCTGAAAGGGATCCTGGACATCATAGTGGACATAGGGCCTCAGGAGCAGTTCGCGACCTGGTGGCAGGCGATAGGCGAACTTGCCGTCCTCGAAAGTCTGCTCCCAGCTCAGGGCGTGGGCCTCACTCGCATTGGCGCGAACACGCAGCATCTCTGGCGCGAGGCTGATGGCCGGGCGATAGCGCTCAACCTCGGCGTGCTCGCTAAATTCCGTCCCTCCGACCTGAGCCGAAAAGACCTGTGCCCACCAGAGGGGCGGCTCGCCCTTGGCGGTGCCGAAGGCGCCAATCCCGATCGAAATAAAGCGCGGGTTGACCATGGCCTCATAGTGCGAGGGCGAGTTGACCCACTGCAGGAATGTCTTCTTGGGACTGCTGTTTCCCGCGGCGATATTCTCACTATTGTAGGGGGGCGTGTAGTAGATGAAGGTACCGTCTGGGCGCATATGTGACCAGAGCACAGAGGTCTCGGCGGCCCGGAGCATGGCCGCCGCTTCCAACTGGGCATTGTAGACGAGGGGGTGCAGGCCGAGAGAGCTTCTCAGCTCATTGACCATGCCGAGAATTGAGCGCGCCTGATCGTAGTAGGCATAGCCATCAATTTGAATCTGCGCGAGCTCCTTGCCGAAGAGCTCATCGCGCCAGGGATACTTATCCTCCTCGGCCAGGACGCCCGAGGGCAAGAGAAGGGCCAGCCAGAGAAGGCAGGCCAGGACGTAGCTTTTCCATTTTTGCATAGTGTTCTCTCTCATGCCGAGACCAGTCCGAAGAGCCGTCTGGCATTCTTATCTGTCGCCTCCGCCATCGTCCGAAAATCACAGCCGAAGAGCTCTGCCAAGTGCAGGGTGATCAGTGGAATACGACTCGGCTCATTGCGCTGGCCACGGAAGCCCGTGGGGCTGAGAAAGGGCGCGTCCGTCTCGACGAGAATCTGATCGAGCGTCAAAGCGGGCACGATCTCCCGAAATTTCTTAGCCTGGCTAAAGCTTATCGGACCATCAAAACCCAAGAGGAAGCCGAGCTTTGCGTAGCGGAGGGCCGTCTCTCGGGAGCCCGAAAAGCAGTGAATGACCCCGGGCTCGGCGGCGAGGAGTCCCTCTCTCTGGGCCTCCTCGAGAATTGTAAAGGTATCTTGAAAGGCCTCGCGCTCATGGATGACGAGGGGCAGCTGCAAGTCGTGGGCCAGACGAATCTGCTGGGAAAAAACAGCGCGCTGGACCTCGCGGGGAGCCAAGTCATAGTGGTAGTCGAGGCCGATTTCCCCGATGGCGCGTATCGGCTGCTCACGTCCACTCTCCCTCGCCCGCGCAGACGCCTCGGCATAGATCTCTCTTAGGCTCTGGGCGCTGGACGCGCTCCAGCCCCCGGCCTCGTGAGGATGCTGGCCAATGGCAAGATAGCAATCCCGCTCGGGCATGACGAGCTCGAGGGCCTCTCGGCTCTCGGCCACGCTGGAAGCTGGCCACAAAAAAGCGCTGACCCCCGCCCTTCTCGCCCGCGCTAAGACGGCTTGGCGATCGGCCTGAAAATCAGCATCTTGCAAGTGGCAGTGACTGTCAAAAAAGCGCATGGAAACCTCCGCGCTCATTATAGCCCATCACCTGCCCGAGGTCAGTCCTCTCTTTGGGATTTTTGAATGTCGAGGAGCTTTTGATAGATCTCCCGACTCGGGAGATCCCAGGAACTGGCCAGATCTCTGCTCAAGTCCTTCAGCGGAGCCCCCGTGGCCAAAGCCTCGTGCAAAGCCTGGTCCAGAGCTTCGGGGCTCTGCTCTCTGGGACAGCGCTCGGCATGGGCCTCGGCTCCCTCGAGGATCACGACAAATTCACCGCGGGGTTCACGCTCTTCAAAGCAAGCGAGGATTGTCTCGACCTCGCTCATGAGATATTCCTCGTGTGGCTTACTGAGCTCGCGGGCCAGGCAAATCTGTCGCGAGCCGAATCCCGTTGCCAGTAAATTGGCCACGAAGCGTCTTAGACGGTGGGGGGCCTCATAGAAGATCAGGGTCCTAGGCTCGTTGAGGAGCGCCTCGAGACGGCGCCTCTGCTCGCCGTCCTTCTTGCCGATGAAGCCTTCGAAGGCAAAGCGCGAGCAGTCCAGCCCCGACGCGACGAGGGCCGTCAGGGCGGCATTTGGTCCTGGCAGTGCAGAGACTGTCAGCCCCGCTGCCCAGGCCGCCTGGACGAGGCTGGCACCAGGATCGGAGATGACGGGCATGCCGGCATCCGAGACGAGGGCGAGGCTCTCCCCGGCCAGCATGCGCTGGACGAGTTCCACGTTTCGACTCTGCTCATTATGGGCGTGATAGGAGAGGACGGGAGTTGAGATCTCGTTGCGATCGATCTGCAGGCCTAAAACTCTCGTATCTTCAGCCAAGATCAAGTCGACCTTCGCGAGCGTCTCAAGAGCGCGAGGACTGATGTCGCCTGGGTTGCCAATGGCCAGGGGGACGAGATAGAGCTGGGCGTGAAGAGTCATTATCCTCCTAAAAAAAGGAGAGCTTGCGCTCTCCTCTCTTCTGTCGATGACGGTAAGACTTACTCTGCTTCGATGGCGTCGACTGGGCAGACAGCAGCACAGGCACCACAATCGATACAGGTCTCGGGGCAGATCACGTATTGATCCTCACCCTGAGAGATCGCGTTGACCGGGCATTCCGGCTCGCAAGTTCCACAAGAGATGCAGTTTGATTTGATAATATGTGCCATAATCTTCTCCTTAGACTGAGCCGTCGGATCAATCCGACAGCGGGTTAAAACGCAAGATGATATTAACACGCCAGAGAGCTCTCATCAAGGTTTTTCAGCTTTAGCAAGCGCTAATCTTTGTTAGTTTAGGCTATTGTGAGAGCGTCTCCACACGCTTCGGGGAGAGGGCTGGCTCCCACTCGGCATTGGGTGGCACGAAGACATAGCGGTAGTACTTGCCGAGCTTATGGCCGAAGAGGAAGCGTGCGCAGGACTCGCCGTAGTAGGCCCAGCCGAGAATTGTCGAGAGCGCAAAGAGGACCAGACCGATAATGCAAATCGCTGCGATAATAGTCAAACGTTCGTGAATACTTTGTATGAAATAACAAAAGCCCGCTTCGTGGCGGGCTCTGCTTCTGCAAAATCTAGCGCTTTTTGATGATCTCGACGGCAGTGGCGGGGAGCCGGATCAACTCCCCCTCCTCATCGCCGCTCAGGCGCACTGAGATCCGCTCTTTGAGACTTTCAACCTCCTCGACGATGGCCTCGCCGTACTCAGTCCGGACGCGATCCCCTCGCTTGGGCAGGCGCTTTCTCAAGTCGAGGTAGGCCTCCTCCTCGTATTTGAGGCAGCAGAGGAGTCGGCCACAGGCGCCGGAGATCTTAGTGGGATTCATCGAGAGATTTTGCAACTTTGCCATCTTGATCGAGACGGGTTCGAAATCTCTTAAGAAAGAGCTGCAACAGAGCTCGCGGCCACAGATACCCAGCGCACCGAGTCGCCTGGCCTCATCTCGCACGCCGATCTGGCGCAGATCGATGCGCATTCTGAAGATCGAGGCGAGGTCCTTGACCAGCTCGCGGAAGTCCACTCGGCCATCGGCCGTAAAGTAAAAGACCAGGCGTGAGTGATCCCAGATCAATTCGACATCGATGAGATTCATCTCGAGGCCGTGATCTGCAATCTTGGCTCTGCCGATGCGGAAGGCATTGAGTTCATAGTCGATATTGGCCTCGTGTTGAGCGAGGTCCTCTTCTGTCGCACGGCGGACGATCTCACTGCTGTCCTCGCGGAGGGACGCGAGGTCAAGGCGCAGCGGCTCGCCCTCGACCCGTCCAAAGATCAAGTCACCGTCGAGGCGGACGATGACATAGTCGTCAGAGGCCACAGGCTCTGGGGGCGGCAAGAAGTAGCGGCGAATTCCACGTCCGTAAACGCGGACGGGGATCATGCTCTGCTTCCCATCCGTCGAGATCTCAGGACTCTGCTCTTGTCTATATTCTTCCATGCTCATTTATTCCTCACCTTGCGACAGCTCCTCTCTCAAGGTCAGCAGATATTGGCCGAGGGCCAATTCCAAGCTGACATTGACCTGGAGTGCCGCTTTTAATTCTTCTGTCGCCTGGACGATGCGAGCGAGCCTCAGACTCAGCGCATCGACTGTCCCCTGCCGCTTCAGACGTTTCGCAAGGCCGAGCAGCTCAAGCTGGCAGGACTCTCGGCACTGTCTTGCGTCTTCGAGTAGGAGGAGCTGCGCCAGGTCGGCCGTCAAGGCTATAAAGTGATCGAGATAAGTCTCAATCTCCTCTCTGCGCTCGAGGAGGAAGTTGAGATCTCGACTGAGGACCTCGGCGATGCTCGCCTCACTGAGGCCCGAGAAAAACTTGCAGGCGTCGACGCGCTCGAGATCTGCCCGCTCCGTAAGATCTACCTTAGCGTGAATGAGCAGCTGGGCGAGGCGGGATCTCACCGTCTCGAGGAGGCGCTCTGGAGCCGTGGCATAGAGGAGAAAGTAAATCCCAGGCGGAGGCTCCTCGAGGGACTTGAGGAGGGCATTTTGACCCTGTTCGTTGAGATCATCTGCTGCGACGAGGTAGACGGCTCCCGAGCTGTACTGGGGCTGGATATAGAGCTTGGCAATAATTTCCTCACGGACCCGCTCGACGGCAATCTGACGCTCTTGGCCACGTTGGAGCCAGTGGAGATCGGGGTGAGACTGACTTTCTAGGAGGCGACAGCTCTGACAGTGACCGCAGGCACCATCTGCCGTCCGCGCCCTACAGAGAATCGCAGCCGCGAGCTCCCGCGCAGCCTCTAGGGCCAGCTCCGACGACTCGGCCGTCAGCAGGACGGCGTGTGTGGCCGTTCCCGCTCTGAGCGCAGAGAGATAGGGCCTGAGTTCAGCACAGGGCTGTTTCACGGGGCCAGTTAAACTTTTTCGAAATAGTCGACTTCGACGGCAAAAATCGTCGCGCCTCCCACTTGGACCTCGACGGGATAGGGGATAAAGGATCCCGACATCCCCGAGGGCGCCATATTGGCATTGATGGCGGCCTTGCGCGAGGAGCTGTACTTGCGGATGATGTCGACGACCTCCTCCATCTTCTCGTCTTCAATGACGATCATCAGAGTCGTATTACCAGAGCGCAAAAAGCCCCCTGTCGAGTTCAATTTCGTGACGCGAAAACCTGCCCGATTGAGCTCTGCCATCAGCCTCGGGCTGTCTTCGTCACTGATAATGGCATAGACCAGTTTCATCTGAACCTCCTATGAATCCGTCTTCAAGCTGTCTCTGACCAGCTCGTAGATCTGAGCAGCCGTCGCTGACTTGCTGCCTTCTGTCGATACAATTTGAATGCGCCGAGGCTCTGCCGAAGCCAAGGCCATAAATCCCTTGCGCACCCGTTCGAGGAAGGCAGCCTGGGCATTGTCGAAGCGATTGCGCTCCTCAGCCTCCCGCCGCTCGATTCTCCTCTTCAAGGCTAGCTCACTGACCTCCAGCAAGAGCGTCAGGTCGGGCTTGAGGCCGTGACAGGCAAAGTCGTTCAAGTCACGCAAATAGTCCAAGTCGAGTCCCCGCCCATAGCCCTGGTAGGCCATCGTTGAATCATAGAAGCGGTCGGAGAGGACGATCTGACCCGCCTCCAGGGCGGGCAGGATGCGCTCGCTGACCAGCTGACTGCGGGCCGCTAGAAATAAGAGCAGCTCGGCTCGGTCGGCGATGGCATGCGAGTCTTCGTTCAAGAGCAGATGGCGGATCTCCTCACTGAGCTCCGTACCTCCGGGCTCTCGCAGGCAGATCACCTCATGGCCCTCGGCCGCAAGTGCCGAGGCCAAGATCTGGATCTGTGTGCTCTTGCCACAGCCATCAATCCCCTCAAAGGTGATAAAGCGACCTCGCTTGGGCTCTTGCCCTGCCATCTCAGACCTCCTCTAAGCTATTTTATCTATTATACAATATTCAGCCTGCCTTCAGCTATCCCCGTGCAGTGGATGCCGAGGGCATCGAGTTTTTCTAATAGCTGGACGTGCCTCTTGCTGATCCTCTCCCCTGGCCAGAGCAGGGCAATCCCCGGAGGATAGGGAGCAATGAGGTCCGCGGCAATCTCCCCCGCACAGTCGGCGATGGGGACAGAGCGTGGTCTCTGCAGAGCTCGCCCCTGTCCAAAGAGCACCTCACGCGGGCTCATAATGCGCTCTGCGCTCAGCTGATATGCCCAGTCGAGAGCACTGTGCAGGGCCTCGAGCTCGGCTGTCGGCAGGCCCTCGACAGATTGATCTCTCAGCAGCGCATATTTCTCTTGGATGGCCTGGACGGTCTCGGGGGCTGTCGCGAGGCTCAGTAAGCAGAGCAAGTGATCACAGGCGATGATCTCTGGGACCAGGCCGACTTCCTCGCAGCGGCGCTGCCAGAAGGCAATGGGCGCAGGGGGCAGGGATAGGAGCAGGTGCAGTGGGTCATCGGGGACATCTGTCTCAAGTCGGGGCCGTAAGAGGGCGTCCTCTGGGCCTCCGCTATCGCGCCAGGCGGAGATTGCCTCGGCGATTTGGCTGAGCTTTTGCCTCCCATAGAGCTCGGCGTAGGCGCGCGCCCAGTCCAGGGAAGCGGCGATGGCATAGGAGGGACTCGTTGAGTGAAAGAGCTGGACGGCCCTCTCGGCCCTCGCTTTCAGATCCAGTTCATGAACTGCGCGGGCACTCAGCTGCAGCACAGCCGCTGGGGCCAGGGCCGGCATGGTCTTGTGCCAGCTGTTGCAGACGAGATCGGCGCCCTGAGAGAGAGCTGACGGGGGCGTGTAGGGCGTGTCGAGGCAGAGATGAGTCCCATGGGCCTCGTCGACAATCAGGCAGCCCCCCCGGGCATGCACGAGCTCTGCAAGGCGAGATATCTTGAGGCTTTGGCCGTAGTAATCGGGTGCGCAGACGAAGACGACAGGCGATTCGAGCTCTGAGAGGAGGGCGGCCGTCTGACTCCAGTCGAGGCTGGCCAGGAGACCGCTCGGCTCGGTCACTAGGGGCAGGAAATGACAGTCGAGATCCAGGATGGCTGCGGCGCGCAGGACTGAGATGTGTACATTGCGCGGAAGATAGAGCTGACCCCCTGCGGGGAGCGCCGTGGCAAGCGCGGCAAAGATGGCCGTCGTCGACCCCTGGGTCATTAGGTGGACGGCAGCGGCTCCTGTCAATTTGGCCAGGCGCTCGGCGGCCTCCGATACCGCCCCCACTGGCTCGAATAGATCTAGGCCGCCCGCGACTTCCGTGGTCTCCAATTGAACAAAGCCCTGGTCATAGGGCTCTGGATAGGCTTGTCCAGCCAGGTTTCCCGGCATGTGACAGCGCAAGAGAGCTGTTCGTGACTGGGCCTGGAGCGCCGAAAAGAGGGGCGCCTCTGCGGCAATGCGTCGCGCGTCCAAGGGGGGATTAGAGGCCAAAGTCGGCCTTGTCGGCGTAGGTCTTGATCTCAGCGATGGCGCGGATGATCTCGGCTTCGATCTTGGCGTTGTGGGAGGCGAGCTCCTCGGGGCTCATGCGCTCAATCTGAGCGGAGGCGAGGAGGAGATCCGAGTTCTTCTCGCCCTTGAAGCGCCCTTTCTTCTTGTCTTGAGCTGGGGGCGACCAGCGCTTCTGCTTCTTATTGCCTCTACTCTCATCAAATCTACGCTTTTCTTTCTCAACGGCCATGATGACTCTCCTCTGACATCAATCTTTCTTCTTCTGCATAGGCCAGCCCCGAGAAATCAGGGAGACGAGTCAGCCATTTAAGACCCATGCGCTCAAGCTCTGGGTCTTGGAGGATAATTCCATCGCGGACTTCGCGGAGGGGCACCATGACAAAAGGGCGCTGACTCGCCCGGGGATGCGGGAGAGTCAAGTGTTTTTGCTCTGAGTGGACCTCGCCATAGCTGATGAGATCGAGGTCGATTTCGCGCTCATGCCAGCGCTGACTCGGCTTGCGACCGAGCTCTCGCTCGAGCTCCTTGAGTCTTGCCAGCAGGGCGTCGGGTTCCAGGCGGGTCTCGCCGAGGACCACGGCATTGTAAAAGTCTGGCTGATCCGTCACGCCCCAGGCGGGGGAGATATAGACACTCGAGGCTCGCAGAGCCCGAAAGCTCGGATCCAAGATCAGCCTCTTTAAGCAATCTTGGAAGTGGGCGAGGACATCTCCACGGTTTCCGCCAAGGGCCAGGGCAAACTCAGTCCAACGGCGTCGATAGATCTGGACGGCCATCGCGTCGAAGTGGCCATCAATCGGGGCCTCCGGCTTGCGGAGAGTCAGGTCGACGGCCAAGATGGCTGGAAAGCGCTCCAAGATCTCGCCGACGAGCTCAGCCGCAGCGGCCTCGAGCAGCTGCTGCCGAGCCCGAGCCATAAAATCCTCACAGAGCGTAAAGACATCAGCGTAGCTGACACTGTCGGCCAATTCGTCATTGCCCATCGCCAGAGGGCGTCCGAGCTCGAGAATGAGGTCGAGGACGAAATTTTGCCCCTGCTCCTGCTCAAAATCGAAATAGCCGATATGGCTGAAGAAGCTCATCCCCAGGAGCTGGATCAGGTCAGATCTCTGGACGCGTTCTGACATCTCGAGCCTCTAGTCTCGACTCTGAGCGATGAGGGCCAGGGCCTCTTGACGAGTCTTGTCACGGCTCTTGCAGATGCCGCGTAGAGCCGAGGTCACAGTCCTGGATCCCGGCTTCTTGATGCCCCGCATCGTCATGCAGAGATGCTCTGCCTCGAGGACGACAGCCACCCCATAGGGAGCCACAGCCTCGACAATCAAGTCGGCCACTTCACTGGTCAGACGCTCTTGCAACTGAGGGCGCCGCGCGCAGTGGTCGACGATACGGGCAATCTTGCTCAGGCCTAGGATCTTGCCATTCTTGGGAATGTAAGCCACATGCGCCTTGCCGATAAAGGGCAGCAGATGGTGCTCACAGAGAGAGTAAAAGGGAATATTGCCGACCAGAACCATCTCATCATTTCCCGGCTCGTCAAAGACCTTGATCTTCTCCCAGACATCGGAGTGCAGCCCCGAGCAGACCTCCTGGTACATGCGGGCGACGCGCGCAGGCGTCTCGACGATACCAGGTCGGTCGGGATCTTCTCCGATGGCAATGAGAATCTCACGGACCGCCCGCTCGATGCGGGGCAAGTCCATCGGCTGTCTCTCGACAAAATCAGTCATTTTTCACCTCTTTTTTGGGCTTGCTCTTCTTACTCTCCGTCAAGTACTCGACGGGCGCCGTACCGCGGACCACCTCTTCGCTGATGACGACCTTGCGGACGTCGCCTCGCGAGGGGACCTCGTACATCACTTCAATCATCAGTTTCTCGAGGACAGCCCTCAGGCCGCGAGCCCCCGTCTTGAGGTCGAGGGCGAGGTCGGCAATGGCGCCGATGGCCTCAGGCGTGAACTCCAGCTCACAGTCATCATACTCGAGAAGTTTCTGGTACTGCTTGATCAGGGCGTTCTTGGGCTCGGTCAGAATGTGGATCAGGCTGTCACGGTCGAGTTCATCGAGGGTGACAATCATCGGCACGCGACCGATAAACTCTGGGATCAGGCCAAATTTTAAGAGATCTTCGGGCATGACCTTGGCGAGCAGCGAGCCCTCGGTCTCCTGATCATAGGTCCCGAGCTCTGCCCCGAAGCCAATGGAGCCCTTGCTCACGCGGCTCTTGATAATCTTCTCCAAGCCGTCAAAAGCCCCCCCGAGTATAAATAAAATCTGATTGGTATCGATCGGGATAAAGTCCTGATGGGGATGCTTGCGACCTCCCTGAGGCGGCACGTTGACGACCGAGCCCTCAAGGATCTTGAGAAGCGCCTGTTGCACCCCTTCCCCGCTGACATCTCGGGTGATCGAGGGATTGTCAGAGCGCCGCGAGATCTTGTCGATCTCGTCGACGTAGATGATGCCGACTTCGGCGCGCTCGAGATCGTAGTCTGCCGCTTGAATCAGGCGCAAGAGGATGTTCTCGACATCCTCGCCGACATAGCCCGCCTCCGTCAAGGCCGTCGCATCGGCGATGGCAAAGGGAACGTCGAGCAGGCGCGCCAGCGTCTCAGCCAGAAGGGTCTTGCCTGAACCCGTTGGACCCAGGAGGAGGACATTTGTCTTCTTGATCTCGACGCTCTCATCAATCGGACCCTGCTCGGCCTCGACCAGCACACGCTTATAGTGATTGTAGACCGAGACGGCGAGCACTCTCTTGGCGTCTTCTTGTCCGATGACATACTCATCGAGGATGCGATGAATCTCCTGGGGTGTTCTGAGATTGATCCCCTCTTCGGAGGCCTCATCCTGCTCTGAGCGGGGCATCAGGAGCTCACTGTCTAAAATCGCCTCGCAGGCGAGGACACATTCATTACAGATAAAGACACCTGGGCCGACAATCATCTTCTCGACCTGGCTCTCCCGCTTACCACAAAATGAGCAGCAGATTTCCCCACTCGAACCTGGCATCTAATTCCTCTTTTCCATGATGCGATCGATGATGCCGAATTCTAGGGCCTCTTCGGCATCGAGCCAATTGTCGCGCTCAGTCTCACGCTCGATGACCTCGATCGGCTGGTGACAGCGCTCGGCCAGAATGCGGTTGAGACGCTGCCGACTCTTCAAGATATGCTCGGCGGCGATGTGGATATCGGTCGCCTGGCCCTGAGCCCCTCCTGAGGGCTGGTGAATCATGATCTCTGCATTGGGCAGGGCAAAGCGCTTGCCCTCCGTGCCCGCCGCGAGCAGCAGGGCGCCCATCGAGGCCGCCATCCCCATGCAGATGGTCTGGACGTCAGCCTTGATATACTGCATGGTGTCATAGATCATCAGGCCCGAGGAGACCTCGCCGCCTGGGCTGTTGATATAAAACTGGATATCCTTCTCAGGATCCTCGGCCTCGAGGAAGAGGAGCTGAGCCGTGACGAGGCTTGCCGTCACGTGATTGACCTCATCGCTCAGGATGATGATGCGCTCTTTTAAGAGGCGCGAATAGATATCATAGGAACGCTCGCCGCGATTGGTCTGTTCAATGACCATCGGCACGAGATTGGCTTGGGGTAAATCTTGTCTACGCATTGTCTTCTTCTGAATCCTCCTGCATAAAGTCGGGCTTCTGATCGCTCTTCTTGGCCATCTCCACCACCTTTTGCATTGCCATCTGGCGCAGCATGCCGGGGCGGAGCATCTCACGGCCCTCTTCGTTGTCAAAACTCAGTTTGAGCTTGGCAGGCTCGCTGTGGTACTGCTCGGCAAGGCGCTCAAACTCTGCCTCGTAGTCCTCCTGGGTCAGACCCAGCCCCAATTGCTCGGCCAGCTGATCGAGAATCAGCGTCGCCTTGAGCTGACGCGTCGCCATCTCGCGATGTTCCTCGCGATAGTCGGCCAGCGTCATATTGCGGAAGCCGAGAAAATCCTCAAGCTTCAGACCATACTGGCGCATCTCGCGCTCTTGACGCTCCACGAGCTTATCAATCTCATCTTCAATCGCAATCTCTGGCAGCTCGAGATCCTGGGCGTCAATCAACTGACGCAGCACCTCGTTCTCAAAGAACTGATCAGCCTGATCCTCAGACTCGGCGGCAATCTCCTGACGCAGCTTTTCGCGGTACTCTGCCAAGGTATCACACTCATAGTCGACGTCCTTGACGAACTCGTCGTCAATCTCCGGCAATTGCTCTTCTTCGATGCCATTGATCTTGACCTTGAAGGTCGCCTCTTTACCTGCCAGCTCCTCGGCTCCATAGTGTTCGGGGAAGGTCACCTGAATCTCGCGCTCCTCTCCGATCGCCATGCCAATCAACTGCTCCTCAAAACCTGGAATAAAGGCCCCCGAGCCGATCGTGAGCGACTGGTCCTCGGCCGTGCCTCCGGCAAATGGCTCATCGCCGATGAAGCCACTGTAGTCGAGATTGACGGTGTCGCCCTCCTGCACGGGCCGGTCTGTAATACTGATCTTGCGGGCGAGCTGCCTCTGCTTCTTGGCCAAGTACTCGTCAATTTGCTCGTCATCGACCTCTGGGCTCGGACGATAGGCCTCGATCCCCTCATAGTCGACCACCGTAAATTCCGGCTTGACAGCGACTTCAGCGTGGATGACGGCGCCATCCTGACTGTTGCAGCTCTCCGCAGAAAAGCGCGGCGCACTGATTGGCTCGATGCCATGGGCCTCGAGCGCTGCCTCATAAGCCGCCGGCACGCAGCCCTCGAGAGCCTCCTCATAGAAGATCTCCTCGCCATAGCGGGCAAAGACGACCTGTTTTGTGGCTTTGCCCTTGCGGAATCCTGGAATATTAAACTCGCGCTTATGCTTGTTAAAAGCCTTGTCCAGCGCGCGATTAAAGTCTTCGGCTGGAATTTCAAGGGTGATGCTCACTCTGTTGTCATCGTGCTTTTCAATCTGCTGTGTCATAGTGACCTCCTCGTAGTAGGCGTATCTTATGAAGTATACCAGTAGCCCTAGCGATATTGCCAGACTAGGCGTACTATCTTGTCTTCTGCAAATTGGGCTGTCAAACTGGCCCGCCCCCTGAGAAACGGAGCCTCCAGCGTGTAGTCCCACTCTGCGGCAAAGGGGTAGAGTGTGAAGAAATCGTAGGCACTCAGTCCCACCCGTAAGTCGGGTCCAAAGGAGAAGCGTGGCGACTCGGTCGAGACCTCGAGCAATTCGCCATGCCAGAACTTCGTCTTGCGGTCATACTCACCATCCACCGTGATCGTCATGCCCTCATAGACGACCTTGAACTGACGCGGCTTCTCGGCCTCATCATGATAGATCCTCAGAATCGGCCCGAGCTTGGCATTGACGTCTTCTGATTTATAGAGCTGATACTTCCCCGTATACATCGTGTTGAAGACGCGCTCCCCGTCCAAGTAAATGTTGCGATCCACCGAGCGCAGCTCCTGGGGGATCTTCTCAAAAACGGTCAAAGCCCCATTCTCTTCTCGAATCTCCATGCTGCGCTTGGCCGTCGACACTTGATTGACGACATAGTCTTGACTGAAGATGGCGCGGCCCGGCAATAGGGTCGTCAGCGTGCTGAGACGCGCTTCACTAGTTACGAAATCGCGGTAGTAGTGGATGATCTGCTTGGCCTTGAGTGCGGCAAGGGCCTCGGGATCCCCTTCGACAAAGTCCCTACGGCCACCGAGGAGAAGCCAGGCAAGAGCCTCCTCATCTCGGCTGTCAATCGCCGCAAAGTAGAGCTCGGCAAAGTCGCTGATGCGGAGGATCGCGCGAATCCAGTCAGCGGCTAAATAGGCCTCTCCGGCCTCATTGATCTGGACGGCCAGAATCTGATAAATTGGCGAGCGCTTTGTCTCGGCAAGGCGCAAGTGAAAGAAGAGACTATCCTCAATGGATTCGACCAGAAGGGGCGTCCGGCGCTCGAGACTTTGCCGCAGCTCTTCCTCAGTTTCAATAGAGAGGCGCTCAATGCTGTCGATCTTGATCTCCTGGCGAGGTCTCAGAGCTGCGAGATAGCGCGTAAATTCATCTTGGGTCAGATCCAGGTGTGTCTTGTGAGAAAGGGCGTTATAGACCGTGGCCGGCTCCACCTCGCGATTGATGGCGGCGACGATCGCCTGGACGAGAGAAATTGAGCTCAGCTTGCCATTTTTATCGTAGAGGAGAGGATAGCTCTCCTCATTGAGGCGGGCTCTGCCTTGGATCTGGCAGCCGAGAGGCGCCCAGAAGAGCAAGGTGATGAGGAGGACGGCGAGGATTCTGTCGCGAATTGTTCTCATACGCAAAGGAGTCACAGTCTCAATCCTCCCTCCTGCCCTGGTATCTGCGGAGCTTTTTTCTCAGCCGCTGGAGCGCCGCATCGACGGAGCGCTCATCGCGCTTAAGAGCCAGAGCAATGTCACGATAGCTCGCCCCCTCTAAGTAGTGGCGCAGGACCTCTGCCTCCAAGGCACTGAGCTCATCTGCCAAGAAGCGCAGGACCGACTCCAGGGCCTCTGTGGCGACGAGAGCTTCCTCAGGGTTGAGCTCTCGGGCTTCTATCTGCTGCCAGGGTTCTATTCCCGCCTCTAAATAGGCATCTTGCGCTGCGAGAGCCGCCTGGAAGAGACGCTCTTTCTCAGTTCTGCGCTGTCGCTGCAAATCGATCATGCGGTGCTTTAGCAGGCGATTGGCAAAGGCGGCAAAGGGCAGCCCCGATGTCAGGTCATAGTTTTCAGCGGCTTCGTATATGGCGATCTGAGCCTCTTGGACGAGATCCTCTCGATCCTGTCCAGGCTGCCAGGAATCTCCCGCCCGCCGCCAGATCAGAGGCTGGTAGAGAAGGCAGAGCGCGTACAGCGCTTCCTCGTCGCCCGCCTGATAGCGGCGGAGCAGTTCAAAATCTCGACAGCGACTGCTCACTGCGCCCCCTTCTGCCGGTCCTCCAGCGCAGCAAAGCTCACCAGCGCCGCTGCGACGGAGGCATTGAGGGAGTTGATGCGTCCGGCCATGGGAATGCTGAGCAAGTCATCACAGTGCTCTTTCAGTTTCGCCGCGATTCCACGCCCCTCATTGCCAATAATCAGAGCGACAGACCCGCGATAACTGATCTGGCGATAGTCATGTGCGGCCTCTCCCGCGAGTCCAAAAACCCAGAAACCACGCTCCTTGATCTTTAAGACGAAGTCGCTGAGATTAGTCACCCGGGCCACTGGAACAAATTCGACAGCGCCCGCACTCGCCTTGGCCACGCGGGCATCGAGCGCCTGGCTCCTATGTTTGCCGATGACGACGAGGTCAATCCCCGCCGCATCGGCCACACGCAAGATCGCGCCGAGATTATGTCCGTCTTGGATGGCATCGAGAATCAGGATGAGCGGCTGCTGGCCCGCCTCCTGCAGAGATTGTAGATAGGGCAGGGCCTCGACGTAATCCTTGGCGGCGGGCTCTGCCACGAGACCCTGATGAGTCAGATCTGGCGCGAGCCGCGCCAATTGTTCAGCGGGAACTGCCTGGACGGGCACGCCTGCCTCACGTACCTCTTGGACGATCTGCCGCAGGCGCTGATCCCCCGATTCGAGATACCAGAGCTTATTGAGCGTGCGGCCCGCAGTCAGGGCCTCGCGGATGGCATTGCGGCCGACGAGGAGATCGCGCCCCTCAGATTTCTTCTCACTTCGCTTCTGACGCATAGGACCCTCCCCCACTGAGCAAAGACTTCTGCGGCTGGTGCTCAGCATTCAGCTGCCCCCAGAGAAAATGAAACGCCAGATCAATGAGCTCGCGATTGCGCTCAGTCTCCCCTCGGAGCTCATGCCAGCCAATCAGCGCCTCGAGTGCCGTCGCCAGGCGATAGTCCTCCGGCTTCTGATGCTTCGGCAGGCTCTGAGCGTGGTAATTGCGGGCGCGCCGCACGATATTGAGCTCCTGCCCATCCAGTCTCGGCCAGAGCTCCAAGAGCGCCCGGGCCTGCGCCCGCGCCGAGACAAACTCGATGGCCTGACGGTGGAGCTCGCCGGAGATGGCGAGCGAGGCGCTCAGAAGGCGCTGGCGAATGGCGAGCTCATAGACTGCATCGCCGAGCCAGGCCAGACTTGAAATGGAA
This sequence comes from Bacillota bacterium, assembly GCA_023426575.1. Lineage (GTDB taxonomy): Bacteria > Bacillota > Clostridia > Saccharofermentanales > DTU023 > JAFAAL01. The sequence continues at coordinate 25,360 of JAFAAL010000034.1, forward strand.
TATTCCTCGATGCGCAAACTAGACCTCGAGGGGCACGAGTTTCGGCCCCTGCGGCGTATCTTCAACCGCGTAGCCTCGCGCCTTCAACTCATCGCGGAGGCGATCGGCCTCAGCCCAGTTCTTCTGTGCCTTGGCCTCCTGTCGCTCGCTGAGGAGCGCCAGGATGTCAGCGGGAATCTCATTTCCCTCCTCGGAGACGACGAGTCCCAGCACCCCGAGCAGCTCGCTCAGCTTGTCCGAGGCCGCCCGCAGGCGATCCTCTGAGATCGTCCCCTGTGAGCTTAAGGTGTTGAGCGCTCGCACCATTTCAAAAATAGCGGCAAAGGCCTCCGCTGTGTTTAAGTCATCATCCATGCCCTCGATGAAGTCACGCTCTGCCGTCTCAATAATCTCACTCAGTTCACGGTCGAGTGCCGGATCAGCCTCGCCACTGGCATGTTCAGCGAGAAAGTTCAAATTGTGCAGGCAGTGGGTGATTCTCTCCCAAGCACTCTCCGCAGAATCCAAAAGCTCTATAGAAAAGTTGATCGGCATGCGATAGTGGGGCTGAAGAATGAAAAAGCGCAGGAGGTTATAGGAATAGTTCTCGACCAGATCGCGCACCCGGAAGAAGTTGCCGCCCGACTTGGCCATCTTTTCGTTGTCGACAGTGACGAAGCCATTGTGGAGCCAATAATTGACAAAGGGGACGCCGTTTGCGGCCTCTGACTGGGCGATCTCATTTTCGTGGTGGGGGAAGATCAAGTCCTGACCGCCACAGTGGATGTCAATCGTCTTGCCGAGATGCTTCCGGGACATCGCCGAGCACTCGATGTGCCAGCCAGGCCGGCCATCGCCCCAGGGAGATGGCCAGAACGGCTCACCCTCCTTCTTAAATTTCCAGAGGACAAAATCAAAGGGATTTCTCTTGCTGCGATCTGCGCTGAGGCGATTGCTCGCCCCCTCCTCGAGCTCCTCGAGGCTATGGCGTGAGAGCTTCCCATATTCTGGAAACTTGGCGATGTCAAAGTAGACACCATCTTCTGCCACATAGGCAAAGCCCTTGTCATAGAGGTCGCCAATCAAGGAGAGAATCTCATCAATTGTCTCCGTCGCTCGTGGGTGGACCGTCGCACGCTGAATATTCAGGCCATCGGCATCGGTAAAATACTCCTCGATCATGCGCTCACTGAGTTCCGCGGGCGTCACGCCCTCGAGCTTTGCCCGCGTGATGATCTTATCGTCGATATCCGTAAAATTCTGCACATATTTGACCTTGTAACCACGGTATTCAAGATAGCGACGCAAGGTGTCATAGATGATAAAGGGTCGGGCATTGCCGAGGTGGAAGTAGTCGTAGACCGTGGGACCACAGACGTAGATCAATAACTCATTCTCAACTTGGGGGACCAGCTCTTCTTTCTGCCGACTCAGGTCATTGTAAACGCGCATAAAGCCTCCTAAAAAGATACGAAAAGCCTAAAATGCCCCGCTTCTTTTTGACACCTAGCAATATGCCAGGGGGGTGCCCTGTGCCGGTCTTAGATCTATCTCTCGAGGAGACCTGATCGTATTCCGACAACGCAAGCTCCCGTTTTTGTCTTGAAGGTTCAAAAACGAAGCACGACAGACATTTCAGGCAAGCTCATTATAATCATATTGATGGCAAAATGCCAGTCTCAGGCTGGAGCAGGCGGCGCCTGTAGTAATCTCCTCCCCCTGCCACGGCCAGCAAGTGGACATCCTGAGAGATTGTGGCAAGGAGCTCTCTGGCCGCGAGAAGACTCGCCCCAGTCGTTACAATATCGTCCCAGAGATAGATGCTCTCTCCCGCATAGCGCTCAGCCACTGGCGCAGAGAGCAGCAGGCTCTCCCTGGCCGAGGCAAAGCGCTCGCGCCTTGAGCTCAGCTCATGCTGATAACGCGGCTCCCCCTGGCGGAAGAGGAGGTCTGGGACCAGACGCCAGCGGTAGAGCGGGCTCAAAATTTCTAAGATCAGGCCGATGGGATTGAAGCCGCGCTGGCGATCCCTCCTCTTTGTCCCGGGGAAGGGGCAGACCAGAGCCCCCTCGGGTGGCAGCTGATCCGCGAGTCTCAGATCGCGCGCCAAGAGCCGGATCTGCCTGGCAAGGACAGCCGCAATCAAATAGGCTTCGCGCTTGAGATAGGCGAATTTCAAACGTAAAAAGGCTTGTTGCACCATGCCTTCATAGGGAAAGAAGACAAAGACCTCCGCCTGTTCGCAGGCGATGATCTCCTCGGGCAGAGTCAAGGGCCACTCGGCAAGACAGCGCGGGCAGATGTGGCTGGCCAAGCTGAGTTCGAGCTCTGAGAGGCTGCGAGGCCTGCCTGCTAGGTAACGCTGCGCAGGCCGCGGAGGGCAGTGCCACTCAGCGGCATCAGCATTTTTTTGCAAGAGGCGATGGGCCTCCACCTCGGCCCACTGCCGACGTCGTGACGGCGGTGCCATCTGCTCGCAGACGAGACAAGTCTCGGCATCGAGACCCTCGCTGAGAAGAGAGAAGAGCGCCCTCGCGAACGCCCTAGCGCTGACTCTGGAGGCTCTGGAGTTCACGGGCCAGATCGATCTGCTCCCAGGGCAGATTGAGCTCTGGCCGTCCAAAGTGACCATAGGCCGCGAGGGGCCGATAGATCGGACGTAGGAGATTAAAGCGGCGAATAATGCCGTCAGGGCTGAGATCAACTAAATTCTTCAGAGCCTCTTGAATTGTCTCTTCTGGAATACGCGCCGTCCCCTTGCAGTCGACGGCGAGTGAAATCGGCTGGGCGACACCGATGGCGTAGCAGAGCTCGATCTCCGCCACATCGGCCAGGCCGGCCGCCACGATATTCTTGGCGAGATAGCGCGCCGCATAGGCCGCCGAGCGGTCGATCTTGGTCGGATCTTTACCTGAGAAGGCGCCCCCGCCGTTACGACCGATTGCCCCGTAGGAGTCGACGATGATCTTGCGGCCCGTGAGACCCGTGTCTCCCTGAGGGCCACCGACGACGAAGCGGCCACTCGGATTGATAAAGAGCTTCGTCTTATCACTGTAGAGCTCTGGCGGCAGGACAGCCCCAATGACCTCCTCGGCGACGTAGTCCCGAAGTTCCTGGTAGCTGACCTCAGGACTGTGCTGCGTCGAGAGAACGACCGTATCGATATGCACAGGTGTCGGCCCCTGATAGCTGACTCGGACCAGAGCCTTGCCGTCTGGCTCTAGGCAAGTGCCACCGCGCTTTCTCAGCGTAGCCAGGCGCTGACAGAGGCGATGGGCCAAGTGGATGGGCAGGGGCATGAGTTCAGGGGTGTCGCGCCGTGCATAGCCGTAGACCATGCCCTGGTCACCAGCTCCTGTCTGAGCGACAAGATTTTGTTCAAAGCCCAAGTCGTCGACGCCCTGGCGTCGACTCTCTAGCGCCTTGTCGACACCTGCCTTGATGTCCGGCGACTGCTCGTCTATCGAGGTCAAGACGGCACAAGAATCCGCCTCAAAACCCTGTCGCAAGTCAATATAGCCAATTTCTCGGATCGTCTGGCGCGCGACCTTGGGGATGTCGACATAGCCCTCGGAGCTGATCTCGCCACTGACGAAGACGAGACCCGTCGTCGCCAGCGTCTCACAAGCGACGCGAGCCCGCGGGTCGAGGCGCATGAACTCGTCGAGAATCGCATCAGATATCTGATCGCAAATTTTATCGGGATGTCCCTCGGTTACAGATTCAGAACTCCACTGCCATCTTTTCATAGAAACCTCCAAAAAGAGAATTCGGCTCCAAAGAGCGTCGAATTCTCTGCCCTCAAAACTATCATCTCGGCTCGGAACTGACAAGACGTTCTCGTGACGAATCTTGACTTAAAAAGGCGGCTTTTGTCAGAAAGTAAAAGATCCGAAGCTCTGCCTGGCCAGGCAGAATCATAGTCGAAAGGAGAGTTATATGTCGCGAGAACAAAGATCCCAGAGAGTCCAGAGCCCCAGAGCTAAGCGCCTGACGATGCAGGCGCTGATACATCTGGCGGGCGATCTCAGCGCCGTCTATAGGGACTCACTGATCAAAGAGAAGAAGACCGCGGGCTACACCGTCTTCTATCTCCCGCTCATGAGTAGCTACCGCAGCCCCTGGCCCCTGCCCGAGCAGTCTGAGCGCAATCTCAGCAGCTTGCTCCTCGGCCTCGAGAGCGGCGCTCAATTTGGCGAGGACGAGCTCGCCGCCCTCATCGTCTGCAATCCCGAAGGGACCTACCTTCCCGTCGGGCCCAGTCAGGTCGATGATCTGCGCCAACTCAGCGATGAGGCCCTGCGCCATCTCTTGAGAGTCTGGCGGCGACTGCTGCTCTCTTTTCCACCGCCGGTCTTCTGTCTGATCGACTGCGATGGGCTCGCCTGGAGGCAGCTTGCCATCGTCGCCAGCCTCTGTGATGTACTGGCCCTCGACCCACCTGCGAAGATGAGTGCCGTGACACTTTTTGCCCTGCAAGATCTCCTGGGAAACTTACCCCCACGCCTTCCAATTCTCAGTCTGAGAGAGCGGCCCGCGAATCATATTCGCAGCTCATGACGATGCGCTACCAAGAGAGGCAAAAGATCATCGGCCACTTGCTGAGCCAACACCCTGGCCTCGAACAGGCGCCTGAGCCCGAGGTCCTGGCCGCCATCAGTCAGGCGATCACTCGGCTTGAACGACTGAGACAGCTTGATTTGAAGGGACGTCATGCCCAGGTGCGCGCTGTCTATCACACCATGCGCGGCTTCGACATCTTGCAAGAATACATTGACGACCCTGAGATCACGGAGATCATGGTCAACGGCCCTCAGGATATCTTCTTAGAGCGGGCGGGGCGCCTCTACCCGGCGCGCGAGCGCTTTGACAATCGCGAGCATCTGGTCCAGGTAATCAGTCGAGCCTTTGGCCGAGCCAACCGCTTGATCAACGAGCAGAATCCCCTGGCAGGGATGCGGCTTGAGGACGGGTCACGCGTCCACGCCGTCTTTCCACCCGCTGCCCCGACGGGTCCTTGTCTTTCGATTCGCCGCTTTACGGGCATCCGACCCCGACTTGTCGAATTGATTCGACAGGGCAGCTTGACAGCTGAAGCCGCCCACTATTTAGAGGCTCAAGTTCGTGCCCGGGCCAATATCTTTATCTCGGGTGGCACAGGCAGCGGCAAGACGACTTTCCTCAATGCCCTCTCAGGGCTGATCCCCGCCACAGAGCGCATCATCACCATCGAAGACGCCGCTGAACTTGACTTGCAAGGACTGCCAAACCTCGTCCGCCTCGAAGCGCGCAGACCTGGGCCCGATGGCCAGGGAGCCATCACGCTCGAGGACCTGATCAAGACGTCCCTGCGCCTGAGGCCCGATCGCATCATCGTCGGGGAAGTGCGTGGAGCCGAGGCCTTTGAGATGATTCAGGCAATGAGTACAGGGCACCCGGGCTCAATGTCGACGGGTCACGGCAATAGCAGCCGTGAGATGCTCGACCGCTTGAGCCTGATGATCCTCATGAACTCTAGCCTGCCCTGGGAGGCGATTCGACGACTCCTGGCCTCCACCCTCGACCTCATCATTCATCTGGAGCGCCTGGTCGACGGGCGGCGCGTCGTCAGAGAAATTTCAGAAATTTGCCAATTTGATGGGAGAGACTTTGTCATGAAGGCGGTCTATTTACGCCAGGCTGGCAATGAGCTCCTCCCCCAAGCCAAAGAGAAAGGATAAGTGCTATGTGGCAAGGACTGACAAATCGTCTGGCGAGAACTTGGCCTCTCGCCCTCCTCAGTCTGACCCTCGCCGTCATCAGTCGCGAGCTCTGGCCGCGCGTTGGCGAGCGTCAGCTCATCGTCTATGGACTTGCGGCTGTCATCTTCTATCTCGCCCTGAGTAAGATCACTGACAATCGCCATAATCATATCGAGCTAGAGCAGTATCGCATCTTCCTCGAATACCTCTCCGCCCGGCTCGGTGCTGGCGAGACTTTGCGCTCTGCTCTGGAACGCGCTGCGCAGAGCCTCGGAGAGCAGCTCGGCCAGAGCCGCTTCCATCGCAGCCTCCAGGACATGGGGGCGGCCCTCAAGGCGCAGATGAGCCTCGAGCAGAGTCTCAGGATATTCCAAAAGAACTTCCAACATCCCAAGGGAAGAGCTTTTATCAGAGTGCTCCCCTTTCTCGAGCGCTTTGGGGGTCGCGTCGATATCTATGTGCGACAGAGCCATCGCAGCCTGAATGCAGAGTTACAGACCCAGCGCGAGATCCAAGCCGAGCAGAGTGCCAAAAACTCAGAAGCTTTTATCCTCCTCTTCCTGCCCTTTGTCATGGCAATGCTCCTCGGACGAGGGGATTACGGGCGGGGTCTGACAGATCTGCCCGCCGCTGCTCTCATCTTGGATGGTCTCTATCTGACGGCCTGTCTTGCCGCCGCCTTTTCCCTGCGCCTCATCGCGCGTCAGAATCCCTACCGTCGCCAGGTCTTAAAACTGCCGAAGCTGCCCCCTCTGAGAGAGGGTCGGCGCTGTCGGCAAGTGGCGCAGTTCCTCTTAGGACGCCTGCCCTGGGGCTTTGGGCTCAAATTGGCAGCGGCCACACGCTTTGTTTACGCCGATGCCGAACTGGCATGGCCTCGCTTTGTCGCCAAAATCTCTCGTGACCTGATCTACGCTCTCATCTTGACCGTTCTTCTCTACCTCTACTTCCTAGAAGCTCTCGTCTGGCTCCTACCGCCTCTCGTCTGCGCCTGGCATATTGCCCAGCTTTTTCAAGCGCAAAAGATCAAGGCTGAATCCTACCGACTTGAGTATCCAGACTTCCTCAATCTCATGGCCATTTTGCTGCGCAGCGGCCTCTCTCTAGACAAGGCTCTCCTCTTACAGGCGGAGAACTTAGCAGAATCCTCTAAGGAGTACAGCAGCCTCGAAGCGGACCTGCGCCTCTTGCGCAGTCAGATACAGACTGCAGTCCCCGCCTCTCGAGCTCTCAATGAGCTCAGCAATCGTCTCCCGGCCCGTGAAATTACGGCTGCCATCAAGCTCATCGTTCGCTATGCCGAGGAGGGTGGCTCTGAACTTCTCGAAATTCTCGAGATTCAGGCGCTGTCCTGCTGGCAAGTGTATAAGAACGCGATGCGTGCGAAGCTCGCCCGTCAGAATCTCGCCCTTGTCATTCCGATGGGACTGGACCTCCTCGTCATCCTCAGCACCACCATCTTGCCCGCGCTCTCAAGCTTTAGGGCCATTTAGAAAGGACAAAACTATGCCGATCATCAAAAAAAGAAGAAGACTTCCTCTCGCAGAGAAACTGCGGTCTCGAGAGGCTCTCGGAACTGTTGAAGTCGTCTTGATCATTGCGATTCTCATCGCCATCGCCCTGATCTTCCGCAAGTCGATCTCCAATTTTGCCAAGGAACTGATGGAAAAAGTCTTCGACCACTCCGTCATCGACCAGGTCAGTTATGAATAGGCTCCGTCGAGAACTGGGCACGCGCTTGCGTCTACTCTTCAAGGAGCTCGAGAACCCAAGATACAGTGAGAGTGAATTTGGACTCCAGCCAGAGCAGGGCGATCGCATCGCCCTGCTCGCCAGGCTAGGCCCAGACGCCAAAATTTTACAGCGATACTTCATCTATCAGCGTGAATTTTGGCTCGGCCGAGACCGCGAACTCTGCGACCTCTACATCGCCTCGCCCAAGGTCTGTTTAAAACACGCAAGAATTTGTCAATATGCAGGTAATTTTTATATTGAAGATCTCGCCAGTCGGAACGGCACCTACGTCGGCGGGCGTCAGATTCCCCGGCGCAAACAAATTCTCCTAGCTGATGAGGCCTATATTCGACTCGCAGATATCCACTTTTACTTTCAAGTGGACTAGCTAGATAGGCCCAGATTGTGATCGAGAGAGCCTGAAATGTGACAGGAAAAAGTCAAAACAGAGATTTTTCGCGATTTTTTGTGGAAACTGTGGATAATTCTGTGTATAACTTTCCAATCGACGACTTATCCACAATTTATCATCAAAGTCTTGATTTCTCGAGCTCTTGGCAGTTCCTGAAAAGTTGATAAAATCTTGGCAGAAAAATTTCTGACGTAGGCAATGGCTTTGGGGCTTTTGGCGTCTTTATTTTATTTTCATTTCGTGTATTTATTTGCAAGTAATTTAGAGCCTTTATTCCATGTGCACATCCTAACATCTTAGTCTTGCTCATTGCTTGTCGCCTCTCAAAGAGCATGCTGCTCTCGGGGATTTTGATAGACCCTTCAACTTTGAATCTAATTTCTTCTGAGCTTCTTGAGATCGCGCCCGACTTACGTCAATTCGCCTTGCTCGTCATCCTCTTCACGGCACCGATCGGTTCCCTCGGGATAGAACTGACTTATCGTCAGCTCCTGCAGCGAGGTGATTGAGGCAAAAAAAGAGGCCTCGAACAATTCTGTCGCGGCCTCTTCTCTGGTGACCCCAGGCAGATTCGAACTGCCGACCTACGGTTTAGGAGACCGTCGCTCTATCCAGCTGAGCTATGGGATCGCTCTTTATCGTCGTTATGATAATGTCTCGCACGCCGCCTTTCAAGAAAGATGTTATAATTTTCGAACGAAAACACTTTAATTGACACGGATAAGGAGGGCATCATGCCTTTTCGAGATCGTTTACGTAATACTTCTGCCTGGAGCTGCAGATTCTCTCTCATATTGCTCTGTCTCATCCTCATGCTAGCTATTTTAGCTCTCAGCGCTTGCGGCAAAGCAGACGACGAGAGCAGTCAGTTAAAACTTCAGGAGATCGAGCGCACGGAGTCGACGACAGCATTAGAAACTGAGACTGTCGCTGAGACCTCAGCTCCTAGTGAATCTGAGACGATTGCGGAGACGACAAGCGTTCAGCGCGACTACATCGTCAGCTCTCCAGATCATGAGGTCGAACGCGTCGCCTCTCTCTCTGATTATGCCAAGCGCGACGAGGAAATCGACTGGGCGCTCTTTAAAAATGAACTTCAAGCAGATGATGAGGTCTACGCCGCAGAGCTCGCAGCCGCAGAGCTCGCAGCCGCAGAGCTCGCAGCCGCCGAGGCCGCCGCAGCCCAAGCGGCTGCTTATGCCGCGCAGCTCGCAGCTCAGCCGGCTGTCCAGCAGCCTGTCCAGGCCTATCAGCCGCCCGTGGCTCCGGCAGCGGGTGAGGGCGGTGGTGTCATGCACGATACCTATGCTGGCGCGATGACCATTATCCAGATGCTCAATAACCACCGCGCATCCATAGGCATCGCCCCCCTCGTCAATGATGCCGTCATGCAGGAAATTGCGCTTGTCCGCGCCCCAGAGGTCGGAAATTCCTACCGCGCCAGCGGCGATGTCACTGGACATAATCACGGAGGAATCTTTGCCCTGACTTGGATTGCGCAGGTCTACGGGGCCAACAGTGGTCTCGCCGAGAATACTGGCTTCTTCCGCACGGGTTCCAAGACACCCGAGGAAATCTTCTACGCTTTCTTAAACTCTCCGCCGCACTATGCGACCATGGTCAATCCCAATTTGACCCGGGTCGGCATCGCTCTCTACTACGATCCTATTGATAATCGCGAATATGTCGTGATGAATTTTGGCAACTAGGACTCGAGCGAAGACTCTCGACTCTCTGGTCCCCGCCTCGCCATGGCGAGCGCCAGCGAGACCGCCTGGGCTCCCGTCCGAAGATCTGTCAAAGTCTTCTGCCCGTCCACGATCCCTCGATAGAGATCGCGATAGATCAGTTCATGGGGATTTTTGAGCGCGCTGAGGAGTTCCAGCACGCCGAGCTCACGCTGTTTCAGACTTTCACGAAGATAGTGCCAGCGCCAGTCCCGTCCCCTTCGATCGCGGAGACTGAGCTGCGGCAGAGTGCCCCCAAAGGCCGCCCATATTTCCAATTCTTCATATTTGACGAAGAGAGTCGCCCTCTGCCGAGTGCTCCAGGTCGCGGTCGTCCCCGTCACCGTCAGGACGCTGCCATTAGCAAAGTCATAGTGTGCCGTGGCGTAGTCCTCGGCCTCGATCTCGTGGACAAAATTCCGCTGAACGGACGAGATCTCCACAGTATCATCTGCCATGAGCACTGCGCTGGCAAGGTCAATCCCATGAATACTCTGATTTAAGATCGCCCCGCCGTCAGCAGCAATCGTCCCCCGCCAAGGCGCGCGGTAATACTCGCTGTCATGACCCCAGTGAATGCTGAGCTCGGCCCAGAGAGGCCGGCCAAACTTTCCCCCTCGCAGATCTGAAAGGAGAGCTGAAAACGGGGGCAAATAGCGGTAGACATGTCCGACGGAAGTCACGAGTCCCGCCTGCTCGGCAAAATGTGCCAGCGTCTCACAGTGACGCAGCTCCACCTCGTTCATGGCGACGGGCTTCTCGACCAGGACGTGTGCTCCTGAGAGGAGAGCTCTCAAAGTCTCCTCGAGATGCCCGCCCGGAGGCGTCGCAAAGACAAAGAGCGGCGCTCTGGCCGCCGGCCGTCGTGCCAGCCCAGAGATAGCGCTCAGCAGGGTCTCAACTTCTGTCCCGTAGACGAGTTCTGCCCGCCTGAGTTCAGAGGGCGCAAAGAGTACAGGACCCTCTGCACGCAGGAGAGACATGGCATCTTTATAGATGGGAATGTCTCCCGCTAGCTCCGTGCCCGCGAGCGCTGGATCGACGATCGCCCGGACGTCAAATGGCAGGCGCCGCATCGCCTGAAGATGCTTCTGACCGATGCGGCCGAGGCCAAAGAGAACCGTGGGAATTCGGGGCGCGACGCCCTCTGTCTGAGCTCTGTGTTCTGCTTTCATAGCTCTGAGAGTAGCGTTTTGACTGGCGCTTGTAAATAGAAAGTCAGGACAAATGGGAAAAAGCCCCAGAGCACGGAATAAAGAAATTTTATGGTTTTTGCCAAATTTATACCCATATAACTCTCTCATTTATTGCAGGCTTCACAAACTTATCATTCCTTGATATGATGCAAGCAGCAATTGTCTATTTTATGGAGGTGACTCATGGTCATTGGAGTTCCTAAGGAAATTATGCCTTCGGAAGCACGTGTTGCGGCTTCCCCTGACACCGTCAAGCAAATGGTCGAGAAGGGTCTCACCGTCCTGATTGAGCAGGGCGCGGGTGAGGGTTCTTTCTACCACGATGAGGAGTACCAGGCGGCTGGTGCTGAGATCGTCGCAGATTGCGAAGAGGTCTTCCGCCGCGCCGACTTGATCCTAAAGGTCAAGGAGCCTCTCTTCAATCACGATAAGGGCAAGCACGAGGTCGAGATGATGCACTCTGGCCAGTACCTGATCACCTTTATCCACCCCGCCGCTCCCGTCAACCACGAGATGGTCAAGATGCTCGCCAAGCAGGGTGTCATCTCTCTGACCCTCGACGGCGTCCCCCGTATCTCCAGAGCTCAGAATCTTGACGCACTGACCTCGATGTCGACCTGTGCCGGCTACAAGGGCATCATGCTCGCAGGCAACTACCTGCCGAAATTCATGCCCCAGATCTTCTCGGCTGTCGGCATGATCAAGCCGGTCAACGTCCTCGTCATCGGCTCTGGTGTCGGTGGTCTGCAGGCCATCGCCACGGCCAAGCGCCTCGGCGCCGTCGTCTATGCTGCAGATATTCGTCCTGATGCCGCTGAGCAGGCAGGTTCCCTCGGTGCCAAGATCATCGACCTCGGCATTCCCCGTGAGGCCGCTGTCGGCGAGGGTGGCTATGCCCTGGCCCTCTCCCCCGAACTGCTCGCCAAGGAGCGCGAGGTCCTGGCCCAGCACGTCCCCGAGATGGACATCATCTTCTGCTCGGCCCTCGTCCCAGGTGAAGAGGCTCCGATCCTGATCGACGAGAAGATGGTCGAGAGCATGAAGCCCGGCTCCGTCATCGTCGACATCTCGATCGACCAGGGCGGCAACTGCGCTCTGACTCCCCCAGGCAGTGTCGAAGTCAAGCACTACGTCACGCTCGTTGGCATCAAGAACATCCCCGGCATGCTGCCCACCAGCGCCACCTGGATGTTTGCGCAAAACGTCGCCAACTTCGTCAATTACCTCGTCAAGGACGGCAAGATCGAGCTCGACCTCAACGACGAGATCATCGCGAAGTCTCTGACGACCCACAACGGCGAGGTCGTCCACAAGGGCGCGCGCAAGGCGATGGGCATCTAGTCCGTGCGCCGAGAAACAGTCTAAATATGACGGGGGTCCGCTGTGTGGACTCCCGTTTCAATGTGAGGAGGTCTCTATGACAATTACCCAGGCCATTTTGTTGCTCGTCTTCCTTGCGGCAACCCTGATCGGCTATCGCATCATCACCAAGGTGCCGAGCTTATTGCACACCCCCCTGATGAGCGGCATGAACGCATTTTCTGGCGTCACGGTCCTCGGCTGCCTCTCAGCCACCGCGGCCGCCGTCCACTTCGGCTCCAAGCTGCTCGGCATCATCGCCATCATCCTGGCGACCCTAAACGTCGTCGGCGGCTTCGGCGTCACAGATCGCATGCTCCGCATGTTTAAGAAGAAGTAGAGGTGCCGAACATGTTTTCTCATCTGACAGTACTCTTTATGAATGCCGAACCGCGCCAGCTGATCTACTACGCCATCTCGGCCATTCTCTCGCTCCTCGTCCTCCTCGGCATCTCCAGAATGTCCAAAGTGGAAAAGGCCGCCAGCGGCAACCTCCTCGGGGCTGCCTCGATGCTCGCTGCCATCCTCTTGACCCTCTGGTACTTCAATATCTTCACAGTCGTTGAACTCTGGATTGCCATGCTGATCGGTACGGTCTTTGGCCTCTATCTCTCGCGCAAGGTCGCAATGATCCAGATGCCCCAGATGGTTGGACTCCTCAACGGCTTCGGCGGTCTCGCCTCGATGCTCGCGGGGATCCTGACCCTGACCGTCCAGCAGGGCGAGCTCAATGCTTTCTCGACCTTTACGGCCGCTCTCGCCATCATGGTCGGTGGTCTGACCTGGTCGGGTTCAGCTGTCGCTGCCGCCAAGCTCCACCGCCTGATGAATCAGAAGCCGATCATCCTACCAGGCCATCAGTTCTGGACCATGCTGAGCCTGATCCTCTCCGCCCTCGGCGTCATCGGCTTCTTCCTGCCGACTTTTGCCTCCGGCACGGCGAGAACGCTTCTCATCATCTTCACGGCGATCATGAGCAATCTCTTCGGCTATATCTTTGCCATCCGCGTTGGCGGTGCTGATATGCCGATCACCATTTCTCTCCTTAACTCCTTTTCTGGCGTCGCTGGCTCCATCGCCGGTATGGCGATCGGCGACCTCCTGCTCGTCGCTGTCGGCGGCATCGTCGGTGCCTCCGGTCTCCTCC
>JAFAAL010000004.1 GCA_023426575.1 Bacillota bacterium
CCTTCAACCATTCCGGCGATGATGAGCCTGAGGCCACACCTGTTCCCATACCGAACACAGAAGTTAAGCTCAGAGCTGCCGAAAATACTTGGCTGGAGACGGCCTGGGAAAATAGGTATTGCCGGATACTAGAGAGGAACTGCAAGCGCAGTTCCTCTTTTCTTTTGTCCCATTTAGAAGGTAGATTCATGTTATCCTAAGTCTCTAGGGAGGTATTTCATGAATCAGCAATATATTCAAGAGGCGCGAGATTTTAAGTCTCTCAGCGACTCATATAGATTAAAGAATAGCGTCCAGATTCCCTGTATCGGCTTCGGGACCTGGCTGATGCCCAATGATGAGATCGGCGTCGCGGCCGTGAAGAAAGCAGTGGAAGTCGGCTACCGCCACATCGACACGGCGGCGGTCTATAAGAATGAGGAATCGGTGCGCGAGGGCATTCGCCAGAGCGGGATTCCCCGCGAGGAGATCTTTATCACGACGAAGCTGGCCAATCCCGAGCATGGCTATGAGAGCACGCTCAGGGCTTTTGCCGAGAGCCTCGAGCGCCTGGGGACGGATTACGTCGACCTCTATCTCATCCACTGGCCGAATCCTCTGAAGTTTAGGGACTGTTGGGCGGAAAAGAATGCTGAGACCTGGCGCGCCTTCGAGGAGCTCTACGAGTCGGGAAAGATTCGCGCGATCGGTGTCTCGAACTTTTGGCAGAAGCATCTCGAGGCTCTTGCTAAGACAGCTAGGATTCAGCCGATGGTCAATCAGATTCACGTCTGTCCCGGCAATGTCGATCAGGAACTCATTCGCTATTGTCAGGAGCGAGAGATCCTGATCGAGAGCTATAGTCCGCTCGGCCGTGGTCAGATTCTCGAGATTAGAGAACTCCAGGAACTTTCAGAGCATAAGGGCAAGACGATTCCGCAGATTGTGCTGCGTTGGCATCTCCAGCGCGGCCTCCTGCCCCTGCCGAAATCGGTGACGGCCCAGTACATTGAGGAGAATACGAGAGTTTTCGACTTTGAACTCTCGCCTGAGGAGATGGCTCTGGTCGATCGCGTGGCCGAGGGCTCCTGTGGCTCCTCTAAGGATCCAGACAGAGTGGACTTCTAGGGGGGTCCTATAGACTAGAGGCAGCTGGAGGTGATTCGATTCTCCAGCTGTTTTTTTGCGACTAAGACTAAGCGGGAGAGCTCTCCTCGCTATAGAGAGATGTACGAATCGCAGAGTGCCGCCTACCGCTAAGTGATTGCACGGCCCCCGCGACTTGGTTACACTTATTTTTGTTGGCTAGGTAGATTGTGAGGTGGCCAGATGTTGAAATTTGGGTTCAATAGAGACTTATATTTAGAGCGGCAGAGCGCGAGCATCATGGAGCGGGTCAATGCCCAGCAGAAGCTCTATCTCGAATTCGGGGGCAAGCTGATGGGGGACCTGCACGCCATGCGCTGTCTGCCAGGCTTCGACGCCAATGCCAAGATCAAGCTCCTCCACAAGCTCCGCGAGCAGTGCGAAGTCGTGATCTGTATCTACGCCGGGGATCTCGAGAACAATAAGGTCCGGAGCGATTACGGCACGGCCTACGATCACGAAGTGCTCCGCATGATCGACGATTTCAGGGCCTGGGATCTCAAGGTCAACTCCCTCGTCATCACGCGCTTTGCCGGCGAAGTGCAGGCTCAACAATTTGGCGAAAGCCTCGAAAAGCGCGGCATCAAGGTCTACTATCACCAGAAGACAAAGGGCTACCCCGTCGATGTCGAGACCATCGTCTCGCCCGAGGGCTATGGCCAGAACGCTTATATTGAGACGACGCGGCCGCTCGTCATTCTGACGGCGCCTGGGCCGAACAGTGGTAAGCTCGCTACCTGCCTCTCCCAGCTCTACCACGAGTCGCTGCGTGGCGTCCAGGCGGGCTATGCCAAGTTCGAGACCTTCCCCGTTTGGAATCTCCCGCTCAAGCATCCCGTCAACATCGCCTACGAGAGTGCGACGGCGGATCTTCGCGATGTCAATATGATCGACCCCTTCCACCTCGAGGCCTATGGGATCTCCACGGTCAATTACAATCGCGATGTCGAGGCCTTTCCCGTCTTGCGCCGTATTTTGAAGAAGATCAACGGCGACGACTTCGACGTCAAGTCGCCGACGGATCTTTCTGTCAATCAGGTCGGCTTCTGCATCACAGATGATCAGGTCGTGCAGGAGGCGTCGCGCCAGGAGATCATTCGCCGCTTCTTCATCGCTGCCGAGGACTATAAGCTCGGCCGGGTCAAGCGCGAGACCCTCGAGCGCTGCCAGCTCCTCATGGAGGAATTGAATCTCAAGGCGGAGGATCGGCCCGTGGTCGTGGCCGCCAGGGACTACCAGGCTGAAGTCGAGGCGCGCGGCACGGTGCCGCCGGCCCTCGCGCGCTCGGTCATGGCCCTCGAGCTGAACTCGGGAAAGATCGTCACCGGCCGGAGCAGTGAGCAGATGACGGCGACGGCCTCCTGCCTGCTCAATGCGCTCAAGGCGATCGCCGGTCTCCACGATGAGCTCCACCTCCTCGCCCCGTCGGCGATCAACCCGATTTATAAGCTGAAGGCAGAGGTCCTGAAGCAGCACGACAAGGCCCTCAATTCCCAGGAGGTCCTGATGGCACTGGCGATTTCAGCGGCGACCAACCCGCTGGCCGACCTCGCCCTCAAGCAGATCAAGCAGCTCAAGGCCGCCCAGGCGCATACGACGACAATCCTCAAACAGGCCGAAAAAGACACCTACAGAAGTCTCGGCATCGACCTCAGCGCCGAGCCCGTCTACGCCTCGGACAATCTTTACTATGATCATTAGCTTCTGCTCTCCCTGTCATAAAGAGTTCACAATAGTTCACATTTCGTCTCTTTTACTGACAAAATGAAAGGGTAGTATAGAGCCATAGAAAACACCTCTTCATACGTCTCCTCACAGATGGGATCTGGGTTCTCCAGGTCCCATCTGTACGTTTGGGGACTTTGCTTCTTTTCTTCTATTCTTTTCCCATCCCATCTAGCTATTCAGGGTGAAAGCTCGTTATAATGACGTTAATCATAAAGAATGTTGAGGTGTGCCCCATTGAAGAATATCAAGCTAGATCACTTTACAGAATTCCAATTTATCTCTGCGCTCAGAGCTAATCGCGAGGGCGATCGCGCCGTCTTCGCTCGCTCGCAGGCAAATCTCAAGGAGAATAAGTATGAGAGCAATCTCTACCTCCTGGAGGATGGCCAGACGCGGCAGCTGACTGGCGATGGCGAGGGCCGCTCCTTTATCTGGGAGGATCAGGACACGATTCTCTTTGCCGCCAAGCGGAATAAGGAGGAGAAGGAGGCGCAGGGGATGACGCAGTACTATCGCTTGCGGCTCGGCGGTGGTGAGGCCCTGCCGGCCTTCCGCCTGCCCGTCTCCGTTTCGGGACTCTGGCCGCTGGCAGAGGAACGCTATCTCGTGCTCGCCCAGATCGATCAGTCAGAGCCAGATCTCTATGCGGCAGGCGAGAAGAAGCGCAGTGCCTATTTTAAGGAGCAGAAAGATTTTGAATTCCGCCATAAGATCACGCGAATTCCCTTCTACTTCAACGGTGCCGGCTTCCTCGCGCAGGGCAGTCAGCGCCTCTTCCTCTATGACGCGAGGAAGGAGAAGCTCCTGCCGCTGACAGCTCCCGACGTCAATATCGATTCTGTCTTCTACCAGGAGGGCAAGGACCTCATCTATTTCACGGCCCAGCCCTATTCGACTCGTGCGGACTACTACTCCAGAATTTATAGCCTGAGCCAGGAGGCCCTCTCTACGGCAAAAATGAGCGAAGGGAAGCTCGGCGAGCTGGTCCAGGAGGTCTATTCCGAGCTCGACTACAGCATCAACTTGATCTTCCAAGGTCGCGAGGAGAGCTATGTCTTTGCCTCAGATCTCAAGACTTATGGCATCAATGAGAGCAGCAAGATCTATCGCCTCACTGAGGCGGGCCTCGAGCTGCACAGCGAGCGCGAGCAGAAACTCTGGAACTCGATGGGCTCCGACGCCGTGCTCTATGGCTGCCCAGGCATCCAGGTCATCGAGGGCGACCTCTACTGGCTCGGCCTCGACGGCATCGAATCCGTGCTCTACTGCCTCAGCAAAGACGGAGAGCAGCTCACCGTCTATCAGACGGAGGCGAGACTCGACGGCTTCGCCCTGATCGAGGACGAGTTCTACTTCGTCGCGCTCCAGGCGGATAAGCTCCAGGAGATCTACCGCCTCGCCAATGGCCAGCTCAAGGCGGTGACCCATTTCAATGAGAAGGTTCTGAAGAAGTATTACATCGCCGAGCCCCAGCCCCTCGAGGTCGGGGAGATACAGGGCTGGGTGCTGCTGCCCGAGGGCTTTGACCGCAAGAAGAAATATCCCGCCATCCTCGACATCCACGGTGGCCCGCGCACCATTTACGGCAGCTGCTTCTTCCACGAGATGCAGTACTGGGTCGGCCAGGGCTACGTCGTCTTCTTCTGCAATCCGCGGGGCTCGGATGGGCGCGGGGACGCCTTTGCCGATATTCGCGGCAAGTACGGCACGATTGACTATGAGGACATCATGGCCTTTACGGATGCGGTGCTCGCGCGCTATCCGCAGATCGACCCCGAGAGAGTGGGCGTGACGGGCGGCTCTTATGGCGGCTTCATGACCAATTGGATCATCGGCCACACTGACCGCTTCAGGGCGGCGGCGACCCAGCGCTCGATCTCCAATTGGCTGAGCTTTGTCGGCACTTCCGACATCTCCTACAACTTCGCCTGCGACCAGAATGCCTGCGACACCCTGAGCGAAGAGGGATTCATGAAGCTCTGGGAGCACTCGCCGATCCGCTACGTCAACAATGTCAAGACGCCCACCCTGATCATCCACTCGGACGCCGACTATCGCTGCCCGGAGGAGCAGGCCTTCCAGCTCTTTACGGCCCTCCTCGACCGCGGCGTGCCCTCGGAATTCTACCTCTTCAAGGACGAGACGCACGAGCTCTCGCGCTCCGGCCGGCCCAAGGGGCGGATTGAGAGACTGCGCCGCATCACGGAGTGGATGGACAAGTACTTAAAAGAAGAGGCAAAAGCCTCCAAAGAGCCCAAAGCCAAGAAAGAGCCCAAAGCGGCCAAGGAGAGAAAATAATGCCAGATCGCGTCCTGACCCCTGAGCGGCAGCCGGAAGCTGCCACGATCAACGATCCGCCTGAGATGCAGAAGCCAGATCTCAGCCGACTGCGCCTGAAGATGCACGAGCTGAGCTCGATCAAGCACGTCGTCGCCATCGCCTCGGGCAAGGGAGGCGTCGGCAAGTCGACCCTGACCGCCCTGACCGCGGTCGCCCTGCAGCGTGAGGGCAAGCGCGTCGGCATCCTCGACGCCGACCTGACGGGGCCGAGTATTCCCCGGCTCTTCGGCCTCAAGGCACAGGCCCTCGGCATGCAGGAGGGACTCCTCCCCGTGCCGACGAACACGGGCATCGACGTCATGTCGATCAATCTGATCCTGCCGCAGGAGACCGACCCCGTCATCTGGCGCGGACCGCTCCTGGCGCAAATTCTCAAGCAGTTCTGGGCCGAGACCATCTGGCAGGACCTCGACTATCTTCTCATCGATCTGCCGCCAGGGACGGGCGACGTCTCGCTGACCATCTTCCAGTCCATTGAACTGGACGGCCTGATCCTCGTTACCTCACCCCAGCAGCTGGTCTCGATGATCGTCTCCAAGGCGGTCAACATGGCCGAGAAGATGTCCGTGCCAATCCTCGGCGTCGTCGAAAACTACGCCTATTTTCGCTGCCCCGAGACGGGCACAGAGCATCAGATCTTCGGCGAGTCACACCTGGCCGAGATCGTCGCCGAGAAGAAGCTCGAGCTCCTCTCGCGGCTCCCGATTCGCCCCGAGATCGTCACCCTCGCCGACAGCGGGCGCATCGAGGAGGCCGAGACCTCAGACATCAGCTATCTGGTAGCGCGGCTACTGAGCCTCGACAGCCAGGGCGAACCCGAACTGCCCAACGAGATCCAGTAGACGAGTCCCTCATAAATTATAAAAGAGCCCGCGGCTTCTGCGCTGCGGGCTCTTGTTTTTCTAACCAGGTGAAACGGAGTGCATTTCCTTTGTCGCTCTGCTTTATCTTGAGCTTACTTGCGCGCGACGCCCGTCTTGCGAGCCGCGGCGACGACGGCGGAGGAGACGGCCTCCTTGATCCTGGGGTCAAAGGCCTCAGGAATAATATTGTCCGCACTGAGCTCGGACTCTGAGATCAGGCCCGCAATCGCCTCGGCGGCAGCAATCTTCATCTCATCATTGATATCGGAGGCCTGGCAGTCGAAGCAGCCGCGGAAGACCGCGGGGAAGGCCAGGACATTGTTAATCTGGTTCGGGAAGTCGGAGCGCCCCGTCGCGATGACGGCGGCACCAGCCTCAGCGGCCTCGTCTGGGAAGATTTCAGGCGTCGGGTTGGCACAGGCAAAGATGATCGCGTCTTGATTCATCGCCTGGACCATCTCGCGCGTCACGCAGCCGGCGACCGAGACCCCGATAAAGACGTCAGCGCCCTCGAGAGCCGCGGCGAGATCGCCCTGCTTGCCCTCGAGATTGGTCAATTCGGCCATCTCCTCCTTATAAGGATTCATGCCCTCGGGCCGTCCCTTATAGATCAGGCCGCGGCTGTCACAGATCGCGACGTGACGAGCCCCCGCGGCGAGCAGGAGCTTGGTGATGGCAATCGAGGCAGCGCCCGCGCCGTTCATGACAATTTTGACCTCGGAGAGATCCTTGCCGACGACCTTGAGCGCATTGATCAGGCCCGCATAGGTGACGATCGCCGTGCCGTGCTGATCATCGTGGAAGATGGGAATGTCACAGAGCTCCTTCAGGCGCTTCTCGAGTTCGAAGCAGCGCGGCGCCGAGATATCCTCGAGATTGATGCCACCAAAAGAGCCAGAGATATTGTAGATTGTCTGAGCCATCTCCTCGACGTCATGCGTCTTGAGACAGAGGGGGAAGGCATCCACATCGCCAAAAGCCTTGAACAGTGCGCACTTCCCCTCCATGACGGGCATTCCAGCCTCGGGACCGATATCGCCGAGTCCGAGAACCGCAGAGCCATCTGTGACGACCAGGGCCAGATTCCAGCGGCGCGTCAGCTCATAGGAGAGGTCGACGTCCTTTTGAATTTCGAGACAGGGCTGCGCCACACCTGGCGTATAGGCGAGCGAGAGCTCATCCTTGGTCCCAACGGGGACTCGTGCCGTGATCTCGAGCTTGCCGCGCCATTCACGGTGCAGCGCCAGCGAGCGACTTGCGTAATCTTCTTTTTTTACCATGACAAACCTCCAGTATCGCCAGGCATATGACCTCTCAAGAGGCCGCGCGATGTGTTCTCCTGGATTATACAAAAAATTGAGGAAAAGACCCAAGTCAAATCGTCAGTGCTGAGAAAGGGAGAGCCGCTTCAAAATCTCGTAGAGCAAATAGGCTGTGATCGTCCCCGTGATATAGGCGAGGAAGAGGAAGGGCAGGAAGAAGCGACTGAGACTAGACCAGGTGAGGCCGCGATAGAGCTTTGAGATGGCGAGGACCTGGCCAAACTGATGCCCGACGGCCGCCATGATGGAGATAAAGAGCAGCGAGCGCCTGCCGCGTCCCGCGTAGAAGATCAGGGCCGCCAGACTGAGAGCTATGACTCCGCCGACGAGACTGAGAACAGCGGCAATCGGCCCTCGTACAAGGAGGGAAAAGCCCCCCTTGAGGATCGCCAGCGCATAGGCGAGGCCGAGCTTCCTCTGAATGAGCGCATACATCAGCGGGAGGTTGGCGAGCCCCCAACGCACAGGCAGTGGGACGGGGGGCGGTGGGAGGAGGCTCTCGAGGAGCGAGAGAACGAGCGTCAGAGCAAAGAGCAGAGAGGTCTCGGCCAATCGCCGCGAGGCCTCAGTAGACCGGCGTGACGTAGTCATATTCGACCTCACCTCCTTCTGCCCGAATGAGAATCTGCCGGGGAAGGCAGAAGAGCGTTTCACCAGCATTTAAGATGCGACCCTGCCGGAGGCAGTAGTGATCAGGACAGTTGTTCTCTATAATCGCGAGTCCTGCTGGACTATAGTCCAAGACAAGATGCTCGAGAGATGGAATCGTCAGAGGACCATAGCTCAGCTCATCGGCTTCAGCCCGCCAAATTTCCCGAGCCCCCTGATAGACGACATAAGTGACGGCGGGACTGCGCCCCGTCTTCAAAAAAGCGAGAGCAAAGAGCATGAGCGGCAGCACGAGCAAGATCAGAGCCTCGCCAAGACTCAGGCGAAAAGCGAGAGCCACTTCACTCTGGGGGCTACGACTTTTATTGTTCACGTCCTTCTCACTCATGCCGAAATTCTATCACATCCAAGGCTGAGGACATGAAGGCTTAGTGAAAAGGCTCATAAATATGAAAGTTGATAAAGAGAAAAAGAAAAGTGTATAGCGTGTATAAGGTGCTTAGCAGGGGGCTTTTGGCAATTTTGCACGAGGCTTAATCTCTCCTGTTAGCTTTTCCTAACAGATTGCCTAAGGGGCATTTTATGTACAGTTGAAAATAATTGCCGCATACTTGATTTTTATTATCCCTTAATTCATACTAAACGAAAGTACTGGGGAAGCTATATCCATTCCCAAGTTACAAATCATAATATGGAGGAAAAGTTATGAGAAAGATTTTAGCTCTAATGTTGGCAATCTTTATGCTCTTTGGCCTCGTTGCCTGTAACCAGTCTAAAGAGCCCACGACTGGCGAGACTGCGGCGGAGAACGTCGACGAGTCCATGCCCGAAGAGACCCCAGCAGAAGAAGCGGCTGAAGAGGCCGAAGAGAGCTCTGAAGAAGCTGAAGAGGCCGCAGAAGAGACTTCTGAGGAAGCTGAAGCTGAAGAGAGCGCCGAGGAACCTGCGGAAGAGCGTGGTGCCAAGACGGATAACCGCCTGGTCTTTGGTTCAGTCACCGAGATTTCTGGTGACTGGTCACATGGTTCTTATTGGACCAACAATGCGACGGACAATATGATCCGCGGCATGATCAATGGCTACGGCACTGTTGTCAGCGACAAGAACGGCCAGTACATGATCAACCCGACAGTCGTCGAGAACTACGAGACCAAGATGAACGATGACGGCACAAAGACCTTCACCGTTAAGATCGCGGAAGACCTCGTCTTCAACGATGAGACCCCGATCACGGCCAAGCACTTTGTTGCCCCGCTCCTGCTCTTCAACCATCCCACTCTGATTGAACTCGGCAGCAAGGCGATGGGCTATCTGACCTATGTCGGCGGCGAAGAATACATGAAGGGTGATGCTGAAGTCTTTAAGGGTGCTCGCATCATCGACGATTACACCTTTGAGTTCACCGTCGTCAAGGATAAGATCCCCTACTTCTACGACATCATTTACGCTGGTTCAATACCTCTGCCCCTGCAGATGTGGCTCCCCGAGGGCTACGACGTCAAGGATGATGGCGAGGGTGCCTACATCGATGGCGACATGTCTGCTGACGCGATCAAGGACAAGATCGAAGAGGCCAGATTCCTCTCCGAGAAGCGCATCACCGCTGGTCCTTACAACCTCGTCAGCTATGACATCGGCTCCAAGCAGGCCGTCCTCGAGATCAACCCCCTCTTCAAGGGCAACTTCGAAGGTGTCAAACCTCAGATCGAACAGATCATCATCGCCAAGGTCGAGTCTGCGACCATGATGGACGCCCTCAAGACGGGCCAGGTCGACCTCCTCTCCACCCTGAACGAAGGCGATAAGATCAACATCGCGCTCGACATGGTCGCCGAAGGCGGCTTCGAGACCGTTGACTTTGACCGCGCCGGCTACGGCAAGCTGATGTTCCAGTGTGACTTCGGTCCCACCCAGTTCGTCGCTGTCCGCCAGGCCATCGCCCACCTCTTAGACCGTCAGGAATTCGCCAATAAGTTCACCGAGGGCTACGGCTCCGTGGTCAACGGTCCTTACGGCATCGCCCTCTGGCAGTACCTCGCTGTTGAGGATGAGCTGGATGAGCGTCTGAACACCTACCCGTTCGACATCGAAGAAGCGATCAAGCTCCTCGAGGAAGACGGCTGGGTCCTCGACAAGGACGGCAAGGAATACAAGTCTGGCGTCCGCTACAAGGAAGTCACAGCTGAAGAAGCGGGCGACTATGAGCACAATGTCAAGGT
>JAFAAL010000012.1 GCA_023426575.1 Bacillota bacterium
CCATAGCACGGCAACCCTTCTCCATCTCATCTCAAACAGTAAGGGGATTATATGTTCAAGTTTATCCTGAAGAGAATTGCGTTAATGCTCCTGACGCTCTGGATCATTATCTCAATTACCTTTTTCATGATGCACTCCGTTCCCGGGAATCCTCTCGCCAAGATGGCGAAGAATCTGCCCAAGCAAACTTTTGAAAACTATATGAAGAAGTATGGTCTCGAGAAGCCATTGCTTGAACAGTACGGGATTTTCTGGAAAAACTTAATTCTCAAGGGCGATCTCGGGGAGTCTATTCTCTATCCGGGTCGTTCTGTGACGGACACCATCAAGAAGACGACGCCCGTCTCTGGGAAGATTGGCTTCACCTCCTTGTTCATTGGCGTCGCCATCGGCGTCACGCTGGGAATTATCGCAGCTCTGTTCAGGAATAAGTGGCCCGACTACCTTGTGATCTTTATCGCCATGCTCGGAGTCACCATCCCCGTCTTTGTCATGGGATCCCTCCTCCAGGTGATCTTTGCGGCCAAGCTCAAAATGCTCCCGACGGCAGGGTGGGGGCAGCCCAAACATATGGTCATGCCAGTCATCGCCATGTGTTTTGGCCCTATTGCCACCTATGCGCGCTATATGCGGAGCAATTTCCTCGAGGTCTTGAATCAGGATTATATTCTGACGGCAGAGGCCAAGGGCGTCTCCCGCATCGGCATCATTTTTAAGCACGTCCTCCGCAATGCCCTCTTGCCTGTCATCACGATCTTGGGTCCACAGATCGCTGGTGTCTTTACAGGTTCCTTTGTCGTAGAGAGGATGTTCTCCATCCCTGGTCTGGGCTATTATTTCGTCGATAGTGTCAACAATCGTGACTATCCGATGATCATTGGCACGACGGCCTTTTATGCCGCTCTCTTCATTATTTCACAACTGGCAGTCGACATCGTCTACGGTCTCGTCGATCCGCGCATCCGTGTCCAAGGGAGGAAAGCCTAATGAGTAATCAGTCTAAGACTTTAGAGCTTAAGCTCAGCCCAGATCTCTTTAGGCCGCTGCCCCAATCTGAAAAGCATTCAGAACAGATTGCTCGGCCCTCAATTACGTATTGGAGCGACGCTTGGCGCCGTTTCAAGGAAAACAAGATTGCGCTGATCGCGATGATCATCCTGGCCATTTTGGTCCTGATGGCGATCTTTGTCCCCATTGTCTCTCCCTATAACTTCAAGGAAATTGTCAATGCCAAGAACATGGCACCGAGTGCCCAGCACTGGTTCGGGACAGACGACCTCGGCCGCGACCTCTTCACACGTGTCTTCCAAGGCATGCGGGTCTCTCTGATCATCGGTCTCCTAGGGGCGATCATCTCAATGGTCATCGGTACCATCTATGGCGCCATTTCGGCCTACGCTGGTGGCAAGGTCGATACAATCATGATGCGGGCGATTGAGATCTTAGGTTCAGTTCCCTATCTTCTAGTCGTCATTCTCATCCAGCTCTTCTTTAACAAGAGAAGTATCCCCATCCTCATCCTAGCCCTGACGATCACAGGTTGGCTTGGCATGGCTCGGATTGTTCGAGGCCAACTTCTTTCCTTGAAAAATCAAGATTTTGTCCTCGCCGCGCAGACACTTGGAGTCTCGAGTGGCCGTATCATTACAAGCCACTTGATTCCAAACACTATGAACGTCATCATTGTCGCTTTGACCTTTGATATTCCGGGCTATATCTTCGCGGAGGCCTTCTTGTCCTTTATTGGCATCGGTCTATCATCCCCAGATACATCCCTCGGTGCTCTGGCTGCCGCGGGACAGGTCAAATTCCTCTTCTATCCCTATCAGTTGATCTTCCCCTCGATCGCCATTGCCCTGATCATGCTCGTCTTTACGCTGATGGGCGATGGGCTCAGAGATGCGCTGGATCCACGTTTGAGACAATAGGAGGATCAGATGAATCAATTCGATCTACATATGAGCAAAGAAGAGCGTTTGAATAAGACTTCGCCAGACTTTTGTCAGGATCAATTCGCCGAAGCCGAAGAGATCTTAGATGTTGAAAATCTGCAAGTATCCTTTCACACCTTTGCGGGTGAGGTCCGTGCCGTCCGCAATGTCAGTTTTCACTTGAGAGAAGGGGAGACCCTTGCCTTTGTGGGGGAGTCTGGCTGTGGCAAGACAGTAACCGCCAAGGCGGTCATGCGCCTCTTAAAGGAGCCCCCTGCAGAAATCAAAGCGGGCTCGATCATTCGCTTTGCAGGTGAAGACGTCCTGAAAATGGACAAGAAGCGCATTCGGCACTACAAGGGCTCCGACCTCGGCATGATCTTTCAGGACTCAATGACTTCGCTCAATCCCACGATGACCTGTGGCAAGCAAATTAGTGAGACCCTTAAAATTCATACAGATCTCAGTCCCTCCCAGCGTAAGGAGGCGACGATCGAGATGCTTAAAGCTGTTGAAATTCCCAATGCTGAGCAGCGCTATCGCCAATATCCCCACGAGCTCTCTGGCGGGATGAGACAAAGAGTGATGATTGCGATCTCTTTGGCGGCGAGTCCGCGCATCCTCATTGCCGATGAGCCGACAACAGCCCTCGACGTCACAATCCAGGCACAGATCATGGCCCTCTTAAAACAGTTACAGCAGAAGAAGAAGACCGCCATTATCCTCGTGACACATGACCTGGGGGTCGTGGCCAATTTTGCCGATCGCATCCAGGTGATGTATGCGGGGCAGATTGTCGAAGAGGGGACGACTGAGGAGATCTTTAAGAGCCCACAGCACCCCTATACCTGGGCTCTCCTCCGCTCCATCCCGCGGCTCGATGTGCAGAGTGATCAGGAACTCTATTCTCTGAAGGGGACACCGCCCGATCTGCTCCTAGAATTACAGGGTTGTCCGTTCACGGACCGCTGTGACTATGCCATGGAAGTCTGTCGTCGCTATGCGCCAGATAAAAGCAAGTTTTCTTGTACCCATGGCTGCTACTGCTGGTTAAAACATGAGATGGCACCCAATCAAGAGAGACCCGTCTAGAGGAGGCTGGGATGAGTATCCAAGACAAGAACAAAAATCTCGATGTCTTGATTGACATCAAGAACCTCAAGCAATATTTTCACATCGGACGCGGCAAGGTCGTCAAGGCCGTGGACGACGTCAGTTTTCAAATTTATCGTGGCGAGACTTTTGGTCTCGTCGGCGAGTCTGGCTGTGGCAAGACGACCTGTGGCAGGACCATCCTGCGCATCTATCAGCCGACAGCAGGTGAGGTGAGCTATAGAGGCCAAAATGTCAGCCATCTCAGGCGCAAGGCCCTGGCTGATTATCGAAAGAAGACACAGATGATCTTCCAAGATCCCTACTCGTCTCTCGATCCTCGTATGACCGTTGAAGAAATTGTGGCTGAGGGCCTCCGCGTCCACTTTCCAAAGCTCAGCGCTGCTGAGCGGACTGAGCGCGTCATCTCTCTACTCGAGGTGGTCGGTCTGACCAAGGATCATGCCACCCGCTTTCCTCATGAGCTCTCTGGCGGGCAGAGACAGAGAATTGGGGTGGCGAGAGCACTCGCTGTCGAGCCTGAATTCATAGTCTGTGACGAGCCGATTTCCGCTCTGGATGTCTCCATCCAAGCCCAGGTCGTCAATCTCTTGAAGAAGCTTCAGCGTGAAAATGACCTGACCTATCTCTTTATTTCCCATGATTTGTCCATGGTCAAGCACATCTCAGATCGCATCGGGGTCATGTATCTCGGCAGCCTGGTCGAAGTGACGAGCAACCATCAGCTCTATGACAATCCGCTGCACCCATACACTAAAGCTCTGATATCGGCCATCCCCATTCCCGACCCCAGCCAAAAGGACATGCAGGCGAGAATCAAATTAGAAGGGGAAATCCCCTCTCCGATCAATACGCCCCCAGGCTGCAAATTCTGTTCGCGCTGTCCTTATCGCATGAAAATATGTCAGAAGGCGCAACCTCCCCTCAGAGAAATTGAAGCTCAACACTATGCTGCCTGCTACCTCTTCGAGCAGTGTCGTCCAGAGCAATTGACTTCAGATGATCTCGATCATATGAGGCTGGAAAAGAGAGAAGATGAATAATTGAAGAGACCTCCCGAAGGGGAGGTCTCTTCTTATCTTCCTGGAAGTCGAATGCCACGGTCGCCGAGTTCGCGCATTAAGATTTCGAGAACTCTGTCTTGGAGAGTGGCAAAGTCTTGGTTGTTAACGATCTCAATGTCTGCCCTCGCGGCGTATTCTTCACGGCTCATCTGTACCGCCATGCGCTGTTTCGCCGCTTCGGGGTCCAGTCCGCGCTCGGCGAGCCGATGTAAACGGAGATGATCCTCTGCCCAGACCGTCATTATGAAGTCACAGACATCAGAAAAGCCCTTTTCAAGAGGGATGGGAAAATCCATGACGAGAGCCTTGCAACCGGCCTCCTCATAGTCCTTGAGTCGACGATTGACCTCTGCCAAGACCTCTCGATGGACGATCTGGCCCAGTTCATCTAGGGCCTGCTTGTCGTGAAAGACGAGTTCTGCCATTTTTTCTCGGCGCAGTCCCTCTTGAGAGTCTATGAACTCTCTGCCAAAACGCGCCTCGATGGCGGGGAGCGCCGCCCCATTCTGACGTGTGACGGCATGTGAAATCTCATCGGCGTCAATGACTGGCAAACCCGCCTCACGACAGATCGAGGCGACCGTTGATTTACCAGTTCCTATCCCCCCAGTGATCCCAATGATAAACATTAGACGTTGAAACGGAAGAGGAGAATGTCGCCATCTTTAACGACATAGTCCTTGCCCTCGGAGCGGTAGAGTCCGAGGTCCTTGGCCTTTTGCATGGAGTGCTCGGCAGGACCCATGAAATTGTCATAGCTGATGCATTCAGCACGGATGAAGCCCCGCTCGAAGTCGCTATGAATTTTACCTGCGGCTTGCGGGGCCAGCGTTCCCTGGCGAATTGTCCAAGCCCGGCACTCGTCGTGGCCGGCCGTAAAATAGGAGATGAGCCCCAGGAGTTTATAGGCAGCTCTGACGACCTGATCGAGCCCAGATTCACTGAGACCTAAATCTGTCATAAAGAGCTCTCGATCTTCTGGCTCGAGTTCTTGCAACTCAGCTTCAACTTGAGTACATAGAGTGATGAGCTCCGCCCCCTGAGACCTTGCATAGTCCTGGAGGGGGGTGATTGACTCTGGCTTGCTCCCAATGTCTGCCTCACTGATGTTTGCAAGGTAAAGGATGGGCTTGTCTGAGAGCAGCAGGAGCTCTTGCATGATTTCTCGGCCGCTCTCTCGCCCTGGAAACTGGCTGGCATTTTGCCCTGTCTCGAGAAAGGCGTGCAGCTCATTGAGAAAGTCCAATTCAAGCAAAGCCTCCTTCTGGCCCGTTTTGGCCATCTTTGAAACCTTCACCTGCCTGCGCTCAATCTGTTCTAAATCTGCGAGGATCAGTTCTGTCTCAATGGCCTTGACGTCACGCATTGTATCGACGGAGCCGTAGACATGGGTGATATTTGAATCTTCAAAAGCTCGGACGAGATGGACAATCGCGTCACATTCGCGGATATTTCCCAGAAATTTATTGCCGAGTCCCTCCCCCTGGGCGGCTCCCTCGACCAAGCCAGCAATATCGACAAATGTCACTACTGCGGGCGTCTTCTTCTTAGGTTGATAGACATCTGCCAGGCGATCGAGACGCTGATCGGGTAGAGGCACGATACCGATATTCGGTTCAATCGTACAGAAGGGGTAATTGGCGCATTCGGCGCCCGCCTGGGTCAGGGCGTTGAACAGGGTGGACTTGCCGACATTGGGCAGACCTACAATTCCAAGCTTCATGAGCGGCTCACTTTCCTATTTGCTGAAGGTATTTTAAACCATATTGAAGAGAATTGGCAGAGGCGTCGACGGGAACTGTCGCATTTTGACTGAGCGTTGTGCCTCTCTGCACGGGACTTTTCTTTAGGATTTAAGCTAATGAAGTGGAGTGGAGGTCATTATGGCATACGCCAGCATGAAAACAATCTTTATGAACGGTCGGCAAGCAGAATTGGGAAAAATAGAGATCCAATTGAGTTCTGGCCTGCCGACATTTTTCTTTAGCGGCCTGGTTCGCGGAGCGCTTCGAGAGAGCCCACAGCGTGTTCGGGCATGCTTTCAGAATTTAGGCCTCAGCTATCCTCAGAGAAAGATTCTCATCTCCTGTCAGCCGGCTGACACAGCTAAGGATGGCAGCCATTACGATCTTGCGCTGGCTGTCCTCCTCGCTGAGGCCACGGGTCAGGGGCGGCGCGTTCCAGAGTTCCAGGAGGCATTGATCCTGGGTGAGCTCGATCTCCAAGGAGACGTTCAGGCATTCTCAGACCTATTGAATTATCTGCGGGCAGCTTCTGACTTTGGCTTTCGAGATATCATCCTTTCAGATGTCGATACCGAAGAATTGACGGCCTGTCGTGAAGCTTTTGGCCATTTAAGACTTTGGCCCGTCCGAGATCTCAAGTCCTGTCTGAACCTTGTGACTGCTGGAGATTCTAAGTCTGTCTCAGCCTGGAGATTGCCAGCGCCTAATGCTGATGCGGAGCTGAATGTGTCGGAGAGTCTTCGCCATTTTGCCCTGATTCCCTCGCAGGGTGAGCTGATCTATGCCCTGGCCGTCGCAGCAGCTGGATGGCATCCTCTGTTTATCATCGGGGCTCCAGGAACTGGCAAGAGCTTTACAGCGGAAATTATGCGCTATCTCCAAAGTTCTGATCGCTCAGATCAGCTGCGTCCCTTTGTCAGCTGTCATCATTCAGTGACGAGGGCGGCGCTGATTGGGGGCGGTGTCCCCATCCGAGAGGGACTCGTCACCAAGGCAGATGGGGGAACCTTGTTTCTCGATGAGTTGACAGAGTTTCACAGCCAGCATCTCGATCTTTTGCGGGAGATTTTATCTTCTGGACAGGTTGAATTGGCACGCGCTGATGAGCATTGCCATCTACCAGCGGATTTCCTGCTCGTTGCTGCTGCCAATCCCTGTCCCTGTGGCTATTATCTCGATGGTCAGAATCGCTGTACCTGTGCCTTCACACGTGTCGAACGCTATCAGGGGAAAATATCAGGGCCACTCTGGGATCGCTTTCAATTACAGGTCTCTCTCAGAACACTGCCAGCTGAAGAACTGGCCCATGCCTATCAAGAGGAGGCTATTGCGGCGGGACAGCGCAAGTTGTCTTTTCTGCGCCAAGCTGTAGCGAGGGCTGTGGAACGACAAAAAGAGAGGGCTAATCAACAGGGCCTCAGCGAATGGCGCAACGGCCGCATGCAGGAAGGCGATCTGATCAAGATCTTTCAAGTCAATCTCAGTGCGCGGCAGGCTCTTATCCCCTTGGCAAGCATGCGGCGATTGACTGCGCGCGGGGTGTCACATCTCCTGGGAGTCGCCAGGACAATGGCAGATCTTGCGGACCGCGATGAGCTCGATCTCAGAGATCTTCATCTCGCCTTGTCTTATCTCCCTGTGAGACCCACTGTCGCTGTGCAGAAGCAGCAGTGGGCTAGTTTTTAAATGTATCAAGTCAGGTGGGCCCTAGCAGAGAGAGTTTTTAGAGCTCAGCAGGGACGAGCTGCTCAGGGGAGAGGGACCTATGCACTCCTCTACGAGATCATTTCTCACTACGGGCCTGAACTGGGACTTGAGCTCTCTCAGCGGGCCACTCAAGTGCTAGAAGACGATCAGAGCAGTATGGCCGAAGTGAATACGCCGTTTCTGACAGCCTCTTGGCAAGGGATGATTGAAGAGCTCTTAGAGCATAGGGGATTGCAGGACAAAGCTGCCATCCAAGGGCCTCTGGCGAAATTTGCCTCCTCTGCTGATGTCTGTTTTTTTGGCAGTACACTCTACCCAGAGAGCCTTTATGACTGCGCGCGTCCTGCGCCCATCATTTGGCACTTGGGCGCCAGGCCTGACTTGCTCGCTCACGAAGATGCGATGGCCGTCGTCGGCAGTCGCAGTGCGACCGCATATGGATTGAGAGTTGCATCTGACCTGGCCACATTGTTGGTGCAGCTCAACTTGCCTCTGATCAGTGGACTGGCCATCGGAATCGATAGCGCAGCTCAGTGGTCAGCTCTGAAGCAGGGGGGACAAGTCATGGGTGTGATGCCGGGTGGCCTGAATCATCCCTATCCGCACAGTTCCTGGGAGCTCTACAAAGAAGTCGCCAAGACGGGCCTGCTCATCTCTTTATTTCCTCCCGTTGAGAAGGTTCACCGCTGGCACTTTCCCGTCCGAAACCATCTGATCGCCGGACTCGCAGCTGAGACCTTTGTCATCGAGGGGGCGGAACACTCAGGCTCGCTTTTGACGGCTCATGCCGCCCTAGAAATGGGCAAGGAGATATGGGCCGTGCCGGGCTCGATCTATCAGCCAGCTTCCAGAGCAGGCAATGGCCTCATCGCAGATGGGGCGAATCCGCTCTATGACTTTGCCGTCTTGGAAAAGTATTTGAAAGAGCGATATGGGGTCTCACGACAGATGAGTTCCTCTCAGCTGCAAGGGGAAGCTAGAGAGGAGAAATTCCAGATCAGCCTTAGGGAGCAGGCCGAGCTAAAGACTTTGCTGCTCTTCCTCGCAGAAGAGAATAAGGCTCTCTCAGAACTTCAGGAACGGTGGCGAACGAGCCCTGAAGAGCTGAGAGAAATGCTCGGCTATGCCATGGCGACGGGGCTTGTCGAGAACCTTGGCGGGAAATTTGTTTTGACAGGTCGGGGGCTTTCCGTTATATATTAGAGAGAATTTGGCGGGAGGTTTCGATGGGCAAGACACTCATTATTGTTGAATCACCAGCAAAAGCGAATACAATCGCCCGTTATTTGGGCAAAGATTATGAGGTTATGGCTTCGGTCGGCCACGTGCGCGATCTGCCAAGTGCAACTCTTGGCGTCAATACTGCGAATGATTTTCAGCCTCTCTACATCACGATGCCTGGCAAGGAATCTGTCATCGCCAAGCTCAAGGCGCAGAAAGAGAAATCTGAGGCCGTCCTCTTGGCAACGGACCCTGATCGTGAGGGTGAGGCGATTGCCTGGCACCTGGCCAAGGCGCTCAAGATCGATCCTGCGAGTGATTGTCGCATCACTTTTAATGAGATCACACAAAAAGCGATCAAAGAAAATATTAAGAAACCACGCCCCCTCGACATGAATTTGGTCGATGCCCAGCAAGGTCGCCGCATTCTCGACCGCCTCGTCGGCTATGAACTCAGCCCCTTGCTCTGGGAGAAAATCCGCAAGGGCCTGTCGGCAGGCCGCGTCCAATCTGTCGCCTGTAAGTTGATCGTCGATCGTGAGCGGGACATCCAGGCCTTTGTTCCTGAAGAGTACTGGCCACTCAAGGCAATTCTTCAGGGAGACTCTGAAGCGGCCTCATTTACGGCCAATTACCACGGAGAGTTGAGTGGCGGCAAGGTCAAGAAGGTCAGCTTGGGTTCAGAGGCTGAGTGTATGCAGCTCGTCGCCCGCCTCAAGGACTCTCAATTTGTCCTGACTGATTTGAAGAAGAGAGAGATTAAGCGGCATCCGTATCCTCCCTTTACGACCTCGACGCTTCAGCAGGAGGCCTCTCGCTATCTCAATTTTTCGGCAAGTCGGACGATGCGTACCGCCCAGCAGCTCTACGAGGGCGTCAAATTGTCCAATGAGGGTCAGACATCTCTAATCTCTTATATCAGAACTGACTCTCTGCGCATTTCGAACGAAGCCATTGAGCCAGCTCGACAATATATCTCCGCGCGCTTTGGTGCGGACTACCTCCCAGATAAGCCTCATTTCTATAAGAATAAAAAAGCTGCCCAGGATGCCCATGAGGCCATTCGACCCATCCATTTTGACTTGCCACCTGAGAAAATTCGACATGAGCTGGGAGCCGATCAGTATAAGCTCTACAGCCTGATCTGGAATAAGTTCATCGCCTCTCAGATGAATCCGGCGCTGGTCGAGAGCTCAAATCTTCAAATCGAGGCCGGTACTTCCGTCTTTAAGGCGCGTGGTGAGCGCGTTCTCTTTCCAGGCTGGCAAGCCGTCTATGGCTTCAAAGAGGAAGGAGAGGGCGAGGGTGAGAATGATTTGCCAGAGCTCAAAGAGGGGCAGGATCTGATCCTTCTGAAGCTCGAGCAAGAGCAGAAGTTCACACTTCCGCCAGCCCGCTATACCGAGGCCTCGCTGATCAAGGCTATGGAAGATGAGGGCATCGGTCGTCCTTCAACCTACGCTCCGACGCTCAACACTCTCTTCACCCGCAACTACGTGGAAAAAGATGGTCGTTCCCTGCTACCCACAGAAATCTGCTTTCTCGTCACTGAGATGCTCGAAGAAAATTTTTCGGACATCGTCAGCACGAAGTTCACTGCGGAAATGGAAGAGGAGCTCGATACGGTTGAAGAAGGTCATAAGACCTGGGTCCAGGTTCTCCGCGATTTTTATCCCGATTTTCATAAGCAGATTGAAGAGGCCTCTAAGACCGTGGCCAAGCACGAATTTCCCGAGGAGAAAATAGGGGAGATTTGTCCTGAGTGCCAAGAGGGCGAGCTCGTCAAGAAACACGGGCGCTATGGTGAGTTCATCGCCTGCGATCACTATCCCGACTGTAAGTACACGAGGGCCATCGAGGAAGTTGTCGAAGGGGCCATCTGTCCGCTCTGCGGCTCAGAAATCTATAAGAAGAGAACGCGCAAGAGGCGCAGTTCTATCTTCTATGTCTGCGCTAAGCAGAAAGATCCCAACTGCACTTTTATCTCTTGGGACATGCCGCTGGCCAAGAACTGTGAGCTCTGTGGAGCTCATATGGTCAAAAAGCGCTATCGCAACCGCTTCTATGAACGCTGCTCGAATCCAGATTGCCCGAGTCAGCGCGAGACGCAGAGCACGCCTAAGAAAAACAGTGAGAAGAAGTCAAAAGGCGCAAAGAAGAAGAGCGAGCGTCAGCCCGAGCATGAGTAGAGAAAGACAGGGGAGACCCTCCGTTCTCGTCGTCGGCGGGGGGCTCGCCGGCTGTGAGGCCAGCTGGCAACTCTTACGACTCGGAGCCGCCGTCGACTTACGCGAGATGCGACCTGCAGTCATGACTCCTGCCCACCGAACGGGGGAACTGGCGGAGCTTCTCTGCTCAAATTCCCTGCGCTCCATGCGTCTGGAGAATGCGGGGGGTGTCTTAAAGTATGAACTCAAAGCTCATGACTCTCTCATTCTCCGAGCGGCCGAGGCCAGTCGTGTTCCCGCAGGTTTCGCCCTGGCGGTCGATCGCCAGAACTTTTCGCGCTTTATCGAAGAAGCCCTCCTCGCGAATCCTCACTTCCAGCTTCAAAGATCGGAAGTCCAATCTTTAGATCCGGCTCTATTCTCCAACTACGATGCCGTCATTTTGGCCACGGGGCCACTGACATCTCCATCCCTCGCCACCGCGATGTCTGGCTGGCTCGGGACTGACAATCTCTACTTCTACGATGCCAAAGCGCCTATCGTTGAGGCTGAGAGTCTCGATCTGGAGGCCATCTATCGGGCCTCGCGCTATCAGGCTGACGCAGTCGGTGACTATCTCAACTGCTCTCTGAATGAGGAGGAATATCGACGATTCTATGAGGCGCTGGTGAGCGCAGAGACCAGTCCTCTCCACAATTTTGAAAGTCTTCGACTCTTCCAAGGCTGTCAGCCACTGGAGGAAATTGCCCGCAGCGGTTACGACAGTTTGCGCTTTGGCCCTCTTAAGCCCGTGGGATTGAAACTCCCCGATGGCACAGAGCCCTATGCTGTCCTGCAGCTGCGCCAAGATAATGCAAGCGGCACACAATACAATTTGACGGGCTGTCAGACGCGCCTGACCTATCCTGAGCAAGACCGTGTCTTCCGCTACATACCAGCCCTGAAAGATGCCCGCTTTGTCAGCTATGGGCAGATGCACCGCAATATCTATATCAACGCACCCGTAAGCTTGACGCGTGCTTATCGCGTTCAGCCAGCCTATGCGGATCGCATCTTGGCGGGTCTCGATCTCGGCATCGTTGGGCAGCTGAGTGGTGTAGAGGGCTATATTGAATCGACAGCCTCCGGCTTCTTGGCCGCACATGAACTCGCAGAGAGACTGGGACTGTCCTCAGACTGGCCGCGCTTTTCAAGAGATCGTGAACGGGCCTATGAGGAGACGATGATCGGCGGCCTGGCCCTACACACAGAGCGAGTGAGCGACGACTATCAACCGGCAAAAGCCAACTACGGACTCCTCTCGCCCTTATCGCCAGATCTGCGTGGCCAATTGCGTCGCCAGTATCGCCTTCCGCGCCAAGGTCGTCGGGGACGCCGGCTGCTCTATGCCTGCCGTGCGCTGAGCCATGTCTACGCTCCGGAGGAGCTTGAGTCCATTGTCAGGGCAGAGTTAGAGGAGGAGAGATGAACTACATTGCTCGCAAAGACTACAGCTATGATCTGCCCCCTGAGCTCATCGCCCAGCACGGCTGCCGTGAGCGAGATCACAGTCGCCTGCTTGTCATCCCGGCTGAGGGTCCCCTTCTCCATCGGCACTTTTATGACCTCCCTGATTTTTTGCGCCCAGGTGATCTTCTGGTCTTTAATAACTCAAAAGTTATCCCCGCCCGCCTCATCGGGGTCGATGAGCGGGGAGGCGCAGTCGAGCTTCTCTTGTTGAAGCGCCTCTCGCATGACGATTGGGAGTGTATTGGCAAACCAGGGCGTAAGCTCAGAGTCGGTGCTCGTCTCGAATTTATTCCCTCTCGGCTGAGTGCCGAAGTCCTGAAGATCACTGAGTCTGGGGAGCGCCACGTGCGCTTTTACTACACGGGCATCTGGGAAGAAATATTGGATCTTGCGGGCGAGATGCCACTGCCCCCCTATATTCATGAAAAACTAGAGGATCCGAGTCGATACAATACAGTCTATGCCAAGGTTGATGGCTCTGCCGCCGCGCCCACAGCTGGATTGCACTTCACAGCTGAGCTCCTGTCGAGTCTAGATCAAGCGGGTGTGGAGCGCGCCGAGTTGACACTTCACGTTGGACTCGGGACCTTTCGTCCTGTCAAGGCGGACAATATCTTAGAACATGAGATGCATGCCGAGACTTACCAGATAAGTGAAGAGACAGCGTTTCAGATCAATCGCGCAAAGCGAGAAGGGCGGCGAGTCATAGCAGTTGGCACAACGGCAGCCCGTGTGCTCGAGACAGTCGCTGATGCCGAGGGACGGGTAGAAGCAGGAGCGGGGGAGACTTCTCTCTACATCTATCCCCCTTATCGCTTCAAGGTTCTTGATGGCCTCATCACTAACTTCCACTTGCCAGAGTCAACCCTGCTCCTCCTCGTGGCGGCCCTCTGTGGAAAAGAGCGCCTATTTGAGGCTTATGCAGAGGCGGTTGAGAAGCGCTATCGCTTTTTCTCCTTTGGGGATGCCTGCTTGTTTTTACCTCATGAAAGAGGGGAGGACTGGCAATGACTTACCGCATCCTTGTCAAAGATCCCGAATCCCAGGCCAGGCGAGGACAATTGACTCTGGCTCACGGAGTCGTCAACACGCCTCAGTTTATGCCAGTGGGGACAGTTGCGACAGTCAAGGGTCTCGAGCCGCATGAACTTGAGTCCATCGGAGCTGAGATCATCCTCGGCAACACCTATCACCTCTGGCTCAGGCCTGGAGAAGATCTCGTGGCTGAAGCGGGCGGACTACATAAATTCCAGAACTGGCGTCGCCCCATTCTGACGGATTCGGGCGGATTCCAAGTCTTCTCCCTGGCCCAGATGCGCAAGATTTCTGAAGCGGGCGTCCATTTCCGCTCGCATCTGGATGGGCGGCCCCTCTTTTTGAGTCCCGAGGAGTCCATGAGGATTCAAGAGGCTCTCGCTTCTGACATCGCTATGCAATTGGATGAGTGTGCACCTTATCCCGCAGAACGTCGCTATATTCAGGAGAGCATGCAACTCTCTCTTGACTGGTATGCCCGTTGTCGCAAGGTCCATAAGCGGGAGGATCAACTGCTCTTTCCCATCGTGCAGGGCGGCATGGAGGCGGATTTGCGCCGTCAATCAGCAGCTTCGCTGGCCGACTTTGACCCTCCTGGCTATGGGATTGGTGGTCTCTCAGTGGGTGAGCCTGCAGAATTGATGTATGAGATGATTGAGCAGGTGATTCCAGAGCTTCCCGAGGACAGGCCTCGCTACCTCATGGGCGTCGGCGCGCCTGAGCAATTGGTAGAGGGGGTCGCTCGCGGCATCGACATGTTTGATTGTGTGCTGCCGACAAGACTTGGTCGACACGGGCAGGTCTACACCTCCGAGGGGCGTCTCACCATTCGCAACCAGGCTTTTGCCAGAGATTTTTCACCGCCTGATCCAGATTGTCACTGCCATGTCTGCCAGAATTACAGTCGAGCCTACCTGAGACATCTCATCAAGTGTAATGAGATCCTGGGCCTAAAGCTCTGTTCCTATCACAACGTCGCCTTCCTGCTCCGGCTGATGCAGGATATTCGCGAGGCCATCGAATGCGGAGAATTCACGGCCTTTCGGCGCGCATTTCACAGCCGTTACCGTCGCTACTGAGGGCTCATTCTTTACATTTATAGCCCCCTTAGGTAAAATGGTTTCAATTACTTCAAGTAGGGAGTCTAACAATGACATATCTGTTTTTATTGCAAGCAATAGCCCCCGGTGCCAGCCCCTATTTCAGCATGATTCTCATGCTGCTCATGCTTGGCGCCTTCTGGTTTATGCTGATGAGGCCCCAGCGCAAGCGCGAGAAGCAGTTGCGCGAGGATCTCAAGGCGATGAAGGTCGGGGATCAAGTCATGACCATCGGAGGCATCGTCGGTCGCGTGATGAACATCAATAATGATGAGGTCACCATCTCCACCTCTGCCGCCAATACCCTCATGACATTCAAAATGTCCGCCATCAGCCAGGTCGTCAAGGATCGTCCAGAAGCGACTGTTGACGAGAAGTAGTCGCCAGATGTTCAAAGCGACTTAGTAAAGGATGAATCACATGAAGAGAATCACCGTTGTTCAGAAACCATGCCTCAGCAAGAAGGGCCGTACGCATGCCTGTGGCGAGTGCCAGACTTCCTGTCAGTCTGCCTGCAAGACGTCTTGCACCGTTGGCAACCAGCCCTGCGAACATCAGGAGGCGAAGAAGTAATTGCTGCATCAGTTCGTACTCTTTGAGAAGTGCTTCGCTTACGATTCTGAGAGCGGAGCGCTTCTTCGATTGGATCCAATCTCGGCGCGCGTGCTCGAGCTCTTTCAGGCTTCGGGGGCTCAGATGCCTGAGCGCTCAGAGTTCTCCCGTCTTGCAAGTGAACTCGGGACATCTGAGCTTGAACTCTTAGAAATCGCCGCTGATTTTAAACATCTCATAGAGCAGGAGTATATCTTTCACCCGCCGCACTCCCTGAGTCTCGAAGAACTCTATCCCGACGGCCCACATTTCAAGGCACTCTGCCTCAATGTCTGCCATGATTGTAATATGCGCTGTCAGTACTGCTTTGCGGGGACAGGTGACTATGGCCACAAGAGGAGCATGATGTCTTATGAGACGGGCGTCCAGGCTATTGACTTTCTGATTAGAGAGTCGGGGGCGCGCAAGAATTTAGACATCGACTTCTTTGGCGGTGAGCCCATGCTCAACTGGCGAAACGTCACGCGTCTTGTCGACTACTGTCGCCAACGTGAAATGGAGACAGGAAAAACGCTCCGTTTGACCTTGACGACGAATGCGACACTGCTCACTGAAGATAAGCTGGACTATATCAATGAGCACTTTGCCAATGTCGTCCTCTCCATCGACGGACGTGAAGAGGTGCATAATCGCATGCGACCCCTCTGTGGCGGGCGCCCTTCTTATGCCCTGATCGTCGAGAAAATTCGCCGTTTTGTCGAGGCCAGGGGAGATCGTCCCTATTATCTCCGCGGCACTTTCACAGCGCACAACCTCGATTTTGCTGACGATGTTTTTGCCCTGGCTCAACTCGGAGCCCAGCTATCCCTCGAGCCAGTCGTCGCTCCCCCTGAGATGGATTACAGCCTCAGTGAGGAGGATCTTCCCGCCATCAAGGCCGAATACGAGCGGTTGGCCCAGCGTTTGGCTGAAGCGGAAGAGGCCGGGGAGAACATTAATTTCTTTCACTTCAATATCTATCTTCAGGGCGGCCCCTGCCTCTATAAGCGGGCCAAGGGCTGTGGCGTGGGGACAGAGTATTGTGCTGTCACACCTGAGGGGGATATCTATCCATGTCACCAGTTGGTCGGCGTCGAGCAATTTATCCTAGCGAATGTGGCGACTGTGGCTGAGACCGGACTCCGCAAGGACTATCTCAAGCTGTTTAAGAAACTCTTACTTCCCGACAAGCCCGCGTGCCAGGCCTGCTGGGCGCGCTATTTCTGTAGTGGCGGCTGCGCTGCCAACGCTTATTTTGCAAGTGGGGATCCAGATGGCATTTCGGAAATGAACTGTGAAATGCAAAAGAAGCGACTTGAGTTATCGCTTTGGCTGGAGAATGAGAGACAGGAGAGGAGTGCTCTCCGAGAAACGCAGGGATAAAGTGGGATTTGGCTTCTGACTTCGTATCTATAAGAGGGAGGACTCATGGCCAAGATCATATCGCAAGCGAGTAAAGATGCCATTTTAGCAGCCTGTGATCTCGTTGATCTCGCAGGTCAGTATATAGAGTTCAAAAAACACAGTGGGGACAGCCATTGGGCCTGCTGTCCATTTCATAGCGAGAAGACACCCTCTTTTAAGGTCAGCGCGAGTCAAAAGCGCTATTATTGCTTCGGCTGCCACGCAAGTGGTGACGCCATAGAGTTTGTCCGTCAGATGGAAAGGGTTGATTTCCCGACGGCCTGCGAGCTTCTCGCAGAGCGTCTGGGCCTGCGATTGCAATACGAGAATGGCCCAGTTGATCGTGACTACGAGCTGAAGAAGCAATTAAAACTCATTCACCTCGAGGCGGCAAGACTCTTCTATCGCCAGTTGCAGAGCCCCGAAGGACGTCAAGCTCGTGATTATCTCGAGTTACAGCGCGGTCTCAGCCGCGGAATTATCCAAAAGTTTGGCCTCGGCTACGCCTCGCGTCGAGGCAATACTCTGTATCAGCATCTTCGTGACAGGGGTTTCGAGGAGGAGGCGATCATGGCCTCGGGTCTCATCAAAGAGAGTTCGCGAGGTCCTGCCGATCTCTTCTATCATCGCGTCATCTTTCCGATTTTTGACTCAGTCGGTGCTGTGATCGCTTTCGGGGGCCGGGTCTTGGACGACGGTCTGCCAAAGTATGTCAATTCTCCAGAAACCCCTATTTTCAGTAAGGGACGCGAAATATACGCCTTAAATTTTGCCAAGAAGAGTCAGAGACTTCGGCCTAAATCTGGACCTGTGGAACTCAGACGCCAGTCAGAGCGCCCCCGCCTCATCGTCTGTGAAGGCTATCTCGACGTCCTGGCTCTAAATCAGGCGGGCTTCGACAATGTGGTGGCAGGTCTCGGGACTGCATTGACAGAGTCTCAGATTAAATATCTTCAGAGCCTCAGTCCTGAACTCAACTTGCAGCTCTGCTATGACGGCGACAAGGCGGGCCAGACGGCGGCCTTTCAGGCCATGTTGAAGATTCAAAAGACATCTGGCCAGCTGTCTATCGTCTCATTGCCTCCAGGTCTCGACCCAGACGATTACTTAAAGAAATATGGCCGTGAGCGTTTTGCGCAGCTGCTTGAGACGGCTCTTACGCCTGTCGACTTTGTCTTAAAACTCGCCCGGCAGTCTGCCACAGATGAAGACGGCGTCATGGATGTCTATGCCTATAATGAACGCGCTCTCGATGCCATTGCGCGCTACGAGACAGAGGCGAATTTAGAACTGCGAATTGCAAGTTTTGCCAAGGAGATGGAACTGCCCATTGAGGGCATTCGAGAAAGTGTTTATCGCTTGAGACGGCGAGTCAAATCTCGAGACAATGAGGAGCAAGCTCATCTCCCGCGCCCGGCACCCTCTGTGACCCAGGCCGAAGCTGAACGAGTACTCTATGGTCTCATCTTTAAGCAAATCCCTCGTGAGGACTATGCCCACGTCTTTACGCTCAAGAGTTTTGCCCCGGCGATTCGCGAATTTCTCATAAGTCTTCTGAGAGAATACACGGGGGTAGAGGATCTAGAGGCAATTCAAGATCCACGCCTTTTTGAGGCGGCGATGCACCAAATTGAG
Organism: Bacillota bacterium; assembly: GCA_023426575.1. Lineage (GTDB taxonomy): Bacteria > Bacillota > Clostridia > Saccharofermentanales > DTU023 > JAFAAL01. The sequence goes on from JAFAAL010000012.1 coordinate 18,224, forward strand.
GCACTGGAGCCAGTCAAGCTCTTAAGCCGCGCAGATGCTTACCACTTGGAGAATGGGCAAAAGCTCTCTGACTATCTGACCGGACTTGAACTGAGCTATGGTCTTGAGCAGATGACGGATGAAGAAAGTCGCTTCCAAGCACAGCTGGCACTCAGTGATCTCAGTGCGCAAGAGGACAGTGATCTACGCCGAGCCCTGGTTCAGAAGCTCAGCACGAGCCACGATTACGGCCAGACGGATCAGCTGAAGACAGACTTGGCCAAGCTCCAGGCCCTGGATCTTGCCAAGCTCAAGCAATATCAAGATAAAAAAGCCACAGGAGCCAGCGCCGATGAAGAGCGCGGCTAATGTCAGGAGGAAGATATGAGTTCAAAAGCAAAAAAAGAGCCCCAGGCCCCCAAGGCGGAGAATCGCGCCAAGACTTCGCAAAAGAAGTCGGGCGCTGAGCCGAAAGAGAAGAAAATTCCCGTGGAGCTCGAGGAGGATCTCGATCTCGAGCAAGACTTTGTCGATGAGGATTATGACGACGATCTCGATGATCCTTCGGATCTGAATCTTTTACTCGATGACGATTATAGCGATTCAGATGCCGACGAGGACGATGAAGACAGCAGCTATCAGCTCAATGAGGAAAAGGCCGCAGAAGCAGAACTGCGGCGGATGGATTTTCGCAAGAAGATTGTGACAGACCTGGTCCGTAAGGCGTCGGCTAATGGTCGTAAGATTGACCAGGGCGACGTCTTGGACTACCTCGAGAAAATGAGGCTTTCGGAAGATTTTCTCGATGATATCATCGAAGGTCTGCAGAAGGCGGGCATTATCATTGATGACTTGCTGCCCTTTGACGACTTTGATGAGGAGGATGATGAGGACGAAGACGATCTGGAAGAGACGGATGAGGATGATGAATCGTCCGATAGCTATCAGTTGCAGAGGCGATTGGAGGCGGATAATCTGCTTGTCGCCGCAAAGAAAAAACAAGTCTATAACGATGCGGTTCTGCTCGATGATCCCGTGCGCCTCTATCTCAAGGAGATTGGCAAAGTCGACCTGCTGACTGCCGATGAAGAGTGTGAATTGGCGGCGCGTATGGAAGCGGGGGACTGGGATGCCAAGCAACATCTCACTCAGGCCAACCTGCGCCTGGTCGTCTCAATTGCCAAGCGCTATCTCAACCGTGGATTACAGTTTCTCGACTTGATTCAGGAGGGCAATCTCGGCTTGATCAAGGCCGTCGATAAATTTGACTACCATAAGGGCTTCAAGTTTTCGACCTATGCCACCTGGTGGATTCGCCAAGCGATCACCCGTGCGATTGCAGATCAGGCGCGGACAATTCGCATTCCTGTGCACATGGTTGAGACGATCAATAAGCTGATCCGTCATCAGCGCCAGCTCCTGCAGACGCTCGGCCGCGAGCCAGAGCCGGAAGAGATCGCCAAGGAAATGGGCATCACCGTCGAAAAGGTCCGTGAAATTATGAAGATTTCTCAAGAGCCGGTCTCCTTGGAGAAGCCGATTGGCGAGGAGGAAGACTCTCATCTTGGCGACTTCATTCCAGACGAGGATGCTCCCTCACCTGCGGATCAGGCCGCTTTTACGCTCTTGAAGGAGCAGCTGAACGATGTTCTCAAAGAATTGACCCCGCGCGAGGAAAAAGTTCTCCGTTTGCGTTTTGGCCTCGACGATGGGCGGACAAGGACACTTGAAGAAGTGGGACGTGAGTTCAATGTCACACGTGAGCGCATCCGCCAAATTGAGGCCAAGGCCCTGAGAAAGCTCCGGCACCCCTCGAGATCGAAGAAGCTGAGAGACTGTCTTGATTAAGCTTGGCCCACGTCTCATGGCGCTCGCCGCTTTACTGCCCGAGTTCAGCTCTTGCCTCTATGACATCGGCTGTGACCATGCGCAGTTGCCAATCTTTATGGTCCAGACTGGGCGCTGTGAGCGTGCGGTAGCAATAGACATCCGTGAGGGCCCACTGGCTCGCGCGGCCGCCAACTGTCAGAGGGAAGGGGTGCAAGATCAGGTCTCCTTGCTCTTAAACGATGGGCTAAGAGGAGTCCGAGTTCAAGCAAGTGACTCCATCATTATCGCTGGACTCGGGGGCCATGAGATTGGCGATATCCTCGAAGGAATCGAGGCGCTTCCCGGGCTCGAGATCCTCGTCCAAGTCAACTGGCATTGGTGGGTGCTCCGAGAACGTGCCAGCAGCCTCGGCTATCTGCTGAGCGCTGAAGAAATCATTGAGGACTCCGAGCGACTCTATCTCGTCCTCAAGTTGATCTATAGCGGCGTCCCTAGCACGACGACGCCGCTGGCTGACTACGTGGGCCCAGAACTCCTCTCGCGTTATCGCAAGGGGCGCGCCAGTCAGAGGGAGCTGCGCTGGCTTGAGAGACTTTATCAAATAGCATCCAAACGGGCATGTTCTGGACGTAAAGAAGATCTCGATATCCTAAGCTCCCTCGAAAGAATAAAGGAGGACTCAGATGTTTCAGCGCGTGACAGAGAAGTCGTTTTATAACTTGCTGAGAGAGCAAGATCTCTATTTTTCGGAAAATAGGGAGCGCTTCTCGTTTTTTGCACCCCTGTCAGCAGGTGAATGTCCCTGTGAAAGTGAGATCATGCAGGCGATCGATGCCTTTGCACCTTGGCAAGTCGCGGAGGCATGGGATCCCTGCGGTCTGCAGATTGGCTATAAGACGAGGACGGTCCATGAGATGACTGTGACACTGGACCTAAACTCGCAGCTCTGGACGGAGCCTCAGATCTCAGCGAGTGAGCTGATCCTAGCGCACCACCCCGTATTTTTCTCGCCCGTCCAGACCCTGCTCAACGAAGCAGGGGAGAGCGGCAATGTCTACCAGCTCATCCGCCAAAACCAGAGCTTTATCTCTGCGCATACCAATCTAGATCAGGCGATTTTTGGAACCTCATTTGCCATCCTCCGGACACTTTTCCCTGAGCTCTTGCCTGAAGAGATCATCCAGTCGAGTCGAGTGATCTGCCCAGATGCCGACTGGCCTGATCTTGGTCACGGGCGGCTCTTCACCCTTGAGACAGCACTGCCCCTCGAGGTTCTCCACCGCAGCGCCAAAGAGCAGTTTCAAGTTCCAGATGCCCCCGTGCGCCCTGCTCTTGCTGCTGATCTCAAGGGACTGATTGACTGGCTGGCCATATTCCCGGGCTCCTTTGACCTGGAGATGAGCCAAAAGCTCCCTGAGACAGGGCGCGGTCTGATCGTGACAGGGGAAGCCAAGTATCACGAGCAAGTGGCTCTCTATGAGAGGGGGAGGGCCTTGATCTGCCTCGGGCACGATGTCTCAGAGCGCGTCGCAATGCCGGTTTTAACGGCCTATCTGAGGCTCTGTTTCCCTGCTGTGGCTTTTGCCATCGATCGGGGAATTGATTATACTCTTGGCATGGCCAACTGAGCCGAGTAAGCGCGGCTCTCCTTTGAAAAGGGGAGGGCTGAGGAAAGTCCGGGCTCCCGAGACCGAGGATGCCGGGTAGTTCCCGGTGGAGGCGACTCTAAGGATAGTGCAAAAGAAAGACACCGCCGCTTTGCGGTAAGGGTGGAATGGTGAGGTAAGAGCTCACCGGCAGCCTGGCGACAGGCTGGCCCTGTAAACCCCATCCGGAGCAACACCGTGGGTGGGCCGTAATGGTCTCTAGGCCCCAGGAGGTGGCTCGAATCATGGCGTAATCCATGATCTAGATAGATGCTTACAGAGACAGAACCCGGCTTATAGGCTCAGTTGGTCTTATTTGGAGGATCATATGCAGAGTGATTTTTATCAGAACAGAGGGGTTTCCGCAAGTAAAGATGAGGTCAAGGAAGCCGTCTCTCATCTCGATCAGGGATTGTTCCCAGGGGCTTTTTGTAAGATTGAGCCTGATATGGCAGGAGATCCTGAGTACTGTTCGATTCTTCACGCCGACGGAGCGGGGACGAAGTCGAGCCTGGCCTATCTCCGCTACCGTGAGAGCGGTGACCCCAGAGTTTTTTGCGACATTGCCCAAGACTCTCTGGTGATGAATACGGACGATGTGCTCGCTGTCGGTTGTACAGGTCCCTTTTATCTCTCAAATACGATCGGTCGCAATGCCCAGCGCATTCCGGGAGAGGTCATCAATGCCGTCATTCACGGCTACCAGAAGCTCGCAGAGCGGCTCTCTACGCATGGCGTCGAAGTCTTCTTGACGGGGGGTGAGACCGCGGATGTCGGCGATCTCGTCCAGACCATTATCTGTGACTCGACGCTGGCCTGTCGGATGCGCCGCGCTGACGTCATCGATGCCAGTCACATAGGGCCAGGCCAGGTCATCGTCGGCCTCAGTTCTTATGGCCAGACCAGTTACGAAGAGCGTGAAAATTCTGGCATTGCTTCGAACGGATTGACGGCAGCGCGCCATTTGCTTCTCAATGCTCATTATCGCGAGCGCTACCCTGAGAGCTATGCGTCTTCTCTCAGTCCAAAGCTCGCCTATGTCGGTCAGTATTATCTCTCAGATGAGCTTCCCGGCAGCACCCTCTCTGTCGGGGAGGCTCTTCAATCTCCTACCAGAACCTACTTGCCCATCATAAAACCCTTCCTCGAATCTTGGCGTGAGCAGGTCTATGGCCTGATTCATAATACGGGGGGCGCTCTGACCAAGGTCCTGAGCTTTGGACAGCCTGGAACTCGTATTATTAAAGATCGGCTCTTGCCTCGACCGCCCATCTTCCAAGCGCTGGCCGCACAGCCGGACATGAGTGCTCGCGAGCTCTACCAAGTCTTCAACATGGGGCAGCTCTTTGAGGTCTATTGCAGCCAAGAAGCTGCCACTGCGCTGATTGAAATAGCTTCGAGCTTCGATTGTCAGGCCCAGATCATCGGGCGCACCGAGGACTGCGCGCGCGGACAGAAAGAATTGATCATCCGCGACCAAGCTGAAGAGTACTTCTACCAGGTGATTTGCAATCGCTAATATATATTGCTAACGATTGAAAATTATTTTAGATCAAGTATAATAAGCCTAAACTGTTATACAGTTTCTGAAAGGAGAAAATTATGTATCAACGTTTTTATGATTTTTTAGGTGTCGTCGGCAAGAAACAATCAAATAGCAAGGTCGCCATCGGCTTCCTCTCAGGCGTTCTCGCTGGTGCTACCGCTGGTCTCCTCTTTGCCCCCCAGAGTGGTAAGGAGACTCGTGAAGACATCGCCAAGGCCGCAGAGCAGGCACGTGATAAGGTTCAGGATGGCCTCGAAAAGGCCAAGGACACCGCGGTTCGTCACGCTGAGTCCCTGAAGGCGAACATCCAACAGGCGACAGCTGAGGTTCAGGCCAAGGCCAAAAATGTTGCCGACACAAGTCAAGACGTCGCCCGAGTCGTTGCCGAAGATATCAAAAAGGCCAAGGACGAGATCAAGGAAGACGTTAAAAACGAAGTCAAGAAATAATCTCTGACCGTGTTGCTCCTCTCTGACTAAGAGAGGAGCTTTCTCTAGATAAGGAGACAAGATGATTTTACTAGCCATAACTGTTGACCTTATGGACGTCTTGCTGGGTCTTTTGATCTTGGCAGGCGTCGCAGCTCTGGTCGGCCTCACTCTCGTCTTGATCAATCTCAGTAAGACGCTCAAGACGGTCAATGCGCTGGCCACGGATCTGCAGCCCAGAGTCAGCGAGATACTGAGCGAGATTCCCACGACAGTTCGTCGTGTTGACAGCATTCTCTGTGATGTCAACAAGATCAGCACGGCAGCAGGGGAGTCGTTCCCACCCCTCGTCCGCAGTGTTGCCGAGGCAGGGGAGACGCTGACGGACACGGTCGCCGTCCTGGGCGACGGAGCCTATTCAGCGGCAAACGCCGTCACGAATCTCTTCAAACGCTTTGAAAAAGGTGAGAAGACTTTCGAGATCAATAATCAGGCAGATATTTCCCTGATTGGCCAAAAGGCCATGAAGAATACAAATCTCGCCCAAGTGGCAGGCGCCGCTATCGGCACCTACCGTTTCGTGCAGAAGTTGAAAAAGGCCAAGAAAAAGGCCGATCGCAAGCGTAAGTTCGGTTTCTAGAAAGCTTTTCTGGGAGTCCTAAAAGTCGCCGTCAGGCGACTTTTTCTTTCTTAACAGGATCTATATTCTCTGCTAGAATGGAATGGCTTCGGAGGTATTTATGCGCCAAGTTCAGCATATTGACTTATATGATAAAAAGAAGTTCAAGCTCGGAACACTACACCCGATCCTGGCCTTTGTCATTCCTTTTGCCATTTTATTCTTTGCCTACGCCGCAGTTCATATCTATCCTTTTGGCGATCGGCAAATTTTAACAGTTGACCTCTTTCATCAATATGCCCCCTTCCTCAGGGAGCTGAGGAGCAAGATATTGAGTGGCCAGAGTCTCTTCTTTTCGTGGTCGGGTGGCCTCGGGATTAGTTTTCTCCCACTCTTTGCCTATTATCTCGCCAGCCCATTCAATCTCTTGCTCGTCTTCTTCTCAGATGCCTATCTGGCCGAGGGAATCCTCCTCATCAGTCTTCTCAAGGTAGGCCTGACGGGATTTTGCATGTATTTCTTCCTGCGCAAGGGGAGAGCGCTGAGTAAGAATACCTCGTTGATTTTTGCCATTCCATACGCCCTCTCTGCCTTTGTCCTCGCGTACTCCTGGAATATCATGTGGCTCGATGTCATTTTTTATCTGCCGATCGTTGCCTATACGGCGCAGCTCATCGTCGTCTCGGACCGTCTAGCGCCGTACATGATCACACTCTCGCTCATGATATTGAGCAACTATTATCTCGCCTTCTTCGTCTGTCTCTTTCTAATGTTCTACTATCCCGCCATCCTTATTCAGGACTTTCCGAGGCATTGTGAGAATAAGCTTCTGACAGCCTTTAAGAAGCTCGTCTACTTTGCAATTGGGAGTTTGATGGCAGGGCTCGCCGCGGCCGTTCTCCTCTGGCCGACCTATCTCTCCCTAAAAGAGACCTCTGCAGCAGGAGATAGTTTCCCGACGGCTTGGACCTTTAAGCAAGCAGTGATCGACGTCTGGCCTCGCATGCTCTTTGCTCAGAGTCCAAACATTCGTCAGGGATTGCCCAATCTCTACATTGGCGTCTTTGTCTTCATCTTGATCCCACTCTACTTTCTCAGCAAGCGGATTGCCGGACGGGCCAAAGTCGTAAATCTCGCCCTGATCTCGATTCTCGTCTTCAGCTTCAGCATTAACACTCTCGACTTTATCTGGCATGGCATGCACTATCCCAACCAGTTGCCTTATCGCTATGCCTTTCTCCTGGCCTTTGTCCTCTTGACACTCTCAGCTCAAGCCTGGGAGGCTCTCTCTTGGACAGGAGAGGGAAGTATTATGAAAGTGCTTGCGGGAGTTTTGATCTTCATCTTGCTCTGGCAGAAGATCCAGCTTGACAGTCTCGAGATGCTCTCCCTACTTGTCAGCCTCGTCTTTATCATTGCCTATGCCATGACGGCGCGGACGGCTTGGCGGGCACCTGGGCGCCACGCGCTGATGGCCACGGTCCTCTTCTTACTCATGGCCTTTGAGATTTCTCTCTCGACCTTCTTTGCAGTACAAAAAATTGCTGAGAACGAGTATTACGGGATTCGCGACGGCTATGCCTATGGTCAAGATGCCGCGGAAATTAGAAGTGCCGCCGCCGAGCTCAGGGCCAAGCACCCTCAAGAGCTCGTCCGAACAGAGCTTCGCCCCAAGAAGGCCGTCAATGATCCGATGCTCTATGGCCTCAATGGCTTCAGTGTCTTCAGCTCCTCTTTTCCTCAGAAGCCGGTCATCCTCTTTGAGAAGCTTGGCTATCCGACGAATGGAGTCAATTCTTTTGAGTATACGGATTCGACACCGGCGATGTCTTCTCTCTTGAGCTTGCGCTATCTCATCAATCGCTCTCTCGACAAGGAGCTCGTAACGACGGCTTCCCCTGAATTTGAAGGGGAGAAGATCAAGGTTTATTCCCAGCAAAATGTCTTCCCACTCGCTGTCGCGGTCCAGCCTTCTGCAGGGCACTTTGCCTCTGTCAATGAATCCCCCTTTGCCAATCAGAACCAGTTGTTTCATGATCTCTTCGCTGCCTCTGAAATCTTTAAAGCTGTAACTTTCCGTGAAATTGATCGCAGCGAGGCTGAGTCCTCGATGGCTGTCGCCGTCGCCTCTGACTCCGAGGCCAGCGCTGAGACTTCTGAAGAGGGAGAAGCAAGGACCACAAGTGCCAATACTCTGCTCTCTGAGGATGCCGTCCGTGGAGGATATCTCGTCTCCCTCTCGACGGAGAGACAGGCGGATCCCTACTATCTTGAACTAGAGGCCGAGGAGAGCGGACGTCTCTTTTTCTTCTTCAAGGCTCACTATGTCAAAATCTCTGATGTCTCCGTCAGAAGCGCGCAGGATGACTTCTTCCAATCGCGGAGTTCTAGGCGTGTCGATATGATTGACTGCGGAGAGGTCACGAAGGGTGATCGAATTCGCATCACTTTTACCTTCCGCGACCCTGATAACACGGGGTCATTAGAACTTTTTTCCGCTGTCTATCAGGCTGATGCCTTTGCCCCTGTCATAGCAGAGGTCCAAAAGCAAGATTTTAAAGCTCTCTCCCTCAATAGTCGCGGTGCAGCCTTTGCACTGACATCGCCCCAGGATGGTTATGCCTTTGTCTCTACGACCTATGATCCAGGTTGGCAGGTCCTGGTCGACGGACAGCCGGTCCAGACTTTTGCCCTCGGTGAATGCTTCCTCATGTTCCCCTTGGGACAGGGTCGACACGAGATTGAGATGACTTTTACGCCGCTGGGCTTCCATTCTGGTCTCATCATTTCTCTTTCGGCTTGGGCACTCATCTTGCTCATCTTATTGCTTGAGTATCTCGGGGAGCGCCGCGATCGTCAGGGGCAGGAGTACGAGGCCTATGAGGCGGATCTTTACCGCCAGGACCTTGAGAACAGTTACTATCTCGAGGCCTATCGCCCTGGCCCAGAGCAGATCAGTCCAGAACTGCGTGAACAACATGAAAAAGCACGTCGAGAACTGAGCGAGGCCATCTTAGCTGCAGAGGGTCAGACTCACGAAGCCGAATTCGTACGGGCGAGGCAGATCAATGCCCTGACGGTCAAGGGAAAGGAGAGAGCTGATGAGTCCAAATCTTAAGCGTCGCAATTACATTTCCTGGGATGAGTACTTCATGGGTGCAGCGCTGCTCGCGGCGAAGCGCAGCAAGGATCCGTCGACACAAGTTGGAGCCGCCGTGGTCAATAGCGACAACAAAATTGTCTCGATTGGCTACAACGGAATGCCCATTGGTTGTTCGGACGACCACTTTCCCTGGGCGCGAGAGGGGGAGTATCTGGAGACTAAATATCCCTTTGTCTGCCATGCCGAGTTAAATGCGATCCTCAACGCTGGCGGACATGTACTCAAGGACGCCCGTATCTATGTCCCGCTCTTTCCCTGTAATGAATGCGCCAAGGCAATCATCCAGTCTGGAATTCGCGAAGTCATCTATCTTTCTGACAAGTATGGGGCCACTGACTCCATCAAGGCGAGCAAGCGCATGTTCGACGCAGCAGGGGTGAGATATCAGCAGCTCGAGACAGAACTCGAGGAACTGTCTATCTCCTATCTCCCTGAGGACGTCTAATTTTTCCACTTATGCACTGAAGTGAGGTTGAGGAGCTCTCTTTCTTCACTGGCCGTCAGGTAGCGGTAGTCGCCAGGACGCATCTCATCGATTTCAAGAAACATGATGCGTGCGCGTACGAGTTTTTTGACCTTGTATCCCAAGGCCTCGCACATGCGCCTAATCTGGCGGTTGAGGCCCTGCTTCAAGATGATTTGAAATTGTCTCTCTGAAACAGCTCTGACCTCGCAGGGCAAGGTCTTCTGGCCTAGGATGAAGACGCCCTCACGCATGGCCTGTAGAAAGGCATCCGTCAGGCTGCGATCGACTGTAACCAGGTATTCCTTCTCGTGTTGATTCTCCACGCGCAATATGCGATTGACGATGTCTCCATCATTGGTCAGGAGGATCAATCCCTCGGAATCTCGGTCGAGACGACCGACGTGAAAGAGGCGCTCCTTGAGATTGAGATACGAAATGATGTTATCCCTGCGCCGAAGGTCCGTCGTACAAGTGATTCCACGCGGTTTATAGAGAAGAAGATAGAGATAGTGTTTTGTCTTTGACAAGTCGATTTTACGCCCACGAAAGCTAATGTCGTCCGTTAACTTGACTTTCTGCCCGAGGAGAGCGCTTTGACCATTGACAGTGACTTGTCCCTGTGAGATCAGCTCATCCGCGCCACGCCGTGAGGAGAGCCCCAGATCTGCCAGGAGGCGGTTGATCCGGACCTCCTCGACGCGCCCCGAGTGAAGCTCAGAGCGCATCCGCCAATCGCTATCGGCGCTTCTTACCCTCTCTCGATGCGGACTGTTTAAGGCATGGGCTGGAGGCACTCTAGTCATTCTCATCCTCCCGACTTCTCTTCCAATTTGAGAACTTACGCTTTTTCGTCTTTTCCTTGGGCCCGTCCTCAGCCTCTGAACCATCTGAACTCGGCCCAGCATCAAAGCCCATTACGTCGACCAGATAGGCCTCGGAGCGGAGGACATCCTGGGCATAGGGCAAGTCGAGTCGGAATGTCGCGCCATGCCCGTAGTCGGATTGAACCGTGAGGCGGCCGTGCATCTTATCTGTGATCTCTTCGGCAATACTGAGTCCAAGCCCCGTCCCAACCTCATTGTGAGCTTTGTCCGCCTTGTAGAAGCGCTCAAAGACAAAGGGCAGATCCTGCGCTTTGATGCCGAGTCCCTGGTCACTGACGCTGATTCTCGCAAGATTATCTTGAAGTTCGAGACTCAGTGTGATCAGACCCTCATCTGGGCTAAATTTCAAAGCGTTGTCGTAGAGGATGTAGAGAATTTGCTCAAGGCGATCGGGATTGGTCCAGACCGCAGGGATGGGACCCTCGGGAAGATCTAATTTCAAGTGGAGACCAATATCCTGGGCAAGAGCCTCAAAGCGAAGGCTGATATCTCTAAGCAAGGGGCCTAGGGCCACTGGACCCATGGGTATTTGGGCCTTGCCGCTCTGGACTCGAGACAGTTCCAGCATATCGTTGATCAGCCTCGAGAGGCGTAGATTCTCTCGTAGCAAGATGCCGTAATAGCGCTGCCTCGTCGCTTCATCGTGAACCATCCCATCGGCGAGTGGCTCGAGGAGTGCCCGCATCGAAGTCAGCGGCGCGCGCAGCTCATGCGAGATATTGGCAACGTAGTCGCGACGCGTCTGCTCAAGTCGCTCTGACTCCGTACTATCGTGGCAGAGACAGACAGCACCATAGAGATTTTGCTCTGGGTCTAGAAGCGGGCTAATCTGGACAGCGAGAATCGCATGCTCTAAATCAATCTTGATATTTTGCTCACTCGCCGTCTCGAGACATTTGGCAATACTATCGTTCAGTCCCGTGATCCGCAGGAAGTCACTGGGACTGATGAGCTCTGGATCTTTGCCAAAGAGATCCCAGATGACTGAGTTAAAGTGGGTCACTTCACCATTGGCATCGAGCGCGATGATGCCCTCTCGGATGCCCTCAATGATGGCAGCAAGGCGCTTGCGCTCGTGGTTCAGCGCGTTAAATGAGCTATTGAGTCTAGAAGCCATGTGATTCATCGCATTGCTGAGATCAGTGATCTCGCTATCGCCACTGGCCTCGCTGCGCTTTGAAAAGTCGCCGGCCGTGATGGCAAGAGCCATCTCACGTAAGTCTGAAATTGGCTTGATCAGATGTCGCATCGCCAGCAACATGGGAATGACAAGAATGAGGGCGACGATCAAAGAGGCGAGAAAGAGCGAGACATTGAGGCTTTTGACTGAGGCGCTCAATTCAGAAATCGGCTGAAGCAAGATGACGGAGCCCACGGGCAAGGCCTCAGTCTTGATCTCTACCGGGCTGATGACGTAGAGGAACTCATCGTGGAGAGCTGTCTTCTCTGCAAAGTAAAATTGCTCGAACATCCCACCGCTCTTGACCTCGTCATTGAGTCGGATCAAGTCTTCTTGTACTTGAACTTTGAGCTCCTCAGTCCAAGTCTCTGGCAAATCGGTCGCCGCGATGATGCCCTGATTGCCCATGATGAAGGTGAAGACTCCATAGAAGTTGTAGGAGACACTGACGATGTTATTGATTTGACTGATGTAGCTGCTGTCGCGGTCCGTATTTTGCAGTGCGAACTGGCGTGCAATCCACTGGGCCTGGGGCAGCAACTCTTGTTTTTTGTTCTGGATGAAGAGCGGCTTGGCGAGGAAAGAGTAGAGAGCTGAGGTCAGAAGACCCATCAGCACCAGCGAAGCAAAGAGCAGCACGGCCAATTTTTGCAGGATGGACGACTTCTTCAAGAGGCTGATTTTCCTGGGTCGAACTTGTAGCCTGCACCGTAGATGGTCACGACAGAGTAGCTGTGCTCAGAGCTCTGTAATTTCTGCCGAATGCGCTTAATGTGCGTGTCTACTGTGCGCATGTCACCGAAGTAATCATAGCCCCAGATCTTGGAGAGGATGGTCTGACGGTCAAAGACTTGATTGGGATTCGAAGCGAGCAGGTAGAGAATCTCGACCTCTTTGGCGGTGAAGGGGACATCGGCACCGTCGACCTTGACCTGATAGGTGTCCAAGTTGATCTCGAGACCCTCATAGCGAACGGTCTGCCCCGCTTTCTCCGTCTCGCCAGTCCGTCGCAAGACCGCCTTGATGCGGGCGACCAGCTCACGGGGTGAAAATGGCTTGACCAGATAGTCGTCAGCGCCGAGCTCGAGGCCCAGCACGCGATCGATCTCCTCCCCCTTGGCCGTCAACATGATGATTGGGACGCTGCTGTCCTTGCGAATTTCACGACAGACCTCGGTCCCAGACATCTTGGGCATCATGATGTCGAGTAAGATGAGATCGGGATTAAACTCGCGAAAAGCTGCCAGTGCAGCCTCACCGTCAAAAGCCGACTTGTATGTGAAGTTCTCACTGTCGAGATAGATAGCCAGTGATTCGTGGATGACAGGATCGTCGTCACAGATCAGGATAAGGGCTTGTTGGTTCATGTTCGCCTCCACATTTCTGATGGCATCATTATACTAGAAATACAAAATGAAGGCAGGGCTGTGAAGAGAGGGGATGAGATGTCAAACTTTTACTATGTGCTCCACGGGCAGAAAAAACCTTTTGATCCAGAGACGGCCATCGTCTATGAGGACAATCACGTCCTCGTCGTCCGCAAGCCCCCAGGCTTACTCAGCCAGGGGGATCAGAGCAAAGATCCCGATCTACTCTCCATTTACATGCAGTGGATCAAGATGCGCGATCATAAGCCAGGTCAGGTCTGGCTCGCGCCTGTCCACCGTCTGGATCGAATGGTTGGAGGTCTCATCCTCCTGGCCAAGACGAGCAAGGCGGCAGCGCGCCTCAATGCAGAGATGAGATCGCAGAGAATTCTCAAGCGCTATCTTGCCGTGCTCAGAGGCGCTCTTGAGGAAGCTCAGGGGGAGCTCATCCACTATCTGAGCTCTGAGACTCAAAATGGACGTTACCAGATTATGAGAGGTCCCGAGGAGGGGAGATACGCCAATCTGAGCTACAGATGCCTGGCCTATCGTCATGAGGAAGATCTCTCGCTTGTCCTCATTACTCTCAAAACGGGGCGTCCTCACCAGATTCGGCTCCAGTTTGCCGCCGAGGGCCATCCACTCCTCCATGACAGGCGCTACGGCGAAAAAGATACCGCCGATCCACTGGCGCTAGCTCCCGCTCTTTTTGCCTGCCAGCTTGGCGTCAAACATCCGACGAGAGAGCTCTGCTTAAATCTCATGGTCTTGCCCGAGGGACTGCCTGACTTTGAACTCTTTTGCACAGCTGAGTGCGGTCTGCTATAATCTCTAAGCAAGGAACCCTGTTGTCTTTGCAAATCTTTTCTTGCAAGAGGTCAAGCATGAAACGTTATATCGGTACCACTGTTCGCGGCTTACGAGGGCCTATTTTCAAGCAGGGCGATGATCTGTTAACGATCCTTCCCGAATTGCTGAGTGAGGCTTTTGCAGCGGAGGGATTTAAACCTGGCCGCAAAGATGTCCTCTGTATCACAGAATCGGTGCTCGCCAGATGTCAGGGCAACTATGCCAGCATTGACGACATCGCCGAGGATGTCCGCGCACTCTTTCCCGATCAACCCCGCGTTCTCGGCCTGACCTTGCCCATCCTGAGCCGCAATCGATTTTCGGTCCTCTTGCGTGGGATTGCCAGAGCCTGCGATCGCTTGATTATTCAGCTCTCCTATCCTGCGGACGAGGTGGGCAATCAGCTGATGGATTATCGTGAGCTCCTGAATTCAGAGATCAATCCCTACCGTGATGTCTTTACGGAAGCGGAGTTCTATCAACAATTTTCCAGATTTAAGCACCTCTTCACGGATATTGACTACGTGCAACTCTATCGCGAGATAGCCGAGAGCGAGAACTGCCAGTGCAACTTTATCTTTGCCAATGATCCCCGTGCCGTCTTGGCCTCTGCGGATCAGGTCATCTGCTGTGATATCCACAGCCGTGAGAACAGCAAGAGAATCCTCCGGGAGGCTGGCGCTCGACGCGTCATTGGACTCGATGAGATTCTCGCTCAGCCGAGTTCCACACACGGGTATAACGAGGACTATGGCATTCTCGGCTCGAACAAGGCGACTGAGTCAAGAATTAAGTTATTCCCGCGCGATGCTCAAAAATTTGTCGATGACTTAGCAGAACGTCTGGCCCAGCGCTTTGGTCAGAGCATTGAGGTCATGGTCTATGGCGACGGCGCCTTCAAGGATCCCTATGGCAAGATCTGGGAATTGGCCGACCCCGTTGTCTCCCCCGCCTATACCCCTGGCCTGTCGGGCCGACCTAATGAACTAAAGATCAAGTACCTCGCTGACAATGACTATGCCGACCTCAGCCCTGAGGAAAAGGCCTGCAAGATTCAGGATCAGATCAAGCGTTCAGAGCATCAATCAGATTCCGATGCTGCTGAGGGCACGACACCGAGACGTCTGACTGACCTTCTCGGCTCTCTCGCCGACCTCTCTTCCGGCTCAGGGGACAAGGGGACCCCCTTTGTCTATATCCAGGGCTACTTTGACACCTATGCTGATGACGATCAATAGATTCGCCCTCGACACGGAGCTTGAGCTCGCGCCTGCAATTCGCGAGCTCAAGACCGTCAATTGGCCAAAGGTCGGGATGCGTCTGCTCTCGACCTTCATCCTCTTTGCGCTCGGCCTCATCTGTATCCGCCTCTTGACGCGCGGTCTCGAGCGCATGCTCAACAGGGCTAAGATCAGACGAGGAGCACACCGCCTCGTCACGAGCCTTCTGAAATTTCTCCTCTATTTTATTTTGCTCATCCTCTGTGTTGATCGGCTCGGCTTTGCGACCAGCTCTCTCATTGCCATCCTCGGCTCGATGGGAATTGCCATCGGCCTCGCGCTACAGGGAAGTCTCGGGGATCTCGCCTCGGGGATTCTCATCGTCGTCCTCAACCCCTTTCAGACGGGGGACTATGTCTATCTTGGGGAGAAGAGGGAAGAGCTTTTACAAGTTGTCGAACTGCGCTTGTTTCAAACTCACTTTCGAAACATGAGAGGCTTCCGAGTCATTGTCCCGAACTCGCAATTGACCAAGAATGCCATCGTCAACATCTCCGTCGAACACACTGTCATGGCCGAGGCCAAGTTTGTCGTTGGCTTCGACAGCAATTTTGAAACAGTCAAAAAGGTCGTCGATGCCGCCATGGACCGCGTACCAGAGATCTCAACGGAGGACCGTCGCCTAATCCTCAATGAGCTCGGGGAGAGTGGCATCCACTTCACGGCCAGAGGCCGCGTAGCGGCAGCCGATTACTTCAAGGCCTCCAACGACCTCCTGGCCGAGCTCAAGACCTCCCTCGATGCTGCAGGCATCGTGATTCCCTATCCCCAGATGGTCATCCACCAGGCCAAGGAGTAGGGTATTTCGGCAGAATCATTTGACAAGGCCTCTCTTTGAAACTATGATGGCGATTGTAAAACGAGGTGTGGCGCAGGTGGTAGCGCGCCTGCTTTGGGAGCAGGAAGTCGCAGGTTCGAATCCTGTCACCTCGACCAAGAGATTTTGGACATCTTCCAAAATCTCTTTTTTATTTCTTAGCCCAAAATAAAATATGCTATATTTTTAAGCACAGGACAGTTCCTGAAGGAGGTCTCATGTTTGATTGGTCTGAATTTTTTAATGCTGAGCACAGCTTGGCCCAAGCTCTCTTTGAGCAGGCACCCGACCCAGCCTGGCTACTCGGAGAACTCAGCGCGTTTTGTCAGGGTCTGATGAGCAAGCTCGGCCAGGAATATAAGCTCCTTCAAGATGCTGTCTACGTTCACGAGACAGCGACAATTCATGAATCTGCCTATATCGCGGGACCTGCAATCATCGGGCCTGCTGTCGACATCCGCTACGCCGTCTACTTACGAGGTTCTGTCATTCTCGACGAGGGAGTCACTCTGGCCAATAGCACGGAGGTCAAAAATGCGGTTCTCCTCAGGGGAGCGACATGCCCTCATTACAATTACGTAGGGGACAGCCTCCTGGGACCTAAGGCTCATCTCGGCGCCGGGGTCATTTTGTCCAATCTGCGCAGCGACCGGCAAAATATTGTCATCGACTATCGAGGAGAGCAGTGGGCGACGGGCCGCCATAAGTTTGGCGCCGTCATCGGCGAAGCGTGTGAGATCGGCTGCCAGTCAGTCCTCAACCCAGGCACCCTGCTGGGGAAGGGATCTCAAGTCTATCCCTTGACTTCATTAAGGGGATATTTTCCCGCAAATTCTAAAGTCGGCCACAGACCCATCTCCTGCTAAAGGCGCGCTCTGGATGCCCAGCGGGAGCTCTTTTGAGGGATTTCAGGGGAGGCCTTGACAGACGATATCTCTTCTGCAATAATGCTCATGCTGCCTGAGGGCGGAATTGCGGGCCATTAGCTCAGTTGGTCAGAGCAGCCGGCTCATAACCGGACGGTCCGGGGTTCAAGTCCCTGATGGCCCACCATAAGATAAGGGGGATTTCCCGAGTGGTCAAAGGGAGCAGACTGTAAATCTGTTGTCACTGACTTCGTTGGTTCGAATCCAGCATCCCCCACCAATAAATCACCACTGCCAAACGGCGGTGGTGATTTTTTAAGCATGAAAAAAGCCCCGTGGAGGGGCTCTGGTGCCGGTGGTGGGGATCGAACCCACACGCCTTTCGGCTCACGATTTTGAGTCGCGCTCGTCTGCCAATTCCGACACACCGGCGACGCTGGTCATCTTAATTCATGGCGGTCTGAAAGTCAATTCTATTTGCTATTTCAATCTAAAATCGCTATGATGCTATGAGGTTTATGGCCATCCCAATCCGCGCCGAAGGAGCCCAAAACATGAGTAATTATTGTCTCAGAGGGGTCACTGTCTACGACCCGTATCATCGCGAAGTAGCAAGGCGAGATCTCTGTATTGTCAACGGCCGCATTGCCGAGACGCCGAGCCCAGATGCCATCGTCATTGCAGCTGAAGATTACATTGTCTCGCCAGGCTTCATCGATGCGCATGTCCACTTGAGAGATCCTGGCTTCCCCGAAAAAGAAGATATCATTTCGGGCACGCGGGCAGGCGCTCGCGGCGGCTTCACTGTTCTGGCAACGATGCCCAACACCAGGCCCGTCACGGACTCTCCAGAGCTCGTCCGCTATCAGATAGAGAAGGCGGAAGAGGCGGGCTATTGCCAAGTCATTCCCTATGCGGCCGCCAGCCTGGGAGAGTCGGGAGAAGAGATAGCCCCTCTGGCTGAGCTCTTTGCCGCTGGGGCGGGACACGTCACTGACGACGGGCTTCCCGTCAGGACGGCAGGACTGATGCGCCAGGCAATGGAAGAGGCCTGGCGCCACGGACGCGTGGTCTCTGATCACTGCGAAGACAAGACATTGACCCAGGGTGGCGTCATGAATGAGGGTGCACTCTCACGGGAACTCAATGTCAAAGGTCTGCCCGCTGTTGCCGAAGAGATCAATGTCGCTCGCAATATTCTTCTCTCAAAACATCTCAATATCCCCACGCATATCTCGCACGTCTCCACGGCAGGTTCTATTGAGATGGTGCGAGAGGCCAAAGCGCAAGGTTTGAAGGTGACATCTGAGGTCTGTCCTCATCACTTTGCCCTCAACGACGAGCTGCTGAGATCTCGCGATGCCAATTACCGCATGTATCCACCCCTGCGTAGCGAGGCTGACCGCCAGGCCTGTATCCGTGGCCTCAAGGATGGCACTATTGATTTGATTGCCACGGATCATGCTCCGCATACTGCAGCTGAGAAGGTTGACTTTACGACGGCCATGCACGGTATTGTCGGCCTCGAGACCTGTCTCCCCCTCTGTTATAAGATCTTGGTACAAGAAGAGGGGATGGAAATTCTCGACGTTCTCGAAAAGCTGACTGTGGCGCCAGCTCGATTTTTTTCACTGCCCCTCGATGGTCTAGAAGTCGGGGCCTCAGCAGACCTCTGCCTCATCGATCTCAACACAGCTTACCGCTTCGATCGGGAGCAGATGCTGAGCAGAAGCCGCAATACTCCATTTCACAATTGGGAATTCCAGGCTCGTGTCCTCATGACCTGGCGAAGAGGAAAGGTAACTTATGCTGGACTCTAATTTTATGGAGCGCCTCAATGAGCGCATCATGACGTTTCACAATCCGAGCCTTCTGGGCTTGGATCCGCAGCTGGCCTATTTGCCAGAATATCTTCTCCGTCCTCTGGAGGGACAGTCTGGAGAGGGGCTAAGTCAGGCGATTGCTGCCGCTCTGACTGCCTATAACCGTGAATTACTTGAAGCCTGCGCCGATATCATCCCGGCGGTTAAATTTCAGATGGCCTACTACGAGCAGTATGGTCTCGGCGGTCTGCAGGCTCTTCAGGCGAGTTTAGACATTGCGCGTCAGATGGGCTATCTCATCATTGTTGATGCTAAGCGCAACGATATAGGTGCCACGGCGGGGGCCTATGCCCAAGCCTTTATCACTCTTGCCGAGACCCCCTATGGTCAAAAAGTGCCAGCCTTCCAGGGAGATGCATTGACAGTTAATTTTTACCTGGGTTCAGATGGCGTCCAGCCCTTTGCCAAGTCTCTTCGCGAGACGGGCAAGGGGATTTTCTTACTGCTGCGCACCTCCAATCCCTCCGGCCAAGAAATTCAAGATCTCATCCTCGCAGATGGCCGCAAGCTCTATGAGTCTCTTGCCGAACGGGCCGTGGCCTGGGCTGAGGAGTATCGACAGGAGGGTGAGAGCTATTCGCCCATAGGTCTGGTCGTTGGGGCAACCTATCCCAAAGAGGCCGAGAAGCTCCGCCGTCATTGCCCACATCTCTTCTTTCTCGTCCCAGGTTATGGGGCTCAAGGGGCAGGTGCAAGTGATGTGGCAGCTGCTTTTTCCAAGCAGGGGGGAGGGGCTATCGTCAACTCTTCTCGTGGCCTGATGAATGCCTATAAAGATCGTAAGATGCCCCATGAGAGCTTTGCCATTGCCTGTCGCGAGGCAGCTCTTGAGATGCGGGCTGATCTTTCGGCCTTTGTTCAATAGGAGTTTCAAGATGGCCTTTTCTCAGCAAGTTGTTTTGGAGCGTATCGTCCAGCTCTCCAATCGCTCTTATGGGCTGACATTCCAGGCCGATGCTCCTTTTATAGAGGCCTGCCGTCCTGGACAATTTGTCATGCTCTCTTCAGACTACTTCTTAAACCGTCCCTATGGACTTTTGAGCATCGATCGCGAGCACAGGCAATTTGAGCTCGGCATCGACGTCGTCGGCAAGGGCTCATACGCCCACGCGCATCTTCTTCCCGGGGCGGAACTGACTGTTATAGGACCACTTGGACACGGCTTCGATCTCAGTGGGAATGGACCTCTGATCCTTATCGGGGGCGGCTCAGGAATCTACCCTCTCTTGACAGTCGCCGAAGAGGAGGGGAGGCGGCGCGATCTCAGGGTCAGCCTCGGCTTCCGACACGCGGGGCTAGCTGTTCTGAAAGATCGTTTTCAAGCGAGCGGGGCGCGTGTGATTATGGCCAGTGACAGTGGGGATCTCGACTTTCACGGACATGCAGTCGCAGCTGCAGCTGAGTGCTTTCAGGATATCTTGGCCGAGGCCACTTTCCTGGCCTGTGGACCTCTTCTGATGTTGAGAGCCGCCCATCAACTGAGTCAGAAATGGCAACGTCCCTGTCAGGTCTCTTTTGAAGAGAGGATGGCTTGTGGCGTCGGATTTTGCTCAGGTTGTGCAGTGCCAATGCGAGAGGGACTGCCCCAGCGCTGTTGCTACGAGGGTCCCGTCTTCGACTCGACTCTCATCGACTGGGAGGCCTATCATGTCTAATCGACTCGCTGTCCATTTTCTCGACCGCATATTTGAGAAACCTTTCCTCCCTGCCTCTGGCTGCTATTCAAATGCCAGGGAAGGAGCTGAATGGCACGATTTGCGCAGCTGCTGGGGTGCATTGATCAGCAAGTCCGTCACTCTAGAGCCTCGGGCGGGTAATCCAGGTCACCGCCTGGCGGAGGCGCCTGCGGGCCTGCTCAATTCCATCGGTCTGCAGAATCCTGGGATTGATGTCTTTTTGTCGGAGATTTTGCCATCTATGCAAAGTTCTCACCCAGAAGTCATCGTCAATATTGCTGGCTCTAGCAGCGAGGAATATATCGCCTTGATTGAACGATTGAACGAGGTCGAGATTGCGGCCATTGAAGTCAATCTCTCTTGCCCGAATGTCAGCACGGGATGTATGGCCATCGGCACAGATCCAGCTCAAGCGCAGCTCTTGATGTCTCAATTGAGTCGGCGCTCACGGCACCCCCTCATTGCCAAACTGAGTCCGAATGTTGCCTCTATTCAGCCGATCGTTCAGGCGGTAGAGGCAGGAGGAGCCGCTGGGATCTCTCTGGTCAACACTTTTCTGGGACTCAGTCTCGACATCCGCCGTAGGCGGCCTGTCTTCCAGAGGCGATTTGCGGGGTATTCAGGACCTGGCATACAGCCGATTGCACTACGTCTCGCGGCAGAGGCCTGTCAGGCGACCCATCTGCCCGTCATCGGGCTGGGAGGGATTACGACGGCAGAAGATGTCATAGCCTTTCTCATGGTCGGCTGTCATCTCGTCCAGCTAGGAACTGCTCTCCTCAAGAATCCTACGATGATTACAGCTCTGGGAGATGAAGTCATAAAGCTGATGGATGAATTAGGCTTTGCCACTGTCGAGGAAGTCAGAGGCTCTGTCATCTGGGATCTTTAGGACTGGTCTCTTGGGGCTTTGGTATAATAGTGACAAGATGCGAGGTGCACATGGAACAAGAACAACTGATCAAGCAACTTTTTCTCACTGAGGCGCTGAAATTTAGTCAGCCCAATCAGCCTTTTTGGTATACTTCGGGCAGTTTTGGCCCCTACTATCTCAATACGCACTTTCTCTTTGGAGGGCAGGAGAGAGCTGAGGCATTTTTGACTGAGCTCGAGCGAGCCAGAAGCTATCCTGAGGGGATGCCCTCGAGACTGCAGAGGATGATTGACATTGAGATTCAGTCGAATCCCGCCTTCAAGGATCTCATTGACCGCCTCTTGCGGCTCGTCCTCCCACTAGACTTCGATCTTATTTCGGGCGGGGAGCGGCGTGATCTGTACTTTAGTATTCCTCTGGCAACAGCTCTTCAATTAAAGCATGTCACCATCTTAAAGGACGGGCGTGCCTATCTATCGAGTCCTGATTTTAGCCAGTGTCGCCTGCTCGAGGCCAATGAGTTGTCTTCACAGAAGATCCTACACGTCGCCGATCTCTTGACCCTGGCCTCCTCTTACTTCAGAGCGTGGTTGCCGACGATTGAGCGTCTCGGGGCAGAGATCACAGATACGGCTGTGGTCGTCTCTCGCTGTCAGGGTGGGGAAGAGGCGCTGGGGGCTCAGGGAATTTCTGTCCATGCTCTCTTGGAATTGAATCGAGAGTTTTTCGATCGCGCAGCGCTTGACGGACATATTGCTCCCGCCAGTCGTGATGCCGCTTTGAGTTTCCAATCAGATCCTGAGGCCTACATGCGGACATTTTTAGCAGATCACCCAGACTTTCTCGAGAGGTCTCGGGCGCGCGGAGGGCGAGAGGCGGAACGGGTGGCGCTCTTCTTGAAGGAGCATTCCGAGCTCTTAGCATGATTCTCGTCTATATTCTCATCTTCATTGCGAGCTATCTGCTCTGGCTCTATGTCGGACTCCACGAGATCTTGGCAGCGGGCTTGATGGGGATGTCTCTTACGGCCTTGCTCTATGAGGGTCTCGGCTATATAATTCGACGAGTTCGGCTCTGGCTGACGGCCAGGCGGCGTAAGATCAAGATGCTGTGCTATGTTTCACATCTCTCTGGGCTGCCCGTGCTCCCACAGCAGAAGCTGATGCTCGGCTTAGACCGTGATCACCTTTTGCTCTATGCTCAGAGTTTTGAGCAGGAGTATTCGAGAGACGAGCTGAGATCTATATACATCGCGCCGGCGAAGCTAGGTCTCGACGCTCCCGAACTCAGTGCTTTTATAGCGCGCCACAGACCAGAGAAGAAGCTGTTTCTTGCCGCATTTAGTGAGCACTACATCCCCCGACAGAGGGAGAGCTTGCTCCTTCTTGCGGTCCGACCCGAAGGGGAGCAGGCCCAAGTCATCGTGCTGGCTGCGCATGCTTCTCCCTCACGTTTATTAAAGGAATTGAGGCGACAGTCATGGCAGCAAATTGAACTGCCCGGGAATCTGTCCCGAAAGGAAAGAGCATGAATTTGAACGCTGCTGCTTTTAAGCAATTGTGTAACAGGATTGAACAAAATATCAATCGCATTATGATCGGCAAGTCCGAAGTGATTGAATATCTCTTGATTGCCCTTGCGGCAGGAGGCCATGTGCTCATCGAGGACGTGCCGGGCATAGGCAAGACCACCCTAGTCTCTGCTCTCGCCAAGACGCTCGACCTCAGTTTTAAGCGCATTCAGTTTACACCTGATCTGATGCCCTCTGATGTCACAGGCTTCTCTTTATATAATCAGAAGACGATGGAATTTGAGTTCCAGCCGGGAGCCGTCATGGCCCAGTTGATTCTGGCTGACGAGATCAACCGAACGTCCCCCAAGACGCAGTCGGCTCTCTTGGAGGTCATGCAAGAACAGCAGGTCACTGTCGATGGTATCACTTACCCTCTGCCACAGCCGTTTTTGGTTATGGCAACTCAAAACCCCGTCGAGCACCTCGGTACCTATCCTCTGCCTGAGGCTCAATTGGATCGCTTCATGCTCAAGATTAATCTCGGCTATCCCACGGTAGACGAAGAGGTGCGAATCATGCACCTCTATCGCGAGGCCAATCCGCTGGCCTATTTACAAGCCGTGGCCGAGGCCAAGGACATTCTCTGGATGCGTGAGCAGGCAAGGCTCGTCCACTGTGCAGATGCCGTCAAACGCTATATTGCCATGCTGACGTCTGCGACCCGTCAATTGCCAGCCGTCGAACTCGGGGCCTCACCTCGGGCCTCAATGATGCTGATGCAGGCTGCCAAGGGTCGAGCTCTCTTGCAGGGACGTGACTATGTGCGCCCCGATGATGTCCAGGCCCTCGCCGTTGCTACTCTCGCCCATAGAATCACATTGAGCCCAGAGAGTAAGCTCAAGCGCGTCAGTGAAGAGAATTGTATTTACCAGGTTCTCGAACGAGTTCCTGTGCCTGAGAGATAATGACGCTCCGCTTCTACATACATCTCGTCTTAATTCTGGCAGCGCTCATCCTCAACCATCTCGGCAAGTGGCCCTTTTTGCAGTCGGTCATTATATTTCTCGCGCTCATTCCCATCATCTCACTCTTCTTTGGTTGGATCTTGAAGTCGCGTTTGCGCCTAGATCTAGAGACAGAGGCTGAGTTGGTGGAGAGGGGAGATCGGGCGACTTGGCTCATCCATCTGAAGAATCCGTCCTATTTTTTGCCTCTGGTCTGTGAGGCGAGGTTGCAGTCGGCCAAACTTTTTCCAGATCAAGCACATATTGAGAGGCAGATTCAGATTCCAGCGAGAGGGGAGCGCCTCCTGCGCTTTGAGCACCTGGCTCGCCACTGTGGTCCTCTGGAACTGGCAGTTCTCGACATCTATGCCATGGATCCAGCTGCTTTTTTCCGCTTTCGCCTCACTCAATCTAAGAACCTAGAATCTCTCGACAAGATCTATGTCCTGCCGCAAAAGCAGGAAGTCACTCATAGAGAGCGTATGTCGGAGCAGGAGCTCGACCAAGGATCATTCATCGCCAAGAAGACCTTGTCAGAAATTGATGAGATTGATCGGATGCGGCCCATGCAATCAGGAGATCGCCTGAGGTCCATTCACTGGAAGCTCTCCGCTCGAGTCAATGATTGGATGGTCAAACAATACGAGAAGGCAGAGGAGAGGCAGGTCCTATTTCTCTTTGATCTGCCAAAGGTCGATCCAGCCCTCTCCAGTCCGAATCGTGAGGCTGAGCTCTTCTTACGCGACACGATGTTGGAGCACTCTGCAGCTATCTGCCAAGCTTTTCTGGTTTTGGACTATATCGTTCATCTGCGCCTCCCCGACGTCTTGCCCAATCAATTTACTGCGAGGAAGTTATCAGATTTTGAGTTTTTACGCCAAGCTCTGGCCCAGATCCCCTGGAATCCGAATGATGCTTTGAGTCTCCAAGTCGAAGACGAATTACTGGACAAGGAGAAAAAATTGTTCGTGGTCGTCTGTCAGCATCTCGACTCTGACATCGTCAGTCGTCTGACCCTCCTCGAAAAGGAGAATGTCGCCTGTCTCATCGCCTATTATCTGGACGCTCCACTCGATGCCGAACAGCGCTCTTATCTCCGGGAGTTGGAAGTCGGTGGATCTATGGTACGGCTTTTTAATCAATTCGGAGAGGAAATCGAGCATGCAGAGATCTAGTCAGCGCCGTACAAATCAAGAGACCCTCGATATCAAGGTCATCGACCCTCGAGTAAGGCTCGGCGCGCCTTCGAGACTTTTTCTCAGCCGCTTTCTTACGTTTTTAGCTCTTGCGATTCCAGCCCTCGCCCTCGCTCAGATCTGGCACGTCCTCGTCTGTCAGAATCTTGGAATTTCGACGCTGGGCATGGGTGGATTGATCATCCAGGGTCTGTTGCTCTTAGCCTTCTTTGGTTTGGCCCTTTTTTCTTGGCGAGGTCAGGCGATCACAGTGGGCCTCTCCTTGCTCCTGGGACTTCTCTTTTTTATGCTGCCAGAGCTCTTTGGCTCGCGCGCTGTCGAGATCGTGGCAAATTTAGGACAGCAGCTTAGCGAGAGCGCCCTCTGGCTGGCTCATGCCCTCGGACTATTGGCCCATCGCCCTGAGCTGGCTCCCTCTCTCTTGAGTCCTCTGCTCTTAGTGCTGCTTTCGATTCTGTCCTATGTCCTCTTTCGCTTTTCTGCGCCGCGGCTGCTGCTCCTGGCTTTTATCAGTTCTTTTTTCTATCTAGGCGATTTTCAGGAGGGCATAGGGAGGAGTCAAATCTTGCTCTTTGCAGGTCTCTTCTGCATTGGACTCGTCTTCTTGTTTGCCAAACACAGACTGAGCGAGCGCGGGGCACTCGTGCAGGCGCCGCCGCTCATTCCAGTGGCCTTGATCCTCGTTGGGGTCATTGTGCTCTACCAGCTCTTGCCGCCGTTCAGCTTGCAAAATCAAAAGCTATACGATCGCTTAGAGTTTATACGTGAGCGCTTTAAACGCGAGGAGAAATTACCTGACACCATCAATTACTATGAATTTAGCCTCAAGGATCTTGGCTATTATCCGCAGCAAAACCGCCTCGGAGGTCCTGTCAACATTCTCGAAAAGCCCTACATGCGCTACGAGGGGCCGAGCCAGGCTACTTACCTTGCAGGGACGGTTTTCTCTGATTTTCAACAAAATCAATGGCTGCCCTCTTCTATGGACCCCAATTTTATCTTCCGATCAGATGAGCCCGGTCGGGAGCAACGACGTGCTTTTTTCCTCGATGAGCAGAGCTATCCGACTGAGGTCAGGCAAAAATTCTCAGATCTTTCGGATGCGACTATCTGGCCTCTTGAACAACCTGTTCAAGTCATTTTTAATCCCAGCCGTGTCCTCAGCTTGGAAGAAGTGATTCGCCCTGCGTCTTCCGAGGAGCGACTACGCTATTTCTTCAACCGCTCGGCTCAGATCTATGCATCAATGGTTTTGCCAGAGACGGGCTATCGTCTGCGGGCGCATTTTCCTCGGCCTCTCAATCCGAGTGAACTCGAGCAGAACTTGCGCTCTGTGCTGCCTGAGGACCTGGATCTCAAGCCCTCCCGTCGCTATCAGGAGATTATGACGCAAGTTGACCCCGGCCTCGCTAAAATTGTCTATGACGAGGGGGGTAGTGATCTCGACCGCCTCGGCCGCCTGTTCCTGGCCAGAGACTACCTCTCCCGTCACTATCAATACACACTGCAACCCATTGTTCCTGGAGAAAACGAGGACTTCTTCGTCCACTTTATGACGACTAAGGAGGGCTACTGCACTTACTTTGCCACAGCCATGACACTGATTGCCCGCGAGATGGGATTCAAGGCTCAGTACGTTGAGGGCGTTCTTGTGCGGGGTGTCTCGGACTTAGGTCTCGGTCGCTATGAGCGAGTCGTGAAGAACACCTCGGCCCACGCCTGGACGAGACTGGACTTGCCTAAGATCGGGGGCGTTATCATCGATGCCATCCCTCAAGATGCCCTGGCCAAGCTCAGCCGTGACCAGGAGCGCGAAATCGATCCGCCTCCAAACAGTGAACCGAGCCAGACTGAAGCTCCACCTCCGACTGAGCCATCCGAGACTTCAGAGCCAGAACTCGAAGAGAGCAGTCCCAGCGAGAGTGAAAGTCCGACGCCTGAAGATGAAAGTTCATCCTTTCAGATGACGCCTTTTATCTGGGCACTGATATCGCTTTTCTTGATTTTATTGCTGATCGCCGCTCTGATTGGCTGGCGACTTCAGAACAGCCGTCGTCGACACGATCTCAAGTACCTGCGAGAGCGCTATGGGGCAGAAGAGAGCATCGTGCGAATCTGGCAGGACATGCAAAATCTCTTTGTCTTGGCGACAGCAGCGACGCTGCCGGTGAATGCC
Source organism: Bacillota bacterium (assembly GCA_023426575.1). GTDB lineage: Bacteria > Bacillota > Clostridia > Saccharofermentanales > DTU023 > JAFAAL01. The sequence goes on from JAFAAL010000012.1 coordinate 45,466, forward strand.
ACAGTGCTCAGCACATACCGCTCCTTTGCGCAGAATTTTAGAAGTATAGACAGTCGACTGGCTGGAGCTGCTTTCTTGGCTTTTGAAAGAGCTTTCTATGGCCCAGAGATTCTGAGCGCCTCTGATCAGGAAGAGATTATGGCTTACTATGCCGAGATTGAAGAGGCCTACAAGGCATCGACCTCTAGTCTGTCCTATTTCTGGCACCGTGTTCTGACGGGGCGGAGGGCGTAGAGAGCAGTACTTGTGATAAACTAGGAGCATGAGTAAACAGCAGCGGGAATTTGACCTTGAAAGCACGAGGGCTGAACAGCAATTGTCGATCAGAGAGGGCCGGCGGCTTCGCTACTTTGTTCAGACCTTTGGCTGTCAGCAAAACGAAAATGATTCAGAGAAGATTGCCGGTATTTTAGAGTGTCTGGGCTTCTTGCCGGCTTTAAGTTATACAGAAGCAGATCTGATCCTGATTAATTCTTGTTCGATTCGTGAGAATGCAGATGATCGACTCTTCGGGCATTTAGGCATGTTGAAACAGGCCTATGAGGACAGTGGGCGTCAACTGCTGATCGGCGTCTGTGGCTGTATGGTGACCCGACCTCAACTGGTAACAAAGATCAAAGAGAGCTATCCCCAGGTCCGGCTCCTGATGACACCGCAAGAAATTCATGAGCTGCCCAAAAAGCTAATTGAGGTCTATAGGGGAGAGGGAACTGCGCTAGAGACATCTATGGATGAGGTCATCGTCGAGGGGATCCCACAAGAGCGAGAGCGTCGTTTCCGTGCGCTGCTCTCCATTATGTACGGTTGTAACCATTTTTGCTCGTATTGTGTCGTGCCATTTGCCCGTGGCAGGCAGCGCTCTAGGCGCGCTCATGATATTCTTGCCGAAGCCTCTGAACTGGCAGCTTCAGGCTTCACGGAATTGATGCTCTTGGGTCAAAATGTCAATGCTTGGGGTCTCGATCATGGGGCTGCCGATCTACGCTTTGCGCGCGGTCGAAATCGCTCAGATCTCATCCGAGCCCACGAGGAGAGTGCAGAGCCTAAGACATTCCCTGAATTGCTCGCCGCTCTGGCGGCCATCCCTGGCATACGCTGCATTCGCTACATGTCTCCGCACCCGAGGGACTTTACGCCCCAGATGATCGATGCTCTGGCGCTCTTTCCAGAGATTGAATCTCGACTTCACCTCCCTCTGCAATCGGGTTCAGACCGTATCCTCCGAGCCATGCGTCGTGGCTATAAGCTGCATGAGTACAGGGCTCTCGTCCAGGCGGCACGCGAGGCCAGGCCCGATCTCGCGCTGACGACGGATATCATCGTTGCCTTCCCAGGTGAGAGCGAATCAGATTTTGAGGCAACATTGTCGGCTGTCGAAGAATTTGCTTTCCAATCTGCCTATACCTTTATCTTTTCGCCGAGGCCTGGCACTCCTGCCGCCCATCTGCCCGAAATTCCAGCGCCTATTGCCAGTGCTCGCTTCCAAAAACTTCTGGCCCTTCAGAATCGGCTCACCGCAGAGTCCTACTCTGCCCGTGTCGGTAAGACTGTCGAGGTCCTGGTCGAGGGGGCCAGCCGACAGAATCCAAGCATCTTTACAGCCCGTGACCACGCCTTCTACCTCTATAACCTCGAATTGTGTGAAAATGCGCTGCAGGAGGGAGATCGGCTCGATGTCCTCGTCACCGAGGCCCGTGCTTTCTCTGCCCTCGCCAGACCTCTTGAACGAGTGAGGGTAGGGGAATGTTAAAGCTATCTGAGATCCAGATTGATCAACTGTCTCCCATGATGAAGCAGTATGCGAGTCTGAGGGAGGCTCATCCCGATTGTCTTCTCTTCTTTAGGCTCGGCGACTTCTATGAGCTCTTCTTCGAAGATGCTGTCTTAGTCGCCAAAGAACTTGACTTAACTCTAACAGGGCGTGAGTGTGGGCTGAGTGAACGGGCTCCCATGGCAGGAGTGCCTTATCATTCCGTTGATTCGTATCTTTTTCGCCTTCTGCGTAAGGGCTATAAAATTGCGATCTGTGAACAGACGGAGGATCCCGCTCAGGCACAGGGCCTGGTCCAACGTGATGTCGTCCGCATTTTGACGCCAGGCACAGTCACGGCAGATGAACTTCTCGAGGCCAAGCGAGAGAGCTGGCTCATGGCCATCGTTAAGCGGGATCGCTACTATGGCATCGCCGCGCTCGACATGGCTTCTGGCCGTACGCAGACTAGGAATCTCTTTTCCGAGGACGCCTCCGTCGTTCTCCAAGATGAGATTTTGAGGTTGCAGCCTCGAGAGATTCTCATGGACGAAGACTGGCAGCTCGATCGTGCCCAAGAGCGTGTTCTGGAGCGCCTGAAGATTCGTCTGACGCAGAGGCCCTCCGGAGATTTTCAGACGCTGCTCGATGATTCCCGCCTCGCGCCTGCGAGCCCTGGAGAGCTCTGGCCCGCCGCAGCAGCTGCCCTCATTCGCTATCTTGAGCAGACACAGTTCCAATGGCCGCGCCATATGCAGCGTTTTGAGCCAGAAGCTGACATTGCCCGCCTCAAGATGGACGGCAACTGTCGATTGAACCTCGAGTTGACAGAGACCATTTGGGAGCGCAAGTATAGAGGAAGTCTCCTCCACTGTATGGACTACTGTGTCACGGCGATGGGAAGTCGCATGTTGCGTCGCGAACTGGAGGAGCCACCAGCTGATCTAGAGCTCATTCGCTCTCGACAGACAGCTGTCGCCGAGTGGGTCGCCGCCTTCATCCCACGTCAAAATCTCCGTGAGATCCTACGCGGCTTCATCGATCTCGAGCGCTTGAGTGCCAAGATTGCCATGCAGCGACTGAGTCCTCGCGACCTCATTGCCATTGCGGAAACACATGCGAGAATCGTCTCCGTTCAGACGATCATGACGGAGCTTAAGGCTGAGATCAATGTCCATCTCGCCCAGAATTTGACCGCTTATTCGGCTTTGGCCGACTTTATCCAAAGTGCTATTGTCCCAGAACCGCCTCCGCATAGCCGAGAAGGGGGACTGATCCGAGAGGGATTTTCCCCGCGTCTCGATGAGCTGCGTGAATTGGCTCATGGGGGCCGTTCTCGCCTTCTAGAGCTTGAGGAAGAGGCGCGTGAGAACTCGGGCATCAAAAAGCTCAAGGTTGGCTATAATCGCGTCTTCGGCTATTATTTCGAGGTCCCGAAGAGCCAGAGTCAGGAGATGCCCGATTCATTTACACGGCGGCAGACCCTCAGGAATTCGGAACGCTTTGTCAATCAAGAACTCAAAGCCCTCGAAGAGGAGATCATCGGAGCCGAAGCAGAAGCTCTCGAATTAGAGCAAGAGCTCTTCATTGAGGTTTGCCGGGCCATCGAGGAGGAACTCTTACTCTTCCGTCAGAATGCTGAGAGCCTGATGACGATTGACTTTCTCTCTGCCCTGGCTGAATTGGCAGAGCGGCATCACTATGTGCAACCTGAGCTGAGCCTCGATCCCATTCTGGACATTCAGGGCGGTCGCCATCCAGTTGTCGAGCAGAGTCTAGAGGAGCAGAGCTTTGTGCCCAACGACCTCGTCATTGATGACAAAGAGCGCATCCTCGTGCTCACGGGGCCGAACATGGCTGGAAAGTCGACTTATTTGAGGCAGACGGCGCTCTTGACGATCATGGCGCATCTCGGCTCATTTGTTCCTGCCAAGCGGGCCGTCATTGGCCTCTGCGATCAAATATTTACGCGTATTGGCGCCGCGGATAATCTCAGCAAGGGGCAGTCGACCTTTATGATTGAGATGCTGGAGCTCGCGACAATTTTACAGAAGATGAGTTCGAATTCTCTTCTCATTCTCGATGAGATAGGGAGGGGGACGTCCACATTTGACGGTCTGGCCATCGCCTGGGCTGTTCTAGAACATCTCGCAAATCAGGGACAGCTGGCTGCGAGAACCCTCTTTGCCACGCATTATCACGAGCTCTGCGATCTCGAGAGTGAGGTTCCAGCGCTCTTCAATGCGCATCTCACTGTCGATACTCAGGGCCAGGAATTGCGCTTTTTACACCAAGTAGAGCTCGGCCCCTCGAGTGATTCCTACGGCATTGAAGTGGCTCGGCTCGCAGGTGTTCCCGATTCGCTAATTGCCAGAGCCGATGTTATTTTGGCGGATCTCGAGCGCAGTCACAATGGCAAGCGCATCAAGCGGGCCAAACATCAAGAGCTACCAGGGCAGATGGGCTTTGGACTCGAGACGCGGCACTCCCGCGTCGAGCAGGAGGTTTTAAAATTAATACGCACGGTAGACATCAATACGCTGAGACCTATAGAAGGGCTGCAGTGGCTCTGTGAACTGCAGGGGAGACTGAAGGAGGAGTAGTGCATGTCGGAGATGAAGAAGATTCAGGTTCTGTCCACTCAGACGGCAGATGCGATCGCCGCTGGTGAGGTCGTAGAGCGGCCTGCAAGTGTCGTCAAGGAACTCGTTGAGAATGCACTAGATGCCTCTGCAAGCAAAATCGAAATTGAGATTCGCTCGGGGGGCATTAAGAAGATTCGCGTTGTCGACAACGGCTATGGCATCCCTGCGGACGACGCTCCACTGGCCTTTTTACGCTTTAGCACTTCGAAAATCCGCAGTCTCGATGATCTCGATACAATTTCGAGCATGGGATTTAGAGGGGAGGCCCTCGCTTCCATTGCCGCAGTGAGCAAGGTCCAGTTGACGACCCGTACAGCAGAGGCCGAGGCAGCCATTTCCCTGCAGCTCGAGGCTTCGGAGCTGATCTCAGCTGGCTACGTCGGGGCCCCCGTTGGGACGAGCATAGAAGTTTCAGAGCTCTTCTATAACACGCCAGCACGCTTTAAATTTTTGAAGTCTGATCAATCCGAGGCGTCCTATGTTACAGATATCGTCTCTAAGATGGCTCTAGCCCACCCTGAGGTCAGTTTTCGACTGCTCAGCGATGGCAAGGAAGTCTTGCAAACACCGGGTAACAACGACCTGCGCTCTGTCATCTACCTCCTCTGGGGCAAGGAAGTCGCGCAGGGTATGCACGAGGTCCGCGCCGAGAAGGACGGAGTCAAATTACATGGTCTGCTCGCTAGAGCCGATCTTTCGCGCCACAACCGCTCACGTCAAGTATTCTTTGTCAATCATCGCTATATTCACTCGGACCTCTTGCGACAGGCCGTGGAGGAAGCTGGGAAGACATGGTTTATGAAGGGCCGGCACGCACAGTGTGTGCTCTTCCTCGATATGCCTGCCAGCGCCGTCGACGTCAATGTTCATCCTCAGAAGACTGAGGTGCGCTTTGCTGAGGAGAGGAAAATCTTCAGCCTCCTCTATCATGCCATCCGCGATCGCCTAGAGGGGATCTCGCTCTTTCCCGAGGCCTCATTCAAAAGCACTGAGCGCTCCATGCAATCTTCCACAGCGCCGAGTACAGAGCGCCATGAAAATCAAAACCTTCAAATCTCGCCACCTCGTTTAGAGCCAAACAAAGCGATGCAGCAGCGCCACTTCGAAGAGACGGGCGAAAGGACCGTGCCAAACTTGGCGCCGAGCCCCGCTCTCGATTGGCAAAGACTCGTCGGCGAGGAACAATTTGCCTATATGAGTCATCGCGAGGCGAGGCAAGGAGCAGAAGATGGGTCAAAAGAGAGTCCAGAACTAAATGAGGACATTCTCTTACAAAGTGATCCAGAGCTACAATCTCTGCTGAACGCTCGACTGATTGGCCAGCTCTTTGCGACATATATTCTCTTAGAAGGGGAGAGCGAGCTCATCTTAATCGACCAACACGCTGCTCATGAACGTATCCTCTACGAGCAATTCCGAGCGGCGCGCCTCGCTCGGCGGCAAGATCCCCCCAAGATTGAAACCCTCCTGACACCTCTTCAGGTCGACTTGAGTTTATCTGAAATTCGCGCGGCAGAGCAGTACGCCGGTGAGCTTGCTGCTGAGGGCTTTGGACTCAGTATTCTCGGGCCAGAGACAGCGGTCATTCGAGAGCAACCGTACACGATCAATGAGCGTCTAAACGCTGTGGCCGTGCTGCGGGAGATTCTGGCAAAGCTTGAGAAGCATCAGGGGAATCTATCCGAAGTCGGCGACGAACTCGATCACACATATGCCTGTAAAGCTGCGATCAAGGCACATGATGTCCTCTCTTATGAGGAGATGAAAAATCTCATTCTCCAGCTCTCGGCTTGTCAGAACGCCTATCACTGTCCTCACGGTCGCCCCGTGGTGACTAAGATTAGCCGATACGAAGTCGAAAAGCTCTTTAAGCGGGTTGTCTGATGCTTAAAAGACCGAGACTTCTCGTTATTGCCGGTCCCACGGCTTCTGGCAAGTCCGCCCTGGCGATCGCGCTCGCCCACGCCTTGGATGGGGAGATCATCTCTGCAGATTCAATGCAGATTTATCGCGATCTGGACATCGGCACGGCCAAGGTGAGCGAAGATGAGCAAGAGGGGATCAGACATCACATGATCGACCTGATCAGCCCTATCCAAGACTTCAGCGTTGCAGAGTGGCTAGAGGGGGCCAGAGCTGCGATCCAGAACATCCGGAGCCGGGAGAAGGTTCCTATTGTCTGTGGGGGAACGGGCCTCTATATCGATTCTCTCATTGAAGGGATCGTCTTTGCGCCTCAGTCGGCAAGCCGCGCAGAAATCTTAAAACAGCGTGCAGAGCTCAGGGCCGAGCTGAGGGCTGAGGGGCTCGAGTGCGCCCACGCCCGTCTCAAAGAGCTTGATCCTCTTGCTGCTGAGCGAATTAGCCCACAGGATGAAAAGCGGATCGTTCGCTTCTTTGAGCGCTTGAACTATGAGGGCCGAAGCCTCAGCGACGCCAATGCGCAAAGTCGCAATCCAGAGCTCGAAGAGGACGCCCAAGCCTATGTACTCGAGCTCGATCGCCATGAGCTCTACGAGCGCATCAACCTCCGAGCTCGAGAGATTTTCCAGGCAGGTCTCGTCGACGAGTTACAGAATCTCTTGTTGACATACCCCAAGTTTGAACAGTCTCAGGCCTATCAAGCCATCGCCTACAAAGAGGCAGCAGCGCTCCTCGCTGGGGTAGAGGAGGAGAGCGTGGCTATTGAGCGCCTGGCTCAGACTACGAGACGCTATGCCAAGAGGCAGATCAGTTGGTTCAAACGCAAGCCATACTACAGACAAATTCCACTTGAGGGCGCTTATTTGGAGATCTTAAATAATTACCAAGCCTAAATATTCGTCAATATTCATGGAAAAAGCCTCGTTTATACAACGCAATGCACATTTTCTGTCTTACAATAGAACTACCTTAATAAATATAAGGAATATGTAAACTTTTGGAGGACAAGATGCAACAAGATTACAAGCGGAGCGGACTCAAGGCAAGCGAGGGACGATTGGAAGAGGTCTATCTCAACTATTGTCGCAAGCAAAAGGTGCCCCTAGATCTCAAGACAGCCCAGGGCGAGACCTATCTCAGCGGCTTCATCGTCGGCTTCGACAATGACAGCTTAATTGTCGAGGTCAACGGCTCACAAGAACTCGTCTATAAAGCTGGTATAGCCAGTATCTGTCCGAGGTCTGAAATGGACTTTATTTTCAACGATGCCTGGCGAGAAAATAAGAGCCGAGAAATGGCTGCTCGCGGGAATTACTGTTATAATTAGCCCGAACGGAGGACATACGCTTGCCTGAACGTGAACTTATCTCACAAAAAAATAATGACTATGCCAAGCCTCTCAAGCTCGGAGATCAGCCACTCGGAGGATCGGAGCCTAAAGAGCCTTCGAAGCTCTGGCAGAAGAATCTGGATCTGACCAAGGTTCATCGTTCGCCTGCACAGGCCAGTGATTTCCACCAGGACCTCGAGCGGACGAGGCGTCTGTCGGCCGTGGGTCGTGCGGCCGCTGAATCTCAGGCTCAAGCGCGCGCCAAGGAGAGCACGCCCTGGGATGAGGACCATAAGAATGGCGCCAGAGTCTATAAGATGATAGGATATACGACCTCCGCAAGAGTCGACCGAAAATTCGTCTTAGAAGCCAGGCAGCGTAAACTGCGTAAGATTCTCGTCTATGTCTTAGCTCTGACGATTGTCGGCATGATTCTCGCCATCAACAAGCCAATTAAGAACATCGGGGAGTTCAAGAGAATTCTCGGGATCGATTCGCTCTTTGGCACAAATGAATAAGCTTGAAGAGGGCGCAGACGATAGAACTTGTCTGCGCCCTTCATTTATTGTTCTAAGTTGACAAAACTATTATTTTGCGAAGTTGGTGATGGATTCCCATTGTCAGATCAGATCATTGATCTCACTGTGACATCCTCTTCTCTTTGACTTGAGCCAAAAGTCTTGCCACGGATGAGACCAATAAAATAGCCAGAGCGAGAATTCCTGCTGAACCAAATGTCTTACGAGACACTTCGCTGAAGCCAAGATAATCACCACTGACCAATGTGCTCATCGTCAGATAGATGCCTTCTCCTGGGACGAGCGGCAACATGCCGACTAAGATATAAACGGAGGCTGGCATCTTACGTAGGCGCGCCATGACCTCGGCATAGACGCTGACAAATACCGCCGCGACAAAAAATGCGAGCGCGTATCCTGTCAGAGGATCGAGCAGCCTATAGATTACCCAGCCGAAACCTCCACCCATCGCCCCATAAATGAGGGTCTTCCCTCTCAGGTCAAAGACCAGTCCAAATGCTGAAGAGGCAAGGCAGGCCGAGATAAAGTAAAAGAGGATGGAGATCATCGCAGAACCAGCCTTTCTACGCCGAGCGCCAGACCAGAGCCAATAGCAATACTGAGAGCGGCCAGGAGCGTTTCAAGCAATTTGGACAGACCCGCGATCGTATCGTTGGAGATCAGATCACGAATGGAGTTCATGAGTGAGATCCCTGGAAAGAGATACATGAAGCTCCCTGCCGTGATGACCGTTCTGAGATGCCCCAGGCCGAAGTAGCCTGTAAATGCCGTCAAGATGGTGACGATGAATCCACCGATGATATTGACGAAGAGGCGGTTGACCTGGAGCTTTTGCAGAGGAAAAATACAAAGCTTTAAGATGACGTCAATAACGAAGGCATAGAGGGCGCCCCAGAGGCCCGCACCTATCATCAAGGCGAAGCCGAAGCCGACATAGCCCGTAATGAGAACCTGTGTATAGAGTTTTTCACTCGCGCGCGAGCTCATAATCTCTCTGACCTCGGAGAGCGCCTGTCCAGGTTCTGGTGTCGTCTTGCAAATCCTCCGCGTCAAATCATTCAACTTGATGATGTGGTCGAGATTGTCTGAGCGGCTTGGGACGCGTCTCTGGGCAAAAAATTCCTCCCCCTCAGGACTTTCAAAGGAGATGGAAAGATAATTTGCAATCGCAAAGATATCTATGTTTTCTGCCCCATAAGCGCGCAAGACGCGCTCCGCCGTCTCTTCAATGCGGTAGGTCTCGGCACCAGCCGAGAGCATGCCATGCGAGAGTCCTAGAGCCAGACGGCGAATCGCCTCCCACTTCTCCCTCGTCAATTGTCCTCTCTCCTCTGCCACGATCTTTAATCAAGGTACCCTTCTTGATAGAGATATTCTGCACTGAGTACCGAGCCTCCAGCCGCCCCGCGCAGCGTGTTGTGACTCAGACAGACAAACTTATAGTCGAAGACGGGATCCTCTCTCAAGCGGCCGACGGTCACTGCCATCCCCCCACCACTGTCGACGTCCAGCTTTGGCTGAGGCCGATCTTCACTCTCGACATAATAGATGAATTGCTCAGGGGCACTCGGGAGGCCTGCCGTCGGCAAGTCCTGATTAAAGGCCTCCCACCGCGCCAAGATCTCATCCCGACTCACCTTCTGCTCGAGAGCAAAGGAGACGGTCGCCGTATGTCCTTCATTGACAGAAACACGGCAGCATTGAGCGGAAATCTTCGGCTCTTGGGCCAGGGTGATCTGCTTGTCCACCTGCCCCCAAATCTTGAGAGGCTCCCTCTCACTCTTGGCCTCTTCCCCAGAGATAAAGGGAATCATATTCTCCTGCATCTCTGGCCAATCGGAGAGGCGGCGGCCTGCTCCCGAAACGGCCTGATAGGTCGAGACAATGACAGATTTGAGACCCAGGGGGCGAAGAGGCGTCAGGGCAGGCACATAAGATTGGATCGAGCAGTTCGGCTTGGCGATGATGAAGCCGCGCCGGGTGCCAAGCCTCTTCTTCTGCTCTTCAAGAACAGCGAGGTGAGCACTGTTGATCTCTGGAATGAGGAGGGGCACATCTGGAGTCTCGCGGTGGGCGGAGTTATTGGAGAGCACAATCAACTCACGCTTTGCCAGGTCCTCCTCGAGCTTTTTCGTCTCCTCCTTGTCGAGACTGAGGGCCGAGAAGACGAGCTGGCAGCCGTCCAAGGCCTCATCGACTTCTGACAGCGAGTAGATGATATGCTTGTCGAATTCTTTGGGCATGGACGTCTCGGCCAATTGCCAGCGCTTGGCCATGACTTCTCCATAGGCTTGACCCGCCGAGCGTGGTGAGGCAATCAGACTCTTGACCTCAAAATAAGGATGCCCCGCCAAGAGGCTGAGAAGTCGCTGACCGACATAGCCAGTCGCCCCTAAAACAGCAATTGAAACTTTCATTTATTCCTCCTTGGGGGTGGCCTGCACTCCCCGATCTGGCTTATCAGCCCGCCTCTTTTGTAATTGGTTCAGCGGATTATTCTCCACGGCACGCGCCAATTGCTCATCATTGACGTGCGTATATATTTCCGTGGTTGCCACCGACTCATGTCCTAGAATTTGTTGTAGCGACCTCAAGTCACAGGCGCCATAGCGATACATCAAGGTTGCGGCCGTATGACGCAGCTTGTGTGTCGAATAGCGCTCAGGATCGAGTCCGGCCGCTCTGAGGTATTTCTTGACCACATTTTGGACCGCTCGAGGCCCGAGTCCTGTTTTGTTTCGAGAGATGAACAATCTGTCCTCATGACCAGCCTTGGGCTCGGGCCTAACGGCCAGATAGGCCTCGAGAGCACGCCTAGCACTCTCATTGAGATAGATGCTCCGCTCCTTATTGCCCTTACCAATCACTGTGATGACATCGGGTCTTAGATTGGACAGCTTAAGAGAGCAGAGCTCAGACAGACGCATCCCACAGTTGAGAAAGAGCGTTAGGATGCAGTAGTCGCGCATCTGATTGGGATCATCCGAGGCCTCTTCGACAGCGGCGAGTAGATCCATACTCTCATCGAGCTCCAGGTAGCGCGGCAGCCTCTTCTCCTGCTTTGGAGATTCGAGTTCCGCCGCAGGATTCTTGTCAATAACCCGCGCCTTCGTGTGAAGGTAGTCAAAAAATGAGCGAATGGCCGCCGTTCGTCTGGCCCGTGCTGCGGGGCCATTATCTCTCTCATGGGCGAGATATGAGACAAAACGATAGATCTCTGAGAGGCTGACCTGACTGAGGAAGTCAGCATCGACATCTTCTATTGAGACCTCTGAGAGCTCAAGTTCTCGGGACACCTGCCCTCTCAAGCGCTTTAGAAAGCGCAAAAAGAGGCTGAGATCATAGCGATACTCGCTGATCGTCAGAGGACTGCGCGCCTTGATGCCGGCGAAGTAGTCCAAAAACTCATCGAGGAGATAGCAGGAGTCTACAGTCTGGGGCATCAGGCAATCAGGAAGGCAAGATACGCACGGTATGTCTCAAAGATGTCGACCTTGGAACAGAGTTCGAAGCAGGAGTGCATTGAGAGCGTGGGAACGCCACAGTCAAGCACTTGCATCCCCTGATTGGCAAAGTACTTGGCAATTGTTCCACCACCACCTTGATCGACCTTGCCGAGTTCACCAATCTGCCAGGCGACCTCGGCATCATCGAAGATGCGTGTCACTTTATTCAAGAACTCCGCAGAGCAATCGCTCGTTCCGCCCTTGCCACCAGAACCAGTGTATTTGGCAAGAGCAATCCCACGTCCGCAATAGGCGGTGTTGAGAGGCTCTGTCACGCTTGGGAAAACAGGATCATAAGCCACAGTGACATCTGATGAGAGGAGTTCTGTATGAATCAGCATCTCTTGAGCCTCAATGAGTTCAGGATTCCGCCCTAAGAAGCGGTGCAAAAACTCGTGCATAATAAAGCGATAGCGCTCACTTTGAGCTCCTGTCACTCCGTCAGATCCCACTTCTTCCTTATCGAAGAGAAAGACGCCCATGCTCTTCTTCCCTGGCTTGGCTGCCAAGAGCGCTTGAATCGCGGTATAGGCACAGACGCGGTCATCTTGCCCATAACCTCCGATAAAACTCTGATCAAAGCCAACAGAGCGAGCTGGTGACGCAGGGACAAGCTCAATTTCAGCACTGAGGAGGTCGCGCTCTACGAGTCCATAGCGCTCGTTGAGAAGTTTTAAGACATGTAGTTTTGTCGGATCATGGATCTCCTCCTCGCTCTCGTAGGGTATGGAGCCGACGACGATATTGAGTTCCTCTCCGAGGATGACCTCGCTGGCCTTCTTTTGCATTTGATCGCGCCCGAGGTGGGGCAGTAAGTCCGTGATGGTGAAGACCGGATCTTCCTCCTTGAGCCCTATTTCAATCTCGACCTTCCTGCCATCCTTGAGGTAGACGACCCCGACGATGGCGAGGGGGATTGCAGCCCACTGATACTTCTTGATGCCGCCGTAATAGTGCGTCTTAAAATAGGCAATTTCTTTCTCTTCATAGAGAGGATTCGGTTTGAGATCAAGACGGGGTGAGTCGACATGGGCTCCAATCAGGCGGAGGCCGTTGACAGGCGACTCAGAACCAACGACGGCAGCAAAGAGGCCCTTGCCGTCCACTGTCTCGTAGACCTTCTCCCCCTTCTTGAGCTTTTTGACATCGCGCAGTCTGACGAAGCCATGCGCCTCCAGTTCGGCGACTGTCATATCAATATAAAGACGCTCTGTCTTCCCGCGGTTGAGAGCCTGTCGATAGGCCTCACAAAAGCTCATGACCTCCTCTTCTCGCCGTTTCTTCCAGATGTTTTCCTGCTTATGGCAGAGCTTCTCTTGCACTTTTTGGATGTCAGATTTTTTCATAATAGGACTTCTCACCTTTCTGTCTTCTCAGAAGAATGATCTGAGTTGTTTTCATGGCGGACACTCTCGAGCCAATCTCGAATGCGTGCCTCATATCCCTGATTCTTGGGTTCATAAAAGATATGATCCCTGATTTTATCAGGTAAATATTGTTGTCTTACGATGCCCCCCGGATAGTCATGGGCATATTTGTAGCCGACGCCATAAGCGAGATCGTTACGCATGCCCTCCACTGGGGCATTGCAGAGATGTCGCGGAATCTCTCCACAATCTTGCTTGCGCACGAGGGCGAGGGCCTGGTCGATGGCGCGATAGGCCGAGTTGGACTTTGGAGAGGTGGCAATCATAATGACCGTCTCCGCTAAGATGATGCGAGCTTCTGGCATGCCAATGACCCGCACGGCGTGATCACAAGCCACCGCCATATTGAGGGCCTGCGGATTGGCCATGCCGACATCTTCAGCAGCGAGAATCATCAGGCGTCTCGTGATAAATTCTGGCTGTTCACCCCCTGCGAGGGCTTTTGCCAAATAGAAGATGGCTGCGTCAGGATCGGAACCGCGGCACGATTTTATCAAGGCGGAGATCGTGTTATAGTGCTCCTCCCCGCCCTGATCGTAGCGGATATTGACGGTCGAAGCGAGGTTGACAATCGCCTCCCGGTCGAGGACAATCGTCGTTTTGGACTCGGCTTGAGCTTTAAATGTTGGCTGTGAAACGATGGCGAGCTCTAAATTATTGAGTGCCGCCCTCGCGTCTCCCCCCGCCAACTGTGCAATGAGAGCGATTGCCTCATCGCTGGCTTCGATGGGATATGCGCCATAGCCGCGCTCGACATCAGCGAGCGCACGGCGGATGAGAGATTCGAGATCCGCAGCCTCCAAGTTCTTGAGTTCGAAGACGGTCGAGCGCGAAATCAGCGCCTTGTTGACTTCAAAGTACGGGTTCTCTGTCGTCGCTCCAATCAGGATGAAGAGACCGCGCTCCACCGAAGGCAGAAGCAAGTCCTGCTGTGCCTTGTTGAAGCGGTGAATCTCGTCGACAAAGAGGAGACAACGTCCCTCAGGAGTCTGAAAGGGATTCTCGCACTTGGCGATAAGCTCTCGAATCTCCTTGACTCCTGAGGTGACGGCATTAATGGCGTGAAATGGAATTTTACTCGTCTGGGCGATGACGCGGGCAATGCTCGTCTTGCCAGTGCCAGGGGGGCCGAAGAGGATGACTGAACTCAGGCGATCCGTTTCAATTAAACGGCGCAAGAGCTTGCCAGGAGCAAGGATCTCGCTCTGGCCAACAATCTCATCGAGACTGCGTGGAGCCATCCGATAGGCCAGTGGACTGTGAGGACTATAGGCCTGCATCAGCTCTTGAACTCTGCTTATTCGCAGTGAGTCTCAGGATAGAGCGGGAAACGCTTGCAGAGCTCGTTGACGTGGCTGATGATCTCCTGCTTCTTATTCTCATAGTCCTGGACACCCCAGGCAATCAGCTGGGCAATTTCTGCCATTTCGGGCTCCTTGAAGCCGCGCGTGGTCACTGCAGGTGTGCCAATTCTGACGCCAGAAGCAATCCAAGGTTTCTCAGGATCGTACGGGATTCCATTCTTATTGGTCGTGATATGGACCTCGTCCAATCTCTCCTGCAGTTCCTTCCCCGTGACACCCGTTCCCCGGAGGTCTAGGAGCATCAGATGGTTATCAGTCCCCCCACTGACGAGGTTCAGACCGTGGGACATCAAGGCTTGCGCCAGAGCCTGGGCATTATTGACCACCTGCTCCTGATATTGTTTGAACTCTGGCTTGAGAGCCTCGCCGAAGGCGACGGCCTTGGCGGCAATAATGTGCATGAGGGGTCCGCCCTGCATCCCTGGGAAGACGGCGGAGTCAATCTTCTTGGCGTGCTCTTCCTTGCACATAATCAGGCCGCCACGGGGGCCGCGCAGTGTCTTATGCGTCGTCGACGTGACAAAGTCTGCATAGGGCACGGGGGATTCATGCAGACCAGCGACAATGAGGCCAGCGATATGAGCAATATCGACCATGAGCAGGGCCCCAACTTCCTGGGCAATCTCATGAAAGCGTTTAAAGTCAATCTTGCGCGGATAGGACGATGCGCCGGCGATAATCATCTTAGGACGCAGCTCGCGCGCCTTCTTGGCCAATTCATCGTAGTCAATCTGGCAGGTCTCACGATCCACTTGATAGTGGTGTGCCTCAAAATACTTGCCAGAGAAGTTGAGGTGCATTCCGTGAGTCAGATGTCCGCCATGCGTCAGATCCATGCCGAGAATCTTGTCGCCAGGTTCCAAATAGGTCAGGTAGACCGCGGTGTTGGCCTGCGCCCCAGAGTGCGGCTGAACATTGGCGTGGTCACAGCCGAAGAGCTGCTTTACACGATCAATGGCCAAGTTTTCGACTATGTCAACATACTCGCAACCGCCATAATAGCGCTTGCCGGGATAGCCTTCTGCGTATTTATTGGTCATGACGGAGCCAGCGGCTTCCAACACAGCTTCAGAGACAAAATTTTCAGAAGCTATGAGCTCAATAAAACTCTGCTGACGATGCAATTCCTGCATCATCGCCTCATAGACTGGCTGATCCTTCTTTTCGAGGACGGGATAATAAAACATGCAATACCTCCTGCATTTCTTAAGAAATTAGCCACTAAGAATCATAGCAAAAAAGCGGCCAGATTTAAACTTCATGGCCGCTTCGAGTCTTTAAGTTACAAGCTTTAGAGGGGATTCAGATCGTAGAGTTCACAGCTCTCCACCGCCTCTTTGACAAGTTCTTCAATAGGCAATTTCGCCTCGGCGCGCTCACAGTCGGAGCGCTTGGGCTTTGTCTTGGGGTGCTTGGCGACAAAGACGGTACAACAGTCCTCATAGGGCAAAATAGAAGTATCAAAAGCCCCAATCTCGCGAGAAATCCTGATGATCTCATCCTTGTCCATGCCGATGAGAGGGCGGAATAGAGGCAAGTCCATCAAGTAGTCAATGCACTGTAGTGCCTCGAGAGTCTGACTTGCGACTTGCCCGAGACTCTCGCCGCTAATCAGCGCTCCACAGCCATGGCGCTCAGCGAGAGCCGCAGCAATGCGATACATCATTCGCCGCATGACGACAGTCAGGAGCTCGGGATCTACGGACTCATTGAGCGCAAGTTGAACGGGCGTAAAGTCGACGACATTCAACTTGACGCGACCTGCATAGCTGGCCAAGATGCGCGCCAGATCCACGACCTTTTGCTTGGCCTCTGGACTGGTATAGGGATGAGTGTGGAAGTAGACGGCGGACAGTTGCATACCACGTGAGGCCATCTGGAAACCTGCCACAGGAGAGTCGATTCCCCCAGATAAGAGAAGCATGCCCCGCCCGCTCATTCCCACAGGCAGGCCGCGATACGCCGGAAATGACTTGTGGTAGAGATAGCTCTTCCCCTGCTCGCGAACCTCGATAGTCAGATTGACATCGGGCTGGTGGAGGTCGACACTGAGTTCTCCGGGATGAGCCTTAAGAACCAGTTCACCGAGTCTGACGCAGAGCTCGTAAGAATTCTCAGGATAGGACTTATCCGTTCTCTTTGCAGACATCTTAAATGTGTGAGGCGCAGGGCCTGCCGCTGCAAATGCTCGTGCCGCATAGTCCAAGACTTCTTCTCGGATCTTCTGAGGATCTGAAGGCATCACGCGGACTGGGCTCGCTGAGACATAGCCGAAGACAGGCTTGATCGCAGTGAGGATCTCGTCGATGGGAAAGTGTTCCTCCAGTCCCCTCACCCAAATGCGAGAATGCTCCTGATAAACCTCCACAGCACAGATCGGTCGGAGACGATAACGCAGCGTCTTGAGGATGCGATCGACAAAGCGGCGTCTGTTCAGACCCTTGAGAGTGATCTCCCCGAGACGTAGCAAAATAAGACGGTCATAGCGCTGACCTTGAAATTCAACTCTGTTCATCTTGTCTTAAATCTTATACATATTGACGACTTTGACCAAGCTCTGCACGAGATATTCCATCTCTGACATCGTATTGCTCTCATTGATAGATATTCGAATCACGTGGCGAGCCCTCTCCCTCGAGAGACCATAGAGCCGATAGAGAGAGTCATGTGAGCCCTTATGACTCGAACATGCAGAGCCAATGGAGACACAGATGCCAAGCTCCGAGAGAGCGTGCATAATTGTCTCACCCCGCAAGGCAGGAATTTCGAGAGCCAGGATCTGGGGGATCTGTCTGGCCCCTGAAAGGACATGAAAATCCAAGCCAGCATCATGAAGGGCATGAACGAGAGCTTCTCTGAGTTCTAGGACGAAGTGACTCTTCTGATCTAAGTCAGTCAGGGCTCTCTCAAGAGCCTGGACGGACGTCTCTAAGAGGGGATAATTTTCTGTCCCTGAACGCAGCCCTGATTGCTGTCCGCCGCCGACAATCTGGGCAACTAGTTTGACCTTTGGAGCCACCAACAGGAATCCAATCCCCTTGGGCGCACCGAACTTATGTCCCGAGAGCGAGATGAGATCTACTCCGAGCCCATCAGCGCGAAATGGAATCTTAGTGACCGCCTGAACGGCATCGAGGTGGATTAAGATCTGTTTTTGTCTCGCACGCGCCAGAGCCACTGCGTCCTCAAGATTGACCACGGTGCCTATCTCATTTTGCACGTGAATCAAGGTCAGGGCGAGAGCAGGTTCGAGTAGAGCCTCGTCAAGAGCCGAGAGGTCAATGAAGCCGTCTCGACATGGAATTGTAACTATGTCATAGCCTCTCCCTGCCAACTTTTCCAATGCCGATCGCGTTGCCGAGTGTTCAAGATCCGTTGTCAGAATTCGCTTGGCTCTTTGAGGATAAGCATCCGCCAGGCCCAGGAGTGCCAAATTGATAGATTCCGTGGCTCCAGAACTGACAAGGGGCTCAAAGGACTGGGCTCCGAGAGCTTCCTGTAATCTTTTTTTGGCCTCTTTGATTTTGTCCTTGACCTCGAGCGCTGGGGCATAGCGTGCAGCGGGGTTAAAGTTCGCCTCAGCCAGGAGCTTGGCATAGACGGCTATGATTTCTGGATCGATAAGACGGGTGGCCGTGTGATCGAGATAGATCATCCGCTAATTGAGCTCCAATTTTAATAGGTCGGGACGCAAGACGATGCGCAGGACCTCAGAGACATGGCCAGATCGACCGCTCAGCTGGCCCTCTAAAACCATGACATAAGAGCGCAGGGGAATCTCAAGATCCTTGGCCTCCTGCTTCCTGGCAGGACGGCAAGTCAATTCAAGAGAACCCTTTTGAGGGAGATAGGCATACTTATTTGACTTGATATCGACCATTCGCTTGCCAGAAGCCATATTGGCGCCAAGCTCCGGAAAAAGTTGCACGGGAATAAAAGAACGACAGACGCCGAGGATTAAACCGTCAATTTCAATGGGCCACTTGGCCAGCCAATAGCCGGGATGCGACGGTTTATCCTGATTTTTAGCCAGGAGATCGAGCTTTGGATCGGGATCCACAAGCTTAATTTCTTCGAGACCAATATCATCATAAGAATTGAGATTGAGGAAACTGAAACTCAAAGCATTAAAATGTGGAATCTGCAAACGCTCAAGTTCATCAGCGACAAAGGTTCCCTTCCCCTTTTTTATCTCAAGGACGCCATCCCCAACAAGGTCAGCAATCGCTTGACGAACTGTGGGGCGAGAAAGATCTAATTCCTTGCAGAGCTGCAATTCGGAAGGGATCTGCTCCCCTGCCTGATAGATACCCGTCTCGATGCGTTCGACAATCATCTCGCGCAATTGCGCATACAGCGGAACGCTACTATGTCGATTTAATTTCATACGGTCTCCTTATTTCTTGAGCAAGTGGTGAGAACATCATATCACAAGCTTTCGTCCTTGTGCGGTGCGTATGAGAAAATTTTTAAAATCAGTCGAGACTGATGAATTTAATTTGCAAGACCTGCCCTCGAGAATCAAGAGTACAAAGAGCAGCGACTGAGGAAATAACCTTCTTGTCATGACCTCTTGAATTCAAAAAATATTCGCCAAGACGTCTTATTCTCTCCACTTTTGACTTGTCTAGACCCCAAAAATCACTGGTCCTTACATCTTTTTCTTGCCTAGCTTTGACTTCGACGATGAGATATCTCTCTTCGTTCTCAGCAATGAGATCAACTTCCCCCACGGGCTGCAGCTGAAAATTTTGAATCAAGAGACGATATCCTCGCCGTTGTAAATCAAGAGCCACAACGGTCTCAGCACCCTGTCCCACTGCCGTCGATCGACTTTCTCTTCTTGCATGGCCGAGTTGGAGCTTATGTAAAAAGCTCAGCCTGTGGAGAGGGCAAGGCCCATACTCTTTGAGAGCCGCGATGTGCTCTCTAGTTCCATAGCCCTTGTTCTTTGCGAAGCCATATTGTGGATATATCTCGGCAAAGCCTTCCATGGCTTGATCTCGACTGACCTTGGCCAGGACTGATGCCGCTGCAATGCAATTCGCTCGGCTATCCCCCTTGACAATGGCTTCTTGAGGTAGTGGCAGTGCTAGTCTTAGCGCATCAATCAAGAGGTAATCGGGCTGAGTGGACATCTGTGAAACGGCCTGGGTCATACATTCTTTGGTCGCCTGCAGGATATTGATCTCGTCAATCGTATCCTGATCGCAATAGGCTATCTCATAAGAAATGGCCTGCTCTTTAATCTGGGTAAAAAGTTCCTCTCTCTTTCTGGCAGAGAGTTTTTTGGAATCGTTGAGGCCCAGGATCGGCCGCTTGGGATCTAAGATCACGGCCGCTGCCACCACGGGACCTGCGAGCGGTCCTCTCCCCGCCTCGTCGAGGCCTGCGACATGAGTATAGCCACGCGCCCACAACTCTTCTTCGAGGAGATTGAGAGCTGCAAATTGAGCTTCAAGATCTTGGGGACGTTTAGGCATCTGGGAGGATAATTTCCTGTCCTGGGAGTTCCAGACAGATCTCGCCGAGCTTCCCACCGCGCATCTGGTGGAGGAGTCGATCTGCTGCTCGCGTCAAATCAACCTCACCCCCCTTTTGGAGCAGTCCAGCTGCTCGGCCATAATTTTCCAGGGCTAAGAACATTTCCGCTTTATTTTGAGCTGGAGGCATACCCATGAGCTCTTGATATCTCCTTGGATCTACATGTGACCAGAGATAGATAAAGTCGAGGGCCAATTCCTCGAGAGGTAGAATGCGATCGGGAATCGCCATGCAGATGGCAAGTTTAGCCTGTTCTTCTCTTGTCTCAAGCTTAGGCCAGAGGAGCCCTGGAGAGTCCATCAGTTCATAGCGCTTGTCCCGCGACGCAATAAAAGTAATGCCCCGCGTCAGGCCCGGTCGGTTTTCAGTCGCATGGCTATTTTTGCCGAGGAGCAGATTACCAAGCGTCGACTTGCCAACGTTGGGAATCCCAAGACAGGCAATCGTGAGAGGCCGAGGCCTGCGTCCTCTCATCTTGTCACGGGCTGCAAGCTGATCGCTAAACGGGCGCAGAATCTTCTCGAGAGTCTTGCGGGCGCCCGGCGCCTTGAGATTGACAGCATGAGCTTCTACGCCCTGCTCCTTAAAATGTTGTAGCCAGAGCTCCCGCTGCTCAGCCGAGACGAGGTCTGACTTGCTTAGGATGACGATATGATCTTTCTTGGCGATTAGTTCTGCAATTTTGGGATTGCGCGAGGTCTCTGGTATCCTCGCATCACAGCACTCGAGAACCAAATGGACACGGCCAAGTTCAGACGCCAGAAGGCGAAAGCTCTTGGCCATGTGTCCAGGATACCAATTGAGCTTATTCATCAGCATGATCCTTGAGGAATTGACCTAGGAGAGAATCTTCGTCCAAGATGACGGTGCCTCCCTGGGCCATACTCTTCTTGAGGCTCTCCAACTCGAGGAGGAGGCGGTAGAAGTCGGCTTGATCACGCTGCCTATAGATGTCTCCGAGTGTTGCGATGTACTGAGCCTCTCCCTCACCTTTGATTCGTTCAGCACTCGCCTCGGCCTCGGCCACGATGATTTCCGCCTCACGATCACTGACGTTACGGATCTTAGCGGCCTCATAACGTCCCTCAGCCTCATACTGACCGGCAATCTGACTGCGCTCAGAGATCATTCTGTCGTAGACAGCAGAGAGGTTATCCATGGGGAGGTCGTAGCGTCTGATCTCCACACGTGAGACGTCGATCCCATAGTTCTTCATATTTTCATTGACCAAGAGGGAGACTCTATCATTTAAAGTCTTGCGTCTGCTGTCCTCATCAGAAATCAACTCCGTCTGCTGCAATTGTCCCATGACGTTCTTTATGACAGAGAAGCAGGCGGCATCCAAGCGTCTTTCAAATTCTGGAATCGAGCCCACCGTACGAATGAATTCTCTGACATCTGCAATGCGCCAGAGGGCATAGGAGTCGACGATCATTGCCTTTTTGTCGGCGGTCAAAACCTCCGAGGGTGAAACGTCATAAACCTGCAAGCGCTTGTCGAGCGTAAAATGACTCTGGACAAAGGGAGTGATAAATTTAATTCCCGGCGTCTCGATGATGCGCACAATCCGGCCAAATTGTTCAACGAAGCCAAATTGCCCCTCAGAGACAATGAAGACAGAGCGAGAGAGGACAAAGAGAATGGCGAGGATAAGCAAGGGAATCAAAAGATTCTTTAATGAGAACGTCGGCAGCTTGACCGCTTTTCGAGCTGTCTTTTGTGTAGATTCTGGCTCAGCTGTGAAGACAAAGCGTTCGCCTTGTTTTGACTCTGACTCTTTGTGATTCTTAAAAAAATCTTTCCACATGAGCTATTCCCCCTCTCCAACTGTCGTGGGCTCAGTCAGCGTTTCACTTGTTCCTGGCAATGGCGTTTCGCCCTGAGACTCGTCATCATCGCCGATGACGAGAGGATTTTGACCTCCCTGCGGAGCCAGTGGTAAAAATGTGCGAACTTGCTCACTCTGATTGACATAGACATTGGCCCTACTGAGAATCTCACTCAATGTCTCGAGATAGAGGCGGTGCGCCGTGATGTCCTTATGTGACTTGTACTGTTTGTAAATCGCCAAGAAGTGGTCACGCTCCCCTTCTGCCGTCTTAATCCTCGCCTCCTTATAGGCCTCAGCCTGGCGGAGAATCTGATCGGCGGTAGAACGCGCCGCAGGTAAGCGAAGATTGCGGTACTTATTGGCCTCGTTGATCGCCGTATCCTTGTTCTGCTTTGCTGTTTCTACATCACGGAAGGCACGAGCCACCTCTTCAGTCGGCGGGGATGAGTTGTTGATCTTGACGTCGACGACTCTGACCCCAATTGGATTCTGCTCCAATTTCTTCAAGAGCATCTCCTTAACTTCATTTTGAATTTCGATCTTGCCAGTCGTCAGAGTTTCATCGATCGTCTTGGTACCGACGACAGAGCGCACCGACGATGCCAACATGAATTCGAGAATAGACTCGGGATCTTGGGATTGAAAGAGCCAGGCCACAGGATCCGAAATTTGCCATTCGAGAAAGAAGTCGATATCGACAACATTCATATCACCAGTAATTGTCAGAGCATTATCATCATCTTGTGAATGATAGCCACCTTCCAAATCCTGGTAATAGCCGAGTTCTAACTTGCGCGTACGCCGGACACTGACCTTGTACAAACTCTGAATCGGCCAGGGCATTTTAAAGTGTAGGCCTGGCTCGACAGTCTTCGTGTAGCGTCCAAAAGTTGTGATGACTCCCTGATCCATCTCTTCGATGGTAAAGACCGAAGAATACAGGAAAAAAGCCACAAGAGCGAGCAGCAATAGCTGCCAGAATCGACCTCTTAATTTCTTATTCATTGGCAAGATTTCCTCCCATTGTAAAAGGGAACGGCCAAAACCGTTCCCATTCTCTGTCTTACGAAAACAAGCGCACGACTACTCCGCCTTCTTGGCGACGAGCTTCTCACGAATTTTCGTCTTCTTCCCGACGCGATCACGCAGATAATAGAGTTTGGCTCTGCGGACGCGACCCTTGCGGACGACCTCAATCGTCTCGATTCTGGGTGAATGGACAGGCAGAACACGTTCCACACCGACGCCATAAGAGACGCGGCGCACGGTAATCGTCTCATTGAGCCCACCACCGCGGCGGCCAATGACAGTTCCCTCATAGACCTGGACACGCTTTCTATCGCCTTCACGAATCTGCAGATGAACTCTGACGTGATCGCCGATCTCGACATTCTCATACTGCTTGTTCATGTATTTAGCTTCAACAGCCTTAACTAAGTCCATATTGCGTTTCCTCCTTTTCTTTCAGGCGTTCTTACACGCAATTGCAGCGGACCGCCCTTAATCAGCACTCGCAACTCTAACAGCTTTAGAGGCTATTTGTCAAGCTCTGCGAGGGCTTTGAGCAATAATTCCCAATCTCTTTTGTCAAGTTCTGACTCAGCCAGAAGATCAGGTCTCTTCTGATAGGTCTGGAGCAGCTGTGACTGCCGACGGAAAGCTTGAATCTCGCGTTCGTTACCACTGAGCAAGACTGGGGGAACAGACAGCCCCTCCCAAGTCTGAGGGCGAGAATATTGAGATTCCGCGAGCAGCGAGTCGCTGAAGCTCTCCTCCTGCCACGCCTCTGGATCAGGGAGGACGCCAGGAATAAGCCGGAGCACTGCATCGAGGATGGCCATAGCACAGATTTCACCACCGCTGAGTACAAAGTCGCCGAGGCTTATCTCTTCAGCCTGACAAGCTTCTAAGACGCGCTCATCGACCCCCTCGTAGTGACCACAGAGGATGACGAGACCTTCTTCGGCTGCCAGGTCGTGCGCAAGCTGCTGGTCAAAGCGCCTCCCTCTCGGTGAACAGTAAATGGTGCGCAGCGGCCGCTCTCTCTCAGCTTGACAGGCCTGCCAGGCTCGATGAATGGGTTCTGCCATCAAGAGCATGCCTCGGCCACCACCATAGACCTTATCATCAACTTGACCGTAGTCATTGATGGCATAGTCTCTCAGCTGCACGAGATCAAGAGAGAAAATCTCCCGCGCCTGGGCGCGCCCCATCATTGAAGCATCCATATAGGCCTGGATCGTCTCAGGAAAGAGAGTGATGACTTTATATTCTTTTTGAGACATCAGTCAAAGATCTCGACGAGGCCCTCGGGAAGCTCAAACTGTATGCTCCCTCCTATGAGATCAACGTCTTGGAGCCAAATGCGATTGAGCGGGATGTATATTTTCTTGGCCGTGTCGCTCTCGACTTCGAGAAGATCGCGATGCCCCGTGCTCAGAACTTCTGTCACCTTGCCAAGCAAGGTCTCCCGATCGTAAACGGAGAGCCCGATGAGGTCACAGACATACCAACTGTTGGCGTCGAGCGTCTGCGCCTTTTCCCGGGGGACAGAGAGATAGAGCCCCTTGAGAGCCTCTGCCGCCTCGCGATCAGAACATTCGACAAAGGACAGAAAGACCTCGCGCCCTGCAGCACGTGCCTTGCGCACCTTGAGGGTTCTCAGAACCTGCCCGTTAGGATCCTCCAACTGACAGTCCCTGAGCGCCAAAAAGCGCTCGGGATCATCAGCGAATGAACGGATCTTGACTTCGCCTTTCAGACCGTGCGCCTTGGTGATCTGTCCGATGATCAGTTGTTCTTGCATTCGTCCAGAATATCAACGTAAATGCGATCGCCTGTCCGCATGCCCTTGGCCTTCATAATCTGACGAATGGCCTGGGCTCTTCTGCCGCCACGACCGATGACTTGACCCATGTCGTCGGGATCAACGGTCACCTCGAGGGTGATGCCATTCTCGTTTTCACGGCGCTCAATCACAATGGCCTCGGGCTTGTCGACGAGGGCCTCTAAGATATGCTTTAACAGTTCTTCCATGGGCCTAGTCAAGAGCGCCTGCCTTCTTCATGATGGCTCTCACAGTCTCCGTAGGCTGAGCACCCTTCTTGACCCAGTCCTTGGCTTTTTCGCAGTCAAGCTTGATATCCGCAGGGTCTGTATTGGGGTTGTAATAACCGATCTCCTCAATGAAACGGCCATCCCGCGGGAAACGCGAATCTGCCACGACGATTCTGTAGTGGGCTTGCTTCTTCATACCGACTCTCTTCAGTCGAATTTTAACTGCCATAATATCCTCCGTATGGTCTTCTATTTATCTCTAAGGTTAAAACGGGAGATCGTCAGCCCCGAAGAGGCGGGCCATCTGGCGTTTTTGTCCTTTAGACATCCTTTTGAATTTCTTCATCATCTTCTGCATCTCATTGAACTGCTTCAAGAGACGGTTGACATCTGCCACATCTTGTCCAGAGCCCTTGGCGATACGCTTGCGTCTGCTGGCATCCAAGAGTCTCGGATTGCGTCTCTCGGCCTCAGTCATACTCCGCAGGAGAGCCAGTTGTCGATCGACAATCTTATCGTCGACCTCAAGATCTTTGATCTGCTTGGCCCCAGGTAGAAATGAAATGATCTCCTGGAGGGGGCCTAATTTCTTCATTTGCTGAATCTGGTCCATCAGATCATTGAGATCAAAGGCATTGCGCTTAAGGCGATCATAGGCCTCCTGCGCCTTCTCCTCGTCGAGAGCCTGAGACGCCTTCTCAATCAGAGAGAGAACGTCGCCCATGCCGAGAATCCGTGAGGCCATGCGATCTGGATAGAACTCTTCAAACTCAGAGATCTTCTCCCCGACGCCGATCATCTTGATAGGTTTCCCAGTGACCTTGCGAATAGAGAGGGCGGCACCACCACGAGCATCGCCGTCCAGCTTGGTCATGATGTAGCCATCGACGCCGATTTCATTGTTAAAGTGCTCGGCGATATTGACGGCCTCTTGACCGATCATCGCATCGAGGACAAGGAGACGCTCGTGTGGTTTGACAAGCTCGTTGATCTCCTTGAGTTCTGCCATCAGTTCGGGATCCACCGTCATCCGGCCTGCCGTATCAACGATCAAGACATCACAGAGAAGGTAGCGAGCCCGATCCATCGCCTCTCTGGCAATTTCGACGGCCGAGGGTTCCTCAGGGTGAATGTAGTAATTGAGATCAGCCTGCTTGGCCAGAGTCGCCAGCTGTTCCTGGGCGGCAGGACGATGGACGTCGACCGAGGCCAAGAGGGGTTTCTTCCCCTGCTTTCTCAAGAAGACGCCGAGCTTTGCGGCCGTCGTCGTCTTCCCAGAACCCTGGAGTCCATAGAGCATAATAACTGTGAAGCCCGTCGGCGAAAAGCTGATCTTAGCCTGATCCGAGCCGAGGATTTCTATCAGTTCCTCATGGACGATTTTGACGACTTGCTGGCCAGGAGTCAGACTCTTCATGACCTCCTGCCCGACACAGCGATCTGCAATATCCCTGACAAAGTCCTTGACGACTTGGTAGTTGACGTCAGCTTCGAGGAGGGCGAGGCGAATTTCACGTTGCATCTCCTTGAGATCTGCTTCGCTAATTCTCTGCTTACCCTTTATTTTCTCGCTGATCGCCGTCAGCTTATCGCTCAGATTTTGCAGCATGGTCCTTATCCTCTAGACTAAAGAGCGCTCGCACGGCCTGAAGCACCGCCAGCGCTGATTCGGTTCGCCCGCCTCGGATCTGCTCGATGAGCTTTTGCTCGAGATCGAGATACAACTCTGCCTTCTGTAGAAGGCCCAGCTGTAAATCAAAAGCATAGAGCCGATGGCAGCCCTGTTTGACCTGGGCGTGAACGGCCTGTCGTGAGCAGCCCTCATTTTCAGCGATTTCGCTGAGGGTTAAATTATCTGTCAAATATGACGCGAGTGTCCGCCTCGTCTTCTCAGGCAGCAGTGGCCCGTAATAGGAGAAGAGCTGACCGAGCTCGACGTATTTTTCCAATTGATCTTGTGCCTGCATCGCTAGGAATCATAACGGCCTAAAAAGGATCTGTCAAGACTCCACCTTGACAGAGTTAGTCCTGTTTTGCCAGGGCCTCAACATCTGGCAGGAGCGAGTCGACAAATAGTTCTGGATCAAAGTCTTGGAGGTCATCGATATCTTCTCCGAGCCCGACCAAAATAATGGGCAGATGTGATGAATGAGCGAGCGCGAGCGCTATTCCCCCCTTGGAGTTGCCGTCGAGCTTTGTCATGATCAGGGCTGACAAGAGCGTCACCTTGGCAAATTCTTCAGCTTGAACCAAGGCATTCTGGCCCGTCGTCGCATCAACTGAGAGCAGTGACTCGACACGCGCATTCGGCGCCTCACGGCTGATCACGCGATGAATTTTGCCCAATTCATCCATGAGATTTTGCTTGTTGTGCAGACGCCCCGCCGTATCGATAATCAAGAGATTCGACTGCCGTGCCTTGGCGGCCTGGATGGCATCGTAGACAATGGCTGCTGGGTCATGTCCCGTCTCAGAGGCGACAACAGGCACCCCCGCTCTCTGCCCCCAAGCTTGCAACTGCTCGATGGCTGCGGCCCTAAAAGTGTCTGCCGCCGCCATGATCACCTTGAGTCCCTCTTCTTTATAGCGATGGGCCAGCTTACCAGCACTCGTCGTCTTGCCAGTGCCGTTGACCCCAATGAGCAATAAGATGTTGAATTCTTCTGGGCGGAGGCGAAGACTCTGTCTTGGTCCTAAGATCTCGAGCATGCCAGCCTTGAGAGAGGCAATGACCGAGGCCGTATCATTTTTACCCGTCTGCCTGACATCCTCACGCACTCTCTCGAGCAATTTATCAGCAACGGGGGCCGAGACGTCTGAGCGAATGAGGAGCATTTCCAATTCTTCTAGTTGTTCTTCATCAAAGTAGCCCAAATTAGCGGCAATCTTATTGAGATTGTCCGTAAAAAAATCTCTTGTCTTCGTCAATCCTGTCTTAAACTTGTCAAAAATACTCATAGTAATCCTCCATTTAATTGAGATAGGGGGCGCGATCGAGACTCTCGGGCTCGAGGGAGAGCAAGTGCGAGACCCCGCGCTCACGCATGCTGACGCCGTAGAGACGCTCAGCCACGGCCATCGTGTTCTTGCGGTGCGTGATCAGGATAAACTGCGTCTTATCGATGTAGCGCCGTAAATAGGCCGTAAAACGATCGATATTGGCCTCGTCGAGAGCAGATTCAACTTCGTCCAGAATCGCAAAGGGCGCCGGCCGCAGTTTAAAGAGCGCAAAGAGAACGGCGATAGCCGTCAATGCGCGCTCACCTCCCGACAGGAGCGAAAGATTTTGCAGTTTCTTACCTGGCGGCTGAGCCTTAATTTCAATGGGCGAGTCGAGGTCCTCTGGATCGAGCAAGACGAGGTCGGCGCTTCCTCCTTGGAACAGTTCGGCAAATACTTCGGCAAAAGCCACACGTAGATTCTCAAACTCATGATTGAAGCGCTCGAGCATCTTAAGTTCAAGATCTTGGATGAGCCCTTCGACTTCTCTTTGACTTTTTTCAAGATCCGCATGTTGTTGCTCGAGAAAGTTGACCCGCTCTTGAAGTTCGATAAAGTCGCGGTCAGCACCTGCTTGAATCTCGCCGAGTTCCTTGATCTCTTGCCGCAGTCGATTGACGTCGCGCCGGCTGACCTCTTGCGGCGCCTCCAGCTTTTGCACCTCGGCGAGAACTTCCTGCCAAGAGAGCTCGTACTGCTCCCAGAGACGATTCTTCTCACTCTGGAGCGTCTGAATACGGCGCTCCCTTTGCGCCTCTGCCCGTGTCATCTGCAGGGCAATCTCCTGACGCTGACTCTGGAGAGCAGAGCTCATCTGATAGAGTTCTTCGCGCTTCGCAAGAAGAGCTTTTAGGCTCTCTTCTAAAACTTCCTGCGCCGCCTGTCTCTTACTGTGCTCAGTCTGATACGCCAATATCTTGATCTTGCTCTCTTCTCGCTCTCTCTCTAGACCGATCAGGCGCTCCTCCATGATTTTAAGTTCTTGAGACTTCGTCTCGAGATCGTGACGACTTTTCGCCAGGCGCTCAGCATACTGTGTCTGCACTGATTGGCGCTCTTGCAGGGCAGACTTTGACTCCAAGAAGCGACTGTTTTCTTCCTGATACCGGAGTTCTGCCTGGCGGAGCTGCGCCCTCGCGGCACTCAGTTGAGCCTCGAGTTCTGGCCAGCTCTCCCGCGCCTGCTCATATTTTTCTGCGAGAATCTCCAGTTCTGACTCCAGGCGATCCAAGTTTTCCTGGAGAGCCTCTTCCGCTCCAGCCTCGGCCTCGCTCAGGGTCTGAGATTCGCGCTGCTGATACATTTCCTTGAGACGTGTCTCCAATATGACGATCTCTCGACGCCTGACTTCCTCATCTTCCTGACAGATCGTGAGGGTATGACTTTTAGATGCAAGATCAGCATCATTTGCCTCTTGCTCGGCCGTGAGAACTTCTAGGCGCAGTTGCAGTTCCTCAAGTTCTCGCTCTGCGGCGTGCAGCGCATTCCGACGAGCGAGAAGGTCCCAGTTCCTGCCGCTTTCTATCCCACCCGTGACCGAGCCGCTGGGGTGCAAGAGTTCGCCTGCGAGGGTCACGAGGCGCCAGCGGCGGTGACCTGCACTCTGGAGAGCCAGCGCGGCGGGGAGGTCCTCAACGAGCACTATGCGGCCCAAGATATCATCAACAATGCCACGATATCTCGAGTCGCAGTTGACATAGGTAGAAAGAACGCCGAGGACCGACGCCTCTCCTCTGAGATCCGTGGGAAGATCAATAGCCGCTTGACCTTGAAAATGATCTAAGGGGATAAATGTCTCTCGCCCAGCTCGTTGCTCCTTCAGCCAGTCGATAAGCCGGCTGGCCTCAGCCTTGCTCTCCACAACGAGGTAGTGGATCGCAGCTCCCAAGGCCCTCTCCACGGCTTGCTCATAGCTGGAATCGACCTCAATCAGTTGCCCAAGAGGCCCAATCAGCCCACGTAGCAAATCTGCTTCCTTTTCACTGGCTTGTCGGAGACGTTTATAAGCCTGCCGATATCCTTGAAATTCACGCTCCGCATTCTGGAGCAAAGTGAGACTGATTTCGGCTTCCTGCGCCGAGCGACGAGCCTCTCGAATGTCGCCAAATAGAGCTGTGGCGCGCTCCTCAGATTTCCGCTTGGCCTCCCGAGCTTTCTCCAGAGCGACTTCTGCCCCTAGACGCACTTGCTCGAGTTCTTTTTTCTCCCCTTCTAATTCAGCAATCTGAAGATCAATTTGGCTTCTTTTTTCTCGATCTTGGCGTGATTGCTCCTGCCGGGATAGAACCTTGGCCCGCAGTTCTGCGCGACTTTCAAATAATTTGAGACGTTCATCTTGTAACTTGGCGATCTGGCGCTGGACTTCCGTCGCTTCAAATTCTGCCTCAATCTCGGCATCCCGCGCCAAGTCAAGAGCTTTATGAGTCGCCCCTAAGTCCCTCTCCAAAAGGCGCAGCTTTTCTTCATCCGCCGAAAAATCGACAGGCTCTACCGGCTGCGCCAAGACTGCCTCATAATCTGACTGGAGTCTTGTCAGCTCCGTCTGGAGGCGGTCGATATCACGCTTATAGAGCTCGGCTGTAGTCCTCAATCGAACTTCTAATTCCTGTAATTCGGCACCTTGGGCTCGATCCTCAATCTCTTGACGTCGCGAGCTCTCGAGGCGCTCTTCGAGCTCTTCTCGCTCACTCGCTCCTACGGCAAGGCGCTGCTGACAATCCTTGACTTGTCGATCGACTGCGTCCAGGTCATTTTGATAGGTCGACAACTGCTCTTCAATCGCCTCGATCTCAGCTTGACTGCGGCTTGCATCCGACACTGCCAAGCTCAAATCGAGCCGCTTCAGCTCCTTCTCCAGTTCGCGATAGATCTTAAGCTTCTCAGCGGCTTCGGAGAGGGGTTCGTAGCGCTCGCGCAAAATAGTCAAAGCGTCGGCCGAGCGATTCAAATTCTCGCGGCTCTCGACGAGTCTTCGCATGGCCTCCTTACGCCGGAGTTTCAACTTGACAATCCCCGCGGCCTCATCGAAAATCTTGCGTCTCTCATCCCCCTGCTCATGGAGGAGCTCATCGACTTTACCCTGGGAAATAAAAGAATATCCCTTCTTCCCGATTCCAGTATCAGCAAAGAGCTCAGAGATATCCTTGAGTCGGACGAGCTCTCCATTGAGAAGGTATTCACTGTCGCCACTGCGATAGTAACGTCGGGTGACCGTCAGGGCATCCGTCCCGAGTCCCAGGTGCATGACACCCTTAAAATCCAAGCTGACCTCGGCAAAACCGAGACGCTGTCGACTCTGCGTCCCATTAAAGATGACATCTTGCATCGAGTCGCCGCGCAGACTCCTGGCACTCTGCTCGCCGAGAACCCAGCGCACGGCCTCAGACACATTCGACTTACCGCTGCCATTAGGTCCTACGATAGCCGTAATCCCAGGTCTAAACTCAATTTTGACCCGGTCCGGAAATGACTTGAACCCCTGAATTGTCAGCGCTTCAATATGCACGCCTAAGACATCTCCATCTTTTTAATTTTGGCCAAAGCCTCAGAGGCAGCCAATTGTTCAGCTCGCTTCTTACTCCCCGCTTCGCCGACCGCCAGTTCCGTACCACGATAGATGACGCGTGCCTTGAAGAGCGGCTTGTGGGCTGGTCCTCCCGTCTGAAAGACCTCAAAACTCACGCCCTCCACATCGTGACGCGATTGAAAATATTCGAGCAGACGACTCTTATAGTCATCGACCAGTTCACCCGCCATCGCCTGGCGACTTAACTTGGCAAGACGTGGCGCCAACCAAGCGGCTGCAGCCATCAGGCCAAGATTGAGGTAGATCGCCGCCAAAACAGCTTCAAAGGCATCGCTGAGATTTGAATCCTTGTCACGACCGCCCCCCTGCTCCTCACCATGACCCAAGAAGAGGTAGCTGCCGAGTTTCATATCTCTAGCAAGCTGCGCAAGACTCTCCTCACGCACCATGCTGGCGCGTAATTTTGTCATATCCCCCTCGGGAAAAGACTTGGGATCATGATAGATATAATCTGAGACAAGGAGCTCGAGGACCGCATCGCCTAAAAACTCTAAACGCTCATAGTCACGGCTATGATTACGCTCATAGCCATAGCTCGGATGCGTCAGAGCCAGATGCATCAGCTCTGGCCACTGCAAATTTAAATTTTCCTGGCGACAAAATTTGAGGACGAGAGGGTGAACCCTCTCTGTCCCCTGATTCTGCTGTAATTTGTGTTTTTTAGGCACCTAGATATTGTTGGCGATATAATTGACGGCATCGCCCACAGTCTTGATGCGCTCGGCCTCTTCATCGGGAATGGAGAGATCGAACTCGTGCTCCATTTCGACAATCATATCGACGATGTCGAGAGAGTCGGCATTCAGATCATCGATGAAGTTGGAATCCATGGTAATTCTCTCAGCATCGATGCCGAGTTCCTCGGACAGCATGGAACGAACTTTTTCAAAGATTTTTTCCTGTGACACAGTAACCTCCTTGTGATTTGCAGTGTGCAAAATCTCTTTAATTCTTTGTGCTCGCATAGTAAATGTCAAGCTCAGCAAAGTCAAGTTATAGTAACCAGATGCGCTCAGGCATCATCTCTGAGAACAGAACGATTCTTCCTGAAATAATCATAGGCGGAGATGATGGCGAGAATCACAGCAATAGCGATGAGGAGATCTGTCACTACATAAAGTGCTAAGAGACGCGGGGCCGAGTCTCCCACCCTCTCCACGAAGAAGTGGCCGAGAATTCCCTCAAGCATCAAGAAGATCAGGGCAAAGAGCTGAACTGTCGTCTTGACCTTGCCCCACCACGACGCCGCGATGACTTGGCGCTTTTCGAGGGCGACTTGGCGCAGCCCCGTGATAATCAGTTCCCGCGCCAAGATCACGAAGAAGACAAAGGCATGAACTCGTCCTCTCGCCACAAAGGCCAGCAAGACCGACAAGACCAACATCTTGTCCGCAAGAGGATCTGTAAACTTGCCAAAGTTGGTGACCAAGTTACGGCTCCTTGCAATACGCCCATCAAAGAAGTCGGTCAGAGATGCAATGACGAAGAGGACAAGCGCTGCGATCTGACCGAAAAGAGAATGAATAAAGCGAATCTGGGCTGGCCAGAAGGGAATCTCCAGAAGTAAGAGCATGACAAGGGGGATGAGGGCCATCCTCATCAGGGTCAGTTTATTAGGTAAATTTAATTTCATACTCACCTCCGCAAGTTCTCACAAGGTTATTATACAGTCTTTGCCGTTAAATCATACCCTTGGACATCGATGATCTCAGCTCGGACTCGCTGACCAAGTCTCAGCTCCTCTCCTCGGCTGTTGAGGAGGAAAATATCGGGGTCAATCTCGGGAGCCTCTCCGTAAGAACGGCCGACATAGAAGATGCCGTCGGGAGACACGGACTCAAGCAAGACATCAACTCTCTGACCGAGACGTGCCTTCGCCTGTCTCTCAGCAATCTCGGCCTGTACAGTCATGACGCGCTCGACGCGTGAGGCCTTGGTCTCATCATCAATCTGCCCGGGGAGGCGATAGGCCCTCGTTTTTTCCTCAGGGGAAAAGGCAAAGCAACCCAAGCGGTCAAAGGGATGTTCCTGAATAAAGTCGATGAGCTCGCTGACCTCATCTTCTCTTTCGCCAGGAAAACCCAAGAGAACGGTCGTACGTAGGATGAGATTTGGAATACTGTTTCTGAGACGCAAGATATTTCGAGCAATATCAGCCTTTGTCTCATGACGGCCCATGCGCTTCAAAATGGCGTCGCTGACATGCTGAATCGGCATGTCCAAATAGGGTAAAATTCGCTCTTCACTGGCCATGAGAGCGATCATCTCATCACTCAGGGCATCGCCATAGGTATACATTAGTCGAATCCAAGGGATCTCTGTCTCTTCGAGGAGGGCTCGCAGAACTGTGACAAGCGTCTCCCCTGTCTTGAGATCCGTCCCATAGCGCGCAGTGTCTTGGGCGACGAGAATCAACTCCTGGAACCCAGCCTTGGACAGATCCCTGGCCTCGCGCACGAGACTTGCCTGAGGTCTGGAGCGCAGAGGGCCACGAATACCTGGAATCGCGCAAAAAGCACAGTGATTTGAGCAGCCTTCAGCCACTTTGAGATAGGCGTAGGCGCGGCTGAGATCGGCCACGCGGCCCTGCTCCAAGTGCGCTAGGGAGCCAGGGGCTGGGGCTCTCATGCAGGGCTCAAACTGCTCCTGGCCGAGGGCATCCAGCACTTGAGCTATATTCTTATATTCAGCTGTGCCGAGACAGGCATCAACTTCTGGCAGATCTCTATAGACCTCGGCCATATAGCGCTGGGGCAGGCAACCTGTCATGACTAGCTTAGCGCCAGGGCGCTTGAGATCGGCAAGTTCGAGCGTCGCCGAGATGGCCTCCGCCTTGGCCGCAGTGATGAAGCCACAGGTATTGATGATCAGGTAGTCAGCCGCTTCTGGATCTGGCGTAAATTCATATCCCGCCTCGCGCAAGATATAGATCATGCTCTCAGCATCCGCCTCATTTTTGGGGCAGCCAAGAGATAGGAGATAATACTTATTCTTCTTCAAAAGTCTCCTCCAGAGCTCGTCTCACAAGATCAGAGCTGAAGCCCCGCCCGAGCAAAAAGCGATATGCCCGCTGATATCCCTTGTCCTTGAGGGAGGAAGAGAGATCGGCTAGCAATTCCATGAGTCGTGATGCCTCAGGAGGAAGTTCAGAAAGCACCTCCTCAGCCGCCACTCGGTCAATCCCCTGCTCATAGAGCAAGTTTTTCAAGAAGAGATCTCCCTTGGCCCTTCTCCCCTGATGTCGCGCCACGCTGATGCGCGCCGCCCTTAGGTCAGAAAGGTAGTCCATATCCTCCAGGTCGACAATGACCTGCTCAATGAGCCCCGACTCATAGCCCAAGCGCTGTAGTTTATGCCGAATGGCCGCCCGTGAGCGGCTGAAATTAGAGCCGATGTACTTGACAGCAGCTTCTCTTGCTGACCGATAATCCTGTTCTTCAGATTTATTCATCTCAGTCATCAAGATTTAAGAGCTCGTCGAGTTCAGCATCGACATCATCCTCTTCGACTTGAGTTTTCTTCTGTGGGCGAACGCTCTGTTCCTTCTCCTCGGGACTGTCACTGGGATCACCCCCGATGTGATAGTGCTGACGCACTGCCTCTTCAATCTCCTCAAACTTGTCGGGATTTTCTTTGAGCCATTGGCGGGCATTGGTCTGGCCCTGGCCCAGTTTTTCATCCTTATAGCTGTACCACGAACCCGATTTATCAATAATATCCAGCTCGGAGGCAAGATCGAGCAAGGTGCCCTCACGTGAGATTCCCTCCCCATAGAGGATGTCAAAGATCGCTTCTCGGAAGGGAGGCGCCATTTTGTTCTTGACGACTTTAACTCTTGTCTTGGCACCGACGGACTCCGTTCCGTCTTTTAAGGTATCAATTCTGCGCACATCAAGGCGTACAGAGGCATAAAACTTGAGAGCACGACCACCAGTCGTCGTCTCAGGATTGCCGAACATCACGCCGATTTTCTCACGTAGCTGATTGATAAAGATAATCAGAGTTTCTGACTTTGCGGAAACACCTGCGAGTTTTCTCAGGGCCTGGGACATCAGTCGTGCCTGCGCTCCGACTTGGACGTCACCCATCTCGCCGTCAATCTCCGCCTTGGGGACGAGGGCCGCAACAGAGTCGACGACAATAATGTCGACGGCTCCCGAGCGAACCAGCGCCTCACAGATCTCGAGCGCTTGCTCACCATGATCGGGCTGGGAGATTAATAACTCATCGACATCGACCCCGATTTTTTCGGCGTAAACAGGATCGAGGGCGTGCTCAGCATCAATAAATGCCGCAATCCCTCCCTGCTTCTGACATTCTGCGACCACGTGAAGAGCCACTGTTGTCTTACCAGAACTCTCCGGACCATAAATCTCGACGATTCTACCGCGTGGCAAGCCGCCGATACCGAGGGCGATGTCTAGTGATAGAGCCCCCGTCGGAATCGATTGGACATTGATATGTTCTTCTTCTCCCATTTTGAGGATGGCGCCCTTGCCAAACTGCTTCTCGATCTGCTTCATCGCCATATCGAGAGCCTTCTGACGTTCGCCCTCCCCCTTGGGTCCTATATTCTGACTCGATTTCCCAGACTTTGCTTTTGCCATGGTCACTCTCCTTTTTTAAATCTCTATATACACTAACAGGCCTAGGAGATCTCAAGGTCCTCCATGGGCTGTCAATTTAAGTCAAAAGCCTCCAATGGGGCTTTTGGATATCATCTCTATAAGTCCGCGATAGGCCTCTAAGACGGCCATCTCACGGATGCTCTGACGATCCCCCTGAAAATCACATTCTTGAACTCGATAGCGCTGCCCTAAGCGATAGCCAATATACACTCGCCCGACAGCTTGACCGCCAGCAGCCTCTGGCCCCGCGTTCCCTGTCAAACTCAGCGCCGCATCGCTGGGGATAAGGGTCAAAAGACCCTTGAGCATCCGCAGCGCACAGTCCTCGCTGACGACTGAGCCTCCCGGGAGCTTATTGAGATCAATCTTGAGCAGATCCCGTTTGACACTATCCTGATAACAGACGACGCCCCCAGTTAAGAGGGGCGATATCCCCGGAATCTCAACGAGCTTCGACATGGCCAGTCCGCCTGAGAGCGACTCAGCACAGGCCAGCGTCAAGCCCTTGTCGCGGAGGGCGGCCGCCAGCGCGACCGCCCCCTCGTGAAGTTTTCTATGCATCCATGCCCTCATGGCGCTTGTAGGCCTGGAGGGTATTAGACATCAACATCGCAATCGTCATCGGGCCGACACCGCCAGGAACTGGTGTGATGGCCTGGACGTGGGGCTCGACCTCGGCGAAGTCAATATCCCCGACGACCTTGCCGTCGTCTTTTCGATTGATGGAGACATCGATGATCACTTGATTTGGATTGGTGTAGTCAAGATCAATCATCTCAGCCCGGCCCATCGCAGAGACCAAGATGTCTGCCTCTTGGCAAATTTCTTTCATATTGGCCGTCTTGGAATGGCAGATCGTCACAGTCGCGTGCTCACGGAGAAGCATGAGTGCAATCGGTTTGCCGACGATATTGGAGCGTCCGAGGACAACGGCCTTCTTGCCAGCAATTTCGATTCCGTAATCGTGGAGCATCTCCATGATGCCTGCTGGCGTGCAGGGCTCAAGAGTCGGCAGTCCCAAGAGAAGCTTCCCTGCACTGATCGGGTGGAATCCGTCGACATCCTTATCGGGGCTGATCGTCTCGATGACAAGATCCTCATTGAGATGCTTGGGCAGGGGCAGCTGGCACAAAATCCCATCACAGTCCGGATTGTTATTGAGCTCCTTGACGAGATTTAAGAGTTCTTCCTCCGTCGTATCTTCAGGCAAATTCTTCTTCCAAGAGACGAAGCCGCACTGCTCACACGCCTTTTCCTTGTTGCGGACATAAATCGAAGAGGCAGGATCGGCGCCGACCTGTATGACGGCGAGACCAGGGGCTCTTTTGCCCGAAGCCTTGAGTTCTTCAACTTCCGCCTTGATTCTTTCCTTCACTTTCTTGGACAGTTCTCGACCGTCAATTCTGATTGCCATAGTACATCCTTTCTAGTTTCCCTCACCCGGATTCAAGAGGGCGTGGAATTGCTTCATATCTTTCACCACTATCTTACGTGGTTTAGACCCTTCAAAGGGGCCGATCGCCCCGACATCGTGCAGCTGATCTACAATGCGTGCCGCTCTAGGATAGCCAATATTCAAGCGTCTTTGCAGTAACGAAATTGAAGCGTAGTCATTGTCGAGGCAGACTTGCATCGCATCGGGCAAGAGCTCATCCATTTCATCGTCGTCGCCCGCCGCTCCCGCACTGACAACTGCTCGACTTGAATTTTCAATAGCTTCCCCTACTTCCTCGTCATACTGCTCGCCAAAGTGACTCTTGAGATACTTGACGACAGCCTCCACCTCGCGATCTGTGACAAAAGAGCCTTGACCGCGCAGAGATTTTGCGGAGGACTGCGGCGCATAGATCATGTCACCTTTTCCCAAGAGTTTTTCAGCTCCTGCCAAGTCGAGGATGGTTCGAGAATCTACTTGGCTTGCTACGGCAAAGGCGATACGAGAGGGAATATTCGCTTTGATGACACCTGTGATGACGTCGACGGAAGGGCGCTGAGTGGCGATGATCAGATGAATACCTGCAGCTCTCGCCATGGCCGTCAGCCGAGAAATCGACTCCTCGACCTCGGCGGCAGACGTCGCCATCAGGTCGGATAACTCATCGATGACAAGAACGATATAAGGCAGTCTCTCGTTAGAGAGCTTTGGATCGGTAAGGAAGTGACCACTGGCCAACCAGTCATTGAAAGAAGTAAAGTCGCGGACGCCCGCATGGGCAAAGAGATTGTAGCGTCGACTCATCTCATCGACGGCCCAGCGCAGGACAGCCGTCGCCTTTTTGGGGTTGGTAACTACTGGCTGGAGAAGATGCGGAATCCCGTTATACACCGAGAGTTCGACCACCTTGGGATCGATCATCAGCAGTCTCAAGTCTTCGGGCCCGCTGCGGTAGAGGAGAGAGATCAGGATCGAATTGATACAGACAGACTTCCCCGAGCCCGTGGCCCCTGCTATTAAAAGATGGGGCATCTTTGCGATGTCACAGAAAATAGGCTCACCCTGTATATCGCGACCAATGGCCGAGAGGAGGGGCGCCTTGTTCTCTTGAAAGCGGCGATCCTCTAGAATCCCGCGGAGGAGGACCGCTGAGGTCTGCTTATTGGGGATCTCTATACCGACGGCAGACTTACCCGGAATGGGGGCCTCAATTCGCACAGCCGTCGCTGCCAGCGCAAGCGCAATATCATCGGCCAAGCTGACAATTTTGGAGACCTTGACACCTGGGCCAGGTGCAATCTCAAAGCGCGAAATCGTCGGTCCAGTGGTGAAATTGATAACCTTGGCTGAGATGCCAAAATCGTTGAGCGTCTTCTCCAAGGTCGCCCCGAGCAGGCGAATTTCTGCCTCCTGTTCAGGATTCTCCTTCTGTCTTTGCTCAGGCTGCAGGAGCTTCATGGGTGGTGCGGCGTAGACTTGCAGCTGCTGCGCCTTCTTCTTGGGCGGAGTCGCCCCCTCTTGTCGATCCTGCCAATTATCGCGCGCATCTTCAGCTTGAAGCGATTCACTCAGCGCCTCGATCTCCTGAGCCCTGGCAAGAATATCCTCGTCGAGCTCAAAAGCAGAAAGTGACTCTTCGCTCTTTATTTTCACCTCCGGCGGGGGGCTCATCTCAGCGCGATCGATGCTATCGAGCTGTGGCAGCGCGGACAGCTCGTCACTCGAGGCATATGCCCCTGGCGCCTCAGCGAGATCTGTCAGTCTCCAATCTCCATCAGGCAGTCCAAAAGTCAACGCGTCATCTGAGGACCAAGAATTGCCCGAGATCTCGGGGCTTGTAGACTCCTCCAATTGGAATCCCGACGACGGAATCGCCGTGCTCCTTACAAATTCAGAAGCTGACCATTCGTCTCTGGGCGACATATTCGTCAAACGATTGAGCTCCTCTTGTGAATCATGCTCAGTCATAAGCTCTTCTACCGTCTCCACAGTGTCACGCCCAAGCCGCCTGTCATCCGGCTCCGGGCGTATCATCTCATTCTCCTCGAGGGCTCGCGCTCTATGGTCGCGCCTCGACTCCATGTAATCAGACTTATAAGACATGAGGCTGAGATATCCACTCCGAATCAGGGAGGCATAAGAGAAGTTGAACAAGAGCAAAAGAATCATCAGGAGGGCGATGGCCAAGAGGATGACGGCACCGACCTGACCGACGACATTGACGAGACCAAGACTCATGAGCGTAGCAAAGAAGCCACCATACCAGAAAGCCGAAGCGTGTGTGACTTCCTCAATACCTCGGGCCTGCCAGAGAAGGCTCAAGACCCTCGTCGCCCGAACCTCGCCATCGACAGTGGCCAAACGAATGAGCTCATCTTCAGAAACCGTGAAGACAGAGATCAGACACATGAGAGCAAGGAAAAGACAGAGCGTCAGAATCTGCCTCTTACGGGAAAAAGCAAGCTCGCGCGCCAAAAAGATCTCTAAAGCGAGATAGGAGCAAAGAAAAGGCGGCAGGTGGGCTGCCGTACCGAAGAGCGAAGCCAAAAAATCGCCGATATGAGCGCCGAGCTCACCCGTCAGACCCTGAGGCAACCAGAGAATGGCCGCCACAAAAAGAGCGAGACCAATGAGCAACATCGCTCCCAATTCCCGCCGCTGTGCCTGCCTGCGCTCTCGCTCTGCCTTAGTCATTCTCGCCATACACAACCTCTGCCTCTTGAGATTCTAAACACATGTGATGCAAGAGCGCTAGCTGCGTCTTGGCATCCTTGATCTCCCCTCTTAATACTCTCTGATAAGCCTCAGCAAGAGAGATCCACTCACAATGAATGAACTCCCCTGGATCGGGCATCATCTCCTGCACCTTCTGACAGTCCCTGGCAATGAAGACATGGATGGATTCATCAAGATAGCCAGGACTCGGATAAAAGGATAGAAACATTTGCCAGTTATCTGAGCTCAAGCCACATTCTTCTAGCAGCTCTCGCTGTGCACACGCAAGAGGCGACTCTCCTCGCTCTACTTTCCCCGCAGGAAGCTCTGGAATGAGCTCTCCATACGGGGCTCGATATTGCCAGATAAGGGGCATCTGAAGATCCGAAGTCAAAGCCAAAATCGCAGCACCCCCCGGGTGTCGCACAATTTCACGCGTCGACCTCTCCCCATCGCTCAGGGCAACATCCCTGACTTCCACAGAAAAGACACGACCTGAAAAGACCTCACGTCCTCCGAGATCTTTCTCCATCAGCCGTTCGCGCTCATTATCTCGCATTGGACTGCTCTCCTGCCTCAGATTCAGTCTCCGAGCGCGCGACACCGTCTCTCAGCGTTCGGACGGCGAGTTCATCGACAAAATTATTATAGTGATCATCCGCATGACCCTTGACCTTGATCCATTCCACTTCATGCTTGGCTGTCAGAGTCAAAAGCTTCTGCCAGAGGTCGAGATTGGCCACTGGTTGCTTGGCGGAATTCCTCCAGCCCTTCTTCTGCCAGCGATCATACCAACGCTCATGAAACGCCCGTACGAGATAGGCCGAATCAGAATGGAGGTAGACCTTGCAAGGATACTTCAGAGCCGAGAGGGCCTCTATCGCCGCCATCATTTCCATGCGATTATTCGTCGTATCCGAAACGAAACCAGATTGACTCTTCTCATGCTGGCCTAGCTTCAAAAAATAGGCCCAGGCTCCAGGCCCAGGATTCCCAGAACATGCCCCATCTGTATAGATGATCAACTTCTCAGAACTCAAGCGCTTCTCCTCGTTAAATACTTCTCCGATTTTAACATAAAAAAAGGATTGTCGCTTCCGACAATCCTGGCAGGGGAGACGCGATTCGAACACGCAACCGACGGTTTTGGAGACCGTTGCTCTACCGTTGAGCCACTCCCCTATGAGCTTCTGCATCATAGCAGTTATCGTTCACCGCTGTCAAGGTCTACCACATGCTCTCATTTCATCTCCGAGCCTTGACATCTATCAATCCTTCGCTATAATCAAATAGCAATCGGGGTGTAGCTCAGGTGGCTAGAGTGCGTGCTTGGGGTGCACGAGGTCGCAAGTTCAAGTCTTGTCACTCCGACCAAAAAAGAGAGAGCCAATTGGCTCTCTCTTTTTTCTTCTTCCCTCTTACTGAGTGTCAGACTGTGTCTAGAATTCTCTAATTGTCTTTTCGCTGTCATCAACGATTGGCTTCGGCTCGTAGTCATCCTTCTGATAG
Source organism: Bacillota bacterium (assembly GCA_023426575.1). GTDB lineage: Bacteria > Bacillota > Clostridia > Saccharofermentanales > DTU023 > JAFAAL01. The sequence goes on from JAFAAL010000012.1 coordinate 87,255, forward strand.
GATCGCGGCGCACTGTCTCTCTCTCGGCTGGGACGTTCACGATCACGATCCCCTCTGTAGTTATTGCGGCGCTCGCCACCACGGCCCCCACGACGGTCACGAGAATCAGCTCGATCGCGGGATTCTCGACGCAGAGGTTCGACGTAGTCGGCTGGCTTTTCTTGGAGGTCGCGCATCGACAGGTTAATCCGGCCCTGGCTGTCAATCTCTGAGACGACGACCTTGACCTCTTGCCCTGGCTCGACGACATCCTCTGGACGCTCGACATGGCCCCAGCTCATCTTGGAGATGTGCACGAGTCCCTCTTTGCCGGGAGCAAATTCGACGAAAGCACCAAAATTCATCAGTCTGGTCACGATGCCATCAAAAACCTGGCCCACCTCGGGATCAAAGACAATCGTGTTGATCATCTTGATTGCCTTTTCAGCGGATTTGGCATTGACTGCGGCAATATAGACACGCCCGATAGGCCCTTCTTCATGGATGTCAATCTCTGCACCGCTCTCCTCGGTAATCTGTCTGATAACCTTGCCACCAGAGCCAATGACCTCGCGAATCTTGTCTGCAGGAATTTCGATCTGAGTGATCTTCGGGGCGTAGGGGCTGAGTTCGGCGCGAGGCGCAGCGATAACAGGATTGATGACCTCGTTGATAATTTGCTCGCGGCCACGCTTTGTCATAGCAAAAGCATCGCGGATAATATCATAAGTCAGTCCATCGACCTTAATGTCGACTTGGATGCCAGTGATGCCTTCAGTTGTTCCTGCAACTTTAAAGTCCATATCGCCAAAGAAGTCCTCGACACCCTGAATGTCCATAAAGACCTGATAGTCGTCTGGATTGTCCTTGGCACTGATCAGGCCGCAAGAGATGCCTGCGACGGGTCTCTTGATGGGGACGCCTGCCGCCATGAGTGCAAGTGTCGACGCGCAGACGGAACCCTGTGAGGTGGAGCCATTGGACATCGTGATCTCCGAGACGCAGCGGATGGCGTAGGGGAAGTCCTCCTCACTCGGCAGCACTGGGACGAGGGAGCGCTCTGCGAGAGCTCCGTGGCCGATTTCCCGGCGGCCTGGGGAACGCGAGGGACGAGATTCTCCCACGGAATAGGCGGGGAAATTGTAATGGTGCATGTAACGCTTATTGTCGCGACTGGTATCGAGACCATCGAGACGCTCAGCATCACCTAGAGTCGCTAAGGTAGCTACAGTTATGACCTGAGTCTGACCTCTTTGGAAGAAGCCAGAGCCATGGACCCTCGGGATGACGTCAACAGCGGCACTGAGAGCTCTGATCTCGTTCATGCTGCGCCCATCGACACGCTTCCCTGCATAGAGGTACTCACGCACCACTTCTTTTTCAAGAGAGGCATAGACCTCCTTGTAGTCAGCTTGTTCATCCTCTGGCAGGGCAAAGCTCTCGAGCATTTTCTCGCGCAAGCGATCCATGGCCTCTTGGCGCTCAGCCTTGTTCTCATTCAAAATCAGCTCGCGCATTTCAGGGAGGGCATACGCTCTCACTTTTTCCTGAATCTCATCTGCAATCACTTTTGGCGTGTAGCTGTATTTGGCCTTGCCAACAGCTGCGACGATCTCATCAATAAAAGCACAGAGCTTTTGAATTTCCTTATGACCAGCGATAATTGCCTCGAGCATCTTGTCATCGGGAATCTCACGACCACCTGCTTCAATCATACAGACCTTATCGGCCGTTCCTGCCACGATCAAGTCGAGGTCAGAGGCGAGGCGCTGCTCCTGATTCGGATTGACGACGATCTCTCCGTCAACAATGCCTACCTGCACAGAAGCCGTCGGACCATTCCAGGGAATGTCGGAGATGGCAACGGCAATTGAAGAGCCGAGCATGGCAGCGATTTCTGGCGGATTGTCCTGGTCGACACTGAAGACGAGGTTACTGATTGTGACATCATCTTGGAAGCCCTTGGGAAAGAGAGGGCGCAGAGGTCTGTCGATGGAACGAGCCGTCAAAACAGCATTTTCACTGGGTCTCCCCTCACGTTTGAGGAAGCCGCCAGGAATCTTTCCGATTGCATACATGCGCTCTTCGTAGTCGACGGAGAGCGGGAAGAAGTCGATGCCCTCGCGGGGCGCTGCGGAAACGGCTGTGCTGAGCACTGTTGTGTCACCATAGCGAATAAGTGCGGCTCCATTGGCAAATTCGGCAATCTGGCCACACTCGACGACGAGTTCGCGACCATTGAGTTCATAGTTAAATACTTTCTTTTCCATAATACCTCTCTGATGGATTGAGCCGCTTTTGCTGGTAGATTGTAGATTCTGTAACCTCAAGTAAAGTCACACAATCTACCCCCTACCCAGCGGCTGCAGATTTAAATAAAGGGCGGTGAACCGCCCTTTGACTTACTTTCTCAGACCTAAGCGAGCAATCAGTGAGCGGTAGCGCTCAATGTCCTCTCGAATCAAGTAGTTCAAGAGTCGACGCCGCTTACCAACGAGCATCAAGAGGCCACGACGGCTATGGTGGTCGTGCTTGTGCTCCTTTAAGTGCTCTGTCAGGTGGGCAATGCGCTCTGTGAGAAGTGCGACCTGCACCTCAGGTGAACCTGTGTCACCCTCTGCGATAGCATACTCACGAATGATCTGTTCTTTGCGTTCTTTGTCCATGATTCCTCCTAATTTTTCCTCAAGACCAAGTAAGAGGAGGACAATTCCTCAAACTTCGTCTAGGGCAATACCTCGCAAGAGTATCAAAAAAGCGAGAATTTGGCAAATCTTTCCAGAGCTTTTGAGCTATTTTCCCCTCGAGCTCATTTCTTGCACGACCGCTTGCCAAGCTTCCCCTCTCTCGCGATAATCGCGGAAGCGGTCAAAGCTCGTTCCTGCAGGGGAGAGTACAATCGGGGCCCGCTCCCCTGCATATTGCAGAGCGCGCTCGAGGGCCTGCTCATAGTTGTCGACATGGACGATGGGCAAGGGCCTCGCGCCACAGGCACGGATCGCCGATTCTATCAGCGCTGCATTCTCGCCACATAAAATGACAGCCTCAGCCAATTCGCAGAGCCTCATGCCCAGATGGCGATAGTCGAGATCTTTGTCCCTCCCTCCCATGACCATGACCGGCCTCAGACCACGATCGGCATAAGACTGCAGCGTCACCTCACTGCGATCGGGTGAGCTGTCGATTGAGGAGTCATAGAGATCGACGGAGCCAATTGTGGCAAGCCATTGATTGCGATGCGTGACCCCGGCAAAATTCTCAGCAACTTGAGCTAAATCGTGGACGTTGACATAGTCCTGACAGGCGGCATAGGCCATCAGGAGGTTCAAGGCATTGTGGCGGCCCTGCATCTTAATCTGAGAGCGTTGGATGAGGGGCTTCTTCTCACTGTCTACATCGGCCTGATAGTAGAGCATATCAGCATCGAGACCGTAGAGAGCTCCTCGCTGATAGAGTCTTTTTTCCACCCAGATGATCTCGCCTTGGCTCTTGTCGGCAAAATCCTTTGCATAGTCTTGGCTACCATTGAGAATCAGGCGCCCAAAGAGATTTTGATACTTGAACAATTTCTCCTTGGCCTCACGATATTCTTGAAAACCGTGGTGAAAGTCCAAGTGATTCGGCGTCAAATTCGTCATAACGGCAATGTCTGGCGACGTCGTCAGAGACATGAGTTGAAATGAAGAGAGCTCGAGGACAACGAGATCATCCTCCTTGATCCGGTCGAGTTCAGCACAGAGCGGTTGTCCAATATTGCCGCCCAGATGGACACGATGGCGCTCAGTCTTGAGCAGTTCTGCAATGAGACTTGCTGTCGTCGTCTTGCCATCACTCCCACTGACTCCGATGATCTTAGCAGGACAGAGGGCAAAAAAGACAGCCATTTCTGTACTGATGATGGCACCTTCCTCTCGAGCGGTCCTCAGTTCTGCTGTATCCAGTCGAAAATGGGGTGTGACAAAGATGATGTCGAAGCCGTGAAGATGCGTCAAATAATCGGCTCCGAGCACAAAGTGGACGTGGTGTCTCGGATCGCGAAAACTCGATTGTAAAATCTTCATCTCGGGACTCTCTGCAGGCTTACTGTCAAACGCCGTCACATCGAGACCCCAATTCGCGAGCATCTCGAGGAGCGGACGATTAGATACGCCTAGACCAATGATGGCAATCTTCTTCTCATTTAAAAAAGCCTTGAGCTTAGCTGTATTCATACTGACCTCCCAGATCTCAGCATATTATAAACGATGCCCGCGGGAGATGCTTGCATTTCTTTTTAAGCTGGTTTAGAATGGCTTCGCCGACGCGGAAATGGCGGAATTGGCAGACGCGCTAGTTTCAGGTACTAGTGATAGCAATATCATGCAGGTTCAAGTCCTGTTTTCCGCACCAACTGTCCCAGATTTCTGGGACAGTTTTTTATATAATAGCCCCATGCAATACCGAGCCAGAAATCCTCAGACAGATCAGCCGCCTAAACTGACTTTCTCCGTGCGCGAGATTGCGGCCTTTATGAGTTCGTCGGGTGATCTGACAAACTTCCCGACAGCCGCCGAAGCCGAAGCTGGACGAGAATTTGAGGTGGAGATGATCACAGATCTCCTCATCAAAAATACTGATCTTCAACTTTTAAGTGGCAGAGCCTCTCAGGAGATATTGGCGCAAGATCAGGGGCTAGCGATTCCCGCTCTACACAGAGAATTATCTTTGGAGGGGACCTTTTGCCAGCAAGATCTCGGGGAGCAGCTCGAGATACGCGGACGCGCAGATGCGCTCTTGACTAGGCCTGGACAGATTCGCATCATAGAATTTAAGTCCACTCATCTCTTCTCATCTCAGATTCCTCGAGATGGCATCCCAGAGCATCGGATGCAGCTCTGGCTCTACGGGCAATTACTGGCTGAGCGCCTGAAGCTTCCCGATGATGCAAATATAGAGCTCGAGCTCATCTACGGTTCAAGCTACGAGGAAGCTGAGACCCGCTCGATTCTATATCAAATGTCTTCGGGAGAGCTCAGACAGTGGTTCAGAGAGCTCTGGCAAGACTTTGCCAGGGACTTTAGAATACTTAATCCCTATCGACCAGATCGCTTTCAGACGCTCGTCGACATGCACTTCCCCTATCCTGAAATGCGTCCTCAGCAGAAAACTTGCATGCGCACGGTCGCACGCTTTCTCCACAATTTTTCAACAGCGAAGTCAGAGCGAGACATTGCCCTCCTCCTCGAGGCCCCGACCGGGATGGGCAAGACGATCTCGACGCTCTACCCCGCCCTCTCTCTGGTCAAGACGGGAGCCCTCCACGGCATCTTCTATGCCACGGCGATGACGACAACGCGCCAAGAGGTCATCAAGGCTCTCGATGATCTACGCAAGGGCGGCCTTAGGGGTAAAAACGTCTTTATCCGCTCGCTCTGTCTAGAGAGCAAATATGCTCTCTGCCTCAATAAAACGATGCATTGCGATCTCAATCGCTGCCCCTACGCCAAACAGTTTTTTGCACGTTTGCGACCTGCTCTCATCGCTCTCGCAGCTGAAGACGCTATCGACGGCACAAATCTACGAGCTGTCGGCGAGGCCTATCAAGTCTGCCCCCATGAGCTGGCGATGATTATGGCGCAGTACTGCCATGTCCTCATCGGGGACTATAACCATGTCTTCAGCCCCAGCGCAAGGCTCTCTGACTTCTTGAGCGCAGAACGCCGAGTCGCTCTCCTGATCGATGAGGCTCACAATCTGCCTGAACGGGCACGGGCCATCTATTCAGCGGAACTCAGCTTGAGGGATATCATCTCCTATCAGGCTTATCTCGAGACTGGCTGGCCAGCGCCCGAGCAAAGAGAAGCATTTGATCTTAGCTTTTTAAAGTCTCTCATGGAAAAACTGGCGCAGATACTTGAAGGGGAGCTCAATCAAGATCGGGCTCGTCAACTGAGCCTTGACAATCCTTTGACCGACCAGGCGAGCGAGGAACTTTGCTTCGTCAGCCATGATAGTCTCACTTTGAGAACACGGCCTGAAAAACTTGAGATGCTCATTGAAAAAGCTTTGAGTCGCCTGAAGCTCCTCCTGCAAAATCTTAAAGAGATCACTTATTCTGACGTGCCGATGCAAATATTTTTCAAACTCAAGCAATTAAAGCGCATCTTGAACGACTACTATAACGATGACTATGTCACCAGTTTTACGAAGGGTTTGAGTGATGAAGCTCACACCTTAAGTCTTAGCTGTCTCGGCATCCGTGAACAGCTCGCCGCCTGTTTTGCCGGACAGCATCCCGCCGTCTTTTTCTCTGCGACGCTCTCTCCCATGAGCTTTTATCGTCAGCTGCTATTTAAAGAGAGTGCCCGGATCCAGCAAGAATTCTTCGATAGTCCCTTCCCTCCCGAACAGAGGCGAATTCTCATCCACAGCGGCATCGACATGCGCTATGCAGCACGTGCTGAGAGTCTCAGCGAGGTCATCGATCTCCTTGAGCGCTTGGTCAATCTTCGAAGACAAAATATTCTCGTCTTTTGTCCCTCATGGCAATATCTGGAAGACTTGAAGAAAGCCATAGAGAAGACGGGGCCTCTTCACTATGATCTGCTCTTCCAAGAGCGCATAGGCGATGAGGAGCATAAAAGGAGCTTTGTCCAGGCATTTGGCAAACGGCGCACACGATCTCTCCTCGCCTTTGCCGTCCTAGGCTCAGTTTTTAACGAAGGGATAGATCTCCCAGGGCAGGCTCTGGAAACGGTCGTCATTCTCTCCGTCGCTCACCCTCCCCTCTCTCTCGATAATCAATTGCTAGAGTTTTATTATGATCTGCACTTCTCTGGCGCAGGAAAATACTTTAGCTATGCCTGTCCAGCCTTCAATAGAATCCAGCAGGCCGTCGGACGCCTGATTCGCCGCGAGGAAGATCGAGGACTCGCCATTCTCGTGGACCAGCGTTGGCAAGAAGAGGGACAGCGTCAGCTGATTCCCGAAAACTGGCAAGAGAGCTATTGTCAGACAAGCTCAGAGATCATAGACGAAACGCGAGACTTCTTCCAAGATCAGGAACTGGGGTTGTCGTAGAGCTTTTTCTCGTAGCGCTTGGCGGTCGGTGTGGCAGCGAGGCCGCCGAGGGCCGTCTCGCGAAGTGTGACAGGCATCGCCTGACCCACCTTGCCCATGGCAATGATCACTTCATCGAGAGGAATTTTAGACTCAATACCAGCGAGGGCCAATTCACAGGCCGAGAGGGCATTGATGGCCCCCATGACATTTCTCTTGATACAGGGAATCTCGACGAGACCTGCAACTGGATCACAGGCGAGACCTAAGACATTTTTCAGAGCAATGGCCGCAGCATGGCCAGACATTGCAGGGCTCCCCCCTGCTGCCTCGACGAGGGCAAAGGCTGCCATGGCCGAGGCTGAGCCGACTTCGGCTTGACAGCCGCCTGCAGCACCCGACAAACTGGCTTGGTTCCCGATGATCTGACCGAGCTTTCCCGCGCTCAAGAGAAAGTGGTGGGCGTCGCGGCGAGACATTTTCAACTTGTCCATCGCTGCGAGTAAGACGGCTGCACACGTCCCCGCAGAGCCCGCTGTCGGCGTGGCGCAAATGACCCCCATGGCCGCGTTACACTCATTGATGGCAATGGCGGAGGCCATGGCCGTCAAGGTAAAGTCGGAGAGCAGTCCCCCCTTCTGGCGATAGCGGTCGAGCTTGAGAGCGTCTCCTCCGGAGAGGCCTGAGTGAGAGCTAATGCCCGCAAGTCCTCTCTGACACGAGTTTTCCATGACCTCGAGGCGACGTTCTAGGGCCTCATAGATCTCAGCCTCATTCATCTCCTCGAGTTCCAGTTCTCCTTCGAGGGCGATCTGCCAGAGTGCTTTACCTTCTCTTTCTGCAGCCATAAGCCACTCTTGCCAATTACTGACGTCCATCTGGGCCTCCTTATGGTCTGATGTAAATGACCTTTTCCATGCCTGGCATCTCACTAAAGTGCGAGATGAGTTCACTGTCGATCAACTGGTCACACTCCAAGCTCAAGAGCGCTGTATCTCCCCTGTGCTTGCGGGATAATTCCATGTGGGAAATGTTGAGATTGCCCTGAGCCAGTTGAGAACTGACTTCTGCGACGACACCTGCTCGATCGTGGTGGAAAAGCAGTAGAGTCCTCTTATCCCCAGAGACATTGACTTGGAAGCCGTTGATCTCGCGAATGGCCACGCTGCCCCCGCCAATAGATGCACCGACAAGCTCGACAGAATCAGCTGTTCCACTGAGGCGTATCCTCGCCGTATTGGGCTCGACGACCTCCTCGTCGTCGGGTCGAATGATCAGTTCAACACCTTGCTTTTCTGCTTCGAGGAAGGCATCTGGAATGCGCTCATCAAAGGTTGAGAAGCCGAGGATGCCTGCCACGACAGCCAAATCTGTCCCGTGGCCACGATAAGTGTGGGCAAAAGAGCCATAGAAGATGATCTCCGCGCGTTCTGGCGTCCCTCCATAGAGAGAGCGAGCGACTTGACCAATGCGGACAGCACCGGCTGTATGACTGGATGAAGGACCCACCATGATGGGGCCAATGATGTCAAAAATAGAGCTATAACTCATTCTTCTCCCTCCGGGCTCTCTTGGAGATGAGCCCGACTCATCAACTCGAAGCGTCTCAGGCTCTCGAGCTGTTCACGAACGCTGTATCTCTTATCGAGAAGCTCTTGACAGAGTTTCTCAAGAAAAACTGTCAGCATTTTAATCGTCTCCTGACGAAAGTTCAATCGGAAAATATCAGAGAGGGCAGCCTGGCAGATCGTCTGTATCAGCCTCATCTCCTCTCGGCTGAGTTCCATCGTCTGGCGTAGATGGGGCGTTTCCAATCTGTGATTTGGACAGATGAGGCCCTGCCTTTGAAAATCAAAATTTCCCCCCCCTTCGAGGGCTGCGTGACAGAGCAAGCAATCTTCGAGCCAAGGGGCGAAGCCAAGTTCTGCGAGAAACCTCAGAGCTGCAGTGACAAATTGCTTTTCTGGCTCTCCCTGCTCCGAGAGGGCATAAAAGGCATAGGCCAGAAGTTCATAGAGCGCAGTGTCCTGGAGTCCCTCACGAACCTGGTCTAGATACATCGTCGCCAATTCGGCGGCAGCCACCTGCCGCTCAAGATCCTGACTGATGCCTGGAAAGTCGTAGACAATTTGGCCTCCCGTCAGATAGCCCCGCCCCCCTGAGAGGCGATACTCTAGATCGGCGAGGATGTAGACTTGGTTGAATGCGCTGAGCTGACCCTTCCTGCTCAGGCGAGAGCCGAGAGTTAGGCGGCCAGACTCTCGACTATAGACGTCGATCAGGCAGGCCTGCTCACCATAGCGCACCCGCCTCAAAACAAAAGCGCGGCACTGCTGCTGGGACATCAGTTGAGATCTTTCGCATCATAGCCAAATTGAACGAGGTCGAGATCGGAATCTCGCCAGGCCTTCTTGGCTCGCACTTCGATGAAGAGCTCGACGGCTTGCTCGAGAAGTCTCGTCAATCTCTCCCGAGAACGCACGCCAATCTGCTTGATCTTCTGGCCGCCCGCACCGAGAATCATCCCCCGATGACGCTCCTCCTCGCAGTAGATCGTCGCCTCAATATGGAGCCCATCTGCGCTCTCCTTAAAAGTCTCAATCACTACGGCAGTACCATAGGGCAGTTCTTCTTGCAGTTCAAACAAGAGAGCCTCGCGGATGGCTTCACGGGCGAGCACGCGCTCTGACTGATCTGTCCAGTCTGCCTCAGTAAAGAGAGGCTCGCGCCCTGGCAAGAGCTCGTAAATTTCATTGAGGACGATCTCGACGCCCTCCCCTGTCCTGGCTGCCATTGGGATGATTGCAGCAAAGTCATAGGCCTGACGGTAGAGATCGATAAGGGGCAGGACTTGGCTTTTTGGGGAGCGGTCAATCTTATTGATGAGGAGCAGGCAAGGCTTGTTCTCAGCACGAAGGCGACGGAGGAGCTCGAGCTCCGTCTTTCTGAGCTCTGCACGCCAACTGGCCTCGATGATCAAAAGACAGAGGTCGGCCATGCCAATGGCAACAGATGCCGACTTCATCATATAGCGATCGAGGAGATTTCTAGGCTGGTGAATGCCAGGGGTATCGAGGAAGGCGATTTGCATCCGCTCATTTTGATAGACACCGCGTATCATGTTTCGTGTAGTCTGAGCCTTGGGAGTTGTGATAGCCAAGTCAAAGTCTAGAATGTGGTTCATCAAGGTCGATTTGCCGACATTAGGCCGTCCGATGATGGCGACGAAACCCGAGCGAAATTCTCTCATGAGTTCTCTCCTCTCTCGAGCTTTAAGCGGGCCATCACTGCCCGCTGGATCTCCCGCATGACCGTCTCCTCTGACGCACTCTGGTGATCATAGCCCAAGAGGTGCAATAAGCCGTGGACAAAGAGAAAGCAGATCTCTCGGGACATGGAATGTCCATAGGCTTCAGCCTGGCGCGCGGCACGGGGAATCGAGATGACGATGGCCCCGAGGGGGAGTATTGGAAAGTCACTATCGAGTTCTGTGAGATGGAAGTCACAAAGCTCTTCTTCTAGCTCCCCCTCCAGCATCTTGAGCAGTGGGAACGAGAGGACATCCGTCGACTCATCGATATTTCGCTCTCTCCGGTTAATGTCCTGCATCATGGCGTCGTCAAGCAAAGTGAGTTCCACTTCAGCAATGATTTCCTCTCTTTGGAGGACTGCGGCAAATGCCTGAACCTGCGCCAGAGTTTGAACAGCAGCACGAGAAAGGAGATCTCTGTTCTCTTCTGAGATCAATTCGTCACCAGAGATCAGGACACGAATCGCCATCTACTTCTCCTCCGCTGCGCTGGGATATTTGACGCGCTCATGGAAATGGCCGTTATAGACCTGGAGAAATGATTCGAGAATCTCCTCCATCTCAGCAAAGGAGAGGCCAGATTTGACAAACTGGTTCTGGTCGACCTTGATTCTAAAAATTTCACGCATCAAGTTCTCGGCATCCTCGAGATTGTCGACGCCAGCACTCTTCATTGCAGCTTCCGTCGAGTCAGCGAGCATGACGACCGCAGACTCCCTTGACGACGGCAAGGGCGTCTTGTAGCACCAGTCCTCACGTTTCGGTTCTGGCAGACCCTGCTCCAGAGCCTCTTCTTTGGCCTTGTGGAAAAAGTATTGCAGAAGTGTCGTCCCATGGTGCTCTAACATGATATTGAGCACAGGAATCGGCAAGCGATATTTTCGTGACATCTCAATCCCAGCCTGCGGGTGTCGGGTGATGATCTCATAGCTTTCGCGTGCGGAGATCTGGTCATGCGGATTGAGATTGACCTGATTCTCAGTGAAATAAAGTGGGTTTTCCAGCTTTCCAACGTCGTGATAATAAGCTGCTACGCGACAGAGGAGGGCATTGGCCCCGATGGCCTCGGCACCCGCGTCTGCTAAGTTGGCAACCATCATCGAGTGTTGAGAAGTTCCAGGCGCCTCAAGGAAGAGCCGTTTTAAGAGGGGGTGCCCTGGCTGCGAGAGATCAATGAGGCGCAGTGGTGAAACAGCGTTGAAGAGATATTCAAAAAGGGGCATCAGACCAATCGCCGCAACGACCGAGACCAGTGCGGAGATCGTCGTCACCGCCAGGGAGAGGTAGATTGTCTGCAAACTCTCCCGATTGAGGAGGGAGAAGCCAATCGTGCTAAAGATATTGGTCAAGACCGTGCCGAGAATCAACTTGGCAAAGCTGTCCTGCCTTGTGACCCCACGCGTCAGTGCTGCAGCCACGATCAGTCCGCAGGCCGCAATGACAAAAAACTTGGCATTAAAAGCCGTCAGCGGCAAGACCAGTAAGAGGACAGCCGAACTCATGACGAGAGAGAGCTCGAAGCCAAAATAGGCTGCCAAGACAACGCTGCTAAAATAGATAGGCGGAGCGAGGTTATAAAATTTGCCGATATAGGCCGAGGTCAGAAACGGCAGATAGAGGGCGAGGAAGAGGACGAGGTACATCCTTGGCGAAGTTCCCGCGAGGCCGCGTCTCGCCAAGAGATAGAAGAGTGAAATCAGGACGATGGTAAAGACATAAATAGCCTCTCCCGCAAACTGACGCCAGTCAATGGCACCCTGCGAGGTCAAGTTCAATTCTTCGAGAAGCCTCAGCTTATCTGGTGTGACGATATCGCCTTGAGAGATGATACGCGTCCCCCGATTGATGAGGATGGGGTTGGCCATGACGGCCTCATAGGCATCCTGCTTCGCATTTTCTGTCGCATCATGATTGAATTTGACATTGGGTTCCAAAAATAAGCGCAAGAGCGCCTGAATCTCGTCAATGTCATCACGGTAAAAAGACTCTTTTTCGTCTAGGAGGCCGATTTGCTTATTGATGGCCTCTTGCAACTTCCTGGCATCGAGCGACTCTTGCATGATGACCTGCGCCGAGTCGAGGAGATTGTTGCTGAAGGCGCGGAAATGATCGTCGTCCTGGCCTAAAATCCGCTGCACCCGCGCCGTCTCAAAAGGCAGATCAAAATATTGCGACAGCGTGGAAATCAGTTCTGCCGTCGCCCGATTGAGGTCAGAGGGGCTGAGCTTGGACTTCTTCTCCTTAGGCTCCGATTTATAGATCTCTTGCCGCTTCTCATTGACGATATCGATAAAACTCTTGACCCGATTGATCGCGGCGCTCGAGATACTCTCTGAGACATAGACCTTGTTTGCGACTTGAGCCCGCGCCTCTTGAGCCCGCTTTTCAGTGGCCTCGGCATCAATCACCGATCGCGGTGCCTCAATGTCATAGGGCGAGACATCGTTGAGCTTTAAATCATAGCTGCGCGGCAGAGAACCGTAGTGCAAGGGCAGCAAGAAGAGTAGCCAGACGACGACGAAGCCGAGTACAATCTTCAAAACTTGCTCTTTGTGATAGCGTGGTAGCAACTCGCGGTTCATCAGCCCTTCACCCTCTTTTCGTAGCGTTCATAAGCGACAATTATCTCCTGGACAAGTGGATTTCTGACCACATCTTCCGCCGTCAAATTGACAAAAGCCACCCCAGGGATATGTTCCAAAATGCGTCGGCTCTCCCTGAGACCAGATCTCTTATCGCGCGGCAGATCCACTTGGGTCGCGTCGCCCGTAACGATAACCTTGGAGTGAAAACCCATGCGAGTTAGAAACATCTTCATCTGCTCTGGTGTCGTGTTCTGGGCCTCGTCGAGAATGATATAGGCATCGTCGAGGGTGCGTCCGCGCATATAGGCCAGTGGCGAGATCTCAATGGTGCCCCGCTCTTGCAGTCGGAAATACTGCTCAGGACCTAAAAAATCGCGCAGCGAATCGTGTAGCGGGCGCATATAGGGATCGAGTTTCGCCTGGAGATCACCCGGCAAGAATCCGAGCTTCTCTCCGGCCTCAACAGCAGGTCTCGTCAAAATGATGCGACTGATCTCCTGAGCCTTGAGAGCCTTGACGGCCATGGCAACCGCAAGATAGGTCTTGCCAGTTCCAGCGGGCCCGATGGCAAAGGTGATCTCATGCTTTTGCATGGCATCGAGATAACGCTTCTGCCCCTTCGTCTTCGAATAGACGGGACGCCCCTTGGCTGTCACCGCGACAAAGTCAGGTTGAAAACCGGCCTCTTCCCCACTCGAGGCGAGCTTTAGGAGGTATTGGAGACGCTGGATGTCGACCTCTTCTCCTCGGTGAGCTGCCTCGCGCAATTGGTTATAAATGGCCTGAGCCTGTTCCACGCCGAGCTCATCACCCGTAAGCAAGAGTCCTCTGTCCGTGATCTCTGTGCGCGTTTTAAATTTTGAGTCGATAAGACGCGCCTGCTCACTCATCGAGCCGATGAGAAAGAGGGCCTCTTGAGGGCTGTCTAAAATAATCTCTCTACTAATCATTAGCGCTATTATAGCATTAGAAGGGTGATTTGGCCTCAGGAGATAAATCGAGGCAGCTCTCGGGCCAGAGGGATGAGAGCAAGTCCGACCAATCATCTGGGAGCGGGCAGATGAAGAGCTTCTCCTCCCCGCTCAAGAGTCGCAAGCCAAGCACCTGGGCATGGAGGGCGAGAAAAGGCGAAGCATCCTCTCGACCATAGATCGGATCTCCGAGAAGAGGGCAGCCGATCTCCTTTAAGTGGACACGAATTTGATGCGTCCGGCCTGTGACGAGGCCCAGGCGCAAGAGGGAAAAAGAGCCCGTCGTGGCCAGAATCTGAAAATTGCTCACCGCTTCACGGCCCTCGGGTGAACAATAAAATGTCTGACGTCGCCTGGGATGTCTCGCCAGCGGATAGCGAATTTGGCCGCGCGGACTCGAGGGTGTCCCATGGCAGATGCCGAGATATTCACGGCGGACTGAACGGGCCATAAACTGACCTTTCAAATCTTGGTAGGCACGCTCTGTCTTGGCCAAGACGAGAGCCCCTGTCGTCGCCTGATCCAAGCGATGAACGAGTCCCTCTCTCCCCTTTTCCCCAGCGGACACAGTTCTGTTCAGGTAGATTTTCAGCCAATTGACAAGCGTCCTAGGATCCTGGTGGACGCCATCTTGCACGACGAGATCTCGCCCCTTACTGACGACCAGGATGTCTTGGTCCTCATAGAGGACATGGACTGGGAAATCATCCAGTCCAAGCTCCGAAGTCTCGAGATCGAAGGGGGGCTCCTCCACGGGAAGGAGATCTGTGTCGATTAGGAGGCTTTGGCCTGGTCTCACAAGGCTTGACGGCTTCAGGCTCTGAGGTGAGAGGACGAGGCCTGCCCCCAAGCAGCGCGAGAGCTCTGTACGGCTGAGTCCCAGGGACTGCGCTAGGTACTTGTCCAGACGCTGTTGTCCTCTACTCTCCTCGACGATGAGTTCACGCTCACTTGGCATCTTGATCCTCCGTGAACAGACTTTCTAAGTCATGCAGCTCCTGCCGTCGGAAGAGGAGCAAGTAGATGAGAAAAGCAGCCGAGAGACAGATGGCGCTGTCTGCAATATTAAAATTGGGAAAATGGTAGCTGCCAAATTGAAAGGCGAGAAAATCAACCACCTCGCCGAAGAAGAGCCGGTCGATGAGATTTCCGACCGCCCCTGCGAGGAGGACGGCGAGGGTATAGCGCAGCATCTTGCCCTTTACCTTTAACATCAAGTAGAGGACAAAGACAGCTGCGATCAGGGAAATAGCTGTGAGCACATAGATGCCCCAGCTGTGCTCGCTGAGGAAGCCCCAGGCGGCCCCTTTATTCCTCGCCTGCTGTAGCTTGAAAAAGGAAGGGATGATCTCAATTTCTCGACCATTGGCAAGATAGCGTCGTGTCAGCCATTTGCTCAGCTGATCTAAGGCGACGAGGATTGCGAAGATGATTTGGGCCATACATGGATCTCCTTGAGGTGGTAATAAGGATCATTCGGCAGAGGGGTAAAGTATTCTAGGACCCGCGGACCGAGGAGCATTCCCTCGGTGACATAGCCGAGGCCGTAAAACTTCACGGAAGTCAGGAGCTCAAAATAATCTTGGGCTATTCGCTCCAGAATGTCGTGTCTAAATGCAGTCTGCTCGAGGATACTCAGTCTTTGGCGCTGAAAGTCTGCCAGTGTCCGCAGTTGTTCTTCCCGCGCCGCCATCGCCTCGGAGAAGTCGCTGCGATAATAGGCAAGCTCAGTGTAGAAGCTGGCGGGTTCAAAAGGATAGTCTAAATCTAAGACCAGGTATGCCAGATCATAGTCACCCCCTTTGACAACTCCGCTGAAATCAGGTTCATCATAGTAAGTGATCGCAAGGTCTATGTTCAACTCGAAGAAGAGATCCCTGATCCAGCGGCAGTGGTCTCTGACCAGAGGACGATTCGGCGCGACCATACGCAGGCTGGTCAATTCATCTAAGTGAAAGTTGGGGCCATTTTGCGCCTTGAGGCTGAGTTTTCGAACATAGGGCCAGAGCTCACTATTCGCCCGCAGTGGGAAGGGGCTGGGCTCGAGGCCACTGATCCTCCCCGCGTATTCTGGATGCTTGAGCCAAAGCCTAAAGAAGGCATCCCGTACCTCCAAATTTTGAAAGAGGCTACTTGCGTCATTGCCAGGGAGGAGCAAGTGATAACTCGTCCCCACTGTCGGGATGTTCCTGAGGTCTCGGCGAGAACTAAAATTGTGAAAGGCCAGAGCTTCGAGATAGACGATGTCGACTTGATCGTCACTTAAGGCTCGCAAGATTTTCTCTTCAGAGCTATAAGTGCGCACCTCAATGGATTGTAGATGGGTCGACTGATCACGCGATGTCAGTTCGAGGCTGCCATCTGCGTGACGCTGAGAAATGGCAAAAGAACCCGTCGGAGGAAAAGTCTCAAGCCCCTTCTCGAGGTCGGCTGCGGGCAAGATCGGAAAATCAAGGCGATAAATCATCTCGGGCACATAGCGGACAAAGTGCAGCCGTAGGGTCAAGGTATCGAGAATCTCGACAGATTCCAGCGCTCTCAGTGCTTCGAGCCCCAAAAGATCCGTCTCCGGATAAAGCTGGCCTGGAAGTCTAAAATCAGCACTGCCAAGATCCGCCTCTGGCTCTTGAATCTCTCCCCCAGCATCTGAGTCCACCTCGGCACCCCCAGCCAATTCATCCAGAACCTCTTGCCCTGACTTGGTCGCTGGCCGCACGACCTCGACCTCAGCGAAGTCACGTTCATCATCCGCCGCCTGCAATTGCATGCGGCGATAATAGACTAGGGAGGCCGCACAATCTTCCGCCGTGATGCGCCGGCCATCGGCGTAAGATAAATCCTTGCGCAGACCTATGGTCAGTTGCTTCCCATCCTCGCTAAATGCCGCAGACTCTGCGAGATCTGCCGCCAAGTGCTCGTTGCTGTCGAGGAAGAAGAGCCCACGATAGACCAGACGTATAATCGCAGTATTGGCTCGCCTCGTCTGCTCGAGAGGGTGCCAGCTCTTTGTATCCAATGCGGCGAGCCTGACCCTATGACCCAGAGCAGCTCTTTTATCCTCTGGAATCTCGGCGCGAAAAGGAGAGGTCTCAGTCGAGGACTCAGAGAGCTGGGCGCTCTCATATTTGAGACGGCAAGAAGGCAGTCCTACTAGGCTCAGGATGAGGACTGACATGAAAATCAGAGAGAACTTTTTCATCTCTCAAAGTATAGACAATTTGAGCACAAAAAAAAGGTGTCAGAATGCTCTGGCAATCTGACACCCTCTTCATCTTACTTGGCGTATTCGCTCGCTCGATATTCTCGGATCATCTGGACCTTGATCTGACCGGGATAAGTCAACTCATCCTCAATGCGCTTGGCAATTTCATGCGCTCTCAGAATCATCTCCTCATCTGAGACCTCATCAGGCTTGACGAGGACCCTGACTTCTCGGCCCGCCTGGACGGCGAAGACCTTGTCGACTCCTGGGAATTCGGCGGCGATGCTCTCTAGTTTTTCAATTCTCTTGATATAAGTCTCTATGTTCTCACGGCGAGCCCCTGGGCGTGCAGCAGAAATCGCATCAGCAGCGGCCACGAGCTTGGAAATCATCGATGTGGCTTCAACTTCGCCGTGGTGAGATTCAATCGAATTGACGACAGCTTCAGGCTCTCTATACTTCCGCGCAATCTGCGCGCCTAGCTCGACGTGCGAACCTTCGAGCTCAAAGTCTATCGCTTTGCCTATATCGTGGAGCAGACCTGCGCGCTTGGCGAGGTTGACGTCCAGATCGAGCTCGGCTGCAAGCATTCCCGCAAACTTGGCCACTTCAATCGAATGCTGCAAGGCATTCTGGCCATAGCTGGTCCTGTAACGCATCCTGCCGAGGATATTGACAAGTTCGGGATGCAAAGACATAATCCCCGTCTCAAAGACGGCCTCTTCCCCCGCCTCGCGAATCGCAACAGCAATCTCTTGCTTCGCCTTGTCGACCATTTCTTCAATCCTTGCCGGATGGATGCGGCCGTCATAGACGAGCTTTTCGATGGCGATCTTGGCAATTTCTCGACGGATGGGATCGAAACAGGACAAGATCACGGCCTCTGGGGTGTCATCGATGATGAGATCGACCCCCGTCAGGTGCTCAATCGTCCGGATATTACGGCCCTCTCGACCAATGATACGCCCCTTCATCTCCTCGTTCGGCAAGCTGACGACAGAAACCGTCGCGTCCGAAACGTAGTCTGAGGCATATCTCTGAATGGACGTGACGATGAGTTCCTTGGCCGTGAGGTCAGCCTTCTCTCTCGCCTCTTCCTCCAGTGATTTCAAGAGGAGAGCAAAATCACGCTGATATCGCTCGCGTGCCTCAGAAATCAGACTGTCTCTCGCCTCACTGAGGCTCATGCCAGCCAATCTCTCAAGTTCGGCCTGACGCTCTGCCTCAGCATTGGACAGATTGTCCTCACGTCTTTGAAGCTGTCTCTCCTTGTTTTGCAGGTGCTTTTCTCTATCCTCGTTCGCCTGTGCCTTGCGGGAGACTAATTCCTCGCGCTGCTCGAGACGCTGCCGCTCCTTCTGGAGCTCAACACGCTTCTCGCGCACCGCCTGGTCTAGATCCAGCTTGGCCTTGTGGACTTCTTCTTTAGTTTCGAGTAGGAGTTCACGTTTTCTATTCTCCCCGGCCTTGAGCGCTTCTGTTTTGGCTTCTTCGATGTCCTTTAAACTCTGCGCCGTGTTCTCAGCCAGTTCCTTGCCAGCTTTGCTGTAACCCTTGGTAAAATAGCTGTAGACGAATCCGGAGGCGAGGATCGCACCAACGATAAAAGCAATCAATATGTAAATAAACATATCTATCACCTCCTATTTAATTTTCAAGTTGCTATCTGCCTTTCGGCTTGTATATCATTGTATTGATGGGTCGTATTTCTGTCAAACATTTTCTGCGAGGTCAAGATGACTAAGAGCCTCCTAAACTTTCATTGCGAAGTGGCTAAAAGTGACGAGGGCATGAGTCTGCGCAAATATTTGCAGCAGCGCTTTGGCCTCTCCTCAACCCGCTTGAAGAGCCTTCGGCGCCGAGGTATAAGTCGTATTAACGGACTGCATAAACCGCTTATAACTATACTCCACTCTGGAGATATCATCGATGTGACATGCCCTGAAATCAGCGCACCTGAGCTCGATCTGGACGCCTTGGAACGGGCTTCTTGCCCTGTGGTCTATCAAGATGAGCACTATCTCCTCGTGAATAAGCCCCCAGGCCTCCTCGTCCACCCTTCGTACCAAGAGACACTGGCGATCACCACTCTCCTCAGTTCGGAGCCCCTCCACCCTGTCCGACGTCTGGACCTCGACACCTCGGGGCTCGTCCTCATCGCACTCAATCCCTATGCGCACGAGCGACTGATTTTTTCAGAACTCGAAAAGCGCTATAGAGTGCTTGTCTACGGCCGCTTACCAGAGCGAGCCCTGAGCTTATCCCTGCCCCAATCGCGCAATCCGAAACTGACTTTGCAGCGCATTGTCTCCCGTACGGGCCAAGTCGCTATAAGTACTTTTCGCGAATGGCAGTATTGGCCCGAGCACGAGATCTCTCTCCTCGATGTCGAGGCCCAAACAGGGCGCACCCACCAGATCCGCAGCCAGCTCCTCTATCTCGGCCTCCCCCTGCTCGGGGACTGGCTCTACGGCGTCGAGGCCCTGGAGGCATACCTGGATTCGGGCGCCTTTTACTCTCTTGAGGCGCGCCTACGTGCCCAAGATCTCATGCGAAGACATCAGCTCAAGACGCTCTCGAGCCACGGCTTCACGCGCCAGGCCCTCGATGCCGACCAGCTGCGTTTTAGAGACGTAAAAACTGGCCTAGTCCTTGATTTTCAAGCAACTTGGCCAGCTGACTTTCAGGCCTTTATCGATAAAAACGGCCTCGACCTAGCCCCTCGTCCTTCACTCTAGTAAGACGCAAAGACCTCATAGACTCTGGCCAGCACCTTGTCCTTGAGCTCATTGCCTCGATCTTTCTGCCGCTCAACTTGTTCTCTAGCATTCTTGACAAAAGCCTCATCCGAAACTCCCGGCATATTGATTAAGACGTTAAAGTGAGCAGCGCCCAGACCTGAATCAGCCAAGAGCGCAGCACTACCGATGTCAGAGATACAATTTTTATTGCCGTGTTCGGCAATAAAGGGCAAGACCTCGAGAATTTCTATGATGGCCTGGGCGGTCGCGATGGGTACGGATGCACAGGCCATATTGGCCTCGGCCATCGCCTTCTTGCGCCGCTTGATCTCCTCCTCACTATCCTTGGGCAGTTTGATGGCAGCCATGACCTTGAGGAATGCTTCCGTATCTTCATCAAGCAATCTCAGTAGATTCTCTTGGAGGCGCTCTAAAATCCCACGCTTGCTGGAAAATTCCTTCTGCAGCTCAGGGTCTAGCTTGAGGAAGGCTTTTTTGCCTTCTGTCAGATTGATGACCATAATGCCGAGGGCCGCAGCCTCAGCCCCGGCAAATGCGGCCGCCGAGCCCCCTCCTGGAGCTGGCGAATCACTGGCGGTCTCCTTGACGAATTCTTCGACGGTCAGTTGGATAAGTTTTGACATATGGTTCTCCTTGCCTTCTGGCTCTAAAATTGGACTCTCGACTGAGAGACGATCTGTTCTCCGTTCTTCCAGACGTCTCTCACGAGATTTCGGCCGAATTGATAAATGAGTTCTTCTGGACTCTTGACATTGAAGATTGTAAGATCACAGTTCTTGCCTGC
The DNA here is from genome assembly GCA_023426575.1 of Bacillota bacterium. GTDB lineage: Bacteria > Bacillota > Clostridia > Saccharofermentanales > DTU023 > JAFAAL01. Next base: position 107,886 of record JAFAAL010000012.1, read on the forward strand.
CTCGAGACTTCCGATAGTCGCTTCGCGCCCAATGGCGCGGGCAGCATTGATCGTCACTGACTCTAAAATCTCTATAGGCGTCATCTTGTAGTTGAATGCAGCGATCCACATCGCCATCTGCAGGTTCGGACATGGGCAAGAACCTGGGTTAAAGTCTGTGGCAATGGCCACTGTGACACCTTGCTCCAACATTTTTTGGGCAGGAGCATAGCGCGGACTCATCAGGTAAAAAGAGGTGGCGGGCAGTAAGACGGCCACTGTGCCACTCGCCTTGAGGGCGGGGATGTCCTCATCTCGAATCTCCATGAGATGCTCCGCTGAGATGGCACCAAGACGCGCCGCCTGACCTGCGCCACCGAGGCTGACGATCTCGTCAGCATGGACCTTGAGGCCGAAGCCAAGTTCCAGGGCACGCCGGCCAAGTCGCTCAGTCTCTTCCAGGGAGAAGATCCCTTCTTCGCAGAAGATATCGACAAATTCAGCGATCCCCTGCTCTTTGACCTGCGGCATGATGACGTTTAACATCTCCTCGATATAGCCCTCGTGTCCGCCCTGGGCATCTGGAGGTGTCGCATGCGCTCCCATGTATGTGACGACGATCGTCATAGGAGTCGTCTCTTGCAGCCTCCGATTGACCTCGAGGAGCTTGAGTTCGCCTTCTAGGTCGAGACAATAGCCACTCTTGCTCTCAACTGTTGTCGTCCCATGTTCTGCCATCACCCGGATCTGATTCAATGCTTTGGCATAGAGCTCATCTGCATCGCTCTTGCGACTTGCTTCGACAGTGGAGAAGATGCCCCCTCCCGCCTCGTGAATCTCCATATATGACTTGCCCTCGAGCTTCCACTTGAGTTCATGAGCACGAGATCCTCCATGGACGAGATGGGTATGAGCATCGATGAGCCCTGGGCAGAGGAGATGGCCTCGATAGTCGTGAATGAGATGACTGTCGAGAATCTTCTGGGAAGGTAATCCCTCAACGACGTCGACAATTTTCTCCCCGTCGACAATCACGGCGCCATCGATCAGATTTCGCTCTGCCGTGGAGCTAAAGATCGCATCGCTCAAGAAGACGCGCTTAGTCATTTCCTGCCTCCGCCGGTGCTTCCAGCAGTCGATTTTCGATGACTTGCTCGGCCTTAAAGTCCTCGAGTTGCAAGTAATATTCGGCGGCGGCGAGGAGAGCTTCGGCGGGAGCTAAGCCGATGAGTTCACTGCCAATGACATTGACCCCATAGCGTCTGGCCTCCATCTTGACCATCTCAAACGCTTGATAGATCGCCGATTTATGATAGTTGACCAAATTCATCGACACCTGGACGATTCCACGGTCCTTGAGCTCGACACCCATACCCTTGACATAGCGCAGACCCCCGCCAATGTGTCGCACTTTTTTGGCGATGGCATCGGCCACCTCGAGATTCGAGCTGTCGAGATTGACGTTATAGGCCACGAGGGGCAAGCGGGCGCCGATGGCCGTGCAGCCAGCGCTCGGATGGACCTCGTGGGGGCCATAATCAGGATACCAGTCGGGATCTTTGATCTTTTCAAAGAAACCCTCGAACTGACCCTTGCGGACAGTGGCAAGATTTTGTCTCTCCGCTCTCGTCGCAGAGCTCTCATAGAGATAGACGGGTATCTTCAGTTCGCTACCGACGCGCTCGGCCAAGCGCTTGGCCAGATTCTGGCAATCCTCAATACTGGCATTTTTTATAGGAATAAAGGGGACGACATCGGTGGCTCCCATGCGGGGATGCTCACCCTTGTGGACTCTGAGGTCAATGAGCTCAGTAGCGACCTGCATGGCAGCAAAGAGCCCCTCCAAGAGGGCCTCTTCATCGCCCATCAAGGTGACGACGGAGCGGTTGTGGTCGAGGTCACTGCTATAATCGAGCACCCGGAGGCCCTCTTGCTCTTGCAAGGGCTTGAGGATCTTGGCGAGGACTGCGGGGTCACGGCCTGTGGAAAAATTCGGAACGGACTCAATAATTTTCATGAGGAATCTCCCTTCTTCTAGCTCTCGGCGAGCGTGGATGGCGTTGAATGAGGTATATGACTCATGACAGTTTCTAAGAAGTCACGAGATCTCAGCATCTCATCAGCTGCGACGAGATCTGGATAGAGGATGCGGTCAGCGGCCAAAAAGTCAATTTTGGAGCGAATCTCCCGATAGATGATCTCAGTTCCCCGCCCCAGTTTATGCCTGGGCAAGAGGTCAAGTGCTTGTGCTGCAGTCATCAGTTCAATGGCGATCACCTGCCGGGTATTGGCAATGACTTCCTGAACCTTGCGGGCAGCATTGCCACCCATCGAGACGTGATCTTCCTTATTGGCCGAGGACGGGATCGAATCAACTGATGCAGGATGTGAGAGGATCTTGTTCTCGGAAACCAGACAAGCCGCCGTGTACTGAGGGATCATGAGGCCAGAATTGACTCCCTCAGACGCCACGAGGAAGGCTGGCAGACCGCCGGAGAGCTGGGGATTGACGAGTCGCTCGATGCGGCGCTCGGAAATATTGGCGAGCTCGCTGACGGCCATCGCCAGGAAATCAAGACTTAGAGCCAGCGTCTGACCATGAAAGTTGCCCCCCGAGATAACATCATCGGCATCTGGGAAGACCAGTGGGTTATCCGTCACGCTGTTGAGTTCAGTCTGGAGGACAGTTCCGACGTATTGGAGAGCGTCATAAGTCGCTCCGTGCACCTGCGGCGTACAGCGCAGGGTGTAGGGGTCTTGAACATCCCCCGTCCGACTATCGACATAGTCGGAGCCTTCCAGAAGTTCTCTCAGGAGCTTGGCGCTCAGGATCTGGCCGCGATGGGGTCGAATGGCGTGGACGCGCTCATCCAGAGCAGCCGTAATGCCGCGAAAAGCCTCAAAAGTCAAGGCCGCTGCAAAATGGGCATACGACCAGAGCGCCTCGGCCTCGCGCCAGGCCAAGACACCGAGCCCACACATAAAGGGCGTACCGTTGATAATCGCAAGTCCATCCTTGCCACTCAGGACCACGGGCGAGAGGCCATAGCTCTCCATGAGCTCGCGGCTTGGCCTAAAGTTCCCTTGTGCCCCTTCTGCCAGCTCCCCTTCACCGATGAGGCAGAGGGCGATGTGGGCCAGGTTTGCTAAATCGCCAGAGGCGCCTAGGGAGCCCTTTTCGGGAACGTGCGGGATGAGATCGTGATTCAAAAACGCGGCCAGCGTCGTCACCACCTCAGGACTGACACCCGAATAGCCCGAGAGGAGCGTGTTGAGTCTCAAGCACATGATGGCTCTCACCCGCTCTCGAGAGAGGGGACGGCCGACGGCACAGGCATGGCTCAAGATCAGATTTTTCTGGAGCTGTCCATTGTCTTCTGCTGAGACCTTGACGCGAGAGAGCTCGCCGAATCCCGTGGATATTCCATAGATTGGCTTCTCTCCGTCGGCCAGGCGATTGACGATGCCCTTGGACGCATGGACGCGCGTCATGGCCGCTTCGGCAATGGCTATAGGGGCTCCGTAACTGATGGCCTCGACCGTTTCGGGGGTCAGAGAATGGCCATCGAGAATAATTGTCTTAGGCATTTTGCTACTCCTTCTTATGCTCATTCTGCGCTTCTGCCAGAAGAGAACTGGCCAGGGCGAGACTCTCGTCCATGGCGACTGTGCCACTGAGAAGCCGGGCAAGTTCTAAGAGGCGCTCATCTGGATTGAGAAACGTTGCGTGGCTTTGGCTTCTTTCTCCATCGTAATCCTTTTCGAGCAAAATGTGTGTATCGGCTCTAGCCGCGATGGCGGCACTGTGAGTGACGCATAGGACCTGCCTCTGGGCGGCTAGAACTTTGAGTCTCGCACCGACTTTGGCAGCCGTCAGGCCCCCGACACCCTGGTCAATCTCGTCGAAAATGAGGACAGGGATGTCCTTTTGCTCGGCAGCGAGCGATTTAATCGCCAGAATCAGACGGGAAGCCTCGCCGCCAGACGCCACTTGAGCCAGTGCTTTCAACTCTTCTCCTGGATTGGCATTGAAGAGAAAAGTCACGGCAAGCGATCCCGCAGCGCTGTATTTTCGCTCGGCTTGTGGCGAATATGATACAGCAAAGAGGGCCTCGGGCATGTTGAGTTCGCGCAGGGCCATGGTCATATCTTTGGCCAGGCGCTCTCCCGTTTCTTTTCGCTTCGCATTGAGTCTCTCAGACAGGGCGTCCATCAGGGTCTCCTGAGCCCTGAGTTCGCTCTCGGCCTCGTGAAAATGAGCCTCAGTGGCCAGGAGAAAATCACGGCGCTCGATGCTCTCTTGCAAGAAGCAGCTGATCTCCTCGAGACTGTCACCATACTTGCGCTTGAGCTCATTAATGAGGTTTAAGCGCTCATGGACGCGCTGGGCCAACTCGGCATCTGCTGCGAGTTGATCCCGGATATCTGAAAGCTCAAAGTCAATCTCTTGAAAGCGCTCCGCCATGAGGCCCAAGTCCTCATAGATGGCGCTGAGACGCTTGGAAAAGCGGGCGGGATACTCAAGACTCGCCAGAGCCTCGGCCAGGGACGCTCTGAGTCCCCTCTCCCCCTCGCCACTCATGAGACTTGAAAAAAGGTCGAGGTCGGCATTGATCTTCTGCAAGGCAGAAATTTTCTTAGCCTGCTTTTGGATCTTTTCATCTTCGCCAGGACTGAGGTCTGCAGCTTCGAGTTCAGAAATCTGATAGTTTAAAATCTCAAGTTCACGCTCTCGCTCACGCGGATTCAGGCCAAGCTCACGAATGCGGGAGACGATGGCGCGTCTCTTCTGCACGGCTTCAGCCCACTCGGCCAGCAGTTCTTGCTGCTCTTGATCCCCATAGGCATCAAGAAAAGCCAACTGCCTATCCGCCCGATAGATCTCTTCTTGCGCATTCTGACCATGAATGGCAATGAGATAGGAAGAGATCTCTTCGAGGACTGAGAGGTTGACGAGACGGCCATTGACCCGCGCCAGGCTCCGGCCATCTGCTCTGATCTCTCGGCTGAGGATCAATTCGGACTCAGAGAGGCCGAGCTCTGTCATGAGCTCAGTAGGCAAATATTTCTCAGGTGAAAAAAACAAGGCCTCCACTGTGGCCTTGTCTCTGCCGTCCCGAATGAGATCTCGACGCGCACGACGCCCCAAAAGAAGGCTAAAGGCATCGAGCAGGATGGACTTGCCGGCGCCCGTCTCGCCAGTGATGACGGTCAGGCCCAGCTGCAAGTCCAAATCTATTTTCTCAATCAGGGCAAAATCTCGAATCGATAAAGTTGCGAGCATGCGGGACTCTAATTCAGTCTATTCTTCAAGCTCAGCTTCGATTTCTAAGTTAGCCAACTTCCGAAGTTCGACACAGAGGGACTTTGCGGCGGCATTATCCACTGTGGCGATAAAAATCGTATCATCCCCTGCGAGAGAGGCCAGCAGTTCCTCTAGGTGCATAGAATCAAGAGCCGCTGCTGCCGCCTGGGCCATGCCTGGCAGCGTCTTGGCGACGACGAAGTTGCTGGCGATTTCAAGATTGGTAATCGCCTCAGTAAACACCTTCATCAGACGTCCAGAAGCTCCCTCCCCGCTCTTGTTCATGGGAATGTACTTCTGTTCACCACTGGCTGTGGCCACCTTGATGATGCCGAGTTCCTTGATGTCTCTCGAAACAGTTGCCTGGGTGACCTCGAGTCCCTCAGCCTTGAGGGCCTCGACGAGTTCCTCCTGTGTGCTGATGTTCTGATTGCGCACAATCTGGAGAATACGATTTTGTCTTGGATTCTTGGATGCTCTCACTTGCTAATCCCCCTTTTTTGAATTTTCTCCGCCAGGGTCTCATAGAAGTTATCACGCCCTAGGCGAAGCATCTTTAATGGTCTATTTGCCTGTCTGATCACCAGATATTCACCTGGCTTCATCGGCACGGGCTCTCGCCCGTCCGCAGAAAGACTTGCTTCTTTTCCTCTTTTTGGCAGGGCCACGCGAACTTCAGAATCGGCCCCAGCCAAGTAACTGCGGTTGTGGAGAGTGTGCGGACAAATCGCCGTGACAATCAGCACCTGCTCCGTCGGGTGGACGATAGGCCCTCCCGCCGAGAGCGTGTACGCGGTCGAACCCGTCGGAGTGGCCACAATGAGTCCATCTCCTGGCACGCGTTCGACAGCATCGCCATTGATCCAAAGATCGGCCGTGATGATCGAGCGATTTGCGCCACGGTGGACGACGACATCGTTGAGGGCGAGGCCCTCTGCCAAAATCTCACCGGCGGCACTGTAGTGCGTATACTCTAGGCGCATCCGCTCCTCGCTATGGCCCTCACCCCGGAGGATACGAGCCAGGTCGCGCGCCAAGTGATGGGGCTCAATGATAGGCAGGAAGCCGACCGAACCGAGATTGACACCAATCATCGGCACCTCTTCCAGACCTGGCAAATGAGTCATGGCCAGGAAGGTTCCATCACCGCCAAAACTGATCATGAGATCGCAAGCAGTATAGGGCGAACTCGCATAGGAGAGAGCTCGAGCCAGCTCCTGATCGAGACAGAGCTCAGCGCCAGAATCCTGAATAATCTGGCAAGCTTGGCGCGTATACACGAGGTCAGGATCTCTGCCCTGATTTGTAAAAATACCAATCCGCAAATCTCTACCTCAACATTTCAAGTTACTCTCGAAGTATAATAACAGTTTTTTCTGAATGTTAAAAGTGTCTAATCCACTTTTCTGCAGAAGCTCGGATCGCTGACCACTACAATCGAGAGCAGGCGGTATCGCAATATCTAGAAAATGGGGCCAGAGACCGTTCTGAGCACATTCTTGGATGATGAATGCACCGAAGCTGAGGGGCTGAACTGTCTCGCTGATACAGATGAGATGTCCCGTTTTCCGTAACGACTGAATAATTTCATCATCTAGGCTGCGCGGGAGTGCCGCGAGCGAAAAGAGATCGCCGAGGAGGTGGCGGCTGCCCGGATCATTGAGAATCGGAGCAATCTCATGACAGAGCGTCCCCCACACAAGCGTTGTCACCTTACCCTCACTCTGCACTCTCAAGCACTCTTCAGGCCTCTCATGAGGCCTCGCAGAAGTAGAAAAAGAAAGATTCAAAGCCTCCCCCTTGGGGTAGCGCATGAGTATCGGGCGCGGCTTCGCAAGGTAGGAGTCAAAAATAGCTCTGACGTCTCGCTCATCACGCGGGGCATAGACGTCGAGCATCGGTAGATTTGCAGCCAGAGCAAAATCATGGAGTCCCTGGTGTGTCTCGCCATCGGCCGGGACGAGTCCCGCGCGGTCGACAGCCAGGAGGACTGGTAGATTCTGCAGGGCTATATCGTGAATGAGCTGATCAAAAGATCTCTGGAGGAAGGTGGAATAGAGGGCCAGGATGGGCAGTGCCCCTCCAGCGGCAAGAGCTGCAGCCATACAGGTCGCGTGCTGCTCGGCTATCCCGACGTCGAAGAAGCGCTCGGGGTAATGACTCGCAAATTCCGCGAGACCTGTGCCTCCAGGCATCGCAGCTGTAATGGCACAGATTCGCGGATCTCGCTTTGCAGCTCTCAGAGCATTTTCGCCGAGAAGATCCGAAAAAGTCTTAGCCTTTCCTTGGCTTGTCTTGAGGCCTGCCTCCACTTCGAAGTGACCGACGCCATGGTAAGTCTCCGGCTTCTCTTCGGCATAGGGGTAACCTCTCCCCTTGACGGTGTAAATATGGAGAATCTTGGGACCAGGAATCCTCTTTAGGGCCTGGAGATACCTCTCGAGCGTCGGTATATCATGTCCATCGATGGGTCCATAATAGCGCCAGTTGAGGCTTTCGAATAAGAGGCCAGTACGACGATAGAGCAGACGATCTAGCGACTTGAATCTGCGCAGGCGATTCAATAGGAGCGGATGGGTCTCCAGGCGCGGGCGCCACTTTCTTTTAAAGCTCTGGTAATCCTCCTTGATGCGGAATTCACCGAGCCTCTTCCCGAGGGCTCCGACATTCGGCGCAATTGACATCTCGTTGTCATTCAAAATGACAAGAACATCGTCATCAGGGCCAGCATCATTCAGCGCCTCAAAGGCCATTCCTCCGCCCATGGCTCCGTCGCCAGTCACGGCAATAACCAAGCCGCTCCGTCCCTGGAGGCGCTTGGCGCGAGCTAGGCCGAGCGCGGCAGAAATTGATGTCGAAGCGTGCCCCGTATCGAAGAAGTCATAGGGCGATTCACAGCGCTTGGGGAAGCCTGAGAGGCCACCACATTGGCGCAAAGTGTGAAAAGCCTCCTGCCGCTCTGTGATGAGCTTCCAGGCATAGGCCTGGTGTCCGACGTCAAAGACAATCTCGGACTCCCTCTCAAAGTCAAAGCTCCTCGCCAGAGCTAAGGTCAATTCGATGACACCCAGGTTGGAGGCCAGATGTCCTCCATTTTTTGAGACGCGCTCAATAATGACCTGGCGCAATTCTGACGCGAGCTCATTGAGTTCAGCGGCGCTGAGTGAGTGGATATCTCTCGGAGAGTGGATGTGGCTCAAAATACTCAATTAATAAGTTCTCTCTAGGATATAGGCCGTCAGAGACTGGAGCTCGCGGGTATCCAGGCCAGGCAGGGCTTCGATGTGGGCGAGCTTTTGGTAGACGACTTGTTTTAAGCGCAGATAATTCTCCTCAGCCGCCTGGAGACCAAGAAGGCGCGGCTCTGTCGGCTTCGCCAGATCACGACCGCTGCTCTTTTGAAGTTCGGATTCTGCTTTGGCGTAGTCGAAGATATCATCGAGGGCCTGATATGCCTGACCCAGGCTCTCGGCATAAGCTCTAAAAATGGGCTCATCCGAAACTGGGGCATGGGCGAGGTCGAGAGGCATGAGAATCGCCGCCTCAAGAAGAGCACCCGTCTTGCGCTCGCGGATCTCTTCGGCGCGAGCGAGGAGGTTTAGACGATCGAGGGAAGTCTGAGCTCCGCCTGCTTCTGCCTGCAGGTCGAGCCATTGCCCGCCAATCATACCTCTTCCTCCCGCTGCTCTGGCCAGACGCTGGGCCGCTCTGCGCTCGGCAGAACCCGATACCGCTTGGAAGAGGACCTCGTAGGCAGCATTCAAGAGAGCATCCCCAATTAAGATGGCCAGCCCCTCACCATAGACAATGTGACAGGCACTCTTGCCGTGACGCATTTTCGCATCATCCATGGCTGGCAGGTCATCATGGACGAGCGAGTAATTGTGGATGTACTCGAGAGCGACCATAAAGGGCAAGAGATCCCGCAAGAGGAGACGGTAGGCCCTTCCGACCGCCAAAGTGAGGGCGGGACGCAACATCTTTCCCCCTGAGAGAGCATAGGCGAGCGCAGACTGCAAATCTGGCAGCTGGACATCGGGCATCGCTGCATCGAGGGCCTCATGGAAGGCTTTGAGATCTTCGGAATGCCAGGGACTGCTCAAGTCTTCCTCCTAGTTCAGATTAAAGGGCAAATCGCCGGAGGGGATGTCAAGATCGACCTCCTCAGGGCCCTCTTCTGTCTTCAAGAGAATTTTTAGGCGCTGCTCCATCTGGTCCAGCTCATGCGAACAGGCTCGGCTCAAGGCATAACCTCTCTCGAAGTAGACGAGTGAATCCGCAAGACTCAACTTACCACTCTCGAGGGCACGAACAATCTTTTCGAGCTGCTCCAGGCGCTCCTCAAAACTTAGTTCTTGCCCCTCAGTTCTCTTCTCTGTCTGCGATTCTCGCTGCTGGTTCTGGGCATTTAGTATCATTTCGTCATCCATTTTTCTGTCCTTTCTCTTCTCCAAGAGTCTTTAACTTCTCAGCCAATAGTTCTCCCTTGGCCAAGACGAGGTGGAAGCTACTGCCATCTTGCAAGCTTTCGGGGTCTAGCAGAGCCTCGCCACTGGCATCGCGTGCGATGGCATATCCCCGTTCGAGGATCTTTTTCGGGCTCAGTCCCTGCAGGCGCATATCTATAAGTTTGAACTTGTTGACCTCACGCCCCCAAACCTGCGTCATACTCAGTTCGAGACCTCGCAAGAGCTCCGTCCATGATTCTGTAGCAGAGGTCATGAAATTGTCATAAGCCCGCTTCAAATCGCGCTCACTTTGTCTTTGACTCTGCCTTGCCGCAGTCAAATGTCGCTCTACAATGCTTCTCAAATGACCGAGGGCGAAACTTTGCCTTTGCCCTTGTAAACTGCGAAGCTCTGCCTGATTTTGTGATCTCAGCCTCAGTCTCGCCTCCTGGAGTCTACGCCTCTGCTCTCGCCAACTTCTCTCCATCGCATGGTGGAGAGATTGCTGTCGGTGGAGAAGCTCTGATCTCGAGGACTGAATTCTCTGAGATTGAACACGCAAGAGGCGTGATTCGAGCAAATCAATTCGCTGTATCAGAGCTGTCCAGTCGGGGTAGATATCTTTGGCGGCGGCCGTCGGAGTCGCAGAGCGCCAATCCGAGACAAAATCGGCAATCGTAAAATCCGTCTCGTGACCAATGGCCGAGACGACAATCTTGGGACAGCGGGCAATCGCCCTGGCGAGGGCCTCATCATTGAAAGCATTGAGGTCAGAAAATGAGCCGCCGCCTCTGGCCAAGACGATGACATCAATCTCTGGGCGGCAAGCTGCCAATTCCAGAGCCTGGATCAGTGAGGCAGGCGCAAGTTCCCCCTGGACAAGCGCCGGAATCAACAAGATGTCAAAGGGAGCGTGAAGTTTCTCAGCAGTTGTGATGAAGTCTCTTTGCACGGCCCCTGTGGGAGAGGTGATCAGTGCCACGCGAGCAGGAAAGCGCGGGAGTGGACGCTTGCGCTCAGGGGCGAAGAGTCCCTCGCGCTCAAGTTTTTCCTTGAGGGCGAGAAAGTTTTGGTGGAGCGCTCCCTCACCCTCGAGAGAAATCTCTCGGGCGATAAATTGGAAGCGGCCGTCAGCCTCATAGAGACTGCACCCTCCGGACAGTGTCACCTCTATCCCGCGCTGGAGCTTGACATCTTGGCGCAGAAGATCGCTTTTAAACATGACAGCGCTGAGACTTGCAAGGTCGTCTTTAATGGTCATATAGAGGTGGCCACGGGGACTGTATTTGAACTCGGAGATCTCACCTCGCACCTGAGTCCGTCCGAGGATGGGATCTTCCTTTAGTCGTTTGGCTGCCAAGCGATTGAGTTCAGAGACTGAAAGCACTCTATTCAAGGCTCTCCTCCTCTGTCAGATAAGAGAGCAAGTCCTGAGCATGAGACGCATCGAGAGGCATTCCACTCCCCTTGAGCTTGCGCTCTATATGACCCAGGACGGCATTGATGTAGAGACGCGCATCATCATCACAGTAGAGCTTGCTGAGGCGCACGGCCTCTGCAATTGCGACATTGTTCGGGACATCGTCGACATATAAGATCTCATAGAGAGCGATGCGCAGGATGAGGAGGTCGAGTTTGGGGATGCGCTTGACCGTCCAATCGGTCAAATAACAGTCAATGACGCGATCGAGAGCCTCTGCATGTGCTGTCACTCCAGAGATCAGAGTTTTCCAATACTGAAGGTCTGGGGCATCGAGCGGATAATCCCGCAGGAAGAGCTCTTGCAATTCCTGAACTGGCGTCGACTGATTGATCAGGTCGCTATAGAGCAGCTTCAGTGCATTTTCACGTGATTCTTTACGGGACATAACGACTCCTAGCGAAAATATCCTGGGGGAAAGAGCTTGTCGAGAAAATCTTTAAAGTCATCTAAATTACTCAGATAACGGGTGCCAAAATAGTAGCCGAGAGCTGTCATAATCAAGATAAAGATTGTCTTAAAGAAGCCGAAGATGACGAGCAGCAGGGCGAGGACAAAAGCATAAAAAGCCCCCTTTGCACCAGCACTCCCCATCTGGAGGCCCTGGATGAGGTCATTCAGGAAGTTCTTGCGGTTTTGCATAGGACTAGCGCTCAACTCTTGCCGCAATCTCTTCGACCTTGGCGACTTTGACCTCAACCTTTTCGACAGGGAGTCCACTATAGTGCTCAAGATCCTTCTTAACGCGCTCTTGAACACGCGCCATCATCACAGGAATCTCGACGTCGGAATAGATGTTGACAGCCAGTGTGACATAGAGCTTGCCCTGGCTGTTGCGGACCTTTGATCTGGCCATCTTGACGCCAGACTGTGCCGTCTTTGCAGAGTTCAAGGCGATACTTTCGAGGGCATCTGTGGAGACTATAATCGTGCCGATATCCGTCTGGCGCAGGCGCACTCTCGCGCCGATGCTGCGAACTAAGAGGATGAGAACGAGGCTGAAGACAATGAAGAGGACCAAATATTTGTAGGCAATGTCGCCCTCTGCCATAGTGATCCGACTGAGTGCCTGGCTAAAGAGGCCCTTGAGTCCAGGGACAACGGAGGTCAAAAAGAGAACTAGAACTAGGAGAGCCGCGAGGCTCAAAATCACGATGGCGATATTGCGGATAATTTTCTTCATGCTTCGACGACCTCAGACCTTTCTTCAGCAGCTTCTGTCATGCCCATGATTTGCACATTGACCTCTTCAACAATCAATCCCGTATAGAGTTCAACGTCCTTTTTGACCCGCTCTTGGATCTGCCAGGCGACATCGGGCAGGATATAGGAGAAGAAGACGATGGGATAGACCTCAATCTTAACCTTCTGGGCGGAGCGCTCGGAAAAGACGACGCGCACACCACGCCCCTCGTGTTTGCCGCCAATGGCTTCCTTGAGGGAGATGATCAGACCCGTGTCGAGGGCAGCGACCCCGGCCACCTGGCTCGCGGCCTCAGCGGCGTACTGGGCTATGAAGCCCTGCGCCATGCTGCGCTCGCCCTTGACACTAAATTCTGATCTGACTTCGGGCATTACTTCTTGGCGCGCTCCATGTAGTTCCCCGTACGCGTGTCGATACGCACGATCTCGTGGTTCTCAATAAAGAGCGGCACGCGAATGACTGCTCCAGTCTCGAGTGTAGCGTTCTTGGTGGCATTCTGCGCTGTATCTCCACGTACACCGGGTTCACACTCGACAATCTCAAGCTCGACAAAGTAGGGCAATTCCAATGAGAGAATCTCACCGTCGTGACTTATGACCTTGCAGACCATCCCCTCCTTGAGGAATTTGATGCTATCGCCGATGAGGGAGGGCATGACGGGAATTTGCTCATAAGTCTCCGTATCCATGAAGTAATAGAGCTCTCCATCATTGTAGATGTAGGACATATCATTGTGCTGAAGTTGCGCATTTTCAAATTTTTCTGTCGGGTTGAAACTGCGCTCTACAGTTGCGCCCGTCTTGACGTTACGAAACTTAGTCCTGACAAATGCGGCTCCCTTGCCAGGCTTGACGTGTTGGAATTCAACCACCTGGCAGACATCGCCGTCCATGATAAAAGTGACACCGTTTCTAAACTCACCTGCTGTAATCATAAATACCTCCAAATGGGCGCGCGCTGCGCGTCGCCGCAAGATCTATACTATTTTATGAAATTCTAGTCTTATGAGCAAGCTGAGGGAGTTCCTCGCCCGCCTTAAGAAAAGGGGCCAAGATCTTCTCTAAACAACGCTTAGGGCGAATTGACCAGAGTTCGTGCCGAAAGCGCGGCGGCACCTTGACTGCCTTGATTCCTGCCCGGTGGGCCCCCCAGACATCCGTCAAAATCTGATCGCCGACCATGAGACAGTCCTGACAGCTCAGATCTAACTTATCCATCATCTTGACAATCTCACGGGGATTGGGCTTATGAGCGGGGCTGAGTCCTAAAACTCCGAGAGCTCTGGCAAAGCGCTCCCCCCTCCCCCCTTTGGCATTGGAGATGACGACCATTTTCAGACCACTCTCCACAATGGCCTCCGCGACCTGCCTGGCATAGGGGTCGGGACTCTCTGAACCATGAGCGCTCAAAGTATTGTCAAGATCGATAAAAATTGTCTTAAATCCCAGATCTTTAACCGCTCTCCAATCCACCTCTCTCAGGTCACACACAGCATAATCCGGGCTCAGAGCTTGCAGCATTCTATAACCTCGTTTACTTGTAAATCAGGAGTGATTATAGCATAATCGACTCTGTTGATTCGTAGAAGGGAGGGGCGAAGATTTCTTCGTAAACTATGATGAGTAAAGTCTGCAAATTCGGCGGTTCATCGCTTGCCAATGCCGCCCAGATCGAAAAAGTGATCGAGATCATCGAGATGGATCCCTCACGTCAGTTTATCGTCGTCTCTGCCCCTGGCAAGAGTCGCCCCTCTGAACTCAAGATGACTGATTTGCTGATTGGCCTCGCAGAAGCCAGGCTGAATGGGCTTGATGGCAAGCGAGAATACGAGTTAATTGCTCGGCGTATCAGTGGCATCTGTCACGACCTCAAGCTGCCTCCCGAACTTTTAGCAGAAATAGAAGAGAACATTCTTCAGGCAGCCAATGCTTCGACGGCTAACGGCGCCGCCTATGCCGCAGCCCTCAAGGCGCAGGGCGAGGATGCCTGTGCACGTATCCTTGCTGCAGCCCTGACCCAGGCGGGTATTGAGGCAGACTATATGAGCCCTGAAGAGGCGGGCATCCTCCTCCACGGCCCCCATGACGATGCCGAAATCGACCCCAAGAGCTATACGCTCTTGAGCCAGTTGCGCTACGAGGAGCGGACCCTTGTCATTCCTGGCTACTATGGCATCTCCCAAGAGGGAGAGATTTTGACCTTTTCTCGCGGAGGGTCGGACATCAGTGGCGCCATCATTGCCGCGGGCATCGATGCCCCCGTCTACGAGATCTGGACGGATGTCGACTCTGTCTTCGCCGCCAGCCCACAACTCGTCGACGAGCCCAAGCAGATTCGCGAACTCTCTTATCGAGAAATGCGTGAACTTGCCTATCTTGGCGCCTCCGTCGTCCATCCCGAGGCCATGCTCCCCATCTATAACAAGGCTATTCCGATGCACATTCTCAATACGAATAACCCGGATGCCAAGGGGACGATGATCGTCCGAGAGCGCTCCAATTTTGACGGCGTCGTCACGGGGATCTCTGGCTCGCGCAATTTCTGCTCGCTCAACATCTCTGAGTATCTTCTCAATCGCCGTGTGGGAATCGTGCGAGATATTTTAGACATCTTAGCCGAAGAGGGCGTCTCCTTTGAGCACATGCCCTCCTCCATCGACTCGATCTCCATCATCTTACGCGATGAAAATTTTTCAAAAGCCAAAGAAGAGACCATCATCCGCCGTCTCCAGGAGGAACTTGAGCTTGAGACTGTCGAGGTCGTGCGGGGTCTCGCGCTCGTCATGCTCGTCGGCGAAGCCATGGCTGATACGGTCGGCGTAACCTCAAGAGCCGTCAACTGTCTCTCTGCTGCTTCCATCTCTCTAGAGATGATCATCCAGGACCACAGTGAGATGAGTGTCATCTTCGTCGTCGATGGTAAGTTTTGTAACTACGCCATCGAGACCCTCTACTACGAGTACTTCTAGTTAGCGAATCTCCTTGTCCAGAATAGTCGCGAGACTCTCTTCGTCTAGGACGAGATCGAGCCCCCATGCGCTCGGATTCTGAAAGCTTAGAGGCGAGACCGTCTGGCGGTCGAGATGAGCAAAAGAGGGAAAGTAAAAGTTATATGGCTTCGGCCCCATACCAAACATAAGGCGAAATCCCTGACCTAAGAGGAGATCAAGAGCTTCTGGATAGTCATAAACGTGACCACCCTCTGGAAAGACCAGCGTCTGAAGGGACGTATTGAGCTCGAGCTCTTGCCAAGTCTCAAGAAATGCCGCAAGTTCTAATCGAAGCTCTTCCACGGTCAACTGATTGTAGAGCTCAGTGCCGACCCCCGCAGAAGCGGCTAAATAACCCCTGTAAATCAGAGCTTCTAAGAGCTCCCTGGCCTCTTTTCTCTCTTTTTGATAATCTTCATCATCCATCGTATACGGCTGCAGAGATAGATTCTGGCGCGCCTCATTTTGACGGGTCAGCTGTCTCTCATTGAGGATATAGCCAAGACAATCCTCCCCAAAATATAGGGAGATGACAGGCCGTCCCCCGTCGAAGACAAAATCTGGATGCTCTGCAATAAACGCTTCCGTCAGGCCGAAGAGATTGTTGTCGGGAGCTAGCACCTGCTGAGACAATTTGTCGTAGAAGCCCAGAAATTGATCGTCGTGATAGACCAGCTTCTGCACCGTGCCATTGGCCTGGTTGAGGCTCGTATACGCCGCATTTTCAAAGAGAAGCAGCAGCGGCTTCTTCCCCTCTGGCACAATAATCTCCACGGGACTTTCTGGATAGCGCAAGAAAATAGAGGGTCTGATCAAGACATATCCCTCGCTATAAAGCGCATCGAGGAGGCGCCGATATTCCTCTGGAAGCAATAGGTTATTGGCCGCGTGCTGGTGCTTGCCATCGGCGCGAAAAGCGACATCTGCTCGGGCAATGAGTGGCCGAATGGCCAAGACGGGGACGGCCTCTGTCCACTTGCTGAGTTTAGCAGGGAGTTGCTCTTGCATTTTCTCGAGTTCTGCCTTGAGCTCAGAGCGCTCCGGAAAGACGCCGTACATGCGATCTATCAGTTTGCGAGCGCTATAGTAGCGACCGCGATCTCCCATCTCACGGGCGAGCTGCAAGAGGTTGGAATACTCTTTTTCCTGATAGGCCTTGAGATGAAATTCCGCATAATTTCGAGCAAAAGCCGCGAGATTTTGATCTTCGACAATATCCTGCCAATACTGCCAAGTGCGCTCCCAATCGCCTTTGGCCTCGATCTCCTTGGCCACTTTAAAACGCACAGTGGCAAGCTCGAGGCCTGCCTTCTGCTGATAGAGGTCGCTCAGCATGGGTTCTAGATTCTTGAGTCCCTGAAAAGCAGTGATCAGGGCCTCCCATTGCAGGGCGTCAATTTGACCATCGAGCCAGGCCTCGCTGCGCTCGTAGAGAAGTGGCATGATTTCGACTGCTGAGATGTCTTCGAGGCCTGATATGTATTCTTTCTCTTCACTCGTCAAAGATTGTCCCGCCAGGACGCCTTCCAGAATCCTCCGAACATCATCTGACACGCGCTTTTCCATCTCGACTTGTATCTCTTTATAGGGAGAGGCCGCCTCCGGATCTACCTCCTCCACGGCAACCTTTTGCACTTGCCGGTAGAGCTCTCTCGCCCGGTCGTAGTCGGTGGCGGCAATCGCCTCGACAAACTGATCATAGCGCCCCGTCGTATGGCGCTTCAGGTAGAGCCTGTAGCCGAAAAAAAAGCTCAGCGCCAGCAAAGCGATGAGAACGAGCGTCAAGGCAAATTTCTTCCGCCGCCCCGTCTTCTCTTCGTCCCTGTAAATATTGAGATTATTCTGATCCCACTTTATTTTCTTCTGCACAAAACTTATTCCTCAAAGAGTGCTGCCAAGCTGATCTGGCGATCTTTAAAGCTCTCCGCCTTGATAAAGCGGCCGGCCGCGGGAAGCGTACGTATGCGATAGTACTCGCGTTCTTCAGGCTCAATGGGCAGGGCCTCAGCTGGCAATAAGTCTAAGAGCTTGTAGCCCTTTCGCTGGGCCATGACGCGAACCCCCTGAGAGGTTCTGGTACTCATCAGGGGAATGAGATCAGAGTCGAAGAGAATCAGTCGATCCTGGCTGTTGCGCATCCAGTAATCTCCATTCCCCTCCGCTTCTTCCAGGTAAAAAACACGGACGAGATCGGCGCCGCCATAGAAGGCTTTGACTAATTTTTTACGCTTCGTCTTGGTCATGTACTGCTTGAGCTCAATCTTGACGGCCCTCCCATCGGCAAAAGCCAAGAGCAGGTAGCCTGTAAACTCCTCGTCGGGGGCATGGAAAAAGAGAATCTCCTCCCCTGCTTCAAGCTCTAATTGATGCGCTAAGAAGGTCCCGAAGTCAGAAGGCTTATTGTCCTCGAGCTCATAGCCAAAGGTCTTATAGACGCGGGCCTGATTAGTGAAGAAGAGAATTTCCGACTTGTTCGAGGACTCCTGCTCCCCGATGATTCGATCGCCCTCCTTGAGCTTCAAATCTCCCGCTGAGCGCAGTGAGGTCAGGGCGATTTTCTTGAAATAGCCCTCCTCCGTCAGGAAGTACTTGACATTGTAGTCAACGATCATTTCCTCATCACTGAGCGTTGGCACCTTTTCAGGGTGGACGAGCTCCGTCTGGCGCTCTTGGCCAAATTTCTTTTGGCAGTATTTCAGCTCCTTGGCAATCTCTTTTCGAATGAGCTTTGAGCTCTCTATCGTCTTCTTAAGTTCTGCCGCCTTCTCTTCGAGATCTGAGATCTCGGCAATTCGCTTGATCAGGTACTCGCGATTCAAGTGGCGGAGTTTGATCTCAGCCACATATTCGGCCTGGCGCTCATCCATGTGAAAGGCCTGACAGAGATTGGGAATGACGTCTCGCTCGAGCTCTGTTTGGCGGATGATCTTGATCGCCTTGTCGATGTCGAGGAGGACGAGTTCAAGAGCCTTCAGGAGATGGAGCTGATTTTCGACCTTGCCAAGTTCAAAGGAGAATTGGCGGCGGAGGCAGCCCTCGCGCCAGTCGAGCCAGCGTCGAATCACCTCCTTGACTCCCAGAACCTCCGGATGATAGTCAAAGAGCACGTTGAGGTTCAAGGAAAATGATGATTCCATCGAAGTCAGGCGATAGAGCTTTTGCACGAGGAATTCAGGGTCTGCGGAGGCGCGATACTCGATCGCAATTTTCAGACCATTGAGGTCCGTCTCATCGCGAACGTCGGTCACTTCCTTGAGCTTTCCACGTTTGACCTGATTGGTGATGTCTTCAATGATATTTTCGACCTTGGTCGAATAGGGGATCTCGTAAACTTCGATCAAACGCTCCTTGGGCAGAATGCGATGCTTCGCTCTGAGATAGAAAGTGCCGCGCCCCGTCTCATAGATCTTGCGCATCTTCTCTTCTTCATAGACGAGGCGGCCACCCGTCGGGAAGTCTGGCGCGGGCATGAGATCCATAATCTCTGCCTCTGGATCATCGATCAGGGCAAGCGTCGCATTGACGAGCTCTGAGAGATTAAAAGAGCAGATATTCGAGGCCATGCCGACCGCGATTCCCTGCGTGTTATTGAGGAGGATCGTGGGGAGCATGACGGGCAGCAGCGTGGGCTCTTTGAGTGTCCCCGAGTAATTGTCGACAAAGTCGATCGCGTCCTTGTCAATCCCGGTAAAGAGCATCTCGGCCGTCTGGTCGAGCCGGCCTTCCGTATAACGGTAGGCAGCGTACTGCATATCCCGAGAATAGACACGCCCGAAGTTCCCCTTGCTGTCAATCCACGGCACGAGCAGGGCGCCATTGCCCCGGGTCATTCGCACCATCGTCTCGTAGATGGGCTGATCGCCGTGTGGGTGCAGAGCCATCGTCTGTCCCACGATATCTGCCGACTTGGCCCTGCCGCCCTTCATCAGACCCATGCGGTACATGGTGTAGAGGAGCTTTCTATGAGAGGGTTTGAAGCCGTCGATCTCAGGCAGTGCCCGCGAGACGATGACCGACATCGCATAGGGCATGTAGTTTTCCTTAATGCTTTCTGTGATGCCTTGAATCTCAGGCTCCGCCTGGATGATCTCTCGCTTCTCTTCCTTTTCTGGCTTAGACTTCTTGGCCATTAAATCGCCTCCAACATCTCGAGATAATCGGCTCCAAATTCAGCAATATAATCCTTGCGACCATTGAGATTATCGCCGAGCAAAAGTTCAAAGGTCTCCGCCGTACTCTCCTTATCCTCTGGGAGGAGCTGGATCAGGCGCCTAGACTCAGGATTCATCGTCGTCTCCCACATCATCTCTGGCTCATTTTCACCGAGTCCCTTGGAGCGCTGAATATGGACCTTCTTATCTGCTCCGATGACGTTGAGGAGTTCTTGCTTCTCATGTTCGGAATAGGCAAAGTAAGTGCGCTCCTTGCCCTTGTCCGCATAGGAGATCTCAAAGAGCGGCGACTCCGCTATATAAACTTTTCCAGCCTCGATAAGACTTGGAATCAGCCGGTAGATCATGGCAAGGATCAGCGTCCTGATCTGGAAGCCGTCGACATCAGCATCCGTACAGATGATGATCTTGTCCCAGCGCAGTTGCTCAAGGTCAAAGGAATCAAGCTTCGTATTCGCCTTGGTATTGATCTCGACGCCACAGCCGAGAATTTTTAAAAGATCGACTATGATCTCATTTTTAAAGATTTGGTTGAGGTCAGCCTTGAGGCAGTTCAAGATCTTGCCGCGCAGCGGGATCACCGCCTGATATTCGGCATCTCGCGCCATTTTGACGGAGCCGAGGGCTGAATTGCCCTCCACGATATAGAGTTCTCTCCGATTTTTATCCTTGGTCCTGCAGTCGACAAAATTCTTGACACGATTCAGCATATTGTCGACATTTCCAGAGAGCTTCTTACGGATGTTCACCCGCTGTTTTTCTGCCTGCTCGCGACTCCTCTTATTGACCAGAATCTGCTCTAAGACGCGCTCGCTGGCAAGCTTATTCTCAATCAGCCAGACGGTGAGCTTCTCCTTGACAACATCTGTGATAAAGCGCTGGATGAAGCGGTTATTGATCGCCTTCTTCGTCTGATTCTCGTAAGAAGTAAAGGTTGAAAAGGACGAGAGAACGAGGACTAGCGAGGCCTCGATGTCCGTGAAGCTGACCTTGCTCTCCCCCGCTTTATACTTAGAGCGCTCCTTGAGCTCGTTGTCGATCACAGAGACAAAAGCCGAGCGAATCGCCCGATCTGGGGAGCCCCCGTATTCGAGGAAAGATGAGTTGTGATAGTATTCAATGCCCTGATGCTCTCGGCAAAAACAATAGGCCAGTTCAAATTTCAGCTTGTACTCAGACTTATCCTCGCGGTCCTTCCCTCGCCCCTCAGCCTCAAAGTATTCGATCTCCATCAGGCCGTCCTCGCCCGCGAGCTCTTGCACATAGCCCTCGGTGCCATTGGGATAGACGATATCTTCTTCAGTCTTTTCAGAACCACGCTCATTGATCAGTCTAAAGGTCACCCCTCGATTGACAATGGCCTGTTTTTTCAAGACTTCACGAACGAAATCAGCACTGATATCAATTTCTGTAAAGACCTCGAGGTCTGGCTTCCAGCGCTGGCGCGTGCCCGTCTTGCGACTATTTGTCTCCTCTTTGACGAGTCCTCCGACGTTCTCGCCGTGTTCAAAGTTCAGGCGATAGACATAGCCATCTCGGCGCACCTCAACCTCAAAAAACTCTGAGGCATATTGCGTCGCACAGGCTCCGAGGCCATTGAGACCTAGGCTATAGCCATAGGACTCGCCTTCATTATTACGGTATTTACCGCCGGCGTAGAGCTCACAGTAGACGAGCTCCCAATTGTAGCGCTGCTCCGAGCTATTCCAGTCGAGAGGGATTCCGCGCCCGAAGTCTTCCACCTCGATGACGTAATCTTTTAAGAGGCGAACAATGATGAGATTGCCGTAGCCCTCCCGGGCCTCATCGATAGAGTTTGAGAGAATTTCAAAGAAGGCGTGCTGGCAGCCCTTGAGATCATCTGAGCCAAAGATGACAGAGGGGCGCTGGCGCACCCGCTCAGCTCCCTTGAGAGATGAGATACTCTCATTGTCATAAGTACTCGTCTGATGAAGTTTTGCTTCACTCATTGTCGCCTCCGTCTAAGCGCGTCCGCAAAAAACAATAGGACTTTTTACAAGCAAGCGCAGCATGACCCTTGCAAATAAGTCAGCTCTAGAAGTCCGTAAAATATGGGCTAGGGCTGACGATAAAGTCGCGAAACATTGATTTGTCAAGACCTAATTACACTTTTATTAAACTGGAGTATAGCAGATTTAAGCTTCAATGTGTCCAAAATCGCATCCAAAACTAAAAGACATAAGGATTTTGAGCAAATCAAAAGGCCTAGAAAATAATTCCCTAGGCCATTTTTCTGGTGAACGCAGCAGGACTCGAACCTGCGACCCACAGCTTAGAAGGCTGTTGCTCTATCCAACTGAGCTATGCGTCCGTGGAGCGGGTGATGGGAATCGAACCCACACGATCAGCTTGGAAGGCTGATGTTCTACCACTAAACTACACCCGCACGATTGCGCTAGCTATGATAAGCCAATTAACAGTCTAGCGCAAGTCTGATTATTCCCTTAGAGTCGCCCGTAGGCCTTGCGCTTGAAAATCGCTCCCAGCAGGAAGACAACGGATGTCGCAAGACCGATCACATTGCTCAAGCTAAAATCGGACAAGAGACTGACCAGTCCGAAGCCCGTGTAGATAATACTGACGACAAAGAAGAAGGTGAGAAATTTCTCGTCTCGATGGTGCTTGAGCAAGATGATGCCGAGCCAGATGCTGAAGCCGAGGAGAAGCAGCACGAGGATGGCAATGAGCAAGATGATCACTGAGCCAAAGGACCTGAACTCGGGGAGCGTCACAGGGAGTGGCGGCAAGTCTTGCATCATCTCGGGATTGTAGAACTGACTGTTAAAGAACGCGGCTATCCCAAAGAGAAAGATGAGAAAGAAAATACCAAGGATGGCACTTCCGACGATATAAAACCAACCAGAGATCCTCAGCAGAAGAGATGCTCTCTCTAGAGATTTGAGATCGACAGGCCTCATTCCTGGGTCAAAATACGGTGGATACGGATGGCCATTGGGCTGTACGTTGTTCATCTGCTCGTTCATGCTCTTAATTCCTTCTGTGTTAATATTGAGTCACAAGAGGCCCCTGTTCCTCTCGCCCATCATATCACTACAGAATAAGCAAGGAAATATACGGCCTATGAAACGCTCATCGCTTCTCTTCACCTTCGCAGTCATTCTTCTTCTCGCTGGTATTTTCTATCTAGGCTATTTACACCTCAGTATGTCCATCGACGAAGCTCAGCCCCTTGAAGAGGCAAGTTCGCATAGGGAAGTTACAGAGGTGACGACAGTCATGAAGATTGCGGAGGCCGCAGAGAGTTCAACGAACGAAGGGAGCACAGGATTAGACCTCTCCGAATTCACGCTCGAGCAAAAAGTCGGACAGCTCTTCTTGATGGCTTTTCCCTCTGCTGATCAAGTGGATTTTGCAGTTCAAGCCCAGCTGGGTGGATTCCTCTTTTTTGCCCATGATTTCCAAAATCTCAGTGCTGACGAGATCAGAGAGCGTCACGAGAAGCTCCACCAATCCTTTAAGATTCCACCCCTACTCGCCGTCGATGAAGAAGGGGGCACTGTCAACCGCGTGAGCATCCATCCACAACTTCGCAGCGAAGCCTATGCTGCGCCAGGCGAGCTCTATCGCCAAGGCGGCATCAACTTGCTCAGAACTGATGCTGAGGATAAGGCAGTCTTTTTAAAAGATCTAGGATTGAACCTCAACCTCTCCCCCTGTGCCGATGTCAGCCTGTATTCTGGAGACTTCATCTATGCTCGCAGTCTCGGGGCCTCGGCGAGTGAAACTGCCGACTATGTTCAAAATATGGTAGAGATTGCAAAGAAGAATTCCCTCATCTCTGCTCTCAAACACTTTCCAGGCTATGGCAATAACGGCGACAGTCACTTCGATGTCATCCGCGATGAGAGAGCCTGGTCAGACATTGAAAGAGAGGATCTTCAGCCATTTAGAGCAGGGATCAGAGCGGGGGTGCCCATCATCTTGGTCTCCCACAACATCATTGTCAACTTCGATCCCAATTGGCCAGCTTCTCTGTCACGAGATCTCCATCACTATCTCCGCGAGGAGCTGGCCTATTCTGGACTTATCATGACTGATGACCTCGCGATGGACGGCATTGCCGCATTCGGTAGTCCTGCTGAATTGGCCATCCTGGCCATTGAAGCAGGTAACGATCTCATTTGCTCGCCCTACGCCCTCGAGCAGATTCCTGCCGTCATCGAAGCCGTGCGCTCAGGACGTCTCAGTGAGGATCAGATTGACGCATCCTTCAGACGCCTCCTCCAGCTCAAATGGGACTATGGCCTCTGGGATTAATTACTGATCTCCCTCTATGAGATAGGCCGCATAGACATAGCCCTCTGTCCCACTATCTTCTAAGCGGACATAAACCCAGTCGTCGACGACTTCGGAGAGCTGCAAAATGCGATCTCCCCTCTGAGCCGTGGCAATGAGAGGAGAGCCCGCATCTGGCTTCTGACGAACTTGGAGATTGTTTGACTTGAGTATATGTCTTATCTCGAGGTCCATCTGAGCCGGCGGCACGGGCTGCAAGCCCGTGGCAATTTCTTCAGCCGTGCTCGTAATCAGAACTTCCGAAGCAGAAAGATCCTGCTCCTCCCCGTCTCTTGCCGGCCAGAAGAAATAGATGAGAAGAATAGAAAAAAGCAAGACGAGGCTTAGAATCGCAATGAGCAGAGAATTGCGATTACTGACAATATTCCCCAGAACATCACTTAGTTTTCGACCAAGACGTCTCTTATACGGTTCCAGAGAAAAATTTTGTATTTTGCGTTCAATCTGCTCTCGCCGATTCTGAGGCGCATCAAATCGCTCGAGACTCAACTTGCGATTGGCATATAATTCAGCCTGTTTGACTTGCTCTTTTGTCATCGGTCGCTGACGCTTCTTCTGGCGTGTATAGTTTAAACTCGGACGCTCCGCTCGACGGCGATATGTCTGCGGTTTATGCTCTGGGAGATCGGGAATCAGCTCCCGCTGAGGACTACGCTCTGGTATCAGGAGTTTTTGACCAAATATCACCCGCGAAGCACGGGAACGCTCAATATTTGCCAGTTCTCGCTGACGTCGCTTCGCCCGTTTTGGGTCGTAGAAGGCGCTGTCATCTTGATTTGAGAGGTGAACGGTATTGGCCTCGATCTGTTTAAATTCAATGGCCGACCAAGAGCTGTCGTAGTCCCTCTCATATGTCTGAACTTGGCGAATCAGTCGCTCCATCGTCGTCTGAAAACTGTTGGACTCCTGCAGTTCCTGCTCTAGAAATTTCGCATCAAAACTAGAAACAAAATCTAAATCCGCAAAAAAGAGAAGATCCTTCGGCTGCGGTTGAAAGGCATAGAGATCGAGATGAGAAGCCTGTGGCCAGAAGAGGGCGTCGATGGGACTGATCGGCTGGAGTCGATAGAGCTCATACTGGCGATAGAGATAGACCGCCTGAGTCCTCGCCTGCCAGATAAAACAGAGCTTTTCATCCGCAAGTAAGAGACTGTCACAAGGAAGGTCCATCTCCTTCAAGAGCGGAGCGACTTGGACGACATCCTTGATTTGAGCGAGTCGATTCAGTTCTCGCCAAGCATTTTCAATAGCTGCGTATGAGGCTTTTGACAGAGGGGTCAGCGAGCCAAATCGGGCCATGAGGTGCATCTTCTGCATTGCTGGCACGACACAGGACAGCCCCAGATCTTTGGCAAAAGCCCCACTCGCTCGCTTGTTGAGGAAGAGGGTGATCTGTTCGCCGTCTCCTTCGCTGAGATGAGCAGTTAAAATGGCTCTAATCATACGCGCCCTCCCACTCCTCTTTCAGGATGGCAAAGTGATGGAGATCCACATAGCGATCTGGACGTCGAATCCGCTCGCGTGCGATGCCCTCATGCGTAAAGGCGAGTCGAGAGAGCAGAGCAAAACTGCCTTCATTGCCTGCCATAACGCGACAGCTCACGCGGTGAAGATCCAGATCGACAAAAGCAAAGCTGAGGAGGCGTCGAGCCACCTCCGTCCCGTAGCCACGGCCACGAGTCTCAGGATCCGCGAGGAGGAGGCCCATTTCGACGCTGCCATTGTCTCGGTCGAGCGCCTCAAAATTGGCCAGGCCGAGAATCCGCCCCTCCCTATCCTTGATGGTCCAGGCGAGGTTCTCAAGACCATCTGACCATGAGGCCAGCTCTCTTTTCAGGCTCTCGTAATCATAGGAGATGAGCGCCGTGGGCAGATAAAAATAGAGATTCTCCGGAAGCTCAAAAAAAGGCAGGAGAGCTCGCACCGCTCGATCATCAATAGCGGTGAGGACGCAGCGCGGGCTCTGTAATTCCTGCCAAAAATTCATGAGATTAAGACTTAACGTAGTCGACCTGATCGCCAAAGCGCTGCAGTTTCAACTTGGCAAAGCGCGGGAGGGAATCTTCTCGCACGAGCTCGTTTTCTCCCTGAATCAGAGGGAGGACATAGTCCATGAACTCTGACTTGATGCCATTTCCAGCTTCGTTAATCCACTCATCGGGGAAGAACTTCTCGGTATTGGCTACTTTACTGAGCGGGAAGTGCGTATATTCAATCTCGTAGGGCTTGGAAGATTTGCGCTCGAAGCCAATCATGATGTCAGTCTCAGCGTTAATTGCGGCCTCCAGGGCCTCACGACCCGCATTAAAACTCTCTTCGACATCTGTCCGCGAGGCTAGGTGAGCTGAGCAACGCTGCATGAGTGAGAGCTCGATCGCCCGGACCTTGACCTGGAATTTGGCTTTGAGTAGGTCTGCTAAGACGAGAGCGGCGCCGCCCAATTGCTTGTGGCCAAAGGAATCCTGTTCGAGTTCCCCAGAAAGTTCTGGTAGGAGCTTGCCCTCCTTGGTCTTGCAGCCCTCGGAAATTGCGAGGTAGGCCTTCTTGTTCTCCTGGAGCGCACGCTCGACATCGGCGAAGCAAGCCTCTAAGTCAAAGGGGCGCTCTGGCAGATAGATGAGGTCGGGCCCATAGCCCTTCTCCACGGCGAGCTGAGCTGCAGCCGTCAGCCAGCCAGCATGGCGGCCCATGATCTCGACCACTGTGATCTGCTCCGTGTTATAGACGTGGGCATCACAGTAGATCTCCATGAGAGTCGTCCCGATATACTTTGCAGCCGAGGCATAGCCTGGGCAGTGATCCGTGCCGAAGAGGTCGTTGTCGACGGTCTTTGGCACGCCGATGACACGGCAGTCATAGTCATGATCTTGCAGATACTTGGAAATCTTATTACAGGTATCCATGGAATCATTGCCGCCGTTGTAGAAGAAATAGCGGATATTGTACTTCTTAAAGACTTCGAGAAGGCGAGCATAATCCGATTCATCCTCTTCCACCTTGGCCAGCTTGTAACGGCAAGAGCCCAGGAAAGATGACGGCGTCTGGCAGAGAAGTTTCAACTCCTCCCTATCCTCATCCGTCAAATCATAAAAATCTTCATTTAAGACACCGATGATGCCGTGGACTGCGCCGTAGATGCGCTCAATCTGCTCAGGATGCTCCATGGCAGATAAAATCACGCCAGCAGCACTCGCATTGATGACAGATGTCGGCCCTCCAGACTGGGCAAAAATTAAATTTCCTTTCACTTTAAACCTCCTCCGAGATAGGCGATAGCTATCTGGGTATTTCTTTATTGACCGGGATTAGAATCTCGGGATTCTTGATATAGGGATTCTCAGGGTTCGGATTCGTCGGATCCCAAGCGGGTCCGTCTACAGGGAGCCTCAGTCGATCGCAACCATCTGGAATTTCCGGAAAATCGTCAGCATCTGGCAAAACCTCGACAGGACTGCCCTGAGGGAGATTCTCATAGACAAACTTGGCGACATTATACGCCACGCGCACACAGCCGTGTGAGGCTGGTGTCCCGAGCTTATTCCAGTCTTCTGTCGAGATGCCGACGTGACCATTATCCCCATAGGAAGGGACCGAGTGAATCAAAATATTACCATTGATCTGGCTGCAAAACATCGCATAGGATCCATCGAACATGATGCCCTCTTCGTGACGTCGACCGATGCTCGTCTTGGCGACAGGCGTCCAGCCCTGCTCCTCCCCTGTCGACGCCGTAAAGACGCGATAGAGGCGCCTGACATTGTCAGTACCCAGTTGATAGACCGCCATCACCTGCTCTTTGAGGAAAACGCGAATCTTATAATTGCCCTCAGGGAGAGGTGGAATTTCTGCCTGCATGGCGCGAATCCAATCCAGGAGCTCAGGATAGTCACTGCGCTGCGGACCATAGGCCCCCGCCATGACCTCAAAGGCCCCTGCTGGATCCTTATAGGGCAAGTCGGTAAATGGCAGCGGAAAGGACTGCATCTTAGCCTCAGGCTCAGTCGTCTCCTCGATGCTTGTCGTCAGCTCTGTTCTTGTTTCAGCTCTTCTTTCTGCTTCCGTCTGAGAAGAGTCCGAGACCTCAGAGAGCGGCGGCGTGCTGACCGTCTGAGCCTCTAAGTCCCCAGGACTCATCTGGCGATAACAGAGATAAAAAAGAAAAAGAGCCGACAGGGTCAGGGCAATACAAGCATAGGGAAGATAGTCTTCCCAGGACCTGACGGCAGACTCTGCCGTCTGATTCTCTTTCCTTTCAACATCATCTGGCAATGGCATAACAACCTCCATTATAAAAGCTCAGAATCCCTTAGAGTCTATTACACAGCATATTTTAAGTAAAGGAGAATACATAAGGGACCATGACTCACAGTCATAAAAAACTCGAAGCGTCGACTCAACAACGCTTCGAGTTGGTGATCCAACGGGGATTCGAACCCCGGACCCCCTGATTAAAAGTCAATCGAGTGCGGATTTCGCCGAAGGGTCAGATGGACAAAGGCTTGGAAAGGCCCTTAAATCAACGCTTTCTTAAAGTGCTAAAAGATGGACAATTTTTAAAAAATTCTTTGGACCTCCTTTGGACCACCTCGTTCTGGGTCCAAAAAGGTCCAGGCGGGTCCAAGATTGGGTCCAAAATATTTGCTATTTGTCAGGAGCCTTGTTTATTTATGAATAAGCTGCTTCTGGACCTTTTCTTGATCTTCTTAAAAGAAATGGAAGCGAGCCTCTTTTTAGGCTTAGGCGAAGAGCGAGATAAAGAGGAGATAGTACAAGGAGATCATGGCGTAGCCTAAAGAAAAACGAGAAATGGCGGGTCCTATGATACGCCTTGTGGCCAGGTCATAGGACTTTGTCATCTTCTGGCTGAGGGCAAAGCCTAAAAAGCCCAAGAGGATAGGATAGATCAAGGGAAAGCCTGGCGTGAAGAAAGGCAGGAGCAGGAGCAGGGTACAGATCAGCGTTTTTAAGAATAAGAGAATGGCTTGCATCTTTAGACCTACTCACTTCGCCTGAAAATCTGCCAGAAGATATTCGGGAGCACCAAGTCCTTGTTAACCTCAAAGGTGGCCCCTGAAATCTGATGGATAAAGGGCGGCTCACTTCCCCTGAGCCTTTTAAAAGCATGATTGACAGAGGTTGTGGATATTCCCAGTTCTTCGGCCATCTCCTTTTGCACGGCGCGGACGCGGTTGTCCATGTCCATGCGCTCAATGAGATCAAAGGCCACAAGAAGATCCGTGCGGCTGAGGTTTTGGGCAATGCTGGCAAAGCCCGAGAAGTCTATGATCGCGGCTTTCTGATATCTCATATCTTGTCCTCCTTTCTTTTTGAAACTTGCCCCCCTGTTGTACCATTAGAAGAGGCCAGGGAGCAAGCACTTTGGACTCAGTAGACCCAGTAGGGGCTGGCTTCAGAAAAGCTAAGACAGTTCAAAATGAGAGAAAGACCTTCGTTTGTCTTGGCCTTAGCCCCTTCTAAATGACTCTTTTCCAAGCGAAGCCTTCGCGCACCGTCTAAAAAGACCAAGTCGAGGAGGTAGAAATCCCCCTCTTCTTGAAGCGCCGAGTAAATCATCTCGGCCTTTTGCTCGCTTGTGAGCAAGTGGAAATCTCGAAAGTTCATGAGGTAGCGATCGACCTTTCGAGGTTTAAGACTTTCTTTTTCAATGAGATATACCGTATCCTTACGCATCTAAATATCCAACTCCTTTCCATATCGTTTATCTAAAGCTTTACAATCTCGGCCCGTTCGCTGTCCATCTCTTCTGAGATTTCCCCAGAAACAAAGCTTGTGCTTCGACAGGGGGCCCTTAAAATCCTTGCCAGAGAGAGCTCGGGGTTTCCCACATACTCCATGCGCAGGGCGTGCTGGGCCTCTTCGAGGCTCTCGTAGCGCGTTCTCACGAGAGATTGGTCAAAATGTAAGCTCTCGAGCCAGTAGTACTCTTTGATCCTTCCCTTTTCCATATCCAGTAGACGTTTCCTTTCAAGAGAGTCCTTCACCCTCCCCGCCACAAAGGCAGAGGACGAGACGAGGCCAAAGATCAAGAGCCCCGTGACGCCGAGTTCTTCATCGAAGAGTCCCTCAAAGAGCGAGTGCTTTTGCATGGGGGGCTGCTTAGATCGCACGTAATCTAAAAAGTCCGGATCGCCCCAAAGACCCTTCCCTGTCACCAGGGCGTCCTTTTCGAGACGCTCGAAGCGATTTTGATACCTGACGTTCGGCTTAATGAAGAGCGTTTGTGCAAAGCCCTCTTCTAAGATGATCTCGTTCAGCATGCGGCCGTCATCTAAGTAGACATAAGCTAGGATTCGGCCATAAAGGTCTTCCCCCTGCTTGTCATAGCGAAGCTCCACCCTACTTTCGTTGGAGAGCACGGACTTTGTGAACTGAGACGCTCTCTCTCCAAAACGGGTATTTAAGGAGCTGTCGGCATGGACGGACTCCGGGCAATCAATGCCAATGAGTCGCACCTTCTGCTTGCGCCCGTCCTTTAAGACCTCCAGGGTATCCCCGTCAACCACACGGCTGAGGGTGACATAGCCATTACCGGCCCGAAGCGCCGCCTCGTCTAGCTGGGCCCCGAAGCGGTCAGCGGCCCAAATGCAAAAGATTAAGAGGAGAAAGAGCCACACGGGACTTTTCCTTCGGTAGCGGAGGCGTTTCATTTTAAAACCCTCCGACTTCTGATTAAAAGAATGATGAGTCCGGCCAAAAGGGCCATAAAGCCCAAGGCAAACATGATCATTTCCTCTTGTCTTGTTACTGTTACCCACATCGTCTGGCCCTCCTTCTCATTGGTTTTACGTCCCGATTATTACAAAACTTTGTAATTTTGTCAAGTGCTTTACACGTCTTTTGTTAAAGAGTCTTTTAATTTCTTATCATTCTTGCTAAGATGTTTTTAAGGAGGTAGCAGCTATGAACGCATATGATCCCCAAAAAGAAAGCGATCAGACGAAGAGGGTGTCAAGACAAGAGGAACGGGGTATTCGAGAAAGTCGCCCGCTCTTAGAGCGCATGATGGAGCGTTTTCCACCCGATGACGAGGATTTGAGCCTCGAGGACCTAGACCGAGAATTTCCCCTGATCGAAGATCCGATCTTAAGATCAAAGATACGTCGGGTGAAACTTCAGCAACGGCCCGCATCAAGCTCTGATGCTGATGAAACAAGAGAAGAAACAGAGTTCCACCTACCGACGGTCAAGATCAAAAAAGAGCTCTGGCTTTTGCCTCTCTTTTTAACGCTCCTTCTGGCGATCAATCTTCTCTTAATCTCTCCCCTCTTTTTGAGGGCCCCCCTGATCTCTGAGCCCTTGGACAAGGACCGCATTCAAGGCCTCATCATTCAACAAAACGAAGCGACGCGCGCCCAAAACGGCCAGGGCCTTGCGGGCTTTCTCGAAGAGCTTTCTGTTCGGCCGTACTTCTTAAAAGAAAATAGTGCGCGGAAAATCCATCTCTCGGAAAGCTTGCACTTTGACGAGACGACAAGTTTTCCCGATAATCTCGGAGCCTCTTCGCTCTTTGAAGTCGAAAGCACAAACCCCCTCTCAGAGCTTACGCTCCAGGAGCGCTTTTATTTTTATAATGGCGAGGACCTCATCACCTACCAGGTGCGAGATGTCTTCAGCAGCGATTCACGCCCGATCCCTCTAAGAGACGATGAAAACTCTCTCTTGAAACTTCGAGTCCAAGACAACGGGCTTGTCATAAAGACCATCTCGGCCGAGCGTGTCTTGACCCCTAAGCATGTTAAGGACTTCTATTTAAAAGGCGCCATTGACCCGATCCTCCTCTGGCGCGTCCGGCTGATTGCCGCAATTCCCCTGATTTTCCTCCTGCTCTCTCTCCTCCTTCTTATCAAAGCCCTCCTAGTCAAACGCAAATACTAAAAATGAGAGAGCATGAGAAAAGCCCCGAAAGGGGCTTTTCTTATGCCTGTGGCTTCTTAGATTTTAGCTTTAATATGTCAGCTGCTCTTTTAGCTTTTGCTTAAACTGGCGATCGAGCTTTTCGTCATAGAGCGTGACCGAACCGTCGAAGAAGTCGGGGTTGTCTCTTTCGATGCCTTCGAGGAGACTTTGGAAATATTCCTCGATGTCCGTATCGTTCAGAGAACGCTCTTGGAGTTCTTCTTCGCTTAGCTCGCGACCTACAAGCTCTGGCTCGTAAAAGTCTCGCATGAGCTCATAGACGGGCTCTGGCATGTTCAAAAGCTTTGGGAACCTAATCCTTGGGAAGGAGACAAAGCCCACGGCCACGCCCTTGACGTCGTCAAAGTTCTTGCCACAAAGTTCGAGGCTGCCTTGGATAAAGCGGGTGTAGAGATAGTTGATGTAGGGTCTATCCTCGAGCTTTTCCTGGTCGGCCCTGAAGAGATTGTCCACATAGCCAAAGGAGAAGATCGGGCCGCCCTTTCGCTCGCCTAAAGGTCTGGCATAGACCGTATGCTCGAGGACGGGAACGCTTCTTTCAAACTCTCGTGCGTCGATGTTCTCGTCCTTGGTTCGGGCCAAGAAGAGCTTGGCGTTTTGCTGGATCGGGTCGTAGCGGTTATAGACCTGTCTTAGGTTCGTGCCTATTTGCGTCACGAGGTATTCAAAGCCGCCCAGTTCAAAGCGGAGCACGACCTCTTCTGGGTAGCTGGCTGGGTGAACGCCCTCTGAGGTGTTCGGAGGCACTTCAATGTTCATGCCATCGATCGGCTGGCGGGCCAGATAGGTCTCGCGGGACTCGTGATGCACGATGTACTCTAAAGAACCCTTTAAGGGAATGGTTTTCTTATAAGAGGAGAGATAGCTCTCGCGGAGGGGTTTGAGGTTTAGGCCAAAGTTTGAAATGAAGTCTTGATGCTTGGCCTTGGGCACCTGTTGCGCCTCTAAAATTTCAAGGTCTTTATAGGCGTTTCCGTCATAGTCAAAATAGCTCTCTTCGCTGAGGGTCGTAAAGATGACCTCGCCGTCTTTTAAGGAGGTGATCATGACGAGGTTAAAGTCCATATCGACGAGGCCTATGAGTTCTGAGCCATCATAATCTTGCGGCTCCCAGTAGTCGTCATCGGGGTCTCGCACCTCGCAGGGCAGGTCTAGGAAGTCATCGGGCCCCGAGGCCCAGAGGGCCAGCATGAGCTCTTCCACGGTGAGGTTTGGCTTCGGGGCGGTCTGCATGGCATAGAGCTGATCGCTCTTTTCCAAAAGCTTTCTGCCTTGATACATGATCTGGCTTGGAATGGCGCCTTCATAGGAATTTAGTTGATTTCCGTAGAAGTTCAAGGACTGCAAGGCCTGGGCCTTTAAGCTATAGCGCAGGTTATAGAGGTCCTTAAAAAGTCTGGCCTTAAACTCTTTAGCGCTCATTTTGTAGGGGTCGGCCGGCGCGATCCTATCATCGTTCTCCCCCAGGTAGATATAGTAAAAAAGATTCTCGTGGGCCTTGGGGAAGGAGCGAAGACACTCCGAGGTCTTAAAGTCCAAAGCGGGGCTGTTGATGTCGATCTCATGGAAGGCGATGGCCTCTTCAAAGGCTTGAGCATAGGGTCCCTTCTCTCTAGGCGGGTCCCAGTAATAAGTATAGAGCTTTCGATAAAACTCTTCGACGGTCGGGTCGGAGAAGGTGAGGTTTCCATAAAAGTCTCGACTCAGGGCAAGCGACGTGGCATGGCCTGCATCTACAAAGTTCCAATCATTGGAGCTCTTGCCCCCGACGACATACGGGTCGTAGAGCAGAGGCCCTGGCATGAGGCCGCCACGTCTTAGAACCATGTCATTGCCCACGGGGGCGATGTCAAAGCCACGAAGGGCGATATAGACTTCCGCGTTTCCGATATCTCGAAGCTCGGCTTCTTTGAACTTCACGCGATTCTCCCCTTCAGGGCTTAGGGCTTGGCGCTTTTGGTAGTCCGAGTAGTGATAGTGGAAGCCTTCGGGGGCTTCGCTCTCTGAATTTTCGGGGCTTTCTTCTTCTGGGGCTTCGGACGTTTCCTTTTGGAAGTCGTCGAGGTCTCTGGTGGCAATTTCAGCCTTTTCACGGCCTTGACTCTCGTCATTTTCTCTGCGACAAGACGCCAAGGAGAGCAAAAGAAGGGCCGCCAGGACTAGGGATAGGGTCTTCTTCATACACAAACCTCTCTTTACAAAAAAAGCCCCCAGAAAGCACGAGGCCTTCTAGGGGCAGTCATGGAGCTAGTGGCGCTTCATACTCAGGAGTACGAGCCCTACTAGGAGGCCAAGGCCTGCGCTTATCATAACAGAGTCCATGCTCTGTTCGCCAGTGGTGGGAAGCTCTGTGACGGGAGGCGCCGTCTCGCTCGGAGCGGGCGTGGTCTCAGGGGTGGCTTCCGTGGCGTTTGGATCATAGCCCTCTTTTTGAAGAATGACCTTATAGACGCCTTCCTCGACCTGCCGGACATCATAGCTGAAGCCAGGAATGGCCTCCGGCTTGATCTGGTACTGGACCCCAGACTGACCTTTCATCGTCACCTGGTAGCCGTCGACTTTCTTTAAGGAGAAATTCTTCTCGCCCAAGAGCCCCTCCGCCGTGATGGTGAGGTTAATCTGCTCGGGCTTTTCGTTTTCAGGGGCGATGACTTCTGCGAAGACTTTAAATCTTTCGCCCTCCGCTTGGACCTTGGGTGCTAGGACGCCGATCAAAAGAAAGACGGCCAGCACGACTGTGAGAAATTTTTTCATGAAAATATCCTTTCTAGTCCTAAGACTTATCCCTAAACTTAAGTTTAACATATCTTCATTCCCTATGGACTTATCTCGTGAAAGAAGGCATCTGTAAGAGCTGTCGCCCCCTCTTTTTTTAATATCCTCTCTTCAAAATCTGGATCGAGGTAGGAGATGATCTCTAAATCCTCCGTCA
This sequence comes from Bacillota bacterium, assembly GCA_023426575.1. Classification (GTDB taxonomy): domain Bacteria; phylum Bacillota; class Clostridia; order Saccharofermentanales; family DTU023; genus JAFAAL01. The sequence goes on from JAFAAL010000012.1 coordinate 142,671, forward strand.
CCGTGCGCATGCGCTCCTCTCCGATGGACAGGCGCTTATTGTAGCCCAAGGTAAAGCGAAGCTCGGAGACGTAGACGGCCAAAAGGAAGGCTAAGAGCAAGTGTTCTTCGGATTCTGTCATGATGATATCGACGAAGCCGTTTGGCACAAAGCACTTGTTAAAGAGCGCCACCTGCTCAAAGTCCTCGCTGATGATTGGGATAGAGAGGCGTTCATGAAGCCAGATTTCTCTGGCCACATAGACCTTCTCGCCAAGCCTTAAGCGGTAGTCGAAGGCGTCTTGTGCGATGAAGTCTTGGCTTCGACACTCGATCTGGCCCAGGGGCTTTTCCTTAACCACCTTGAGGTACAAGTCCTCCACTTCCCTCTCGACCGTGTAGCTTCGGCTGATGAGGACGGGGGCACGGGGCTTGTCTTGGCCGAGAAAGAACTTTGAGAGCTTTTCCCTTTTAAAATCTGGAACGACTTTTAAAAGCTCCCGGCGCTGTTGGAAGATGTAGGCCTCAAAATCTTCTCGGCCTGCCTTGAGCTCCGCGCGGTAATAACGGCTCTTAGCCCGGTTATAAAGGCTGAGCTCATAGATCAGCTGATCCTTGACTTCTTTTTGAAAGACCTTCGCAATCATCGCTGTAACCTCGCTTGAATCTTCTTCTATTTCTTTTCGCTTTTCCTCTGGAAACCTTGTCTATTAACCTAATAGACGCAATTGGAACCGCCTCAGCCGCCGGTCATGTTGGCGTAGTCTGAAAGGCCGGGTCTAAAGGTGTCGCCAGAGCCATCTCCGAGCCCGCTTCGACTGCGACCGCTCGGGTGGTAACCTTGGCCGATGTTTCCTAAAGAGTCTTGGCTGGCGTTCTTCACCACCCCTTGGCCGACCCGCGCATAGGGCATGGTCGTATCGACGTTCCAAAGATCAATTAAGACCTTGACGTTGGCCAAAAGCACAATGACCAAGACGGCGGTGGCGAGCTGCTTGATGGCCGTCCTGGTCGCTCCACGATCGTCGGCGTTAAAGAAGGCCCTGGCCAAAATCACCACAATCCAAAGGCCAAGACAGCCCATGACAATAGAGATCAAGAGCCTTGCAAAATCTTTTAAGTTTTTCTGCTCACCAAAGGCCCCTGCGAGGGTATCACCGCTGAAGTCATATCTCTTATAAGCTTTGTCGGCCCACCTTTGATCACTGCCATAGACCTTTTGGTCGTGCTTACGAATGGCCTCTTGGCTCTTTTCATACTCTCTTTGCCTACGCTCCGCATCGGCCCTGGCCTTTTTAGAAGCCGCCGATTCTTGGAACTCGGGCGGCACGCCGTCCTTGACCCAGTCGTAGTTTTCAGCGGCCGTCTCCACCAGGGTCTGCATGACAAGCATGGCGTCGTCGTTGGACCAAGACTCAGGGTCCGCAAGAAAACTTCTCTTCTCCCCCGTATAGGGCGTAAAGCCACGCTCCAAAAGCTTTTCATAGAATCGCTGTTCTTCTTGAAAGTAGTTTCCGCCGTCGATCATGGCGGCTCGAGACTTTAAGGCGCCTGAGGCCAGAGCCTGAATGCCTTCGGCGGCATTCTCCCCTAAGAGTTCTGCGCCCCCAAAAAGGCCGTTCGTGATAAAGCGCTCATAGCGCCTCGTCTTATAATCCGAGCCCGCGGGGAGAATCTTATCGATGGGTCCGAGCCAAGAGAGGGCTTTTTGTGAGAAGCCCTCCACGGAGTCTAAGGCCTTTCCCCACGATCCGACCGCTCCCTTTTCGAGGAACTCAGAAACTTCGTTGTTGGCCAAGAGAAATTCTCTGGCCTTGATGTGCGTGTCCACATCGATTTTTGAATTGTAAATCTCTCTTTGCGCCTGAACGATGGCTTCGCCCATAGGGCTCGCCTTGACAGGGCTTAGGCTCAAAAGAATCATAAGAGCCAAGAGCAATAACACAATACTCTTCTTCATCTCTCCTTACCTCCTTTTATAAGGAATCTTGCGCCAAAGGCCCCTGCCGTTTTTCCAGGCTTCCTCTTGCGCCGCTTCCAGCTCTCGATACAGCTCCACGTTCGGGGGCTTAATCTCAAGCGTTGAGAAGCCTTCTTTTAGAATCCAGGTGTTGACCATGATCTTGTTTTCGTCATAGAGGTAGACCAAATGACGGTCGAAGTCATCGACAACTTCCTTGTCGTAGCGTAGATAGCATTGTTTCCCCGAAAGGCGATTTGATATCTCGCTCGTATGTAGGTTCATGAGGTCCTCTTCAATGCCGATGAGGCGCAAGGTGATCTTGGAGTTGTCCTCGAGGATTCGAACTTCTAAGGTCCTGATGTCCTTGACGGACGTCACCTCTGCCAGGCGCACCTTAATTCCCTCCGGAAGGGGCTTTGGTGCATCGGGTCTGCCCCCGATGCCGAAGAGCCTCAAAAAGATAAAGAGGGCCAGTAAAACAATGATGACGGACAAGAGGGCGATCACCGTCTTGGCGTAGCGTCGTTCCTTAAACATCTGTTTCTTCTCCTTTCGTCTGGAAGTTTTGGACAGGATATTGATGGGCGGTCTCAACCCTCACTCCTTGCCGACTCATCTTCCCAGGACTGGTGTTATAGCCCTTAACGAGCTTGTCGTAACCTTCTTGGACCTGAGCACTTTTGCTGGCCAAGGTTTCCTCATGAGCCCTCTTGGCATCGAGGTCTTGGCTTGGCTCCAGCTGGAAGTTTTGCTGGGCCGAAGAGACTAGGGGTTCTTCTTCTAAATTTTCCCGCTGTTCTTTTGAGACCTCGCCTTGAGGCGCCTTGTCGGGACTTAGCAAAGGGGCTCTTTCGGGCGTTGGCTTTTCTTCTTCTGCCAGAAGCCTTAGGCTTTGGCGCTTTTCAAAGAAGCTTCGGTTTTCAAGATAGTCTGGGTGTTCCCAGTAGGGCAGTTTTTTAAGTTTCATCGCATTCATTCCGTGGTACATGGCAATACACTCGAGGGGCGATTGAGTGATGAGATCATTTAAAAGAAGGAGTTTCCTTCGGCCCTCACCGGCGCTTTGCCCCTCAGAGCTTCTCACGGCAAAATCGCTCATGGACTCTTGGCTGCTCATGGTCTTTTGAAGGATCGTCGTCTCCCCGCTCATCTCCGAAATGAAGTTTCCAGAGCCCGGCCCTCGAACGCCAAGAGACAAGAGCAGAGAGCAGTTTTCGATCATGGTCTCAACGCCCGCCTGCCCGTAGCTTTGTACGAGCTGAGGGAAGGACTGAATGATGACGACAATTTCGATCCCCCGGCTTCGGGCGGTGGAGAGCTTGGTGTTAAAATCCTCAACACCCAAGTTGGCAAACTCGTCCAGAACGACCATGGTGGTATGGCTGAGCTTCTTGCTCTCTCTTCGGTCCGCAATTTGAAGGAGGGCCTTAAAGAGTCTGTTGATGAACAGAGAGGACAAGAAGTGATTGGACCTATCCGCGTCGTCGATGATGACATAAAGGCAGGTCTTCTTCTTATCAAAGTCTTCCAGCTTGATCTCGTCTTTAGACAAGAGGTGGCGGATGGCCTCCGACTGATAGTCCTTGAGGGCTGCTAAGAGCCCCGTGAGGGTATTGGTCTGGATAGACTCTCCAGCCGTCTTAAAAGAGTTGAGAGGGCCTAAAATTTCTTTCTTCCGCTCCTCCGAACAGACGGCCCCGTCGAGCTTGGCTACGAGGTTTTTCGGGACGGTCGAGGTCAAAAAGCGCATGAGGAAGTTCAGGTTTCGGTCTTCGTCCTTGATCCGCGTGTCGTTTAAGATGAAGTACAAAAGCGCCGTTAAAAGCTGGGCCGCGTTCGATCTAAAGAAGATTTGCGAGTTCTTATCAAAGACAATCATGGACTCCACCAAAGAACTCACTTCGTCAGCCCGGCGTTTCGGGTCCTCGCTGAAGGAGGCTAGGGGGTTCCAGCGGTTAGACTCTACGGGGTCTTTCGTGTTAAAGACAAGGTTTTGGTAGCCATTGGCTTCCATGTACTGGGCAAAGAGCTCATACATGTCACCCTTCGTATCCGTGACGACTAGGTTTTTCCCAGAGCGCACGGCTTGGAAGAAGGAATTGGCTACAAAGGCTGTGGACTTCGACGATCCCGGAGGACCGATGATAAATGCATTCGAGTTTTTAAAAGGTACGTCTTCTTTTAAGGCGACCAGTTCTCCCGTGCCGATCGTTTGGCCCATGACCTTTAAATCTTTTTCCCCGAGCGCAAAGCTCTCTAAGAG
>JAFAAL010000035.1 GCA_023426575.1 Bacillota bacterium
TCGAGCCAGCGGAATGCGCTGGCCATCTTGCATGACGAGCTCAGATTTGAGAATTTTTTGCACGTAGGCCAAGTTGACGAGGAAGCTGCGATGGCAGCGCAGAAAAGTCTGGCCGAAGCCGAGCTCATGAAGTTCTGCTTCGAGCTCTTGCAGACTGCCCCGCACTGTCAATTGTTCGGATCCCGTCTGCGCCTGCCAGAGACTATAGATGAGATCCTTGTCCTGGACCTCGACGGCCACAATCTGCTCGACATAGACAGAGAGCTTCTCCCCTCGCCGCTCGAGGAGGAGACTCGGCCGCTCAACGGTCAAAGTCCGCTCCACACGCTCTAAGACTTGCCAGAGCTCTGTGCGCTCAATCGGTTTCAGTAGATAGTCGACCGCCGCAACCTTATAGCCGGCGAAGACATAGTCGCGCTCTGCCGTAACAAAGATGATCGGGGTCTCGTCACCAGCCTGGCGGAGCTTCTTGGCGAGGCTCAAGCCGTCGAGGCCTGGCATGACGATATCGAGAAGATAGAGATCAAAGTGCTGATCCTCCCGCGCAAAGAGAAAGGACGCGGCATCTGGGAAGACTGTCACCGCGGACTGCGGTGAGCGCTCCTCGATCCAGCAATTGAGAAGCGCCAGCATCTGTTCCTGATGGGCAGGTAAATCTTCTAGGTAGGCAATGTGCAAGGCCTCAATGCTCTCCTCTCCTCATCTCTCTGATAGCTCCATCGGATCTATCATCGCCAGGAGCTCACTCAGTTTAACATGTTTGCTGGGAGTGGGAAGGAGAGGGTGAGCAGCTGTTGGAGATGCTTTTTAATATGTAATTTTTCCTAGCTCCTTCATATAATGAAACATGTCTTGTATTTGTGGATCAACGTTTAGATTTTGCTTTTGTATTTCTATTATTGATGTCCTCACCCATTCTAGAATTTTCTCTGTGTTACGGACTATATCTTCATCCTTCAAGTCATTTAACGTTAAGGTTTCCTTAAATATGTCATTTTCTAACTGCATTGCATTTTTCTTCCAATGAGGCAAAGACGACACGTAATGTCTTGAGATGAGAAGCTGTAATTTCTCGAACTGCCACCATGCACTATCTTCTGAATATGTTTCATCAGCCTTTGATATGACTTCAGGCAAATGATTGTCTATCGTGTACGGCGCGTAAATCGACATGCATGGCGCGCCAAATGCATTCCACCATATGGGTGTTTTTGTAGTATCCAGTTCTATCTGCATTGAAGCCGCTGTCTTACTCGCCATAGCTTCCATTGGATGCATACAAATAGTCACCTGTAGACCATCGGCCGGACTCCAGCGAGGCTCCATGATTTCACCTTCAAAATGATCCCGTTGTATCCTTCGGAAATCGTGAAGCGTCAGTTGTCCAGCTTTTTCACGCAGAAGTTGATTGGCTCTCTTATATCTCGGATATGCGGCTCTATGTCTACTATTCATTGCCCCGTAGGCCTGGCTAAAATTAAAGTTCTCCAAACTGGAGACCCAACCCTGTTTGAGCGCATACTCTTTGATATCTCCAGAGTCCTCGTCCCATTCATTCTCAATGCTGTAGCAGTTAGAAATGGCTGAAACATCAGAGACACGCTTTGCTACCCATCTTCGATTGCAAGTTTCAAGTATCCATGCCTCTTTAGCATCAGCAAACAAAAATGCATTATGATAGTGGAAGTCTCGGCGATTGGAAGCACTACCGCCCTGCCCATATCGCTCTAATAACTCAGTCACGACATGCATTGCTTTATAAGCTGTCGACCCCCTCTCTAGTGCCAGTCGCAAGAGATCCATACCTAAGAGACCCTCATCTACCAGTTCAACATCTTCCTTCGCAAACACGGCTTCATTGCCAATAACAACGCCCATTTCATTCATACCATGCTCGAAACCCCACATCCAGGAAGGCTTAGACCCCATGATTCTGTAGGTGCTTTCGACTTGAGGTATTTCTACATATGTGCATTTCAGCTTGGCATGAGGCTCATGGCATTGGGCTGGAATAATAACCAGAGCTTGCGATTCCATCACGGGACGATCGCTATTTTTTGCAAAAATCACGCGGCCACTCGCTGTACTATTTCCCAGGGCAACCATCGTATCACAAGATAAAAGATCAAACATATCGGAGCTCCTTTCAACTAGCTATTAGGCACTTTTACATAGGACCGTAATTTATTTTACAAGCAACATAGATAAAAATAACTTGCACTATAAATAGAATGGCTTGTAAGGGCAAGATAAATTTATACCACTTTTTCAGCGGAACCTTTGCCAAGCCAAGATAAATGAGCAGGGTACCATTAGTAAACCAAAAAGTATTGGATATGCCATCACCAAATTGGAAGGCCAAAATAGCCGTCTGCCGCGTAATCTTTAACATATCGGCAAGAGGGATCATAATTGGCATCACAGCAGTTGCTTGCCCTGATCCAGAGGGAATTAAGGCATTGATAAAGAAGTTCATAATAAACATGCCTACAGCCGTCACAAATGCAGATGATTGGGTCAATAGATGAGATATGCCGTTGACGAGAGGATCTACTAAACCTCCCTCTGTCATAACGATCTGAACGGCTCTCGCAGCACCAATGATCAGGGCACCCTCTAAGCCTTTTCTCATACCTTCGATAATCATGTTAACAATCTGAATTGGGCTTGCCCTATTGATGATTGCGACAAGGAGACCCGCAATGAGGAAAACAGCACTCATCTCGATAAATGCCCATTTAAGATTGAGCATCCCGTAAACTGTAATGCCTAATGCAACAAGGAGAATGAGCAAAGAGAAAATTTTCTTCGCATCGAGCTTATCGCTGCTTGGGTATTGGATTCTCAAGTCTTCCGTATCTATGTCAGAGACTAAGCTCTGGCTAGGATCTCTTTTGATTTTCTTTGCGTATCGAAGGACCCACCACAGACTTAAGCCACAGACGACGAAAAGAACGATAAATCTAAATTGCCATCCTGAATAAATTGGCAATTCTGCAATTGTGTCAGCTACGCCAACTGTGAACGGGTTGAAAGGGCCTACGGCAAAGGCGATTAAACAGGCAAAACCTGAAATAGCCATGCCCACGAGAGAGTCATAACCAAGTGTGATCGCAAGTGAGATCACAATGGGGACAAAGGGAATAATATGTTCACTCCAACCTATAACTCCACCGATGAAGAAAAAAACAAGCATCACAACTGCAATCAGTAATTGAGAACTGACGTATCTTAGTTTCAACAAGCTCGCAATCGCAGTTCCAATGACTCCGGTCTCATTATATATTTCCACAACACCGCCAATGATCATCACCGCAAACATCATCGAGGCTGCTGCCACGAGACCTTTAGGAACGGATGCGAACATTTGAAAGAAGCCAATCGGAGTTCTCTCTATCACATGATAACTGTCTGGAACAACCACCGTCACTTCATTGACCGTTGTCCTATCATAGGCTCCCGGTGCAATCAAATATGACGCAACTGTACAGAGCACAATCATTATGGCCAGTACGATAAAGGGATTAAACTGGCGATGAGCTTGCTGCCTCATTTTATTCATATACCCTCCTCAGTTTGGCCAATACGCTAAAATGGCCATTTCTCACCTCGATTATGGTTCTTAATTCCTCCCTCCAACTTTGTTATTTATAACAATATTTCACTTCTACCCCAGATTCACTTGTCTGTGATAACATGTGCTTATGTATTCTTTATACATTAAAATCTACTTGCAACACTCTGCTTGCGGATGACTTAAATTCGAAATGCGGACTGAAAGGTTGAAACGGCTTAGCGTATGAAGCAAATATTGATTATGCCCGATTCCTTCAAGGGGACGATGTCTTCTGTAGAAATTTGCGAGATATTAGACCCAATCTGTCAAAAATACTTCCCCGACGATTGCATCCTTTCTATTCCTATTGCCGATGGCGGAGAAGGAACTGTCGAAGCTTTTAATACGGCACTCTCTGGGACGAAAAAGACAATGACTGTTAAAGGGCCGCTAGGTGAAATGACACAAGCCGAGTATATTCTCTTGGATACTGAATCTGCTGTTGTTGAAATGGCTTCTGCAGCAGGCTTACCCCTGGTGAAAAACAAATTCGATGTGATGAAAGCAAACACATATGGCGTCGGACAAATTTTGCTTAAACTCTTGATGGATGGTATAAAAACTATATATCTCGGCCTAGGTGGTAGTGCAACAAACGATGGAGGAGCTGGCGCAGCTTCTGCACTGGGAGTTAGATTTCTTGATTCGAACGGAAAACCCTTTGTCCCTTCAGGCGGCACCCTCAAAGATATAAATGAAATTGACCTCTCTTCTCTTCCTCATGAGGTGAAGGACAGTCGAATCATATTGCTTTGCGATATCAATAATTCCGTCTGCGGCACAGATGGAGCTGTTGCCATTTTTTCTCGGCAAAAGGGAGCATCACAGTCGGATCAAGTCATCTTGGAATCGGGAATGATAAATTATGTGGAACTCCTGAGCAAAATAAGTGGCTTAGATATTTTTTCTATTCCTGGGGGCGGTGCAGCGGGTGGTATGGCGGCAGGCTTTACGGCACTATTTCATTCAGAACAAAAAATGGGGATAGATGTCATTTTGGACCTTAGTCAATTTGAGGACAAGTTAAAAACAACTCGATTCATAATGACAGGAGAAGGGAAAATTGATCAACAATCTCTAAGTGGGAAGGCAGTGGTCGGAATCGCAAGGAGGGCTAAAAAGCAGAATGTTCCTGTGTTTGCTCTCGTAGGGGATATTGAGGGCAATATGGATGAAATATATGAACAAGGGATCACGGGTATTTTTAGTATCAATAGGCAAGCCATCCCCTACGCCCAGGCAAAATCTCGCGCAAGATCTGATTTAGTCCAGACCGCTGATAATCTCTTGAGAGTCCTCTCTTCTATTGGCATTTAGCATTGTGACTGGAGTGATATGATCTTAGAGCAAAATATTGCCAATCTCATCGTCAAGGAAATCCACTCTCTGGTAGATAAAGACATAAATATTATGGATAAGAGTGGCATGATCATCGCGAGTTCCAATCCTTATCGCATCGGCGAAGAACATTGGGGAGCAACAAGAGTCATTCAAGATGACCTACCTCAGCTATACGTTGAATATGATGAAAATTCAGTACAAGACGGTCTCAATTTTCCCCTTAAAATAGATGATCAAATAGTTGGGGTCATTGGCATCACTGGCAAACAATCAGAAATTAAACAAATCGGTCTCATCGTCAAAAAAATGGCCGAAATCATGCTAGAACAGAGATTTTTCAATAAAAGGGAAGAAATCAGTCATCAGGCGATACAAAATTTCCTCGAAGTTTTTATTGCCTATAGAGATTGGGATTACAGTGTGGCTTTAAAAAAGCAAGCCGCAGACCTCAACATAGACCTGTCCCAACGGTATATTCTTATGCTTGCTGAACCATGCCAATCTCAATCAGACTCAAACGATTCTGAAGATGAGCAAGGCGCTGAAGAGACTTGGAGAAAATGCATTGTCCATCACTTGAACGACTATGATGCTCTCATTCTGGAAAGGAAGGATGAGTGGGTCTTCTTTTTCACTTGGGAAAATAAGCCAAGTTTCAACACATTGTGTCGTCAACTCAATCAAGAACTTGAGAGCAAATTCCAATGCGAGCTTGTCTATGGTATCTCCTCCGTCTCTGCAGAACACAAAGCGATCAACTCACTTTATAAAGAAGCAAAACATGCACTCAAAGTCGCTAAAAGTAGCGGTAAGTCGTGGGAGATTTACGATTCAGTCAGTCTTGAACTACTTGTCTCTCATCTCCCAGAATTTGCAAAGAAACAGTACTTTGCCTCTTTTTTTAAAGATTTAGAACCAGAGGAACTGAAAAAGTACATTCGCCTTCTTGAGCTCTATTTCGAACATGAAGGCTCTCTTCAAAAAATCTCCGAAGAACTATTTATTCATGTGAATACACTTCAGTACAGACTCAAAAATTTGTACAGAATCTGCGGCAAGGACATTCGCAAATCATCAGAAACTGCATATTATCTTCTAGCACTTTTAATTTACAAGGAGCAAAATCCTGACGAAACAAAAGAAGCCAGCTCGCAATGAGCTGGCTTCTTATATGCACATATATATGAATAGATTTATACTTTTTCCACCTCGAACTCGCTGATGACGTCTCGGTTCTCATCGATTCTCGGCGCTGCCGTGATGTCGCGGTAGCGCATGAGTCCCGTTCCCGCGGGGATGAGCTTGCCGATGATGACGTTCTCCTTGAGCCCGTAGAGGCCGTCGACCTTGCCCTTGACAGCCGCATCCGTCAAGACGCGCGTCTGTTCCTGGAAGGAGGCCGCCGAGAGGAAGGATTCGGTGGCGAGGGATGCCTTTGTGATCCCGAGGAGGACACGCTCCCCTGAGGCGGGCTGGAGGCCCTTCTCATTCGCCAGGCGATTCGCCTGCTGGAAGTCAAAGAGGGAGACGGTCGTACCGGTCATCAGCTCAGTATCGCCTGGGTCATTGACCTTGACCATGCGGAGCATCTGACGGACGATGATCTCGATGTGCTTGTCGTTGATATCGACACCGTTGTTCTTATAGACCTTGAGGACCTCGTTGATGATGTAGTTCTGGACGCCGCGCGCCCCCTTGATCTGCATGATGTCGTGGGGATTGACAGAGCCTTCCGTCCGGCGGTCACCCGCCTCGATCTCTTCGCCATCTTCGATGAGGAGGGGTGTCGAGTAGGGGATTTGATAGCTGGCGAGCTCGCCGTCGGCGCCGGTG
>JAFAAL010000045.1 GCA_023426575.1 Bacillota bacterium
AGCCGACAGAACCCAGCAAGACAGACAAGCCCACAGAACCCAGCAAGACAGACAAGCCCACAGAGCCCAGTAAGACGGACAAGCCGACAGAGCCCGGCAAGACGGACAAGCCGACAGAACCCAGTAAGACGGATAAGCCGACAGAACCCTCGGAGAAGCCAACTTTTGTAGAGGCGCCTACGGATTCTAAAGAAGAGGCGCCTGAGATCGTCGACAGCGGGGGCGTCGAATTGAGCAATCCAGATACATTCGATCCCGACAAGGCCAAAAAATCGAGTCTTTATCTCGAGATCTACTATCTTGATAAGGATGGCAATCTCAAGAAGTTCGGATCCGCTCTCCGCATGGTCGAAGGCAAGGATGGGCAAAAATACCTCCTGACTCCACCAGAGCTTAAGGGATACAAGTTGATTTCTGGGCCGCTCGAGGCTCATCTCTCAGGAACGCTCAAGGCGGGATCCAAGCGTATCAGCTTGGTTTACCAGCATGAGGAACTGAAGATGAGTGAGGCGGAAATAGAGGAAAAGATCAAGGATCTCCTCGATGCCGACGGCCATTATAAAGTGATCGAGGAGTCCCTCGAGAGTGAAGAGACGAAGCCGACAGAGAGTCAGAGCGAGGCCACGACTACAGGCAGCGAGGCGACGACTACTGCGACGACGTCTAGCCCGACTGAGTCGAGCTCCCAGACGGAAAGCTCGACAACTAAGCCTCGACCGACAGAGAGTCAGGTTCAGCGTCCGACAGTCGAGAGGCCGCCCTGGCCTCGTCCCCCGATTATCGTGACCGTTCCGAGACCCGATCGCCCTGTGCAGCCGAGGCCCCCAGTCATTGGCTCTCCAGTCATAGGCGGCCAGCGTCCTCCCACGGCGACGGATCCGCCCGTCAATCGCGTGACCGTCGAAAAGCAGTCGGGCAGCGATGCTGAAGGCGTCGACCCCAACGCGGTACAATTTGAGACGAAGTTTGGCCAGGAAACGACGGCCCGTGAGATGAAGACACTTCACGTCGAGCAGCCCGAGCAGTCGATCTGGAACAGCAATAAACTCTTCTTGCTCCTCAGTGTTCTCCTGGGAGCGGGAGTGGCGGCGGGAGCTGTGGCCATCATCTACTTGACAGCTAAGAAAGATTGAGGCAAATGAGCAGAGATCTTTGACATTTTGCCCTCTTCGTTCTATACTGCAGAGGCAATCGAAACCAAGTTTTGAGAGCGGGCCTGTCCCCGCTCTTTATTTTTGGAGGGCTCAGTGAGAAAACGTTCAGCGAGCGAAGAAGAATTATTTGCCAAAATCGAGGCGACCGTAGAGGGCCTCGGGCTCGACCTCGTCGATCTCAAGTTTGAGCGAGAGAACGGCAAGCTCTACTTAAGAATCTACCTGGACCGGCGCGGAGGCATACAGATTGATGAGCTCGAGGCGGCCAGTCTGAAGCTCGATCCCCTGATCGAGTCTCTCGGGCATGACAAGCACGACTTCTTGACTGTCTCGTCGCCAGGCCTCGATCGTCCACTCGAGACGGATGCTGACTTGCGGCGCCATCTCGGCGAGACACTCCAATTCAAGTTTTATCAGAAACAGGCGGGGGACAAGGTCTGGGAAGCTCAGCTCAATGACTTTGACGACACGCATCTAGATCTGGAATATCAGGGTGAGGCATATGAGATTTTGCGCACCGAGGTCGCCCAGATCAAGCAGATTATCGCATTTTAAGGAGCAAACCGATGAACAAAGAACTGCTAGAAGCACTGAAGATTTTAGAGAAGGAACGCGGCGTCGACTCAGAGATGCTCTTTACGGCGATAGAAGAGGCTCTGGTCTCGGCTTACAAGCGCGAATTCGATGCCAAGACGACGGACAATATCAGAGCGGAGGTCGACCGCGAGACGGGTGAGATGCGCGTCTATCTCGCCAAAGAAATCAAGGCCTCCGTCGAGGACCCCAATACGGACATGGCGCTGGCTGATGCCCAGGCGCTCTCGCCAGATTTTGAGATCGGCGATGTCCTGGAGTATCAGCTGAGTCCCCAGGACTTTGGCCGCCTGGCCGCGCAGACCGCCAAGAGTGTCATCAATCAGCGCTTGGCCCAGGCTGAGAAGGAGCGCATCCAGAATGAGTTTTCCTCGCGGATTGGGGAATTGGCCTATGGTGTTGTGCAACGTCGCGATCGGCGTGAGGTCATCGTCGACATCGGCCGTGCCGAGGCCGTCCTGATGAAGAATGAGCAGAGCCGCCTGGATCACTATGAGTTCAATCAGCGCATGCGCTTTTACATCTTAAAGGTCGACGAGCGCCGTGGCCGTCCGATTGTCTGCGTCTCCCGCAGCCATCCGAACCTCGTCCGCAAGTTGATCGAACAGGAGGTGCCCGAGATTAATCAGGGCATCGTCGAGATCATGTCCATTGCGCGCGAGGCTGGATCTCGAAGCAAGTTGGCCGTCTACTCCTACGACCCCAATATCGATGCCGTTGGCTCGTGCGTGGGGCAGAGGGGGATGCGCATTCAAAATGTCATCGAGGAATTGCACGGTGAGAAGATCGACATCATTGACTGGGACAGCGATCCCGTGACCTTTATCACCAATGCACTGCGTCCAGCCAAGGTGCTGCGCGTCAAGCTCTTCGATCCTGAGATGAATGATGGCCAGCAGATTGCGCAGGTCATTGTGCCCGACAGCCAGCTCTCACTGGCCATTGGTCGCGAGGGTCAGAATGCGAGATTGGCTGCGCGTCTGACCAATTGGAAAATCGACATCAAGAGTGAGTCACAGTACCGTGAAATTCTCGAGGCAGAGCTCATGGCGGGCTTTGACTCTGGACAAGAAGATCACGTTGAAGAGGAGCCTCAGCTCGCTATTGAAGTGAGTGAGGACGATGAGTAGAGGAGGGTTCATAGCTTGAAGAAGGATAAGAAAGAGACAAAATCTAACAAGCAGCAAGCCGAGGAACTGGCCGAACAGGCCAAACTGGCCTTTGGGTCGGAGGATAAGTCTGAGGCTGAGAACAGCGGCGAGGAGAATGGACCCAAAATCGAAATGCAGGGGGTCTCTGGCAAGATCATCACCGGTGTGGTCAAACTCGTCAAGCGCAAGGCCAATAAGGAAGAGAACGCTGACAAGGCAGCGGTGCCTCCTGAGGAAGAGACAGCTGCTGCAGCAGGAACTCCTGCTGCTCCTGTCGAGCTCGCAAGCCAGGCTGAGCAGTCCCGTGCGCTGAGCCCTGAGCCAGCGCCAGCGCCAAGAGCTGAACAAGAGCCTGCTCCGCAGAAGTCAGAGCCCAAGGTCGACCGCGATCTCCCGGGCGTTCATCGCGATGCAAAGATAGGATTGGTCAAGCCTGCCTCTAAAGAATCAGAGGAAGTGCCTGCTCCGCGCCCTGCAGCGACGGCGGAGAGGGTGCCAGAGCGCGAGCCACAGCAGCTTAAGCCAGAGGCCACCCCGCCGGTAGAGGCCCAAGCAGCGCAGGTCGAGACTGCCTCGCCTGAGGCGAAGAAGGCAGACCTTCCGCTCGAGACGAAGATGCCCAAGGCTTCTCAGGAGCAGAGCGCTGAGAGCAAGAAGGCGGAAGCCAAGGCGCCGCAGAGCGCAAGTCCCAAGCAGCCAAAAAGGGAGCAGAAGTCCGAGGACGTGGCCGCAGAGACAGCGCAAGAAGCGAGGCGAGAGGCTGCTCCAGCCGCCAAGGCGGAGGCCCCAGTCGAGGCTGAACCCCAAGAACAGCCCCTTACGAGCCGAGAAGAGCCTGCTGCGAGCCAGCAAGAGAGCAAGCTAAGCCAGGTAGAGCCCGCTGCGCCAGCGCCTGTTCAGGCCAAGCCGGTCCCAGGAGCGATCCAGGCGATTGTGCCCCCAGGAAAAGAGGTCAAGGGAAGCCGCGATCTGCCGGTCACTTCGGCACCCATTCGACCGGGTCTCGTCAGTCCATCAGCTGGCAGTGGCAAGGTCGTCGTCGATACGGGAATCCGGCGCTCTAGTTACCAAGGACCGATTATTCGCCCCCAAGAGGGCTCCTATGTCGGTCGGGATGCCGACAAGCCTATCTTTGAAAAGCGGCGATACAATCCAGGCCGGCCTCAGGGTGGGCGAACGGGAGCTCGTGGACCTGGCCGTCCGCGTCCGGATAACTTTGTCCAGGATAAGGACAAGGATGATGACAAACCTCGCTTCAATCAGAAGCGTCGCGCTCCCAAGCGCAGGACGACTGAGGCCGTCGTGCCTGAGGTCAACAAGGACCAGGGTCGTCGCAGTTTCGAGCAGAAGCGTCAACAGTCCCAGCGCCGGACAGAAGCCGATTGGAAGCAACACCACCAGGCCAAAGAACGCTCCTTTGAGCAAGAATTGCTCCGAGAGTCACGTCGTCGCCGCCAGCAGAAGAAGGCTGAGCAAAAGGGCAGCCGTGCCGTCTTGACCCAGGTCAAACTGCCAGAGTCTCTGACAGTCAAGGAACTGGCCGAGTTGCTGAAGAAGACTTCGGCAGAAGTCATTACCAAATTGATGGGTTACGGTGTCATGGCGACATTGAACCAAGAGATCGACTATGACACCGCGGAAATTATCGCTGGTGAATTTGGCATCAAGGCAGAACTCGAGAAGAAGGTGACAGAGGAGGACATCCTCTTCGACGACAGCGAAGATAAAGACGAAGATCTCGTCACGCGCCCGCCCGTCGTCGTAGTCATGGGCCACGTCGACCACGGCAAGACGTCCATTCTCGACTACATCCGCGAAGCCCATGTCACCAGTGCTGAGGCTGGTGGCATCACCCAGCACATCGGGGCCTACACCGTCGACCTCAATGGTCGCCAGATCACCTTCCTCGATACGCCAGGACACGAGGCTTTTACCGCGATGCGTGCCCGGGGTGCCCAGGTTACAGATATCGCCATCTTGGTCGTCGCCGCCGATGACGGCGTCATGCCCCAGACTGTTGAGGCGATCAATCACGCGCGCCAGGCAGGCACGAGAATTATCGTCGCCATCAATAAGATTGACAAGGACACGGCCAACGTCGACCGCGTCAAGCAGGAGCTGACGGCTCACAATATCCTCTCCCCAGAGTGGGGCGGCGATATTGAGATGGTGCCAGTCTCCGCTAAGACGGGACAGGGTATGGACGAGCTTCTCGAGATGGTCCTCTTGACAGCGGACGTCCTAGAGCTCAAGGCCAATCCCAATCGCCAGGCCAAGGGGACGGTCATCGAGGCCTACCTCGACCGCGGTCGTGGACCTGTGGCCACCGTCTTGGTCCAGCGCGGGACGCTGCACCAGGGCGACATGGTCGTCGTCGGTCCCTACTTTGGCAATGTCCGCGCCATGAGTAATGATCGCGGACAGATGATTGAGGCCGCAGGGCCGTCCGTACCTGTCGAGATTCTCGGCCTGCCGGATGTGCCGGAGGGCGGTGAGATCTTCTACCAGGTCGAAAATGAGAAGGTGGCGCGCAGTCTGGCAGAACGCCGTCAGCAGGAAGAGCGTGAACTGGCGCTGTCCCGCAAGTCCCACGTCTCTCTCGACAACCTCTTCAGCCGCCTGGCGGAGGGGGAGGTCCAAGATCTCAATATCATCGTCAAAGCCGACGTTCAGGGTTCTGTCGAGGCGGTCAAGCAGTCTCTCGAGAAACTTTCGAACAAGGAAGTGCGCCTGCAGGTCATTCACGGGACGGTCGGGGCCATTACAGAGTCAGACGTCCGTCTGGCAGAAGTCTCCGAGGCCATCATCATTGGCTTCAATGTCAGACCGCCTGCGGCCGTTGCCAAAATGGCCGAAGAAGTGGGCGTCGATATCCGCCTCTATCAGGTCATCTACGATGCCATCGAGGACATGGAGAAGGCGATGCAGGGTCTGCTCGCCCCCGAATTCCAAGACTTTGTCCTCGGACACGCAGAAGTGCGTGAGACCTACAAGGTCTCTGGCATCGGCATGATCGCCGGCTGCTTCGTCACTGATGGCGTCGTCCAGAGAAAGAATAAGGTCCGCTGCCTCCGCGACAACATCGTCCTCCACGACGGTGAGCTCGCCTCGCTGCGTCGCTTCAAGGACGACGTCCGCGAAGTGAAGGAGGGTTATGAGTGCGGCATGTCCATTGAGCGCTTCAACGACATTAGAGTCGGTGACGTCTTTGAGTTCTATGAAGTCAGGGAGGTCGAGCGCACAGAGCCACGAGACTAGTCTCGTGACCCAAAGGAGTTAAGATGGAAAGACACGAACGCGTTGCAGAAGAAATTAAAAAGGTCATCAGTCAGCTCATCCAACGAGAGATTTCAGATCCCAGGTTGCCGCTGACGACGACCGTGACGCACGTCGCCGTCAGTCGTGACTTGGCCTATGCCACAATCTATGTCTCGACACTCGGTGAGCGCGAAGATAAAGACAACCTCCTCCTCGTCATGGAGTCGGCCAAGGGCTTTATGCGCCGGCACGTCGCCCAGGCTCTCGGCCTGCGCAAGGTACCCGAACTTCGCTTCAAGCTCGATGAATCCATCGAGCGCGGGGTCAAGATGAATGCCCTGATCGACGAGGTCCTCGCCCAGGATCGCGCTTTCCAAGAGGAGCGCGATGCTTTGCAAGAACTGGGAGATCATGAGGATGGAGAATAGCACCTTTCAGCTGCAAGATAGCGAGCGCTATCGCCAATTTTTAGACCTTTTGGCTGAGGAGCCGAAGCAGGATTTTCTCGTCTTACCCCATCAGCGGATTGACGGGGATGCTCTCGCTTCGGCTCTGGCCGCTATGGCCCTCTTGCGGCATTTTGGCAAGCGGCCCTTGCTCTTATTGAACGAAGCACTGCCTCGCTATCTCGAGACCTTTGCAAAACTTTGCCTTGCAGCTGAGGAATATGTAGTCTACCGCCCAGAGGGCGGCCTCAAGCTGCCAGAAGATCCTGGGCTCTTTGTGGTGGATAGTCATGCCGCGCAGCGCCTCGGAAATAGGGCGCCTCTCTGGCCAGAAGAGCAGCAAGCCTATATTGTCGATCACCATCAGGGACAGGCGTCGCGTGGGGCCTGGGAGATCATTGAAGCAGAGCGGGCCAGTGCGGCCGAGCTCATGGCCGAGCTCCTCTTTGTCGCCGCGGCTGATAGCGGATCCTCTTTTCAGGAGCTGTTTTCGCCCGATCTGGCGACTGCGGTTCTGATGGGCATCTACTCCGACACGGGAGGTTTGCGCTACGGCCATATTGGCGCGCCACTCCTCCATCTCGTGGCACAATTGTTGGATGCCGGGGCCGAGCTCAATCTGATCAATCGCGAGATCTTCAACAGTAAGAGTCTGGCCGCTCAGCGCTTGGCGGGCTATGCTCTCAGCGAATTTCAACTGCTGGCCAACCAGCGCCTCGCTTTCCTCGAAGTCTCCTATGCGCGTCGCCAGTCTTTTGGTGCCAATAACGCAGATTTTGAAGGGCTGGTCAACCAAATGCTGGCAACAGATGGAGTCCTCTTTGCCATCATTTTGAGAGAGCTTGAGGATCAGTCTTGGGATATCAGTTTACGAGCGATGTGGCCCTATGATGTGGCAAGCTTCGCCCAACGCTATGGAGGTGGGGGGCATCAGCAGGCTGCGGGCCTCAGCCTGAGTCGCGAGGCGAAAAGTCGATTTTTCCCAGGAGATGACCCTGTGAGTTCATTTGCCGAAGAGGCGGCTCTTTACTGTCGCGAGCAAGAGAGAGCTTGAGAGGGCCGATGCCTTTGCCAGGACGCTACATCTGTCTCTTGGACAAGGAGAGAGGCCCGACTTCCTTTCACTATGTCTCCCGTCTGCGTCGGGCCTTTCAGCTGAAGCGCATCGGACATGCCGGCACGCTCGACCCTTTTGCGACGGGGCTCATGATCTATGCGCTGGGACCTGCTTGTGCGGCTCTGCAGTTTATGGAAAAGCTCGACAAGTGCTATGAGCTGACGGCTGTCTTCGGCCGCGCCACAGAGACTTATGACTCTGAGGGGGCCGTGGTCGAAGAGCTGCCCCCAGAGCTGCTCGCCGAGCGACTTGCCACTGTGGACATTGACGCGGCGCTAAAGAAGCTCTGTGGCCATGTCCGGCAGACGGTCCCAAAGTACGCAGCCATCAAACGCGATGGCAAAGCGCTCTACGCCTACGCAAGAGCAGGTGAGGAGGTCGAGCTCCCCGAGCGTGATGTCCAGATTGAGCTCCTCAGCAGATCTCAGATCTATGAGCGGGCCGAGGGTCCAGCGATTGATCTTCTTCTCCGCGTGAGCAAGGGCACCTATATCCGCTCCTTTGTCTCCGACCTCGGGCAAGAGACGCGAGTTCTCGCCTATTGCCAAGAACTGCGTCGCACAGCTGTCGGCTCCCTCGAACTCAGCTCGGCCATAGAGCCGCAGCAGCTCTTTAGGGAGCTGGAGCGCTGGCCGCTCGCAGAGCGCGTGGAGCGCGCGGCCGCCGCTGGCCTCTTGACGCCTATTGAGAAGGTCCTGGCCGACTACCCGAGACTGGCACTCAGTGCGCAAGAGGCCCTCGATTACGTCAACGGCAAGCCGTTACCAGTGCTCGGCGACAGCCGCGACTATGCCGTATACTATGAGGACAATATTTTAGGGATCTGCTCGGGGCGAGGGGAGGAGCGTGCAAAGTCTCTGCGCGTCTTCTACTCAGGACCTGAGCTCAAGGCGAGTATGCATTGATATGACAGAAATTTATCAGACATTCCCCTTTCCGACGGCGCCTGTCCGTCAAGCCGTCGCCCTCGGCTTCTTCGATGGCGTACACCGTGGTCATCAGGCCCTCTTAGGAGAGCTCAGGAAACTCAGTCAGGCGAGAGGACTGCGTCCTGCCGTCTTCAGCTTTGCCAGCCATCCGCACCGGCCTGAGGCCGCGGCCTCTTTTCCAGGTCAGATTCAGACGCTGGCGCAGCGTACGGCGAGCCTCAGCAATTTCGCCGAGGCCCTCTACCTGGCACCGACCTCGCCCGAGGTCATGGACCTCAGTCCAGAAGACTTTGTCAGGCAGGTCCTCTCTGAGCGCCTCAGGGCCTCTGTCCTCGTCTGCGGCCACGATTTCCGCTTCGGCCGCAGAGCCCAGGGCAATCTCGATCTTCTAGAGCAGCTGGCAGCCCAGCTCAACTTTGAGCTTCTCGCCCTCAGTGATCTTGTGATCGATGGCGATATTGTCTCCTCGACGAGGATTCGTAAATTCATTCAAGCAGGGGAGATGGAGGCGGCCTGTAAACTCCTCGGCCGTCCCTTCGCCTATGCCGGACGTGTCATGCCCGGCCGACAGCTCGGGCGCAAGCTCGGCTTCCCGACGGTCAATCTCGAGATCGAGCCCGCCCAGATCTTGGCGCGCCCCGGCGTCTATGCCTCCCGCGTCAAGTGGCAGGGCCAAGTTCTCCTTGCTGTCAGCAATCTCGGCTACAATCCGACCGTCGCCACAAATGGCTGTGCCAAGCTCGAAACTTTCATATATGATTTTGATGAGGAGATCTATGGGCAGGAGATCGAGGTCGAGCTCTTGTCCTTCTCTCGGCCAGAGGCCAAGCTCAAGAGCCTCGCCGAGCTCCAGGACATCGTCGCCCGCGACCTTCTCACTATCCGCCAATGGCATCTGAAGCGAGGTCAATAATTTGCAGACTCTTATTCATCTCTTATCGATCTATCACGTCTCCTTTCCAGGTCTCGGGATTCACGATCTCGAGATCAGTCGCATTGCCTTTACTCTGCGGCTCTTCGGCCGCTCTTTTCCGATCTATTGGTATGGGATTGGCTATGCTCTGGGCTTTGGGCTCTGTCTCTGGCTCGCCATGCGTCACGCACCGCGCTATGAGCTGCGCCCGGATGACCTCCTCGACAGCTATCTCCTCCTGATCCTGCTCGGGCTTGCGGGGGGCCGTCTCTACTACGTCCTCTTCAGCCTCGATAAGTATCGTGGCCATTGGCTCGACATCTTCAAGTTTCGAGATGGGGGCATGGGCTTCTACGGAGGGGTGATCGGTGGTATCCTTGCCCTCCTAATCACGGCAAAAGCCAAGCACTTGAAAGCATCCACTCTCCTCGATTATTTTGCCGTCTACCTGCCCCTCGGTCAGGCGATTGGACGCTGGGGCAACTTCTTCAATCAGGAGGCCTTTGGCGCCAATACGACTCTTCCCTGGGGCATGATCTCAGAGGGGACACGCGACTATCTTCGCTGGCTCGGGCCGCCACATCGCCCTGACTTGCCGGTCCACCCGACCTTCTTCTATGAGTTTCTTGGGAATCTCATCCTCTTTGGCGTCCTGCTGGCCCTGCGGCCCAAGCTCTTCCGGAAGCGGCCCTACACCCTCGTGGCGACGTATTTCATCGGCTACGGAATTCTGCGCTACCTCGTCGAGGGTCTGCGCACGGACAGTCTTTATATCGGCCAGACGGGAATCAGAGTCTCCCAGGCGCTCTCGCTCATTCTGCTGATCGGCTCTGTCGCCTTCATTCTCTACCAGCGTCGTAAGGACCCACTGCCGCTGGCGATAGAGGCCGAGCCGACCCCGACTCCCGTCGAGGAATCTGACGATGCAAGTCTTTAAGCGTCGTGAGAAAGTGAGGTCTAAACCGGGCCTCTTTATCGATCGTCTCGACTACTCTTTGCTGGTGCCCGTCTTATTGATGGCGCTGATCGGACTCATTGTCCTGAGACAGGTCCTGGCCAATGGCTACGGGGCAGGCAGCTATCCTGGCAATTTCATCAAGCAGTCGGGAGCTGTCATCGTCGGTGTGGCGATCGCGCTCATCATTGCCTATCTGGACTCTCCCTCCCTCAAACTGCTGGCCTATCTCATCTATTGGGTCAGTCTCCTAATGTTGATCTGGGTCAAGATCGATAACTTTTCCCTGGCCGCCTGGACGGGTGCAGACTCCTGGATTCGCCTGCCGATTATTGGCTCTTTTCAACCTTCTGAGCTCTCTAAGATTGGCATCGCCATGATGGGCGGCCTGACCCTTGAGCGGATCAAGGAGGGGAGTATCGGCGCTCTCCGGGGTTTTACTTACTTTGCTCTGATCTACGCTATTCCGACCCTCTTGATCTTCCGTGAGCCCGATTTTGGCACCTCCTTTGTCATTCTTGTCATGCTCGCCCTCTCGCTCTTTGCCTGGGGAATCTCCTGGAAGAAGATCTTCTTGATCGCCATTGTTGCCTTCTTGATCGTCCTGCCCCTGCTCTGGTTCTTTTATTTTGAAGACTATCAGCGCAACCGCATCCTGACCATTCCTTTTCGTGGCCATGATCCTGCGACGTCTTATCACACGGAGCAGGCCCTGCGCGCGATTGCCCAGGGAGGACTGACCGGAGATCGCAGTGGCTTCGACATCTACGTGCCCGTCAAAGAGTCGGACTCGATTTATGCCGCGATCTCAGAGTATCTCGGATTCTTCGGGACGACGGCCATCATTCTGCTCTCCTCGATCTTCTTCTGGCGCAGTTTTAAACTCGCCGCCAATCTCAGTGAGAGCAGCTATGCCTCTTGCTATATGGTAACGGCGCTGGCGGGTCAGATGGCCTTTCACTTTATTGAAAACATAGGGATGAACATCGGGCTCTTGCCGATTACGGGCATCCCGCTGCCCTTTATCAGTGACGGAGGGACCTCGATGGTCGTTAACTTCTTGGCTCTTGGTGTAATATTAAACATCTCATTGAATGAAAGATATCTAGGCTTGGGACGGGAGGCCAAACTCTAAAATTCCCTCCACTTTTCTCCCCGCCCTTTGATCTCTTTTCGAGACAGAGCGCTCTACCCTCGTAGAGCGCTCTTTTTTGTCTTAAAAGTCCTGCTGTACTTTTTCAAATACCTCTTGCAATTCCCGAGATTAAACTGTAATATTTCAGACAAGTGGAGTATAGTGGTTAGAAATAGAGGTAAGTGGGGAATAGTGGTGTATGACCCAGCCTCAAGAGAGCCACGAGAGAGGAGGAGCGCATGGCGACATATATTCACACCATAGATGCCAAGGGTCGCGTCATCGTCCCGGCACGCCTGCGCGGTTCATTTGCCGGAACTTTGTATCTGACAAAGAGCCTCGATCCTCAGTATCTCGCCGTCTACAACGAGCAGGATTTTACGGAGCTGCGACGCCAGTTGGAGTCGCTCTCTGGTACGGATCCCCAGGTCCGTATTCTGAGACGAGAATTACTCGGCCAGGCCATAGTCTGTTCTCCCGATGCGCAGGGTCGCATCTCTGTGGATGAACAACTCTGGCGGCAGATTGGCGTCTCGGCAGGTGCGGAGATTTGCTTTATCGACATGTTTGGCAAATTAGAAATCTGCTCCAAGGAGACATACGAGCGGGCTCAGACAGAAGGTCCGAGCCTCGGCGATATGGATCTGACCGCTTACAACCTGCCTGGTGTCTAAGTTTTGTCACCAGTCAGTTCTGCTTGAGGCGACTATAGACGCCTTGCAGCCAGCGCGAGGAGGTCTCTACGTAGACTGTACGCTCGGTGCTGGGGGTCATAGTCTCGGTATCTTGAAAGCATCTCAGGGTCAGTGTTCAGTCCTCGGGCTAGATCGTGACCAAGAGGCCATAGAAGCAGCGACAGAGCGCATTCGTGCGGCGGGCTACGGCGAGAATTTCTGCGCCGTCCAGACGAGTTTCAGTGCGTTGGCAGAGGTCCTGGCAGCAAGGGGAATCAGCGCCATCGATGGCCTGATCGCTGATCTCGGCTTCTCATCGCCCCAGATTGATGTGGCAGAGCGCGGTTTCTCCTATTTACAGACGGGACCGCTCGATATGCGTATGAATCGGGCAGAGGGGGAGACGGCCGCAGAGCTCATTGCTCGCTCCACAGAGGCAAGTCTCAGCCAGATCCTCCGAGACTACGGCGAGGAGCGCTATGCCAAGAGCATTGCAAGAGCAATCTTGCAGGCGCGTGACAGAGGCGATCTCGAGACGACGACGGACCTGGCCGATGTCATCGCTGCTGCCGTCCCTGCTCGTGCGCGACGTGAGAAGCACCCAGCGCGCCGCAGTTTCCAGGCACTCCGAATCGCGGTCAATCAGGAACTCACAGAGCTAGAGAAAATCCTGCAGCTGATTCCGGGGCTGATGGCAGCTGGTGGAGTCGTCGCCTTTATCTGCTTCCACTCTCTGGAGGACCAGATCGTCAAACGGGCCTATCGTCAATGGCAGAATCCCTGCACCTGTCCACGAGAGCTGCCCTGTACCTGCGGCCTCAAGCCACTGGGCAAGACCCTCCCGGCCCAAGAAGCCAGCGAGGCTGAGATGAAGAGCAACCCCAGGGCGAGATCAGCTCACCTGAGAACTTTTAGATTTAATGAAGCGTCGAAGTAGAGGAGCACGTCATGGCAGTCAGACAGCCAAAGTACAATGAAGAGAGAAAGAGCGTCAGCTCGGCCGAGTGGGTCCGTGAGCGTGACGCTTTTCGACGTGCGAATGCGGCTTTTGCCGAGCAGTTCTTTGCTGCTCACAACAGCGAGAGCAAGGCTCAGAAGACTGCTTTTTCGGAGCTAAAGTCCGATTTTCCTGATTTTTCATTTGCCAAGAAACAAGTCGTATCGTATTACGACCATATCAGCTATGTCACTATTCCCATAGGTTCTGAGGGACAAGAGGAAAATAGTGCAAGTGACGAAGAAAGAGGCCTAGCGAGCCTTGAGGGACATTGGCACAAAGTTGAGATCCGTCGTCCTAAGACAGGTCACGAATCGCGCCTGGGCCAGTGGCTCAAGCGCCAGTCAGAACTGTCTGACCTGGCAGAGCAGAAGTATCTCAGCGAGATGGCCGACCGCCGTATCAATGAGGCCTATGTCTTGGTCGAGGATCTTGCCGACGAGAGCGATCCCGATGGCTTCGATCAATATGAATCTGCGGCTTATCAGAGCTTCGAAGCGCGCGAGGATCTAAATTCCACAGTCTCTCTCATCCGCAATAAATTAAGTCAGAAGACGGATCTTGGCCACGCCTCCTCACGTCGACTCGTCGCGGGCACGCTCGCTCTGCAGGCAGAGCCTCTCGCCGATAGCGAACTGATCGAGAGATTGGCCAAGCGCGCTGAAGCAGAGGCCAAGGAGCGCGATGCGCGCACGGCAGAGCTCAATCAGATCGAGGCCAGCATCAACCTCAAAAAACTCTATAAGGCGATCGGTCAGAAACGTCTGGCGGTCATTGCGGCCAGTCTTGCCGTCGTCCTGACTTTTGGAGCCCTCTTCACGGGCCTCCTGATGCGGCAGGCACGCATTGTCGAAATGAACTTCAAGCTCGCGGAGAAGAAGACGGAGATTGCTGAACTGCAGGCGGGGAATCAAGAGAAGTATGAGAAGATCATGGAGCTCTATGACCTCAACGAAGTCAAGACGCGTGCTGTTACCGAACTGGGGCTGAGACCTGCCTCTCAGAAGCAGCGCATACACATCTATCTCCCGAGCGCAGATCGTTGCATACTTTACAGTCAAGAAGTCGGTGAGAAAGATGCCGTCAAAGAGGATATCATCGCCTTTGATTACCTCAACTATCAGAAGCTTGAGGATTATTTCGACGGAGTAGGTGGCCTCTATGAGTGATCTACGCAAGCTGCCGCCAGGCAAAGAAAAGAAGCGCAAGCCAGACTCACAATCGAGATCTCAAACGAAGCCTCAAACGAAAGCGCCACGGAAGTCTCAGGACCCGAGGCCTGATTTTGTTCGCCCATTTAAGAAATTACAACAGGACGTCAAGACGTCATTGAAAAAGCGTCAGAAGATAGAGGCTGCGAAGAAAAAGGAAAAAGTCGAGGAGAAGAAAAAGGTCGAGCTCTTCATTGGCGACAACCGTCTGCTTCGCTCCAACCCGCTGAAGGCCGTCCAGGAGATTCGCAGTTCGGGACATGGCTTCTCGCTCGGCAGTATTCTCGCGACAGTCATCGTCGTCCTCTTGGTGGCGGCTCTGATCATCTGGACGCTGTATAAATTACAAATTCGAGATCACGAGGACATCAAACTCGAGGCGGCCAAGCAGTATTACACGCGCAGTGTCGACTTGCCCAGCCGTGGCGAGATCTATGATCGCAATGGTTTCAAATTGGCGTCGACGACTTATCTATATCGGGTCGGCATCACGCCTAAGCACCTCTACTCTCGCAACCGCAGCTTGACCGAAGCTGAGATTCATGCGGGTCTTGCTCAGTTCCTCGGCCTGAACACGGCGGATGTTGCCGCGGCGGCCGCGCAGAAGGACGCGAGCTATGTGCAGCTGAAAAAGGACCTCGCCTATGAGCTCGGCCAGGCCCTCGAGGACTATGTCGCCGAGCATCAAATTGGCGGCATCCGTCTCGACCCAGAGCCCAAGCGCAGTTATTTCAATGGCGACCTTGCATCTCAGGTCATCGGCTTCACCTCGTCAGAGGGCCAGGTGCTCGAAGGGCGTCTTGGCGTCGAGCTCTCCTATAACGATCTGCTCTCCGGCGAGGAGGGCTACACTTACGGCGCTCGCATGAACTATGCCAATGAGGGGGCCATCCCCTTTACCCGCAGTTCTAGCCTCGAGAAGCGTCAGGGAGCCAATCTCTATCTGACCCTCGACATGCAGATTCAACGCATCCTCCAGGATCGACTCGCCGAAGCCTGTCGCAAATATGCGGCCCAAGAAGACGGTATGGCCATTGCCATGGATCCCTATACGGGTGAAATCTATGGCATGGCCAGTTATCCCTATTTCTCCTCAGCCGATCCGACCGCAGCTCCGAGTAAGTTTAGCGAGGAGGAGTGGGCTCATGAGAGCTTTAGCCAATTGCAGAATTTTACCTTGCCCGAGTATCCGGCGACGGGAACGGCCCCACCGACCCCCGAGGACTTGAAGAACTGGGAACTGGCGCAGCGTAAAATTCACTATCTTTCGAGTGAAGTCTGGCGCAACAAGGTCATCTCAGATGTCTACGAGGCCGGTTCGACGTTTAAGGCAATTACCGCTGCCATCGGTCTCGAAGAAAATGTGACCAACGAGCAGACGACATATAACGATGCCAAGATTCAGGTCTTGGACTATTTCATCTCCTGCTATTCAGGCGAAGAGGGACACGGCTATGTCAGTATGGAAAATGGCTTCGCCATGAGCTGCAATCCTGTCTTCGTCCAGATCGCCCTCGCCGCGGGCATCGAGACTTACTACGACTACGTCGAGGCCTTTGGCTTCCGCGAGCCAACAGGCGTCAATCTGCCTGGCGAAGCCAACTGTATCTTCCACGATCAGCCGTCCTTGATTGACCTTGCGACCCTCTCCTTTGGCGAACAGTCGCCCGTGACGCCGATGCACATGATGCGGGCCTATGCAGCCCTCGTCAACGGCGGCAAGCTGATTACGCCGACCATCGTCAAAGAAGTCAGAAGTCAAGACGGCCGCCTCCTCTCCGAAGCCGCCGTCAAGGTCGAGCGCGAGGTCATCTCTGAACAGACCTCCGCCCGCATCCGCGAATTGATGCGCAAGATGGTCGAGGTCAGCGCCAACTACACCAACTCAGGAGGCTATGTCGTCGGTGGCAAGACCTCGACGTCTGTCGACGAGGCCACGGGCTATACGACCATCTCCTTTATGCAGGCGGCGCCCATTGCCCATCCGCGGCTGCTCGTCATGTTTATCATCCAAAAGCCCGAAAATCCAGCCATCGGGGGTGTCGAGGCCCAAATTACGACGATGGAGGCCACTTCAGAAATTCTCGAGTATCTCAACATTGACCGCGATCTTGAGACGGTGGCGCAGAGCCAGGCGGTGGTCCCGACGAAGATGCCGGGCCTGATCGGTATGACCTTTGAACAGGCTTCGGAGCTCCTCAAATGGCGGCGCCTGCCCATTCGCATGGGCTCAGAGAAGATGAGTAAGGACAGCCTGATTGCGGCCCAGCAGCCGCCCGAGGGAGCGACGGTCTTCCCAGGCAATGCGATCTATGCCTATGCGGAGGCTTTTCCCGAGCTTGAGATGGTCAGAATGCCAGACTTTTCGGGGAAGAATGCCTTTGAGTGTATTAATGAGGCCAATCGCGTCGGCCTGATTGTCAATTTTGAAGGGGATATCGCTGGCAGCTGTATCGCCCAGCGCGCGACGTATATCTTGCCTGAGGATCCTCAGGCTGTCGAACATATTGTTGAAGTGGTCGGGGACGAGCTGCCCAAGGGGACGATTGTCCGCCTGGCCATGAGCAAAGAAGGTAGTGAGCGATAATGACGAGATTTATACCAGCCCAGATTGCCGCGTGGACCGGGGGGATACTGCTCCAGACGCCTGAGCACCAAGCTCAGACGGATCGCTTTTACCGTGGCATCTCGACAGATACGAGGCGCCTCGAGCGGGAGCAGATTTTCTTGGCGCTCCGCGGCGACCGCTTCGATGGACATGACTTTATTGAGACGGCGATCGCCAAGAATTGTGCGATGTTGATTCTCGACGAGCAGAGTGAGCAGGCGATGGCGCTCTATCACCAGCTCTTACGGGGGGCGGATGTCCCAGACCTCCTCTTGGTCGAGGATACCCTGACAGCCTATCAGGATATCGCTGAGGGCTATCGTCAGACACTGCTGGCCACCGTGATTGGGGTCACGGGCTCTGTGGGGAAGACGACGACGCGGCGCATGCTGGCCTCTGTGATCTCAGAACAGTTGCGCTGTCATGAGACGGAGGACAATAAGAACAATCAGATTGGCTTGCCGCTGACCCTCCTCGAAGCCGAGGATCAGGATCAGGTCATCGTCGCCGAGTTGGGCATGGATCGCCCAGGTGAGATTGCCGTCCTCTCAGAAATTGCCCATCCAGACATCTCGATCATCACGGCCATTGGCTATTCCCACGCGGCCCAACTGGGGACTCGGGAGGCGATTCTCGCTGAGAAGACTGACATTATCCGCGGGATGAAACCCAACGGCCTCATCCTCGTCAATGGCCAGGATGAATATCTTGCGGCCTGGGCCAAAGAGCAGCCGCAGGGGCTGGCCATCTGGCGCGTCAGCAATGAACCGCTGCCAGAGGCAGAGCGCGTGGGCTGCCCGCTCTTCTGGGCGGAGGACGTCATTGTCAATTCCAAGCATACGAGTTTTCGCGTGAGGGCGAGCCTCGATCCGCTGCTGGACTACCAGGTCATTATTCCCGCCCCAGGCAATCATCTGGTGCGCGCCGCCCTCTTTGCCCTGGCTTCGGCTTACTTTCTCGGCCTGGACATGGATCGCGCCGTCGCGGGTTGTGCTCGTTTTGCCAATACGGGCAGCCGCTTGAAGCTCCTCGAGACCCCAGATTACCTGATTATTGATGACAGTTATAATGCCTCCCCAGAATCTGTCTCGGCGGCGCTCGACACCCTGACCTTGATGGCTGGGGGGCGGCGGGCCATTGCCTGCATCGGCGGCATGCGCGAGCTCGGACAATATCAAGCAGAACTCCATCAGCAGATAGGAGCCAAGATTGCGGGCATGAATCTCACCGCGGTCTATCTCATCGGCGATGAGACGGAGGACATTGTCCGAGGCATCCAAGAGGCTGGGGGAGCGGTCCCCGTCAAGCGCTTCCACGATAGCAATGAGGCCGCCACGGCAATTTTGCCTGAACTTCGTCCAGGAGACGTGATTTTATTGAAGGGTTCGCGCTATTATGAGGTAGAGCGCATCGCCATTGCGATCACGCCAGGAGGAGAAGAGCATGCGTCCTAAATTAAGCGTCTTTATTGACCGTTTATTTCAATTGAACTTTCTACCCTATGCCGTGACGCTCGGAATCGCCCTCGCGATCGGCTTCATCCTCATCTTCTTCCTGCGGCGATTTGTTGTCGGCCAGACGGTGCGTGAGGAGGGACCCAAGTCTCACTACAAGAAGTCGGGGACGCCGACGCTCGGGGGGATCATCTTCGTCCTCGCCCTCAATATCATGGCCTTTTACCCGTGGTCAGATGGCTCGTCAGCGCTCGTCATTGCCCTGGCACGTGCCGTACTCGCTTTCTCGCTCGTCGGCTTCATTGATGACGTCGTCAAACTCTATAAGAATAAAGAGGGTCTCAGCGTCAAACAAAAGACCGTCGGTCTGGCTCTGCTCTCCCTATACTACAGTTACTATTTCCTCTATCGCTCGGGGCTCGAGCCGATTTTCTACCTGCCCTTTAAATCCGAGGCCCTCGTGATCACGGGCGGCTGGAAGATTGTCTATCTGATCTTTGCGACTGTCTACATCTACTTCATTGTCAATGCCGTCAATCTGACGGATGGCGTCGATGGCCTCGCCGGATCCGTCAGCCTGCTCGTCCTCCTCTTTGCGGCTTACTTTGCCAACTATTCCTACCTGAATCCCCTGGCCCACGCAGCGCTCAGAAATGTTTCGCTCCTATTGGTGGCCGGGCTCTTGGCCTTTCTCTATTTCAATCGCCACCCGGCCAAGATCTTCATGGGGGACACGGGCTCTCTCGGCCTGGGAGCGGGGATTGCTCTGATCTATCTCTATCTCGGTAAGCCCTGGTTACTCTTATTTGTGGGAATTATCTATATTGTCGAGGCCCTCTCCGTCCTGCTCCAGGTCAGCTATTTCAAGATGACAGGCGGCAAGCGCCTCTTTAAGATGACTCCGATTCATCATCACTTTGAACTCAGCAAGTGGTCGGAAAAGAAGATCGTCGCCATCTTCGTCCTCGTGACGCTAATCGGTGGTCTCATTTCCGTCTTGATCCCATAGAGGGGAGAGGGGAGACGCAGCATGTCGAAGACAGAATCTAAGTTGAAGAGACAGGCGAATTTGGCTTTGGCTGAAGATCGCCAGGAGAGTAAGGACCTGGTTCAGGAACTGATCAATTTTAGGCGGATGCATGGCGGCCTTCTGATTCTGACGATTTTTCTCGTTGCCTTCGGACTCGTCATGATGTTTTCCATCTCGCTGTCTCCAGCGCTGATTCGCTCCAGTCTCGACCGCGCGCCCACGGCGCTCTACTTCTTTAAAAAGCAGTTGTTCTTCAGTGTCATCGGTGTCCTCGCAATGATTGGCGTCGGCACGATCGTCCACGTGCGCAAGTTCAACAAGTGGATCTTTGCCGGTCTGGCCTATGGGGGGACAACGCTCCTCCTCATCGCCAATAAGTTGATGGGAACAACGCTCGACGGTGCTCAGCGCTGGTTCTATATCGGCCCGGTCTCGATTCAGGTCTCTGAAATCGCCAAGCTGGCGGCAGTCTTTGTCCTCGCGTTTTACTTCTCGCACCTGCGAGCGCTGAGGAGCAAGGGGCAGCTGAAGTTTTCGCCCAAGTGGCAGAAGTACTCGCTCTTCCTCCACGCCTTTGTCGACTTTACGCTGCCAGTCCTCGCCATGGGCATTTGGCTCTTCCTCATCCTGATCCAGCCTCACCTCTCGGGGGCAATCATTTTTACCCTGATTGTCTTCTCTTGTTTTCTCGTGGCAAAGATTCCTCTGCGCTCCTGGCTCGTCGGTGGGCTCCAGTGCTTCGTCCTCTTGCTCGTCTTTGCAATTCTTGTCAGCTTCCTCATGCCTGTGATCGCAAAGCAGAGTCTTTCTGACTTTGTCGCACAGCGCTTTGCCCACGTCAGCCGGCGTCTGGCTACTCACGACAGCCCAGAAAGTGCCAGTGCTGACGAGCTCTACCACGTCCGGCAGGCGCGGCTTGCCATCGGCTCTGGAGGGATTTCTGGTGTGGGCTTTGGGCAGGGGCGACAGAAGTTCAACTATCTGCCAATGGGCTATAACGACTATATCTTCCCGGCTCTCGGGGAGGAGCTTGGCTTCGTCGGCACGACTTCAGTACTGCTCGCTTTTTTGCTCTTTATGTGGTTTGGCCTCAACATCACCATGAAGGCCAACTCGCTCTTTGCCCTGATTGTCGCCTGGGGCTATACCATGCTAATCACGATTCAGGCGCTGCTTCACATGCTCGTGACCCTCGGCGTCATGCCGGCGACGGGGATATCGCTGCCCTTTTTCTCCTATGGAGGCTCTTCGAACATGCTCTTCCTCGTCGCCGTCGGCCTGATTCTCTCTGTCTCAAAGACGGCTCAGCGCTCGCCCAAGGACTTGCGCGTCGCCTTGAGTGACGGCCAGAGTCGCCGTCAGAGGGAGTCAGCCCGAGAGAACTCCGTGGGACCGATCCAGAGCTATTACCAGCAGATTCGCCAGCGCCAGGCCCAGCGCTCTGTCAGCAGGCAGAGACAGCGCCGTAAGGGAGCTCAGCGCGCCCAGGAGAGAACGCGCAGGACGCTGCCTGACTATCCCCAAATCGTGTCCGAGGCCTCTCGTGAGGGCGG
Organism: Bacillota bacterium; assembly: GCA_023426575.1. Lineage (GTDB taxonomy): Bacteria > Bacillota > Clostridia > Saccharofermentanales > DTU023 > JAFAAL01. Next base: position 21,180 of record JAFAAL010000045.1, read on the forward strand.
CCTCAGTGCCCGCGGCTTCCAGAATACGAAGCGCTATCTCGCAGAGCAGAGGCGGCACAGCTCATGACTCCTTGCCGCGCCTTCTTCGTCGGTGGGGGAACGGCGGGCCACGTCTATCCCTGTCTGGCCGTCGCAGCAGTGCTCAGAGAACTTCTGCCTGAGGCGAGCTTTTACTACGGCGCTGAAGAAGAGGGGGCTGAAAACGAGCTCGTTGACTGGTCTCAATTTACGCGCGTTCCCCTGAGAGCTGCGCGGATACCCCTCCAGCGCTCGGCCTATCCGAGCTTTGTCTGGCAGAATGCGCAGGGCATTCTCCAAGCGCGGCGAACTCTCCGCGCCATTCGCCCCGACTTCATCTTCGCAGCAGGGGGCTTCCTCTCGGCGCCTGTGCTCACCGCCACGGCTTACGGGCGTCTGAAAATTCCCTATTATCTTCATGAGCAGAATGCTGTCTCTGGGCGAGTGACGAGGCTCTTTGCTCCGGGAGCCCGCGCGATTTTCACCTCCTTCTCCGAGACTTCGGGACTGAGTGAGTGGAGCTCGAAAATTCATTTCTTGGGCAATCCCGTCCGTCCGGAGTTCTTTCAGACCGAGCGCCAGTCGGCCCGTGAGAGCTGTGGACTCGCTCCAGAGGACAAGTTGCTCTTGGTCCTCGGCGGCAGTCTCGGAGCTCGCTTCTTCAATCAGCTGATGACCGCGCTGCCGAGCTCGCCCCTCTGGTCAGAGCTCAAGACGCGCTTTCCCGAACTCAAGATCAAGCTGGTCTCAGGGCTCGTCAACTCCAGGACCTTCGACCCGAGAGAGATCCTCGATCCGGCCATCACGACGAGCTCCTTTCTCAAGACGAGCGAGTGGCTCCCAGCCGCCGACCTCGTCCTCGCTCGAGCAGGTGCCAGCATTCTCATGGAATTGGCCGCCTGTGGCAGGCCGGCGATCCTCGTGCCTTTTCCCGCCGCAGCCTCGGATCACCAGCGGGCCAATGCGGCGCTCTTTGCCGCTGAGGGTGCCGCCGTCGTCCGTGAGGAGAGCGAGCTCAATCCAGAAGAATTCCTGAAGCTGCTCATGGAGCTCCTGGGCGATAAAGAGCGCCTGGCACAGCTGAGCCAAGCCGTCCAAAAAGAGGCGAAGGCAGATGCCGCACGGCAGATCGCCGAGGCCATTCTCGAGGATCTCAAAAATGGCCGATAAAGCGAGAAAGAAGAGACAGAATTCGCCAGAACTGCGCCGCGTCAAGCTGGAGCGAGCGGTACAGAAGCAAGAAATCAGGAGGCACAAGCCTCAGCCGCCGCCCCAGCAGAAGAAGGAGTCTGAAAAACACAAGCTCCAGCTGGCGCCCCAGACGGCCTCGCTGCCGCAGCCAGAAAAGAGTGAGCATCAGGCCCTGGATCGCTTGAAACTGCCCGTTGTCCAACTGGAGCGCCGACAGATTCTCATCGCCATCGCCGCGCTCTTAATAATAGTGAGCTTGCTTTTTGCTTTGCTGCCGAGTTTTCGCATTCATGAATTTAGCTCGACTCCTCTGCGCCTCGTCTCTGAACAGCAATTGCTCGAGGCCAGTGGCCTGAGGCCGGGGCAGCATTTCCTCAAGGGGCTCATTCAGAAAAATTTCGCGCGCAGTCTCCGCGGCCG
>JAFAAL010000049.1 GCA_023426575.1 Bacillota bacterium
GTGCACGACTGGAAATCGTGTTTGCGTCAAAAGCGCAACGAGGGTTCGAATCCCTTGCTCTCCGCCAGGAGCCCTGTAATTTAACCTTACAGGGCTTTTTTATTTTATGATTGGGGGATCTGAGACCAAGGTCAATGTCGCCATCTTGCTGCAAGTGATTCACAACTTGCATGAAGAGGGTCTGAGGCCAAAACTCAGCACGCGTTTTATTTTCAGCAATTTTGAAGAGGTTGGACATGGCGTCACGGCCTTGCCCCCGACGATCAAAGAGCTGATCGCTCTCGATATCGGCACTGTCGGAGAGGGGAGAAATTCTCGCGAAGAGGCCGTGACCATTGTTGCCAAAGATTCGCGGACGCCCTATCCCTTGCCGCTGAAGAAGCGCCTCGTCCAGCTGGCGCGCCAAGAGGAGATCGCCTACCGCGTCGACACCCACCTGCGCTATGGCTCAGATGGCAGTATCGGAGCGATTGCAGCGCTCGACATAGACTTCTCTTGCTTCGGCCCAGGCGTCGACGCCACGCATCACTACGAGCGCACCCATCGCGAGGGCATCCTCGCCAGCTGTGAACTGCTCAGAGCCTATCTCATCCATTAGCCAAAAGCCCCAAGAAGCAAAAAAAGACCCCGGAGCAGCGGATGCTTCGGGGTCTTATGGCGCGCCCTGCAGAGATCGAATCCACAACCTTCTGATCCGTAGTCAGACGCTCTATCCAGTTGAGCTAAGGGCGCATATCATGGCTTGGAGCCAGCCCTAACAATATAACGAGCTTCTCTCCTCTTGTCAATAGCCTCGCTTGAAATTCGGCCAGGAAATCTCTGAGATCTCAGACAAAGAGGAGGATGTAGAGATAGCGGATCAAGAGGACGAGGTAGAAGTGCAGGGGGTAAAAGAGATAGCCTATGCAACGGGCAAGGAGGCGCGAGCTCCGCCGATTCTCCTGGCGCTCTAGCCGCTCGGTGACGGCGCGCCGACGGGCTTGATGACTGCCCTGCTCTGCTGGGGGGAGGGACTCGGCTCCCGCCTTGGCAGCGGCGAGTTGGCGGCCACTTAGTTTGTAGATCAGGGGCACAGAGAGGATCGCATAGAACTGGCTTGGGCTGTACTGGGGAAAGAGCTGTGGGAAGAAGTACATAGCAGCAAAAAAGAGCAGAGTCAGCACCGTCAACCCCCAGAAGGCAAAGCGCATCTGGCGCTCAGTCTCGCGGAATTCCTCGGCATAGTAAAAGATCCAGATCAATCCGATTCCATAGATGTGATAGGAGATGTCGAAGCGAAAGTTTAAGAGAATGACAGTTCCCATGATGATGAGGCCGAGCAGGAGTCCCCAGATTGCCTTGAGCTTGAAGCCGAAGACTGTCTCCTTGCTGTGAAAGGGGAGCTGAAAGGGATTCTCAGCACTGGGTTCTGCCGGCTGTAACTTCATGATGACCTCGGGATAGGAGCGTGTGACGAGTTCGAATCCCGCGAGGAAGAGGAGACCGAGACAGAGATTGAAGACGAAGTTGAAGTCTGTAAAGCTTGCAGAATAGTGGCAGATGACATTTGTTTGATAGATGACCAACTGACTGATGACGGCCGTGGCCAGGAGCCTCAAAAAGTAGTAGAAGAGATTTCGTGTGCGCCGATATCCCAGAGCGAGATAATAGGCGAAAATGGGCATGGCGAATCTGCCGATAATCCTCATCCCTGTATAGACGGGATTGGGGAGGTAGGGGTAGAGATAGTAGCCGAGGTGATCGACAAACATGCTGAACATCGCCAGCCAGCGTAACATAGATGTTATCTCCCAAGCCTCTCGATTGCTTGTGCTGAGGCCGCTGCTATTGTATCATAGCTGTGTTCGCAGCTTCTGCTGCGCTTAATTTAACGACTCGCACTTTTGGTGCTTTTATATATTCTCGCTTGAGCGAGCTGATTAGAGGTTTAAAATGGCCCTGGGAATGAATATAGGGATAGACTTAGGCACTGCCTCGGTCTTGATATATGTGCGTGGCAAGGGAATTGTGCTCCGTGAGCCTGCAGTTGTTGCAGTTAATTCTCGTACTGGTAAGGTTCTCGCCGTCGGTGAATCGGCGAGCCTCATGCTCGGCAGGACACCTGGTGTCGTCGAGGCCATCCGACCCCTCCGTGACGGGGTCATCTCCGATTTCAAGGTCACGGAAGTCATGTTAAAAGCGTTTATCAATAGAGTTCACAGCGGATTTCTCGCCAAGTATTTCAAGCCGACCATCGTCGTCTGCGTGCCCTCGGTCATCACCCAGGTCGAGCAGAAGGCGGTCGAGGATGCCTGTAAGCATGCGGGCGCACGCGATGTCTATCTCATCCGTGAACCCATCGCCGCGGCGATCGGCGCAGGTATCGACATTACACAGGCCAACGGCTCGATGATTCTCGACATTGGGGGAGGGACGACAGATATCGCCGTCATCTCACTCTGCCAGTCTGTGGTCGATGCCTCCTTAAAGGTGGCGGGCGACAAATTTGACGAGGCCATCATCAAGTACGTGCGTCGCAAGCACAATGTCCTCATTGGTGAGAAGACAGCCGAGGAGCTAAAAATCAATATCGGCTGTGCCTATCCTCGAGACGAGGAACTCGTGATGGAAGTCAGAGGCCGCAATCTGATCACTGGCATGCCGGCGACCATCAATGTCACCTCTTCGGAGATGCTGGACGCGCTCGTAGAGCCGGTGTCCCAGGTCTTTGAGGCGGTGCACTCCGTCCTCGAGCGGACCCCGCCCGAGCTGATGGCGGACATTGCCCAGCGGGGCATCGTCATGACGGGTGGAGGGGCTCTGCTCTATGGCTTCGACCGCATGCTCGCCGCCAAGGTCGGCATCGATGTCATCGTGGCGGATGATCCCATCTCCTGTGTCGCAGTCGGAACGGGTCTGGCGCTGAACATTATGGATAAATTTAATGCTTTATCAGATCGTAATTAATTTTTGAGGAGGCAGTTTTGAATGCCAAATAAGAAGTTTGCGGGAAAGACAAAGGAGGATCTGGTTCAGATCGCTCTTGTCTCAGACCTGCTCAGCTCGAGCCAAGCGCGTAAGCTCACGAAGAAGAGACTTCTCGAATTTTTAGAAGAAGTCGATGCTGTCGTCGCCTCTGGCCAGGATCTCAAGCAGTGGCTCGAGGAACAAGTCGGCCCAGAGGGCAAGCACCCCTATATCGCCCCGCGACGAGCGCCAGGCCGTCCCCCCAAGGAGGATACGGTCGCAGCTCAGACCTCCGTTCAGAATAAGAAGCAGGCCGATACAATGACGAAGTCGCGTCGCAAGCAGTCTGGAGAGGTCAAGCTCACCCGTAAGGACGACAGCGCTCCCCCCGAGCTCAAGCAGGGCCGTGAAGGCAAGCTGTCGCCGCACGACTTATTGAAAAAGTCCAAGCAAATTCACAAGGCCGATAAGACTCCTTCTGGCAAACCCGCAAAATCTGAAAGCGTTCAAGTTTCTGATATGGTCCAACGTGACCCCAACAAACCTGGGAAGAGTGGAACAGAAGCTCATATCGAAACACGAGAAGATGATGAGACTAAGCAGAAAGTCGTCTCTGGCATTCTCGAACTCATGCCTGATGGCTATGGCTTCCTCCGCCTCAAGAATTATCTTCAGGGTCCCAATGACATCTATGTCCCTCCGCAGTACATCAGACGCTTTAAACTCCGCCAGGGAGATGAGATCGTCGGGCCCTGTCGCAGTCAGCGTGACAGTGACCGCTACGAGGCCCTCTACTACATCAAGTCTGTCAATGGCCGTCCACCCGAGGAGATGATTCGTCGTCCGCGCTTTGACAGTTTGACGCCCATCTATCCCGATGAGAGATTGAAACTCGAGACGAGTAGCAAGGAATTGTCAACGCGCATGATCGACCTGATTTCGCCGATCGGCAAGGGTCAGCGTGGCATGATCGTCTCACCTCCCAAGGCTGGTAAGACGATTCTCCTCCAAAAGGTCGCCAATGCAATCAAGGCGAACAATCCCGAGGCCAAGCTCATCGTTCTTCTCATTGACGAGCGTCCCGAGGAAGTGACGGATATGCAGCGCAGTATCCATGGAGAGGTGGTCTACTCTACTTTCGATAAGACTCCTGAGAACCATGTCAAGGTCACGGAGCTGGTCCTCGAACGGGCCATGCGACTCGTTGAGCTCGGCGAGGATGTGATCATTCTTCTCGACTCCATCACGCGTATGGCGCGGGCCTATAACCTGACGGTGACCCCTTCTGGCAGGACACTCTCGGGTGGTGTCGACCCCGCGGCCCTCTACGGCCCCAAGCGCTTCTTCGGCGCGGCACGCAATATTGAAAATGGCGGCAGTCTGACGATAGTGGCCACGGCGCTCATCGAGACGGGTTCACGGATGGATGAGTTGATTTTTGAAGAGTTCAAGGGGACAGGCAATATGGAGGTCGTCCTCGATCGCAAAATTGCCGAAAAACGCATCTTCCCCGCCATTGATGTCCTGCGTTCTTCGACGAGGCGCGAGGAACTGCTTCTCTTGCCCGATGAGCTCGAATCTGTCTGGACGATTCGTCGTGCCTTCTCCTCGATGGAGGCTCCCTCGGTCACTGAGACCCTCCTCAATTTGATGCGCAAGACTAAGGACAATCAGCAATTCGCCGATGCCGTCAACAAATCTTTTACCAATCAAGACGTCTTCGACAAGGTCAAGGCGGAACAAAGTAGCGGCCGCGTCGTCGGTCCTCGCGATAAGTTCATGCGCAATCGCTCCTAGTGGCGATTGCCTGTGAGGCTTTCTCAGGGAGAGAAGAAGATGAAAGAAGAATGTGGCATCGTCGGGGTGCATCGCCATCCAGCAGCAACAGATCTCGTCTACCTCGGACTGCACAGTGTTCAGCACCGAGGCCAGGAAGCCTGCGGCATTGCCGCGTCGATCGACGAGAGGATCAAGACTATCAAGGGCAGTGGCTTATTAGCTGATGTCTTCGACAGTGAGCTCGTCTTAGATGCCCTACGCCCCTCTCAACAGGCGCTCGGCCATGTGCGCTATGCGACGAGTGGTGACAATATCCCCGAGAACACACAGCCTCTGACGGTGCGTTCCATCATCGGAGATTTCTGCCTCGCTCACAATGGCCAGATTGTCAATGCCCCCGAACTGCGTGCGGCACTCGAGCAAGAGGGCGCCATTTTTCAAGGGACAGCGGACAGCGAGGTCATCTGCCACCTGATCCAGCGGGCTCGCGGCTCCATGCTCGACAAGATCAAGTCGGCCTGTGCCGAACTCGTGGGCGCTTTTTCTCTCGCCGTCATGACCAAGAACACCATGTACGCCGTCCGTGATAGAAACGGGCTGCGCCCCCTCTGTCTCGGGCGTCAGGATGACTCCTGGATCATTGCTTCAGAATCCTGCGCTCTGAACCTCATGGGCGCAGATCTCATTCGCGACGTGGCGCCAGGCGAGATCGTCAAGCTCGGCAAGCAGGGATTCGAATCTCATTTCTATCTTCCTCAGGCAGAGAGCCAATTGAAAATCTGCGCCATGGAGTACGTCTATTTTGCGCGTCCCGATTCGCGCGTGGATGGGCATAACGTCCACGCCGTCCGACGTCAATCTGGCTACATTCTGGGACAGCGAGACCAGGTGCCCGCCGACATCGTCGTCGGGGTTCCAGACTCTTCAATCTCAGCTGCCATGGGCTATGCCGATGCCCGAAATCTGCCCTATGAGATGGGCATGGTCAAGAACCGCTACATCGGACGGACCTTTATCAATCCTGAGCAGGCGCTCCGTGCCACCAATGTCAGAATTAAATTGTCGGCGATCGCCGACATCGTCCGCGATCAGCGTGTCATCCTGGTTGACGACTCGATCGTCCGTGGCACGACGGCTAAGCGGATCGTTCAGATTATGCGTGAGGCTGGGGCGCGAGAGATTCACCTGCGTATTGTCTCACCGCCGTTGATCTCTCCTTGCTTTTACGGCATTGATCTCAAGGACAAACAGCAGCTCTTAGCAGCTAATCTCGACCACGAGGGGCTCCGCCGCTTCTTTGGCGCTGATAGCCTCGAGTACTTGACACTGGATGAGCTGCGTCAGTGCTGTGGTGAGAATATCTGTACGGCCTGTTTTAACTGCGACTACCCCACGGAACTATTTAGCTATTACCCTCTGGCCTTTTGTGACGAGAGGGACAATCGCTGATTCGACTTTCCAGCGCATCTGCGACGCGTCTTGAGAGTGGCAAGAGGGCTAGACCTGCGAGCGCGTAGAGGAGTCCTCCTGGCAGATCCCAGAAAACATGTTGCTTGATCAGGAGGGTCGACGCGATGATGGCGATAAAGTGACCCGAGATCAGGAACTTGTAGAGGGACGGCAGGGGGCTTTTGGCGATGAAGTAAATCGCAAGGCAGCAAGAGAGCACGTGGATGGACGGGAAGCCGCAGTAGGGATTGTCGACGGTATAAGTCTGCGCGACCAGACGCTCCAGGAGGCCGCTTGGCGGATTCGTGAAGACATGTCGCGGAACATAGGTCTGGAAGAAGGGGAAGGTCAGATGGGCCAGTCCCTGACCGGCGATGAGCGCCAGGCAGTAGTCACGGTAGAAGTGATAGGATTTGCTCTTCCAGAAGGGGAGCTCTTGCTGCTCACTGGCCTCGGCGCGCAAGGCCAAGAAAAAGAATAAGACGGCCGTCAGGATCAGACTTGGCATCCAGCTGTGATAAGTGAGGACAAAGGCTGGGACAAAGGGGATCATCTCATCGAGGGTCGTGGCGAGCACATAGACCTTGCCAAAAGGGCGATTAAGCAGCTCCATAATCGGTGAGAGGACTAAGAAGAGTAGGGGATAGAGGAGCGCGCGCCCATGTCTAATGCGTGGCACGGATGATTTCCTGGGCATAGTAGCGCTCACAGATTATTTTGGCCGTGATGAAGACGAGGTAGACGACGAGGTTATAGGTGATTGCGAGAAGAACGGAGAAGACGAGACCCGAGGGCAGAAAGGCCAACATGAAATCGGGCGCCTGATTGAGGTAGGCGTAGTTGACATCCGTATAGCCTAGGATTTTGAGGACGAAATTCGTCAACACAGCAGTGATGAGGAAGAGATTGGTGGTCGTGATCAGTCTGCGCAGCGTGTCGCGGCTGAAATCGGGGTGGTCAGCGATAATGCGGAAGAGGACGAGCCAGCCCATCGCAATGTGCGTGACAAAGAAATCAAGATTGGTAAAGTGCGGCCAGGCAAAGGGGTAGGGGTCGACCAGAATCGTCGCGACGACCGCGCCGAGCAGCCCCCAGACGAAGCCGAGAGGCCAGCAGCGCCGACGCCCAAAGAGCGTTGAGAGGATGAGGAGCCAGACGGCAATCCGACAGGGGTAGAGCGGGAGGCTATTGGCAAGACTAAAATGCCCCGAGAGGATGTCCCAGAGATATTTGACGACTTGGAAGGCCAGCAAGAGCCAGGCGCAGATGCGGGCCCCCTTGGCCGCCCAGCCAGAAGTGAAGAGCTGCTGACGTCGAAAAATAATGAGGAAGGCACCCCCAAAGGCGAGGAGCATCAGTAGGAGATGAACAGGGCCAAAGGCCTCGATCGGAGCCTGATCCTCGACAGCCCGAAAAAAATAGCGGAAAAAATTCATTGCGGACCTCCGTGCATTCTGAAAACAATCTTATTCTTTGCGATTTTGTCAAAAGCGAGCCATTTTGACAAGACTTTGCAGCTTAAAATATTATTAAATCCCCATCGATTTCACTTAAAAAGCGCCAAAAGCCCCCAGCGAGGCTTGACGCGGCTAGCCTGGCTCGCTATAATCCCTTCTTGCTGACTTGAAGAAAAATTTGAGTCAAAGATTAAGACCGTCCACGATCCCGTGGATCAGAAAGGAAAACCATGGCTACAAGAAGAGGACCCCGATTTAAGGAATGCCGCTGGCTTGGCGTGAACACCTGCGGACATCCAAAAGCGATGAAGCGAATGGATTCGGTGGCTGCCCGTTCTCGCCGTAAGCCAACTGAATATCGTATTCAGATGGTCGAGAAACAGAAGATCAAGGCCTATTATGGCATCTTCGAACGGCAGCTCCTGCGCTACTACAAGGATGCTCGTAAGAGCAAGGAAAAGACAGGCGATGCGCTGATGAAGCGCCTCGAGTGCCGTCTCGACAATCTGGTCTACAGAGCGGGCTTTGGCAATTCGATCAGAATGAGCCGTCAGCTCGTCACTCACGGACACATCCGCGTCAATGGCAAGAAGATCGACATTCCCTCCTATGAGGTACAGGTCGGCGACGTCATCACCCTCAAGGAGAAGTCCAGAAAGGTCGAACCCTTTATTGAGAACTTCCGTGAGATGGGTGGTTTTGCCGTGCCCTATCTCGAAGTGGACAAGGAGAATTGGTCTGCCACGCTCAGCCGCATGCCCGAGCGTGAGGAGATGCCGATTGAGCTCAACGACCAATTGGTCATCGAGTTCTTCTCCCGCTAAAGACAATCTGGGAAGAGACGAGACCGAGTTGCGATATCGCAGCTCGGTCTTTTTTTTGCTAGACTGAAGATCAGCATTATATATCACTGAATGATCAGTAAAGGAGTATCCTATGTTTGATCTCATTGTCTTAGGAGGAGGCCCCGGCGGTTATCTCGCCGCAGAACGAGCGGCTTCTGCAGGGCAGAATGTCTGCCTCATCGAAGAGCGGAGCTATGGCGGGGTCTGCCTCAACGAGGGCTGCATCCCCTCTAAGAGTTTTCTCAACGCCGGCAAGCTCTACGAACATGCCAAGGACAGCCAGGCCTTTGGGGTGACGTCTGAGAATGCAAAGATTGACCAAAAGGCGGTCGTCAAGCGCAAGAATCGCGTGGTCAAGCGCCTCGTCGGCGGCGTCAAGCTCATGCTCAAAAATCACGAGGTCACCCTGGTCGAGGGCAGAGCTGTTCTCGCCGGCAAGGACGGTGAGAACTTCGTCGTCAGCGTCGGCGATGAGCGCTACTTGGCGAAAAATCTCATTCTCGCCATGGGCTCTGAGGCGATTGTCATCCCTCTGCCCGGTGTCGAGGAGGGCATGGCCAGCGGCGAGATCATGACGAATAGAGAGATCTTGGATCTGGAGACGATTCCCGAGCACCTCGTCATCGTCGGAGGCGGTGTCATCGGTCTCGAGATGGCTGTCTACTTTGCCAGTGTCGGCTCAGAGGTCACGGTCATCGAGATGCTCGACCACATTGCTGGCAACACCGACCGCCAGATATCGAGCCTCTTACAAGAGAATCTGGCGGCCAAGGGGATAGACTTTGCCCTCGAGGCCCAGGTGACGGGATTTGCGCCTGGGAAGATCTTCTACGAGCAGGGAGGCGAGAAGCACGAGCTCAGCTGTGACAAGGTCTTGCTCTCCATTGGTCGGAGACCCCGTAGTCAAAATGTCGGTCTCGAGACTCTGGACATCGCGCTCAATCGGGCTGCCGTCAAGGTCGATGAGAAGATGCGGACCAATGTTCCGGGCGTCTGGGCCATCGGCGATTTGAACGGTGGCATCATGTTGGCGCACACGGCCTATCGCGAGGCCGAGGTCGCCGTTCACGACATGCTCGGCATTGAGGATTCCTACAGCGATCGTGCCGTCCCTTCCGTCATCTACAGCCAGCCCGAGGTCGGCGCCGTTGGCGAGACGAGTGAGAGTGCCGCCGCCAAGGGGCTCAACTATGTCGAGATCGTCATGCCGATGAACTTCTCAGGCCGCTACATGGCGGAAAATGAGCGCGGTGATGGGATCTGCAAGCTCCTCTTCGACAAGGAGAAAAAGACGATGATCGGGGCCCATATCATTGGCTCCTACGCCTCCGAAATCATCTTTGCGGCGGCGCTCATGATCTCTCTTGAACTCGATATTGAGACCATGCGCCGCCAGATCTTCCCGCACCCCTCGGTCATCGAGATCATTCGCGAAGGACTCTTTGCGGTGGAGCTATAAGGAGTGTCCATGCAGATTAAAATTTTTGAGAACTACGAGGAGATGAGCGTCGCAGCGGCGGACGCTCTCCTCGCGCTCCTCGCCCGCGAGGCGGCTCCGCTCCTAGGACTTGCGACGGGTTCGACCCCGATCGCCATGTACCAGGAATTAATTCGCAGACGGGACGAGATCGAAAACTTGAAATATGTAAAGACCGTCAATCTCGACGAGTATCTGGGCCTGCCCGCAGACCATCCTCAGAGCTACCGCTACTTCATGCAGGAGCAACTCTTTAAAGGTCTCGGCCTCGCGCCAGGCCAGAGCCACTTCCCCCACGCCGACTCCCTGGACCCTAAGGAGGCAGAGGCCGCAGCAGAGGCCTATGAGGCTCAGCTCTTAGAACTCGGTCCCCAGACGGTTCAGATCTTGGGCCTCGGCGAGAATGGTCACATCGGTTTCAATGAGCCGGCGGATGTCTTTATCCCAGCCACCCACGTCGTGGATCTCGCCGAGGGCACGATCCAGGCCAACAGCCGCTTCTTTGCCTCTCGCGACGAGGTGCCACGCCAGGCCATCACGATGGGAATTGCGGGCATTATGCGTGCGCGCGAAGTCTTCCTCCTCGTCAGCGGGGAGAAGAAGGCGGACGCACTTGCCAGAGCTCTCTACGGTCCGATCAGCCCGCAGTTGCCAGCCTCGATTCTCCAGCTCCATCCCAAGTTGACAGTCTTCTGTGATCGGGCGGCGGCCGAACTCTTGAACCCAGCTCAATAGGGAGCTTTTTATGCTAAAATATGAGCTCCAATTTGCTCTGATTTGAAAAGGAGAAAACATGAAGAAAATCATTGCGATTCTACTGACGCTCTGTCTGATCCTGCCCCTGATGGCCTGCGATAAGCAGCCGGATACTGGGGAGAAGCAGCCGACGAACGCCCAGACTGCCACCCCAGAGGGTGAGACTGCGGCAGAGGGGGCGGTCACGCTCGAGAACATCAAGATCGGTTTCGTCCACATCTCAGATCCCTCGGATATGGGCTACACCTACAATCACAATCTCGGTACGGAGAAGATGAAGGAGACCCTGGGCCTCCGCGATGATCAGATCATCAATCAGTTCAACGTCAAGGAGGGCACGTCTTGTGAGACGGCCATCCGCGAGTGCGCTGAGCAGGGATGCAATATCATCTTTATTACCAGCTTTGGCTTCGAGGACTATGCGATCAAGGTCGCCCAAGATTTCCCGGAGATTCAGTTCTGCCATGCCACGGGCTTCAAGGCAAAGTCCTCGGGTCTGCCCAATGTCCACAACTACTTCGGCAAGATCTATGAGGCGAGATACCTGACGGGGATTGCCGCGGGACTTGCGACCAAGACGAATAAAATTGGCTATGTCAGCGCCATGCCGTTTGCCGAGTGCATCTCTGGTTTCGACGCCTTCTATCTCGGAGCCAAGTCGGTCAATCCCGATGTCGAGATGCTCGTCATGTACACGATGAGTTGGAACGATCCCACCAAGGAGAGCCAGGTGGCTCAGGCTCTGATCGACCAGGGCTGTGATGTGATCGGGCAGCACTGTGACTCGACGGCTCCTGCCACGACGGCCGAGGCCAATGGGGTCTTCCACATCGGCTACAACTCGGATATGCGCGAGGCGGCTCCCCATGCCAGCCTGACTTCAGCTGTCTGGGATTGGTCGCGCTACCTGCTCTTTGCCGTCGACAAGGTCCTCAAGGGTGAGGAGATTCCCGTCGACTGGAGCGAGGGCCTCAAGGAAGGTGTTGTCGACATCACGCCGCTCTCAGATCTTGCGGCCCCCGAGACTGAGGCCAAGATTGCCGAGGCTCGTGAGAAGATCATGAGTGGAGAGCTCCAAGTCTTCGCGGGCCCCCTCAAGGACAACGAGGGCAATCTCGTCGTGAAAGAGGGCTAGGGCTATGAGGACGAGCAGTCCGCTCCCGCCTTTGACAAGATTCTCGAGGGAATCACAGTTTTTGAGTAAGACTTCAACGGGGCCCCGCGAGGGGCCCTATCTCTAGGAGGACGTGTGAAAGAAGCGCTTTTGACGATGCAGGGCGTCTCCAAGTCGTTTGGAGACGTCGAGGCCCTGAAGTCTGTCGATCTGGAACTCTACCCGGGTGAGATTTTGGCACTGCTCGGCGAGAATGGCAGCGGAAAGTCAACCCTGATGAATGTGCTCTCAGGGCTCTATTATCCTGATCAGGGCCAGATCTTCTTGAGAGGCCAAGAGATCTTTATCCGCGAGCCACGCGACGCCTTTGACTACAAGATTGGCATGATCCACCAGCACTTTAAGCTCGTGGAGACTCTCACAGCAGCTGAAAATATCGTCCTCAGCGATCCTGAAAACGGCGCCATCAAGAGGAGAGAGATCGAGGCGCAGGTCAGAGCGCTCTCTGAGAACTACGGCTTCGCCATCGATCCCAGCCAGAAGATCTACGAGATGTCGGTCTCGGAAAAACAGAGGGTCGAAATCGTCAAGGCCCTCTACCGAGGCGCTGAAATTCTCATTCTCGACGAGCCGACAGCCGTCCTGACGCCCCAGGAGAGCCAAAATCTCTTTGCGATTCTCAGAAAAATGCGAGATCAGGGCAAGTCGATCATCATCATCACGCACAAGCTCGATGAGGTCATGAGCCTCTCAGATCGGGTCCTCATCTTGCGCAAGGGGCAGCGTGTCGCCTGCCTCAAGACCTCTGAGAGCAATCCCAGAGCTCTCGGCGAGGCCCTCGTCGGTCGCAAACTGGACCTCGCCATCCAGCGCCCCGAGGTCGCCGAGCGCGAGGACTGTCTCTTCGTCAACAATCTGACCTGTCTTTCAGAAGATGGGCGAGAAATTCTCAAAAAACTCTCATTTACAGCGCGTAAAGGTGAGATCCTCGGTATTGCCGGCATTGCCAAGTCTGGCCAAAAAGAGCTCTGCGAGGCCATAAGCGGCCTGCATCCCGTCTCGGGCGGCTCGATTCTCCTTCGGCAGAAGCGGGGTGATCTCGACATCGACGAAAATCTCGTCGGCCTGACGCCCGCCGAGATCATCAGACGCGGGATCTCTCTCGCCTTTGTTCCGGAAGATCGCCTGGGCATGGGCCTGGCCCCCTCACTCGACATTGTCGACAATATCTCTTTGAAGAATTATCGCGACACCCCAGGTCCCTTTGTCGACCGCGAGCTCCCCGCGCGCATGGCTGAGGAGCTCGTCGAGGAATTGTCGATTGATACGCCGAGCATTCGCACGCCGATCAAGCGCCTCTCGGGTGGCAATGTGCAAAAGGTCCTCGTCGGCCGTGAGATTCACTCAGCACCCGAGCTCTTGATTGTCGCCTATCCCGTGCGCGGTCTCGACATCAACTCTTCGCTGACGATTTATAATATGCTGAATGAGCAAAAGCAAAAGGGTGTCGCCGTCATCTTCATCGGCGAGGACCTCGACGTCCTGATGGCGATCTCCGATCGCCTGATGGTCATCGCCGACGGCCAGGCCATGGGCATCGTCGATCCGAGAACCTATTCCAAACAGGCGATTGGCCTCATGATGGCCGGCAAGAGCCGTGAGCAAGTAGATGAGATGATCTTGCATTCAGCGGCCGAGCTGGCCGCTGCTGAGGCCACCTATAAGCATACGGGTGAAAATATTTACGCAGGAGCAGACGATTATGAATAGAGATGCCGAACTGAGCAATACTCATAAAGCTGTGAGACTCCCATTTTTTTACATCGTCAAGCGCGAGCCCCTCGCTCGTGCACAGACCGCCTTGCTCTACTTGTCCGCGCTCCTCGTCGCCCTCTGCCTCGGCGGACTCTTGCTCTTGGCTCTCGGCCATAATCCTCTGACGGTCTATGCCCAGATCATCCGCGGCTCTCTGGCCACGCCGACAGCGCTCAAGGAGACGGTCAAGATCGCCATCCCGCTCCTCTTGGCGGGCATAGCCGTCGCCATTTCCTTTAAGCTCAAATTCTGGAATATCGGGGCCGAGGGGCAGATTCTCATCGGCGGCATTGCGGCCATGGCGGTTCCGATCTATCTGCCCGCTCTCTCGCCCGCCCTAAAACTCATCCTGATGGCGCTCTCTGCCCTCTTAGCAGGGGGCCTCTACGCCAGCCTTCCCGCCATCTTCAAGGTGCGCTGGGGCACAAATGAGACGCTCTTCACCCTCATGCTCAACTATGTGGCCCTCCAGTTCTTGCGCTATCTCCAGTATCAAGAGACTTGGCAGGACCCAGGGACGAAGTTTCCGAAAATCCGGCCCCTCGCGCCGACGGAGACGCTGCCCCGCCTCTTCGAGGTGCACATTGGCTGGGTCATCGCCCTCATCCTTGCCATCGTGGCTTGGTTTTATCTCAAGCGCTCCAAGCACGGCTTCGAAATCGCGATCATTGGCGACTCTCTCAACACGGCGCGCTACGCCGGCATGAATGTCAAGCGCATCATCGTCCGCACTGTCTTCATCTCGGGCGCCCTCGCCGCCCTGGTCGGCTATTTCATGGTGGCGGGCACTGACTACGCGCTGACGGAGGCGACGGCGGGCGGCGTCGGCTTCATTGCCATCACGGTCGCCTGGCTCGCCAAGCTCAACCCCCTGCTGATGATTGTCATTGCCTCGGGGCTCGCCATCTTGCAGAAGGGCTCGCTCTCCATCCAGTCCAGTCTCGGCATTCCCGCCTCCGCGGCCAGCCTGCTCACGGGTCTCATCCTCTTTGCCGTCCTCGGCTCGGAATTTTTCCGCAACTATCAACTGAGGCGCAATAAGAGTCGCAGTCTCGCCGGGAAGCAGAGCAGCCACCCCGAATTCAAGGCAGAAGACCAGCACCTGCCCTATCAGAAGGAGAAGAGATAATGGGTCTGATCAGTTTCATCAATGCTGCCATTCTAGCGGGCACCCCGCTCCTCCTCGCGACGCTCGGTGAGATTTTGACCGAGAAGTCCGGCCAGCTCAACCTCGGTGTCGAGGGCATGATGTACATGGGCGCGATTGCCGGCCTGGCCGGAGCCTGGTACGCCGAAAAATATCTCGCTGCGGGAGTCCTGGCCGCTCTGGCCGCACTCCTCTTTTCATTCTTGGCGGGCGCCCTCGGAGCGTTGATCTACGCCTTCCTGACCATCAGCCTCCGCGCCAACCAGAATGTGACGGGTCTGACCCTCTCCATCTTCGGCACGGGATTTGCCAAGTTCTTTGGCGAGCTCCTCAGTAAGCGCGCGGGCGGCTATGTCGCCTGTCAAGACGCGACAAAAGCCATCTTTGCAAGGCTTGATCAGAATCCCCTGAGCGAGATTCCCATTCTCGGAAAGCTCCTCTTCAACTATAACTTCTTGGTCTACCTGGCCTTTTCTATCGCCCTCCTGCTCTACTACTATATGGCCCGGACACGGGTAGGCCTGAAGCTTCAGGCCGTCGGCGAAGATCCTGCCGCCGCAGATGCCGCAGGCATTTCTGTCATCCGCTATAAGTACGTCGCGACGATTCTCGGCGGTGGACTCTGCGGTATCGGCGGCATGTACATGTCGATGGTCAACCAAAAGGGCATATGGGTGCCCGAGTGCGTGGCCGGCTATGGCTGGCTTGCCGTCGCCCTCGTCATCTTTGCTACCTGGTCGCCTCTGAGAGCCATCTACTGTGCGGTCATCTTTGGCGGGCTGACGATCCTGAGTCTCTATCTGAAGATTCCAGGACTCCATCTCCAGCTCTACGGCATGCTTCCGTACCTGGTGACGATTTTTGTCCTGATCTTCACCTCCATCCGTCAGAACAAGGAATACATGATGCCGAAGTCATGCGGCATCAACTACTTCCGCGAAGAGCGCTAGGAGTAACTTTAATTACTGCCCATCTCGGCCCTCCCCCTTATAATCATCGACACATAGGACTGTGTGAGAGGGGAAGGGAAGAATAGTTTATGACAATTGATTTTGTCACCCTGTTGCAAATGCTGACAACAGACGAAGGGGTGACGATTTTCACGGTATTTTTAGCGGGTCTTGCCGCTTTCTTTTCGCCATGTGTGCTGCCCATCGTGCCGCTCTATGTCGGCTACCTCTCGGGCAATGCCGACCTCGAGACGCTTTCAGAGAGTCAGGACGAAGAGGCAGCGCTGGCCCTAAAACGCGCGAAGCGGACAACGCTGATCAATACAATCGCCTTTGTCCTCGGCATCAGCTTCGTCTACTTGGCCCTCGCCCTGGCAGCCAGCTCTTTTGGCCATTTTCTCCAGAATAGTGCCCTGACCATTCGCCGCATCGGCGGTGCCATTGTCCTCGTCCTCGGAATTTTTCAATTGCTGAGCCAGTTTACAAAGCTGAGTGCCGGGCGTGAGAGACGCCTCAGTTTGAACCTGGACAAGTATCGGATGAATCCGCTGGTGGCTTTTTTCCTGGGTTTTACATTTAGTTTTGCCTGGACGCCCTGTATCGGACCGATTCTTCTCAGTGTCATCACGCTCGTCGCCAATGCGGGAACCCTCGCCAAGGGGCTCGGCCTCATGCTGGTCTATACCCTCGCCTTTACCGTTCCCTTCCTGCTCGTCGGCATCTTTACGACCCAGGTTCTGAACTTCTTTAGGAAAAATCGCAAGATCATGAAATACACCGTGATTGTCGGTGCCATTTTGATGATCATCATGGGGATTACAATGCTCTTTGATCCCTTTAGAATGCTCTAATGTCAAGAGAGGAGTAATAATCAAATGAATATGAAACGTTTCCTTATTTTAAGTATCGCCCTAGCTCTGCTCTTTGCTCTCACGGCTTGCTCAGCTAAGGAGAAGACAGAAGAGAGCTCTGCCCCTCTCGATGAGGCGCTCCAGGGCACGCAGACTCTGGCTCAGGTGGAGAGTTCTGAGAGTTCGTCGGCGGCATCTGCAGACGCTGACTTCGTCGGCGAGCGTCCCAGTGCAGGAGAGGTCAATGGAGAAAAGGTCACTCCGGCCGTTGACTGGTCGCTCGTCGATCAGAACGGCACGCGCCACAAGATGGCAGACTATAAGGGCAAGGTCGTCGTCTTGAACTTCTGGCAGACCTGGTGTCCTCCCTGCCTGGCAGAGATGCCAGACATCCAGAAGGTCTATAAGGATCTCGGCGAGAATCAAGGCGATGTCGTCATCCTGGGTGTCTCGAGTCCCAGTAATGAACTCAACACCGTCTACACGCAAGAATCCAAGACCGACGCTGAGATCAAGGCATTCTTAGACGAGAATAAGTACAGCTATCCCTCGCTGATGGACTACACGGGCGAGCTCTACATGGCCTACACGATTTCAGCCTTCCCCACGACGATCTTTATCAATCCAGATGGCAATGTCTTCGGCTTCCTCCCAGGGGGTCTCTCCGAGGCGAATCTCTTGAAGTTCATCGACGAGTGCCGCGCCTCTTCTGAGAAGTAATAGGCGTGCAGGCTATCAAGACAAGTCAGTCAGAGCTGAGGAAGGGTGTCTTGTACATCCTTCTCTCAGCTTTTTCTTTTGCTATTATGGCGGTCTTTGTGCGGGCGGCCGGTGATCTGCCAGCTCCACAGAAGGCGCTCTTTCGGAATCTGATCTCCTTTCTCTATGCCACTGTGATTTTGCTCACGGCGCGCCGCAAGGAGAGAGAGCTAGGGCAGGGCAAGCAGGAGCAGCCGCAGCGCCAGCACGCCTGGGGCAGCCTTATCTTGAGGGCGGCCTTTGGGACGGCGGGGGTCATCGCGAACTTCTACGCCATCGACCACCTGCACCTCGGCGATGCCAACAGCCTCAACAAATTGTCGCCCTTTTTCACAATCCTCGCCTCGGCCCTCCTCCTCAAGGAGCGCGTCAAGCCTTACCAGCTCCTGAGCCTCATCGTCGCCTTTGGCGGCGCGGTCCTGATCCTACAGCCCGGGGGATCTGGCAGCTTCAGAGCGGCTCATCTCGTGGCGATTTTTGGGGCTTTTGCTGCGGGAATGGCCTACACTTACGTGCGGAAGCTCGGCCTCGCTGGTGAGCGCGGCTCTTTCATTGTCATGTTTTTCTCCGCCTTTTCGATTCTGGCCCTGACGCCTCTGGTCCTCTGGAACTACAGGCCGATGACGGGTCGCCAGCTCGTCTTCCTCCTCCTCGCAGGTGTCGCGGCGAGCTTTGGCCAGCTGGGTGTCACGGAGGGCTATCGGCATGCCCCTGCGCGTGCCGTTTCGATCTACAACTACACGCAGATTCCCTTTGCGGCTCTGCTGGGACTGGTCCTTTACAGCGAATATCCCCCCAGGCTAGCCCTCCTCGGCTACGCCCTGATCATCATCTCCGCGCTCTTCATGTTTGCCTGGGAGCAGCGGGCAGAAAAGAGGTCCTGATGTTTCCCTTTGACTTTTTGACGCGCCAGACGGCCTTCCTGATCGGCATCGTTCTCTGTGGGCTCTACTTTCTCTTCAGTCGCATCCAGAAGCGCTGGGCCGAGGTCCTGACCTGGATCATCATTGCCCTCGCCGTGATTTTCTTCATCATTGGCCTGCTCCTGCCCGGGGGTGGCTGAGGCTCGACCTGTTAGTCAGTTGACTATTTGACAAAAGCCAAAAGCGCTGGTATAGTAAGCAAGCATTTGAATTTGATGCGCTCGCGTGGCGGAATTGGCAGACGCAACGGACTTAAAATCCGTCGAACTAAACACTCGTGCCGGTTCGATCCCGGCCGCGAGCACCATATTGAACACACCGCGGAGTGGAGCAGCTGGTAGCTTGTCGGGCTCATAACCCGAAGGTCGGGGGTTCGAATCCCCCCTCCGCAACCAGAAGAGAAGCTAGAGAGATCTAGCTTCTCTTTTTTTGCTTGAAAGGGGAGGGCCTGTCCAGTACTATGTGAAGCAGATTGGCCAGAGGAGCGTAATGTATGACCCGTGATTTCAACTATCTAGAGGCGAAAATTCATGACGAGGCCGAGATCCTCCCAGGCGAGATTCTCCTGGTGGACGGCTTCTTGAATCAGGGTCTCGCGCTTGACTGTCTTGATTTTATTGCCGAGGAATTCTATCGCCAATTCGGGCAGGAGAAGATCGACTTGGTCCTGACGGTCGAGGCCTCTGGAATCGCGATAGCCGTGGCGACAGCGAGGCGCTTCGGGGTCAATGCCGCCTTTGCCAAGAAGACGCGGGCGCTCAATCTCGGCCCCGATCTCCACACAGTGTCTGCCCACTCCTACACGAAGCAAGAAGACTACACGATGGCTCTCGCCAAGAAAATTCTCCCTCCAGGACTGCGCGTCCTGCTGGTTGATGACTTCCTCGCCCATGGCTGTGCTATGCAGGCGCTGACCGAGCTCGTGGCGCTGGCTGGCGCCGAGGTCGTGGGCATCGGCATCGCGGTCGAGAAGAGCTGGCAGGGTGGTGCAGAGCGCCTCGAGCGCGCAGGCTATCGCTGTCACTCGGTCGTCAGGCTGAAATCTCTGCTGCCGGGAGCCTTGGAGTTCTGCGACTAGTCGAGGCGATTGAACTTCTCACCACGCCTGAAGGCCGCGAGATTTTCGGCCGCGAGATGGATCAGACGTTCGCGACTCTCCTGTGCGGCCCAGGCGATATGTGGCGTGATGTAGCAATTGTCGAGCCCTAGTAATGGGGCATCTTCTGGGATCGGTTCTGTCGTATAGACATCCAGTCCGCATGCCCCTAATTTTCCGGATTTTAATGCTTCGGCGACGGCCTCGCTGTCGATAAGGGGGCCTCGCGCCGTGTTGATCAGGACCGCTCCTGTCTTAAAGTGCTCGAGACTCTCACGATTGATGAGATCTCTCGTCTTTTCGGTCAGCGGGCAGTGGAGAGAGACGATGTCAGCGCCGAGGACCTCCTCCAATTCTTTGAACTGGACCTTGCCCTCAAGTTCTGGGGCTGTCTTCTGCGAACTATGGGTGGCCCAGACCTCGAGGCCAAAGGCGAGGGCGATCTTGGCGACGGCCTGGCCAATTTGGCCGAAGCCTACGAGGCCGAGACTCTTTCCTGAGAGTTCATGGATGGTGCCGACGGTATAGCAAAAATCTGGGGAGCGTGACCACTCGCCCGCCTGGACCGAGGCATTGTGGGCCCCGACCGCGTTAAAGATCTCGAGGATATGGGCAAAGGTCAATTGGGCCACGGCCTCACTGCTGTAGCCTGGGACGTTGGTCGCGGCGATGCCGCGCTGGCGAATGGCCTCTAGATCTAGGACATCGTAACCGGTGGAGAGCATGCCGATGTATTTCAGCTTAGGGGCATGTTCTAAGACATCTTCAGTGATACGACATTTATTGATCAGGATGGCCTCACTGTCGGCGATGCGCTCGAGGACCTCTGCCTCGCTACTCCTCGGATAGACTGTGAGCTCCCCTTGCTCTGCGATCTCAGACCAGCTGACATCCCCAGGATTCGTCGTGTGGGCATCTAATATTACAATTTTCATGGAGACCTCCTATTTGTGCTAGAATCTCTAAAGCATTTTAAGACTAGTATAGTCTAAAACAGGAGGTCTACATGACTGATAAGTTACTCTTTAAGTTGATCGCAGTCGTCCTCGCAAGCATGCTCTTGCTGAGCTTTGTTGGCTGTGAACTCCCGGGAGCCAGCCCCCAGGAGACATCTCTGGTCGAAGACGCTGCGGCTGAGACGACCCTTGAGGCAGAGGCCAGTGCCGAAGCGACGGAGGCCGAGGCCAGCACGACAGAGGCTGAGGTCGTCGACGAGAATCAGAAAGATGCCATTGCCGACGCCGATAAGAAGGCTGAGGAATACAAGAAGGAACTGCGCAAGAGCGAGTTCCCCCTGACGGTCGAGGACAGCCTGGATCGTAAAGTGACCTTTGAGAAAAAGGTCGAGAAGGTCATCTCTCTCGGACCGAATATGACGGAAATCATCTTTGCACTCGGTGCTGGGGATCGCCTGGTCGGCAGAACGGACTACTGCGACTACCCCGAAGAGGCCAAGGAGATTCCCTCCGTGGGCACTCTGATGGAGCCAAACCTCGAACTGATCATTGAGAAGAATCCGGACGTCGTCCTGGCATCTACCCACGTCTCTGAAGACTTTGTCGCCAAGCTGGAAGAAGTTGGCATTCCCGTGCTCTTCCTCTACTCCGAATATGAAATCGACGAGCTCGATGAGATCTTCCTGACCATTGGCCAGATCTTAGATCTCAATCAGGAGGCAGCAGATCTGACCGCCGATGTCTTCAGCCGCCTCGAGTATGTCAAAGAACTGGTCGATGACGCCGAAGAGCCCACGGTCTACTATGTCGTCGGTTTCGGCGAGTCTGGCGACTTCAGCGCCGGCAAGAAGACCTTTATCAACGATCTCATGGACTATGCGGGTGTCAAGAACATCGCGGCAGATACGGAGGGCTGGACCTATTCCGTCGAGTCCCTGATCGAGAAGGACCCCGACTATATCCTCATTCCCACCTGGGCCGATGGCGAGTTCCAGAAGGCCGAGCCCTACAAGAACTTGACGGCCGTCAAGGAGGGTCGAGTCATTGTCGTTGACGAGAACATCTTTAACCGCCAGGGACCTAGGGTCGCCGATGCGGTTGAGTTCTTAGCAGAAGCTCTCCACCCAGAACTTTACTTCAGCTACAAGAAGGTTGCGTAATCGATGCCGCGGGCGAGGTGGACAAGATATCTCATTCTGATGGCCCTCGCCCTCGGCCTTCTTTTTCTTTTGATGATTTTGGCGGCAAGTCTCGGCGCCTCAGCCCTGACTTTCCGCCAAAGTCTTGCTCTTTTTTGGGAGAAGCTCAGTGCTGTGCGGGTCGATCTCATCAGAGATCTAGATCCCGCCTATGAGACCATCGTCTTTCGCGTCCGCTGGCCACGGATCATTCTCTCAGTGCTCGGCGGCGCCTCGCTCGCCGTCGTGGGCGCCTCCTACCAGTCGATCTTCATGAACGCATTGGCAGATCCGCATATCTTAGGGGTGTCCTCTGGGGCGGCTTTTGGCGCTTCTCTCGCCATGATCTTTGGTTTCAAATCTGTCGGTCTCGGACTGACGGGGATTGGCTTCGGCGCTTTCTTGGGCGGTCTTATGACCATCGGTCTCCTCTTTCTGATGACGCCTGGCGAGATCAAGACGGAGACCTCGCGCATCCTGCTCGCAGGGATTGCGCTCTCGAGTCTCTTCTCCGCCTTGATGTCGCTCCTGATGCTCTTTAACCGAGATCGCATCGCAGGTATCTTCTACTGGCTCATGGGCTCTTATAGCTCCGCGACTTGGGATAAGGTCCGCTTCATGTCCCTCGTCTTCTTCCCCCTGACGCTCCTGCTCTTTTTCTTTGCACCTGAGATGAATATCATGCTCAGCGGTGATGAAGAGGCGACGAGCCTCGGGGTCGCCGCCAATAGGACGCGTTGGACGATTATCCTCATCGCAACGCTCCTCGTCG
This sequence comes from Bacillota bacterium, assembly GCA_023426575.1. Classification (GTDB taxonomy): domain Bacteria; phylum Bacillota; class Clostridia; order Saccharofermentanales; family DTU023; genus JAFAAL01. The sequence goes on from JAFAAL010000049.1 coordinate 22,271, forward strand.
CATCCACCGTCTCAACCTCTGGAGTCGTCGGCTTCGTCGGCCTGATTGTCCCGCACGCGCTGCGACTTCTCAAAATTCACGACGTCAAGCAGCTCTTGCCGGCCGCCGCCGTCTGCGGAGCGATTTTCACTCTCCTCTGTGACAGCTTTGCGCGCCTTGCCATTCCACCGACGGAACTGCCCGTGGGCGTCATTACGGCCTTCTTTGGCGTGCCGCTCTTCCTCTCTCTCCTCTATCGCAGCGGCAAGGGGGCGCAAGGATGAGTGCGCTGAGTCTAAAAGATCTCAATTTTCACTACTCATCACTGGCCCAGCCCACTCTCCAGAAGATCAGTCTCGAGATTGAAGCGGGGCAGATGACGGTCATCCTGGGGCCGAATGGCTCGGGCAAGACGACGTTTCTCAAGCTCCTCCTCGGACTCCTCCGACCCCAGAAGGGGCAGATTCTCCTCGACGGCTGTCCTCTCGAGGAGATGAGCGCTCGAGAGAGGGCCCAGAAGATGGCCTACCTGCCACAAAATTCGCCTGCGAGACATCAGATTGCCGTCAGTGAAGTCATCAAGATGGGACGCTATCCCTGGCGCTCACGTTTTAGTGCCTGGACGGGAAGAGATCAGGGAGCCTATGAGCGAGCAGTCATACTCGCCGGGGTCGAAGCTCTTCTCAAGCGCAATTATCTACAGCTTTCAGGCGGGGAGAGGCAGCGCGTCCTTCTCGCGCGGGCCATCTGTCAGGAGACGCCCTGGCTCCTCCTCGACGAAGCCTCGGCCAATCTCGACCTGGCCCACCAGATTGAAATTTTTAACGTCTTGAAGACACTCCAAGAGGAGGGACTGTCGATTGTCGCCGTTTTACACGACATCAATCTCGCCGCCCGCTACGGCCAAGAGTCGATCTTTTTAAAAGACGGCCAGCTGATGCAGAAGACGGATCCCTCAGACCCCTTTGCAGCGGCGGACCTCAGTCGGCTCTACAATCTTAATTTACAGTGGCTCACGACCGGTCCCGGCCGTCGCCACCTCATCTGGGATTAATTACTCCGGAATCAGGCGCTGCTCGAAACCTGCGGTCATCTCAATCTTCCCATCGGGCATAATCCAGAGCGCCTCGACTCCATATGTATTGACGAGGGCCTTACCCTCTTCGAGACTGAGGTTAAAGAGAGCTGTGGCCAAGAGGTCGCAGACGCCTGAGTCTTTTCCAAGAATTGAAATGGACAGATATTGATCCTGGGGCATGAGGTCCTCGGGGTCGAGAATATGGGCATAGCGCTGACCCTTGAAGTCAAAGTAGCGCTCATAGAGGCCCGAGGTGACGAGAGATTCGTCGACAAGATCGACGACAAGGCGGGGAAAGCCCGGCTCTGTGCCCTTAAAAGGATCTTGGATGAGAACGCGCCAGGGCTCGCCATTGGCCTTGCTGCCGAGGGCTCGGACATTGCCGCCAATCGAGAGGAGACAGTGATCGTAGCCCTCTGTCTTCAAGTCTTGGACGAGCCGTTCGACGGCCCAGCCCTTGGCGACGCCCCCGAGGTCTAGGAGTGTGTCCGGATTTTGAAAGCGCAAGGTCCCCTGGCTCGCATCGTATGAAATCGCTTCGAGATCTGTGCTCGGGAGGAGAGGGGCGAGATCTTCAGGCGTCAAAATCTCGTCTCGCTTCTCTTGCAGCAGCTCATCTCGCACTTGACGCCACAAGAGCACGGCGCGACCGAGCGCTGGGTTGAAGGCGCCGTGACTGTCTTTGGCCCCCTGCCAGGCCAGGGCCAGCACCTGATTTAAGTCCGGATCTAGCACGACTTCCTGAGTGACGGCCTCGCGATTGACAACGGCAAGATTTTGAACGTCGGGGAAGGTCTCATAAGGCGTGAAGACTTGATGATAGTGTGTCAGTTGCCGCTCGAATTCCTGAGCGGATTGAAAGCTCGAATCCTCGACGAGGAGTGTCGTAAAAGAATCAAACTGACCCGTGAACTGAAAAGTCCGGCGCTCAGGACTGGGGGTGCAAGCGACACTGAGGAGCAGGCAGATTGAAAAGAGAATGGCAAGAGCAGGTTTCAACATGAGGCAATTATGAGCCAAGCCCGAAAAATGAGCAAATATCTGTTAAAATGACAGTAATCACGTCTGGAGGGTAATGAATTGAAGATCGTTTCATGGAATGTCAATGGCTTGCGCGCAATTTTGAAGAAGAGTTTTCGAGAGGATATGCAGGGGCTAGACCCAGATATCTTCTGCCTTCAAGAGATCAAGTTGCAAGAAGACCAGGTCGACTACGCCCCTGAAAACTATCATGGCTATTGGAATTACGCCGAAAAGAAAGGTTATTCGGGAGTTGCCACCTTTTCCAAGAGTGAACCCCTGGCCTTTACGACGGGGATCAACATGCCCTGTCATGATACGGAGGGGCGCGTTTTGACCCTCGACTATGGCTCATTTTATCTCGTCAACTGCTACACGCCGAACTCTCAGAATGAACTGCGTCGCCTGCCTTATCGCGTTGAATGGGAGCAGGCCTTTCGTGATTATTTACAGAGTCTCATGCGCGACAAGTCCGTCATCCTCTGCGGTGACCTCAACGTCGCCCATCGCGAGATAGATCTCAAGAACCCTGCGGCCAACCGCATGAATGCAGGATTCTCAGATGAAGAGCGGGCAGAATTTGCGAAGCTCTTGGATATCGGCTTCATCGATACCTTCCGCTTTTTCTACCCAGAGCTCGAGGACGCCTACACGTGGTGGTCATATCGCACCAGAGCTCGCGATCGCAACGCGGGCTGGAGAATCGATTATTTTCTCATCTCAAGCGATCTAGAATCCAAGTTGAAATCTGCCAGCATCCACCACGAGATCATGGGCTCCGACCACTGCCCTGTCAGCATTGAAATCGACCTATAGGAGAGCAATATGGACCAAGTAAAATTAGCCGAACTCATCGCCGAATACCGCCGCCTGACTAAGTATTGGCAAGAACTGCTCGAAAAAGAGACCACCCAGCGCGAGAAAATCGAGCACAAATTTGCCAAGGACCAGGGCGCCGAACTGAGGAATCAGCTGAGGAGCTGGGCCGAAGAGACGGGCCTGCGCTCCGAGCAGACCAGCACAGTCGAAGCTCTAAAAGAAGCTGAGCGCAAGCTCTTCTTCTACGTCTTAAACAACACGGATGACCCGCTGACCGAGACAGAAATGCGGCTGATAGCCGAAGACTATGCCGAGCGCATCACCTATCTCAAGGAGAACTTTCTAAAGTCAGAAGAAGAGAAGGAAGAAGAGGCGGCCCAGGCCAGGCAAAAACAGTCAAAAGCCAAGAGCAGCAAGAGCAGCAAGGCCAGCCCTGCAAAGAAGAGTCCTGCGAAGAAGCCCGCAGCCAAGCCTGCAGCTAAGCCCGCCGCCAAGCCTGCAGCCAAGCCAGCCGCCAAAGCAGCCGCCAAGCCAGCCGCCAAAGCAGCCGCCAAAACAGATGCCAAAGCAGCCGCCAAGCCAGCTGCTAAGAAAGCAAGCAGCAAAAGCGCCCGCAAGACCGCCGCTAAGAAGCCGGCCAGCAAAAAATCAGCCGCCAAAAAATCAGCCGCCAAGACGTCAGAAGAGGCCTAGCATGTCCGATGTCAAGACTCTCTTTGCCTGCGCTCGGGCCTTCCGCGAACGTGCATATGCCCCCTACTCTCATTACCGCGTAGGAGCCGCGGTCCTCGATGAGCAGGGGAGAGTCTTCGGCGGCTGCAATATTGAAAACTGTAACTACGGGGGCACGGTCTGCGCCGAGCGCGTGGCCATCTGGCGCGCGATCGCCGAAGGGGCTCAGATGATCAGAGCCCTGGCCGTGGTCGTGGAGGAGGGCCAAGAGGCCAAGCCATGCGGCTTCTGTCGCCAGATTATGGCTGAGTTTGCGGCTCCCGACTTTAAGCTCTACCTGGCCTGGCCGAATGAGAGTGGCTATCTCTGCCTGAGTCTCGAGGACATCTTGCCGCATGCGTTCCGTCCTGCAGACCTCAGATAAGTGGCAACGCCTAAGCTCTCTGGCCTATGTCCTGGCCTCAGCCTGGCTCATCGTCCAGAGTTTTCTCCTCTGCCTCCCTCAGTCGTATGAACTCTTGCCAGCCGTCCTGGAGCTCAAGGGTCTATTCATTCTTATTGTTCTCCATCTGGGATTGACCTTAGTCCTAGATTGGCTCTGCTCTGCGCTCAGACGACGCCAACTCTTATGGGCGAGTCTGACGCTCTTTTTTGCGGTGACGAGCTTGAGCTATTTTCTGAGAACACACTCTCTTCTGAATTCCACGTCAGCCTGCGCTTTCATCTTGACGCTCTTTAGCGCCGTGCAGCTCGTGCGGCTGGGTCCAGCCCGCATTCCAAATCTAAGGGAGGGCCACGATCGAGCGCAGCCGAGGCGCGAGTCTTGCTCTCTCATCTTTCTCTTTATAGCTCTTGCATTTTACCTTTATATCGCCTGCCGCTATAGCTTTGCCAAGGCGGGACGCATCATCCACCCCGCCTTCGACCACGGCATCTTCGTCCAAATCTTTGAGAATATCTGGCGGACCTTGAGACCCCTCAGCACTCTCGAGCGCGGCACGCTCCTCAGCCACTCAGCTGTCCACTTCTCACCGAGCCTCTATCTCTTGGCTCCTTTCTATCAACTGTTCAAGATGATCTTTGGCAGTGCTGGTCTGAACCTCATGCAATTTGCCATCGTCCTCGCGGCCCTCGTGCCCGCAAATCTCTGGCTCTCACGACTGGGCTACGATAAGACGACGAGGCGATTGCTGCTCGGGGCTTTTGCCCTCAGTCCCTTCCTCATCTTTTCCTCGTTCTACGACTTCCATGAAAATGCGCTCTTGCCCCTGGCCATAGCGCTCTACTTTCTCAGTCATCAGCGCGGTCGCAAAGTCTGGATTTATCTCTCTACGGCGCTTCTCCTCGGGATCAAGGAGGACGCCTTTATCTATCTTGTCGCCATCAGTCTCGCCTATTTTTGTCTCGCCTGGCGCCAGCGCGATCTGCGAAAACTCAGCTTTGAACTCAGTCAGATAGCGCTCGCCCTCCTCTATTTTGTCCTGGCAACGCAGTACATCAAGAGTTTTGGCCTCGGCATCATGTCTTCGCGCTTTCAGAATCTCTTTGCGGACGGCGATGCCTCCCTCATCCGCGTGCTCATCGGCGCTTATATGCGTCCCGGTCTCATGATAATGACAGTGACAAAAGCCCCCAAAATTCTCTATCTCAGTGTCACTTTCGGCATTTCCCTGGGGGTTCTCTTCTGGACTAGGCTGCGCTATCTCTGGTGTCTGACGCTTCCCCTCTTCCTCGTCAATCTCCTGAGTGATTGGCCGTATCAATATGATTTCTTCTTTCAGTATCACTATGGGACACAGATCTTGCTCTGCATGGCACTGAGCATCGCTCTGCTACAGCCTGAGATCTCCGAGATATGGCGCCGCAGAGCGGCGGGAGCCGCCTTGGTGCTCGCTCTGGTCACGAGTCTCGCACTGCTCCTCTCCCGTCCTCTCTGGCCCCTACAGACAGCCGAAGAACGGCAGGATGCAAGGCGGATTCAGGCTGCGCTGGCAGAGATTCCCGCCGAGGCCACGGCCTATGTCAGCTCATTTCTCGCAAGTCCGCTCGCAGAGCGAGGCGTGACCGTCTATGAGGGCAATTACTACCAATTTGAGCAGAGTCATTTACCAGACTACATCGTGATCGACCAGCGTCCGTCAGTCGGGGAGCCCTTTGCGCTCGGGCAGCTGTCAGCCCATTATGAACAGTGGGACTATGTCGACAAATTTCTCATCATCTACAAGAAAAAGGGGAGCTGAGGCCCTCCGCCTTGTCACAAGGCCTGAAAAGGATTACAATGCCTGTGCTTATAGCTCATAGGTGAGGGTATGGATTACAAAAAAATTATCAAGTACATCTTTGTCATTTTGATCGCGATCAACGTCCTTTTGCTGGTGGCTTGTCTCGCGTGGTCCTATCTGGACGACATGGAGGAAGAGAACCTCATGGCGGCCATCAGTGATCAGGAGGAGACGACAGCCGAGCAAGAGTCTGAGCCCGAGGAGACAAGGCTTCGTGAGGAGGAGACGGAGCGCGTGCCCCAGAAGGCGGAAGCTGAGACCTCAAAACTCGAGAAGCTCGACTTAAGAGAAACCTCTTGGCAGATGGCAGATCCCGCCGTGGCCGTCAATAGCCCCAAGACGGCAACGCTTGCAGCCATCTTGAAACAATACCTCGAGAGCACGGGGACGGACCTCAGCCAAGTCAGCATTGTTTACGAGAACCTCATCACGCATGAGCGCTATGTCTTCAATGGTGATCAGCGCTACTTTACGGCCTCGACGGTCAAGACGCCCGTCGCCATGGTCTATTATCAGATGATCTATGATGGCATTCTGCCGCAAGATTTGAAGGTCCCCTATGTCGCCTGCGAGTATTTCATTGAGGACGGCTACCCTCTCGCCCCCCAAGGGACCAATTTGCCCGTCAAGATGCTCATTGAAAACGCGATTATTCACAGTGGCAATACGTCCACCTCGGCTCTTTTCAACTACTTCAAGGAGAACGGGAGCTTCCTCCACGAGCATCTCGATAAGCGCCTCGGCATGAAATACAGCAGTGACACGAGGATTACTGCGAACGAGGCGATGCGTATTCTCGAGGAACTCTACTACAACGAGCATCATGTGCCAGGCTATGACGAGCTCAAGAACCTCATGAAGCGGACGACCTGGCACTATTTCTTTACTTCCAAGCTGCCAGGCCTGGAGATCGCCCATAAGTACGGACTCTATGACGCCAATATGCATGATATCGGCATCGTCTATGCCGACCAACCCTATGCCTTTGCGGTCTATACTAATACGGGCTCTGGCTATCAGTTGATTCCAGACATCGGCTGGATCATCAACGAATGGCACGAAAAGGGGAGTGTCAATCTCGCTGCCATGCCTGCCACAGAACTTCCGGCCAATGCAGCCTCCGAGGTCTCGTACGAGGAGTACTACGAGAACACGGAATATCCTGCAGGCAACGAAATGCCTCTCGAGGCCGAGCAGCCGCAGTTGCCGCAGGAGAGTCAAACAACAGCTCTAGAGAGACCGACAGGCATCCCTCTCGAGACCACGGCAAGTCCTACTGAGGACTATAATGTGCCGAGTCCGACATCAACGATGGTCTTCCCCACCAAGCCATGGGAGGCCCCGATTAAACCTCCCATCGAGCCCTAAGATTTCTTCTGGGAGAGGCTTGACATCTCTCATGTGCCTTGCTATTATTGCAACGCACTCGCAAGAGGCGTCTGCGGGATTAACTCAGTGGTAGAGTGTCACCTTGCCAAGGTGAAAGTCGCGAGTTCGAATCTCGTATCCCGCTCCACACGGGGTCGCCAAGCGGCGACCCCTTTATTATGGCACCATAGCCAAGTGGTAAGGCAGAGGTCTGCAAAACCTTTATTCTCCGGTTCAAATCCGGATGGTGCCTCCAAAACAACACTCCGTCATGAACACGATCATGGCGGAGTATTTTTTATCTTCTGAAATGCCTGCGGTTCAAGTCTTCGGTCAAAATCTTCATATTTGCCGTCGATTGTGCAAAAATTGCTTGCCCAGGGAATCATCGCTAAGACTAAGGAAGGAAAATATTACGCTAACACAGAGCGATTGTCCAAAAATTTGATTTGGAAGTCCTACATC
>JAFAAL010000018.1 GCA_023426575.1 Bacillota bacterium
GAAGTCAAATACAGCGACAGCGAGGAAAAGATCGAGCTGTCCGTCGATAAAGTGCTGGAGGAAGTACAAGGTCGTTTTCACTCCTAGGGGGGAATTGAGCAAGTCTTCCCACAAAATACCAAATGCAATGACCCGTGGCTCAGGCCACGGGTTATTTTGATTCTTTAACAACTTGTGTAATTGAGAAATTAGTGTTATACTTAGCCGAAATATTTTGTCTTTGGCTCTGTTGGAGTGTGAAGTTGACAAAATGAGAAGGAGGCATTCAATGGCTCAAAAGACCAAAAATTCTAAGAAAGTGAGAATGAGTCTGACGCTTATTCTGGCCGTACTGATGCTCTTTGCAACTGTTTTTACGCAAGTCAGCACCTTTGCAGAGGAAGGACCCAGCGTGACGGAGAGCGAGAAAGAGATTCAAACCACAGGGGAGAATACAGAGTCAAGTGTATCTCCTTCAGTCATCGAAGAGAGTGGCTCCGAGGAATCAAAATCTCCAGAAGAGGGAGTCGCCCCCCAGTCCGCACCTATCGTTGCCCCGCTCACAGCACCTGCAGCCAATGCAACCCAAGAAGGAACACCATATAAAAATGGAGATGCTTTATATGAGCTCCCCGCTGAAAATGCAGCTGATTATATCGCTGTGACATTTAAGGTAGCTGAGGTTGAGGGCAAGCAGAGAGGTATCTATAACTGGGGACCTGCAGGAGCGCGTCAAAACAGTACGCAATTCACGATCTATGTACGTAAGACCCTGAAGCGTGGCGATTTTAGAAAATTTGTGGCTCCCAAGGATGGCAGCTTAATTAAGACGGCAGAGGGTGAGTGGCCCGACCGCCCGATCTTGTCGCTCAAAGAAGAATATCGAGAGGATTTCCTCTTTATAGGTTGGATCCCTGGAATTGCGGATTTCACAGACAAGAATCCTATGTGGAACAATAACCCTAACTTTGCCGCTACTCATATTCGTAACGTCATCCCAACAGATGAAAAGAATTCTTGGAATGATAGTCCCAATAATCCCGACGGGCGCAATAGACAGGATCCTAACTATTTTAAGAAGTACTATCTTGTGAAATTCCAGCCTGGGGTCGGTGGAACTCTTGTTCCAGGTGCGAGAGCCAAGAATAAGGTGTGGTTCTGGGTTCAGGAAAATGCGACACAGGCAAAGCTAGATGAATTCAGACCTAGCTTGAAGCCAGAGAGAGGTTTCTTGCCTGACGAACCACAGTGGGTCAAAGAGCCACTCTCTGCCACATATACAAAGGATACAACGCATACTGCAGCGTTCCGACCCTATTTTACAATTGAATGGGATGACAAAGCGCCCAAAGATATCTTCGTGAAAATCACTTCTGCTAAGGGAAATATCATTATACAGGAAATCAAAGCGACGGATCCAAGATATAAAGATGGCATTTTGCAACTTGTCTTCACCAATGAAGAGCTCGGAATTGAAAAAACCGAGGATAGAATGAATGTCAAGATTGAGACAGGTCTGAAGCAGGGGGAACAGGTCATTACTATCCCCAGCAAAGCTGGACAGGTATTTGTCCCCGATCATTATGTTCGCTCCTATGATGGAGACGTCAATCTCCCAAGTGGAGTCTACGGCGTCAAATTCGCAAAGCAAAATTTCGAGAAAAAGTCTGATGGCAACGGATCTATCGATTGCGAGAAATTAGAAGCACGAGCTGAGTCCTATATGATGTACCATAATATGGATTATTCGCTTGTGGACCTTATTCAGTCAGCCTCGGATATCACGCAAATTCAACACTACTACGTTCAGAATAAGCCGTACTTTAGAATTCCCGTGGCCGTTTACCAAGATGCTAAAGATGTCAAAATCAAGTTGACGATCAGTCAAGAACTCAAAAATGTTGCGATCAAGGTCCAAGATAAGTTTAATTCTTTTGGCTATCCTTATAGTCGAGCGCGATATCCACAAGGTGTGATCTTTGTCGAACCAAACTTTACTGAAACTCGCACAGAGAACTTGATTGAACTTTCAATCCCGGAAATGAAGGCGGGAACAGGTTTTGTCCTAGAACTCACGGGAGACTTCGAAGACGCTCCCAAGTACAATAATTTCCCCCTCCATGCGGTCTTGGAAATGACTGGACAATTTGTCTGTGTCAAGCCAGTTCCGTCGGAGACGACGGTCGTTGTGCCGACAACACCCGTGACGACAAGCAGTATGAGCCCGAGCCCGACTGAGCTATTGTTTAAACCAGGGGCTCCTATCACGGCGTCAAGCAGCGGTGCCAAGCTCCCGACGCCATCTCTTGTCACAAGCACAAATACTAAGCCGAGTCCGACGCAGATCCCGGCCACCGGCGAGAGTGGTCTGCCGACAGTCATGGGCTTCAGCCTCATGGCACTGGCCGCTGCCCTGATCCTTCTCAGGACCAGACGTAAATTCTAAGGCTCTTGAGCTGAATGAAGAGAGGTCCGCGAAATGCGGACCTCTTTCTTTTTGGCTATTGACATCTGTCTTGGAATAGTTAATAATAGCGAGGCCTTGAGGCACAGCCAGGCGACCGTGGCGGAACTGGCAGACGCGCATGCTTGAGGTGCATGTGGTAACCCCGTGCGAGTTCGAGTCTCGCCGGTCGCACCAACCCGCAGCCTATGACTGCGGGTTTTCTTTTGCACAGAAATGAGGTCACATGGATATTTTCTCTGCTTATTCTGATCTGGGCGTGAGAGCTGAGATATGGGCTCTCCTTGAGGACTTAGAGGAGCACCTGCAGCCTTTCTACGCTGAGATTTCCCAGGTGGAAACTCTAAGACAGCTGCGCGTGCTTCGCGCATTTCAGAACAATTATCTCTGTGAGGCAGAACTTCATGGTTCGACGGGCTACGGCTATCACGACGCGGGTCGGGATAAACTGGAGCAGGCTTTTGCCGAATCGCTCGAGGCTGAGGCTGCCTTTTTGCGTTGGCAGTTTGCCTCGGGCAGTCAGGTGCTCTACCAGATGCTCCGCGCTCTCTTGAGGCCTGGTGATGAGCTGCTCATTGCGACGGGGGAGGTCTATGACAGTCTGAAGCCGGCCGTGAGAAGTCTCTCGGAGCAGGGTATCACGGTGAATTTTGTCGACTTAAAGCTCTCCTCTGAAGCGCTGCTCGCTCAGGAGGCGCAATTTGATATGGAGGGGATTATCTCCGCTCTGACTCCTCGCACCGCAGCGGTCTATGTGCAGAAGTCACGGGGCTATTCTCTCAGACCGTGCCTGACTTCGGCTCAAATTGGTGATTTAAAGAGAGAACTACTTGCTGCTGGCTTCACGAAGCCTCTGCTCGTCGATAACTGCTATGGAGAATTCGTCGAGGCCCATGAGCCGACCCACTATGGTGCGGATCTCATCGCGGGCTCTCTCATCAAGAATCCTGGCGGCGGCATAGCGCCGAGCGGGGGCTATGTGGCGGGGCGTCAGGACCTGGTTGAGCGCGTGGCCGAGGGTGTGACGGCGCCCGGGATTGGGCGCGAGATCGGACCCAGCCTCGGCCACCTGCGAGAACTCGGGCTCGGCCTCTATCTTGCGCCGTCCATTGTGGCCTCGGCGCTGAAGACGGCAACCCTGATGGCTGCACTTTTTGCAAAGCTGGGCTATCCAGTGGAGCCCCTAGCTGGAGCTGAGCGTGGTGACATTGTCCAGATTGTGGCCCTCGAAGATCCAGAAAAGCTCAAGGCATTCTGCCGGGCCATTCAGCTGGCAGCACCCATCGATCACCACTTCACGCCGGAGCCCAGCGCAATGCCTGGCTATGATTGTGATATCATTATGGCGAGTGGATCCTTTACCCAGGGGTCCTCGATAGAACTCTCGGCGGATGGACCTCTGCGTCCTCCCTATGCCGCTTTTTATCAGGGTTCATTCAATCTTTCTTGCGGACGTCTGGCGGCCCTGTTCGTGGCGCAGGCGCTTGCAGACATCGGAGGCTAGACTATGCCAGAGGGCAGAGATCAGACACAAATCGCCAGCCGAGAGGCCCAGACGAAGCGTCGTATCATCATGGAGAAGCGCCGCAATTACAGGCGCTCGCTGCTCCTCACAAGCATGATCCTCCTGATTACCATCCTGACCTTCTTCATCCTCATGCGACTCCTCAACCGCTCCAAGAGCGTGCCTCAGTATATCTTCCTCCGTGAGGATCGCCTCGAGCGCACAATCGACATCGACGCCCTGATCCTCCGCGATGAGTTTGTCATCACGAGCGACAGCGAGGGACAGTACCACGCTGACTTTCCCGCGGGGACACGACTCGCCAAGGACCAAGTCTTTGGACAGCTTGTCCAGCCGTCCGCAGCTGCTCGTCTGGTCGAATTGTCAAAAGCCGAATCCGATCTCAATGCCCGGCGCCATGAGCTCTTGAATACTGAGGAGGGCGGGGAAGCGCGTCGCGTTGCTGAAAAGCGTGACCTCGAGATTCACGATCTGATGAGCCGCTACTACTACGTCGATAAACTGCGTGAGCCCGCGAGCCTGGCCGCCCTGATTGAGCAGCTGAAACTGAGCCTCGAGCAGCGGAGTCGCGAGCTCGCAGAACTCAAGTTCTCAGATCGTGAGTACAATCAGGCTCTTGAGAGCTACCTCAACTTAAAATCACTGGTCTCCAGCTCTGCCATCGATCTGAGAGCGCCGGTCAGTGGAGTTCTGGCCTATGGCATCGACGGTTTCGAAGATGTGAAGACGAGTGAGATCAAGGAAGCGGACAGCAAGACTTTGCAAGATCTCCTGCGCCGCCGTCCTGAACCGACGACAGCAGCTAGTGGAGAGATCCCAGAGGGCCACGCCATCGCCAAGGTCATCCACGGGGTCCATCAATATTTCCTCGCCATTCTGCCCTCGGGCCTGGACAGCGAGCTCAAGTCTCTGGGCCGTCTCAGTGCAGTGGCGGAGGACTATGGCTTCGAGATTTCACAGCTGCGCGTCATTCGCAGCGGGGAGACGAGACAGGGTACTCTGCTTCTCTTTGAGACGACCAATGGCCTCACGCAGCTGGCCAATCAGCGGCGGGTGAAGCTGAGCCTACGGCTCAATTCTGAGCGCGGCCTCAAGGTGCCTCGTCAGGCTCTCATAGGCTTCCGTCCAGGCACGGTCGAGGCTAAGCTCAAGATCGTCCAGGAGGGCTATGTCCACGAGGTAGATATCAATGTCTTGGACTTCAACCAGGACTATGCCCTGATCAGTCCAGCTCCCGCGACCGAAGATACTGCGGCTGTGACAATTGCTCCTGCGACCATGGTGGTCGTCAATCCCGACGCAGTCCGAGATGGTGATCCCATCGATGTCGAATAGGAGGGAAGTATGAGTCAAAATATAGAGAATGCTTCACGTGCAGAGACTATTGCAGAGGGCCTGAGAGCTGTTCAGACAGCGATCCGTGAGGCCTCAAAAGAGGGGCAGCCCCCCGTTCTCGTCGCTGTCAGCAAGACCTATCCATTGACAGACATCGTCCATGCCTATCATTTAGGTCAGCATGTCTTCGGCGAGAATAAGGTGCAAGAAATTCTGGAAAAGCAAGAAGAGGCACGCTCCCTCTGCCCTGAGCTTGAGATCTCCTGGCATCTCATCGGCCACCTCCAGAGAAACAAGGTGCGTCAAATCATCGGCCGCGTCGATCTCATCCACTCAGTCGACTCACTGCGCCTCATTGCAGAGATCGGCAAGCGGGCGGCGCAGGCCTCCATCATCCAGCCCATCCTCCTCCAGATCAATGTCTCTGGTGAAGCGTCCAAGGACGGCTTTGCCCCTTCTGAACTCGAGCCTGCCCTCGCCGCGTGTCAGGCGGAGCCAAGTCTTGATCTTCAGGGTCTGATGACGATGGCCCCAGCGGCGGCCTCAGAGGAGGAGGCCGAGGCAATCTTTTCAGGTCTGACGGCGCTGCTCCCTATCGTACAGGAGGCCTATCCGCAGGCCGCAACGCTCTCTATGGGTATGAGTGGCGACTTCATTCCAGCTCTGAGGGCTGGATCGACAATGCTGCGAATCGGCTCCCTAATCTTCGGCCCCAGAGTTTATTGAAGCTTCTTAAGAGGGAAGAGGCGAATTGGTCTATCTTTACTTAGACTGTTTGTACCCGCTCTCTTTATGCTATAATGGGGCCATCATTTTAATCATTGATATCAGGAGCCTGGCCACGCCAGGCGCGGAGGAGTAAATGGGTAGATTTTTAGATCGTATTCTCGGTGGTTTCGACAATTTCGAGGACGAATACTATGAGGAGATGGACAGCCCCCGGGGGCCCAGCCAGGAGGAGGTCGCGAGATCTCTCCAGGGTGCGCATGGTCCTCGTAGAGATGATGGACGCGTGGTCAACTTTAAGAATCCAGGAGTGACCAATGAGGTCGTCATCATCGAACCTCGGGATATTGCGACTGCCCAGCAAGTCTGCGACTTTGTCCGCTCGGGGAAGACGGTCATCTGCAATATTGAGCAGATCGATACGAAGATTGCCCAACGAGTGATCGACTTCTTGACGGGCGCGACCTACGCCCTCTCAGGCACTGTCGAGCCGATCTCTTCACTGATTTTTGTCGTTGCTCCGCGCTCAACACACGTGGCGAGTGCTGAGGAGATTCTCAACAGCATGAATCCAGACGTGCAGCGCTACGTCGATCAGATGAACTACCGACCTGTCCAGCGCGAGGCCATGCGTCGTCCTCACGTCAATGCCCGCTAAGAGCCCTCTGATCATCGGTCTTGATATCGGCGGGACGACCAGCAAGGTCGCCGCGATCTCAGGCCAGAGACAATTGACCGCGATGAGAGTCCAGGCCAGCGACCCTCTGAGTTCCGCCTACGGAGCTCTGGGTCGCTTTATTTCTGCCAATGAGCTAGAGCTTTCAGCCATCGACTCTGTCGTAGTGACGGGGGTCGGTCAGAGCCTCGTCACGGGTACACTCTTCAACCTACCGACCGTCAAATGCCCAGAATTCGAGGCGGTGGCCCGTGGCGGCCTCTACCTCGCAGAGAAGGAACGTGCCATCGTCGTCTCCATGGGCACGGGGAGCTCCATCGTCCTCGGCGAGGGAGAGCAGTATGAGCACATCATCGGCTCGGGGGTCGGGGGCGGAACAGTCACGGGCCTCGGCAAGCTCCTCTTGCAGGTCTATGACTTTGCCTCTCTTGAGGCCCTCGCCATGGAGGGGAGCCTCCAGGGTATTGACCTCACAGTCGGCGATCTGTCGGCCGAGGCCATCGCCAATCTCCCACCCGAGACGACCGCCGCCAACTTTGCCGCTGTCGATGAGCGAGCCCCGGCGAGAGATCTTGCGCGCGGCCTCATGAACCTCGTCTTCCAATCCCTCGGCACAGCGGCAATCCTCGCAGCCCGCCTCAAGAATTGCCAAGACATCGTCTTCATCGGCTCCCTAGCAAAGTCAAAAGTCGGACAGGCAAGCCTCGAGCGCTTCTCGGATCTCTATGACGTCGAGATCTCTGTCCCCGATCAGGCCGAATTTGCCACGGCCCTCGGTGCAGCCCTCAGCGATCCGCGCGCGGCTCAAGGGCGATGAGATAGCCATAGGCTGCGAGCGTCAACTGCGCATCCCCCTCCTGCCAGAGATCCCCAGAGCTTAAGAT
The DNA here is from genome assembly GCA_023426575.1 of Bacillota bacterium. Lineage (GTDB taxonomy): Bacteria > Bacillota > Clostridia > Saccharofermentanales > DTU023 > JAFAAL01. Next base: position 7,590 of record JAFAAL010000018.1, read on the forward strand.
GCTTTCATAAGTCTGAACCCCGTCGACCTTCACCGGCTGACTTGAGAAGTTAAAGAGAGCCGTCAAGCGCCCCTTCTCACTGCTTCTCGTCATTTTCAAGAGGGGCGGATCAGAGCTCTCAAGCTGAAAATCCTCGCCAAAAGCCTCATGCCGTCTCAATTTTAAGATTTCTTGAAAGCGCGCCTTGAATTCTGCCTCCTCGGCCGAGAGTCCTGTAAAGCGCATATCCCGGCGATTGTCAGGATCCTCGCCGCCAGTCATGAGAATTTCTGTACCATAGTTCAGGCAGGGGATGTTGTCATAAAAGATAAGGAAGGCGAGGGCTTGCTCTAGCTTGGCTTTTGCCATATTGTCTCCTGGCTGATAAAAGCGCGGCAGGTCGTGATTGTCGATAAATGACATATTGAGCTCGTGGTGCTCTGATTGGCGACGACGTCGAGGAGAACCTTGATCTTGCGCTGATGGGCCTCCTTGACGAGCGCCTTGAGCTCTGCGAGGCTGCCAAGATGCGGGTCGATTTGCATAAAGTCATCGATCCAATAGCCGTGATAGCCGCCGGG
>JAFAAL010000033.1 GCA_023426575.1 Bacillota bacterium
GTTGACGAAGCTCCTGCTCGGCGAAGCCAATCAGACGACGACAATCATTGTCTCACACCGTCTCTCCACTGTTCGAGAAGCCGATACCATTCTCCTCATGAGCGACGGGAAGATTAAGGAAAAGGGATCGCATGACGAGCTCATGGCCATGAACGGGATCTACGCAGAGATGTTTACGAAGCAGTCTGAGCTCTACGGGAAGTAAAAGCAAAACACAGCTTCAGCACTGACTTTGCCGCATCTTCTTCAACAGGGCCAGAGCTGCCTGCCGCTTACCTATTGATGAAATAAACCTCTTTCATCACTGGCGGGCTATCAGGTCTGTCCTGAGCATTTTTCGGGAGTTTGGCGATGCGATCCACCTCGTCCATCCCCTCCAGCACTCGGCCGAAGGCGGCATAGTCGCCATCGAGGAAGAAGCTGTCCGCCTGACAGATGAAGAATTGTGAGCTCGCCGAATTGGGATCTTGCGAGCGGGCCATGGAGACGACGCCGCGCTCATGTTGCAAGTCGTTCTCGACACCGTTTGACTTAAACTCGCCCTTGATCTTCTCCTCGGCTCCACCCATGCCAGTCCCGTCGGGATCGCCGCCTTGGATCATGAAGCCGTCGATGACACGATGGAAAATCAGGCCGTCATAAAATTTTGCGACGACCAATTTTTTGAAATTTTCAACTGTGATCGGCGCCTTCTCTGGCAAAAGCTCAATCACGATCTGAGCCCCGCTGTCCATCTTGATACAGACATAGTTCGTAGGGGCCTCGCTCTTTTCCTGAGCAGAGAGGCTCCCAGATCCCTCGCCATTTTCTTCTCTCTTTTCTTCATTGACTGTAGATTTTGGCGCTTCTGCACCCTTTTGACAGGCTGTCAGGCCGAAGTTGAGAGAGAGCAGTAGACTGAAGACTATGACTAGGCTGATCGCCTTGAATTTTCCCTGAAACATTGCGGCGGACCTCTTTTCTTGAATGTGTATTTTATATTATACCCCATTAGGAAAGACGGGGATTTTTCAGATTCTTTATTGCGTGTTAGTAGCTAAAAATAGAAAAATAAGACCTTCTAAGCTCCTCATTAAAGGGCACAATCTTCCTATTGCTGATGACATAGATCTGGTCACATATTTTTTCTAGAATATCGTGTTGATGAGAGGTCAGAAGGAGGGTCTTACCCTCTTTCTTCAGCGAAAGCAGAATCCGCAAGGTCTCGGCATTTGTCTGATAATCCAGGGTGTTAAACGGTTCGTCTAATATAACGATTGTCTGATCTTCCATGATGGCTTGCACGATCCCTAATTTTTGCTTCATTCCACTCGAATAGGTCTTGACCCGCGATTTATCGTCTGGGTTCAATCCTATGAGCCTCATATAATGGCGAATTTTCTCGTCATCGATTTTACCTTGAATCTCTGCCAACAGCTTTAGATTCGAGAATCCATCATAAAACTCAATAAACCCAGGCTGGTTGACTAAAAGTCCGAGATCCTTGGGAAAACTCAAATTTCGGCCAACCTCACGCCCTCTAACGTAGATCTTGCCCGCATCTGTATAGTCTAGACCAGCTATCAACTTAAATAAAACGCTCTTTCCCGCCCCATTAGCCCCGACGATACCCACAGTTTGACCCCTTGGCACTGATAGATTCACGCCTTCATATAATATATTGTCCTTGAAGCGCTTGCTCATCTCTTTAATTTGAATGTCTAGCATGGCTTGACCTCCTAATGAAAATATAAGTCAAATATATGGCTATGAGCCCCCCTATTATGAAGCCTTTCAGAGCCATCGAAGCCGGGCTCTCTCCCCCTTCAAAATAAGAGAGCATCCCAAAATTTATGCAGAGATAATGAAGTCTCGGAAAGCTTAAGAGTAGAAACTTACTGAGTAAGACGAGTAAAAATCCAATGACCTCTCTCAATTTTCTCGAGAGCAGGCGAAAGAGGATAAAATCCAAAAGAAGACTCCCGAGAAAAAAGAGCAAATAGACATTCAGATCTATCTGACGGAATTCCCCATGAAAGGGCGCGAGCAGTTCCACCTCGTCGCCGATGAATTCACCTAGCCAATATATAGAATTTGTCAGAAGTAAGAGAACGAGCCAATAGCGAGCGATGTAACGCAAAGATGTCTTTATCAGACTTCTTTCAAAAGCGTTGACACTCTCTGACCTCACTAAGAGCATCTCTTTTCTCTGATGGTACACCCGAGAATGAGCATGTGCGATCGTGAAAAGCGGAATGATGTAGAGGAGGCTGATGCTCAACCACGAGAGAAAGGTGATATTGTTTTGGCTAGTCCCCATCATCATGCTGACGAGTATTTCTCGAGGACTGAAATCACCAGCATGAATAGGTCTCAGTAATCCTATTGTCAAGAGGGTGACCAAGAGCAGATAGGAATTCACCCGCTCTTTTCGAGAGATGACAAATGCTTCGAATCCGTCCTGTGAAGCAAGTCCAAATCTGCGTCCCGAGTAGTATCCTATGACGAGGATCCCAGAGAGGACGACAAGCAGGAAATTCGAACTGGCCCGGCTCGCTAGGACATGGTGTAAGACAATAAAATTGTTGAAACTCAAAATGGGAATGAAGTTCTTGAGCTCAGTCCTAAATCCGAGCAAGGCCAAAAGATAGACCACGCCCGAAAAAATGATTGCCTTTCTATATGAAAAGCGATGATTAACATATTCTAAGAGATAGATGAAAACTGCAAAGCCGAAAAGCATGTAGGCCAGGCAAGCCAGCAATGAGAAGATGGCGTTCCCGAAATAAGTCTTATAAAGATTTAAGAGCAGAACCCATTCGCCTGCATCTGGAGAGGGACGAATGGGATCATAAATTCTAAAGCTGAACTGGCTCGCTCCAACAGCCAGGGTAATTATGAGCTGCGATAAGAGATATAGAGCCATCCAGCTTAGAAAGCGTCTCACAGAAAATCTCCTGTACTGAAATACATCCTTAAATCTGATGATTTCAATGTCCCTGATGCCCCTAAGCTGTTTTGCTAAAACGATAAATACAATGGGAATGAGAGCATAGAAAATGTAGTAGTGATCTGTCAAGATGAGCAGGCTATAGTCCCAGACAGTCAAATTTGCCCCCCTGAACTGAGCCAAATAATCACCTGATATGAAGCAAAGCACCGCAAAGTTCAACAAGAGCACATACTTATTTTCAATCGTGATTTTCTCAATATTTTTCATTCTTCAAAACACGATTAAGGCTGTAAAAGAAAATGAGAATTATAAAAACAAAGCCCAGAACGGCGACGGCGATATGACTTATTGACATGGCTCGTGGACTGAGTCTATTTAATACGAAGGCTGTCGTCAGACTAAACCTCGATAGCTGAAGAACAGCGGTAAAAAAGTTCTCGAGAATCACATAGGCAAACGGCAGCATCATAGCCAGGAAAAAATTTTCTATAAACAGAGCTGAAATCTGCGCAAATAAACAGATGAGACTGCCAATGAAGGCTTTGTGTGTAGCCCACAAGAAAGCAAAGACGATGGGTTCTTCCATTTGCAGCTCTCCTAAGATATGCTCTTTTAATAATGAAGAAGCATATTCTGAAGGGATAGGTGCTGCAATACGACAGGAAAGAGAAATAGCGATGATATTCACTAGAAATACCATGACAAAGCAGAGCCCTAGAGTGCCTAGGATGTGAGTCCTTATAAATCGTCCTTTAGGCGTTCTCAAACTGATGTAGTCTAAAATATGATTCTTTTTGAGATGAAAAGTATAGAAGGCAAATGGGACTGTGACGATCAAGGGAAAGAAGAAATCTATTGGCTTAGAGCCAAATATATAGGGTTCAATCCTGTAGTGCACAATGCTATCTGAGGCTCTACGGAAAATGAGAAGAATGAGGAAAAATAGATAGAGAACCCCCGCGACTAGTCCTGGTAAAGCTTGCCTTTTAACTGCGTTCAAAGTGAGATTCATCAGTTATGCCTTCCTGGCCTTTTGATAGGAGGCTATGTTTATATATAGCCTCCTCTTAGCTAACGGTCTAAAGCACCATGCACTTGCAAATCACAATTCTAGTTACTCCGCCAATAGCCTTCGACTTGCACACTAACTAAGGTCGTCCAGTCATTAGAAAAGTGAACTCTAACCAAGTCTCCAGACATGTGATTGACATGCCCATCTAACTCATAAAAATTATCATCATCTATATTTCTCGTCCATGCTCCAGCTGTCCCATCACTTTCCTGCATCCTCGCATCCACAGTATAGTCTCCACCTACATAATAAGAGAGCAAATTTCCATTGGCCCCACTCTTGGCTTTCACTTCATAAGTGGTGTATCCACTTCCGTTTATTTTTCCGACTGTTGTACTATAACCTGAATATTCCGCACCTGCATACGCCATCGACCCACCAAAAAAAAGAATTAGTGTTAAAAGCGCAATAGTTTTAAAAATTTTCATATTTAATCTCCTGTTTAGCAACTTTAAGTTTATGTGATTATACTAACTGAATACCAACATTGCAATAGACAAGTTGTAAAAAATTGACGAGGTGTCAACGCCGAGCTAATTTTGACCACGCATGGTCAATTTTAAGTCGGCGGTCACACTTTTTTGAATTTACACCAAGTTTAGGGACTTAATCTTAAACGGACGAAGCTCTACGGCTTTTAAAAAGCAGGTAGCAGTATGATATACCAAGAACAGCATTGTACAGAATTGCGTTTCATTTTAATTTGCAATTTACAAGACTTAATCGAATACTCAAGATCACTTGTAGGCAGCACTCTGAGATTCATACATCTCTTGATAAAGTTTGGAACTTTTAAGCAGATCTTCGTGTCTCCCAAACCCCTCTATAAAACCATCATTTAATACTAAAATCCTATCGAGATAAGGACATATCGCGAGACGATGGGTGATGATTATTGTTGTCGACTGTTTGCTTGCTTCAAGAATTCGTTCAAGTACAAAGGATTCATTCATTGGATCTACGGCACGTGTGGCCTCATCATATACAAGGAGATCTGCTTCTTGTAGTAGCGACTTCGCAATGGACAAGCGCTGCCATTCACCACCAGAAAATTCATGGCCACCAAATTCCTGGCCCAATGTAGTCGATAAATCCGACTCAGTAAAGTTAAAATTTAACTGTTTTAGACAGGCTAGCAAGTCTTGATCTTCACACTTCCTCTTCTGGCCAAGATTCAAATACTCACGCAAGGTCAATTTGAATTTAGGCACGTCTTGAGGAACATAATGTATGCGCTCTATTTGCTCTTTATGAAGGTCCCCTTGTGTCGGAGGATAGAGCCCGATCAGAATCTTTGCCAGAGTAGTTTTACCTGAGCCATTAGCCCCGACAATGCCTATTCTTTCACCCCTCTCAATTCTCAGGTCAATCGCTTTCAACGCATCGTTCTCAGCCCTGGGATAGCTAAAACGAATATTCTTCAGCTCAAAACCTGAGATAATCTGAGACTGATTATATTCTGATGGTAAGGCTTTGATTGATTTCATTAGATTTAAAATGCCTACAGAGCGCATCAGATAATACTTGCCGTTGCCCATAGTCCTGAAGAAATCTGTTGCAGCCATTTGTAAATTCGTAAACGCCAAGATGGATGCAGCTGCCATTCCGAGATCAATATGTTCAAATTTTGCCAGATATAGTGATAGGAGCAAGGCAATGAAGAACCCCAGAAACTTCAGTATTTGACAGAATTCAAACTGCCTATAGTCTTCGATAAGAAAATCTGATTCCAATTTCGTCTTGGCATCGTAGGTTTCTTCCCACTTCTCCTCAATCTTCTCATAGGCATTGTTAACTCTCAGTTCCTTGGCATGTGGTTCTTGATAAAACCATGATTTCATGAGCTTCACTTTACGGGATTCTGGGGCAATCTTCTCACGGACTGTGTTGAAGGCATTTCCACGAATCCAACGGGTAATCAAAATAGGAGACGCAGAGAGGAAAGCCAGCAAGCTCAAGTATGCATTATAGTTATAAAGAAGGGCAGTCAACGATAGAATTGAAACAATGGCCTGAAGATGATTCATCAAGTTGAAGTGAAACATCGGCAGCTCCTCATTGTCGACGGCATTTCTCAGTGATTCAACTTGGTTTAAAAATTGGACATCTTCAAAGTGTATTGCTGGCCATTCTGGAATCCTAGAGGCGAAATCGGCCCTTAATGCGAGATTGACTTTCTCAAAGATGCCTGCATTATTCGCCACACTATACGCCATTTGCAGGATGCTTTGTAGGAGATAAAATAAAACAATATAGGAAAGTGACATCACTAGTGCCCGCCATGATTGATCGCCCACCATATTGTGGATGATACGCTGTATTTGCGAACTGAGCACCGCAGGAATAAAGCCCGAAAGTAAGGCGTGTAATAAAGTGATGAAGGCACTGATGGGAGATGTCTTCCAAATAATTCTTTCAATCGCAATAGCATGTTCCAAACTTTTCATGAGTACCCTCTCCTCAATCTCTCTTTTTAATCTTTCTCATGGGTTCTATCCTTCTAGTAATTTAAAGATATACTAGCTTTATCGGTACCACTTACTTTGTTCATTAAACATCTCAGCGTAAAATGATTCTCTTGCCATCAACTCTTCGTGAGAACCTTCTTCGATGAGCTGTCCTTCACGCATGACGATAATCCGCTCAGCCTGCCTAGCGCTCCCCAATCTATGTGAAACGAGAATAGCTCCTCGGTCTCCTAGAAGTTTCATCAGATCCCTATATAGCTCAGCTTCCGCAATCGGGTCAACTGCAGAAAGCGGTTCATCAAATAGAAGAAATTTACCCTTCTTGTAAAGAGCTCTGGCAACAGCAATTTTTTGCCACTCCCCGCCTGACAGTTTTAAACTATCATCATCTAGATGACCCAGCGGACGATCTAGCTCGTCCTTTAATTGGGCGAGTCCTAGGCGCTCTAAAAGCTCATTCACCATGGCTTCACTACCATCCCCTTTTGCCAAATCAATATTATCGGTGACAGTCAAATCGAAGCGTGAATAGTCTTGGAAGACCGTTGAGAATAAGTGTGCAATCTCAGTTCTCGAATAGGCCTCGAGCGGTTTAGAGTTAATGCTTATCGAACCTTCGTTTGGCTGGTAGAGGCCTAAGAGCAGCTTAATCAAAGTCGATTTTCCACAACCATTTGGACCTACCAAAGCAACTTTCTCATCAGCAGCAATGCTCAGGTTAAGATTATCGAGAATCACTGATTCTGTCCCGGGGTATTTGAACGATAGATTCTTTATTTCAATCCAGGCTGCTTCGCAGGACGGTCTTCTCATCTGAGCAGGACGCAACTGATTCAAGTCACTGTTCACCATAATTTCTTGTCTAGAAGATGAAAGTTGAGTTCTTCTCAATAAAGGTGAGGTGTCTTGGACCTCATTTCCAGTTGCCAGTTCTTGGTATTCCAAATACTTCTTAAAGTAAAAACTGGCTTCTCCAACACTCGAAAGATTCACCGAAATCTGTTCGGAGATGTCAAGAGCCACAGTTAGTGCAGAAATCAGTGCTACAAATAAACCAACTTCAATTGCCCCTCGGAAAGTCTGCGTACTCAGATGGTAAATTGAAAGACAAAACCAGGCTAAGATAACAAGCTGACTGAGTATGGAAAAGCGCTGTGCTTTCAATGTCGTATTAAAGCGTTCCTTGAAGAGACGATTTGCGAGAGATTTTATTTTCCTTTGAAATAACTTCAAACCACCGACGGTCTGTAAATAGAAAACACTGTTTCGATCTACGAGTTCATCTTCAAAATATTTGAAGCGTCGTTCCTTCTCACTCTGACCTTCAAACATCTTATTCATCATCGATATTGCTCTAAAATCTAAATAGACAATAGCACCAAGGACAATAAGATAGAAAGCTGGCAATAAGATGCCTGTCTTGGCAAAGAGCAAAACAAGACCAAGCAGTCGGATGACATCTGATGATAACGAAATCAGGTAGACAAAGAGATCTGTCACTTGATCATCTGCAGCTTCGCTCGCTAAATTCAACAAATTTAAGCTCTGTCGATCGACAAAGTGCCAATAGGGAATGTCTCGACAAGTCCTCAATAAATCGAGGTTTAACTTGCGACTGACAGCTATTTTTAAAGTTAAAGACAGCTTCCTTTGAAGATAATTTAGACCAATTGTCAAAATGTTGAGTAGGCAATAGATCAAGACAGCCTGATAAAGTGAATCACCACTCTTCAACAAATCTATGATTCTCGCAAGATAGCTTAAATTAAGTGGCAAAAGAAGGGCACGCACCACCTCGGTTGCAATCAATCCTAAACTGAGTTTTGGAAACTCACGCAAAAATAATTTAACGCATAATACATTTGCCTTCATATCAAACACTCTCTATACGTATCTTTTCTTATCTCAACGTCTCATCACATATTTTATTGCGTTTGGTAATCACACATATCATTAGTTATCCGAAAAGTTAACTCGTCGAGTTTAATATCAGGCTTTAATCTATAGATGTCAGGAGCTATTTCTTCAGTTTGTACTAACAAATCCATTATTTTGTCTATACACGCATTAAAAGTATTTTTCTGACACACTGATTTTTTTCGGCCGATGACAAGTTCATAGTAACATCCCCCATTACACATACCGTAGTATTCGCATTTTCTACACGCATTGTTCTTTATGGATTTATGTGATGCAGCAATTTTTGCCAATGAAGAAGCTGGAGAATTAAACAATTCTTCACTTGAACAAATAAGAAAATCAGGAATGCCAATACCTGATATGCAATTATATAGGTTACCATCTGGACCTACAATAATTTCTCTAAAGTTGTCTCTCAAACAAGAAGCGGATGGAAGAAGGCCACTAACGGCAACTCCCTTATGAAATAAAGATTCTAGCAATGAGTAGTATTGAACAATTTCATCGTCACTATGCATTTTATTTTCCAAGGTAAAGTCACAACCATTTAATGGATCGCATTCATTACCCAAATTAAATATAATTCTTGGAGAGTCACCATAAATATGTTTACCAAAGGTTGCTCCTAAAATATCAATTAATTCTAGGTAGGAATTATAATTCGTCTTGTCAATCACAGTGTTAATATATATTTCTGAATCTGTCTCGTTTAAGATACCTTTTATATTCTCTATAATTAAATCAAAACTTCCTTCCTTATTATGGTTATATCGTCTATTATCATGCACTTCTTTAGGACCGTCTAAAGTAATCTGTAAAGATGAAATACCATAACGATTTATAATGTCGAGCATACTACGGTCTATCAAAGTACCATTGGTAACAGCAAATATATCCTTTAGATTTAATCCTACGCTCTTTGCTGTTTCCAACATCTCATTTACATAGTGCTTATAAAAAAAAGGCTCACCCCCAAACAGGCATACTGATAGCGAAGATGAATTTAATAAACTCATTACTTGCATCCATATCTTTATTCTCTGTTTTGGTGGTATTAGTTCACACCGCTGATTTGTGTTTTGTTGCATGCAATAAACACATCGTAGATTACAATCAAATGTTGCTGCATCAGTTATAGTTAAATTTTCTGTATTTGTAGTATCCCTCTTGATAAAAAAATCAGCCAATTCATAGTATGACGTATCACTTGGACAAAAGACGCCTTCCGCTAATAAATTATTCATTTCCTTATCCAAGTATTGCTGTAGATTTGGGACATCTACTTTACTTATTTCTAGGGTGCAATTTGTAAATGCATTAAACAAAAAATATGAGTGATCATATTCTTTCACAAAGGTCTTATCAATAACTTTAGTTTTCATCTCTCCTCACCTAAATCATAAACTTTGAGGAGCACTCATTAAAGTGCTCCTCTGTGTTGTTATTTGGTTGCGACAATATCCTTGCAACGCTGTGAACGACAATTACAACCAGCATTGATGACGATTTTGCCACTCCAAAATTTTGATAATCTCGATTTCATAGGACACCTTCTTTCAACGCATATTGAACATAACACAAACTATAGTTAATGTAAAAATGTCAGCTTTTTCGGTGTGAGTGAGAATTGCAAGTTAAACTGCAACGCAATTCTCATAGTCTCCCTCCAGAGATCTGTCCTTCAATTCATCTACCTCTCCCGCTCATTCTTGGCAGAGCCTTGAGACCGTGCTCTTAATGAATGACTTCCCGCAAAGCTTTTCAGTGATCTTCTAAACCCTCCTTTTCAAGTAGTCTACGAACAGTGGCCTCACTGTTTCCTTGCATAAGCTCTTTTAGTGTTTCGTTATCTCGTGTCATATTGAGCCACGTCTTGACCTGCGTGCTTTTCTTGGACCTATCTTTTGCGGGCTTACAATACTTGCTCTTTGCGAACCCGTGGCCAATTTCAATACTTTTCTCTTTGGAGTGGCTTTGCTCTGCTTGACTTTTGCGGCGATACCTTGGGCCGATCTATACTATAGTAGGGAGATGCGTAAGAATCTCGTGAAGATACTACCAGACGCTCTGGATGAGCAAATTCAGGAGCTGGCGTCGATCTTTAATAACGCCTACTATGAGCTGAAGAAATTCAAGCTGCTTTGCTCGCGGTCTGCCTCCGAGAAATGGTTCGTCGACTTGAAAAGGGACTGGAGGCCGTCGTTGGTGAGCGTATTGGCTTCTCGCATGGCCAGTGGCAACGTCTCTCCATCGCTCGACTCCTCCACTAAAAGAATAGGGATATTTGGATTTTGGACGAACCGATCAGGGCTATCGACGCCGCTGAGGACAACGGCCAGCTAGAAATCCTGACTGAAGGAGAAGGCAAGGATCTTCTGATTCTCGGCAGACAGCTCCTTGACCTCCTCTGAAAATGCCCGCTTCGTGATGATGAGATAGTACGCAGGTGTTTTTTCGCAGGGGTCAATTGACTCTTTTTGATTAATTTCTCCACTTCTGCCCTGTCGAAGTCTCGATTCCGCCACTTAAACTCGGCAAAAATGGAAAAGTCTCGACCCTCCCCGATCAGATCTATTTCTTCTTCCTGCTTGTCCACAGGATTGTTTCCCCACCATCTGCCGTAAGTCAGAACGAATCCTGGGAGGCGACCCTCATGATTCAAGCGTTCAAAAAAATCATAGGCAATGTCTTCGAAGCCTTCGCCCATTAAGCTCGAGAGGTCCTCGCTGATGATCTCGTCATAAATCTTCTCGCCATTCATCTTGGCAATCTGAGATTGGTATTTTAAGACGTAGCGAAAGTAGAATCGAAAACATCCATCCTGAATGCGATACAGGGTCTTACGCCTCGACCTCATCCCGTAGGGCTCCTCTTTTTTGACAATGCCCAGCTCGATCAAATTCTTCAAATAGGGAGACAGACTCCCGCTGTCCATTCCTGTCTGATGGGCAATGTCCATATTTTTACGGGCCCCATTGGCGATGGCATAGATAATCTGATTGTACACTTCTGGCGATTTGAGCTCCTGATTGAGGAGGTTCACAGGCTCTTCAAAAAGCCTCCCACTCGGTCTCAAAAAGAGATCTATCAGATTTTCTTTAAGACTCTTTTCGGGGTCGACATAGGAGAGATATTCCGCCACACCTCCGGTCGCAGCGTGGATGATGGCAATGTCCTCCTT
>JAFAAL010000054.1 GCA_023426575.1 Bacillota bacterium
GCGGCCACTATGATCCGCACGATTATTCTGGGCGCCACCTTGATCTATGAGCTGATCGGGCCTCTGGTCGCCAAGTTCGCCCTGACAAAAGCGGGCTGTATCTCTGGACTCAGGGTGCAGCTGGAGCAGGTCGAGGCTGAAGCTGCTAAACTACCTTATAATAAACCGCCTCAAAAGAAGAGTGGAAAGTGAGGAGCAGATGGAGATTGCCTGTATTTGTCCTGAACTCTGGCCCCTAGCGCCAGAGGATGCCCTCTCCTTGGCCAATAAGTCCGAGCATGTCCTCTTGCGGCATCTGAGTGAGCTGGCTGATGAGGAGGGGCTGGAGATCAGCTTTTCATACCTTTTAAATTCGGGTCAGGCCGTCGCTTCGACGGGCTGGCAGGACGTCTCGAATCATCCCTACGGGGGCTACCTCCTCCTTGATCTCAGTGACGAGATCAATCAGAGGATTACGGGGGCGGGTCTCGAGGCGCTCGGAGATCGCCTATCGGAGGCGATGGACCAGGGGGTGCCAGTTCTCGGTTTCGGATCGGGCTTCAATCTCTTGACCTGGCTGGCTCTGCGTCCTGTCTGTGACTTGGAGGACGCCAACGTTCAGGTCTATTGGCCAGAAAATGTTCCGGCGGGACGTGAGGCAGGCGAGGAGCAAACGCGCTTTTGCCCGGATCCTGACCGCGAATTTCCATTGGCTGACTGGGCTCTGCGACTCGATCATCGCGGGGAGAGGGACTTGCACCCAGCAATCCAGGGTCGGATCTATCGGGCCAAGTGGTGCTACCCCTTTGCCTCGCAGTCAGAACTCTATCCAGATGCCATCAGCCGGGTCGACAGTGAGCTTGTCCTGGCCTATATCGCCCGTCCCGTTCTCCGAGCTGGAGAGCGCCTTGCGGTCTGTCAGGCCTTCTTGCAGAGAGCGGCCTCGCGCGAGGCCGAGCGCTAGTGCTCTCGAGGCCTCAAGCTATTGACTTTATCAGCTTAAATTGCAATAATGTTCGGCAAATATTGAGGAGGAACCCATGGCTATCATCTACCCAGAACTCTCCCGCACATTCAGTGAATATCTCCTGATTCCCAACCTGACAGAACGCGATTGTACGCCCGACAATGTCTCTTTAGAGGCGCCTCTCGCCAAGTATCGGCTGGGGGAGCAGAGTCGGCTCAGTTTGAACCTTCCCTTTGTCTCTGCCATTATGCAGGCTGTTTCAGATGACCAACTGGCGATCGCCCTGGCGAGGCTGGGCGGTCTTTCTTTTATCTTTGGCTCGCAGGGGATTGCTGAGCAGGCCGAGATGGTCAAAAAGGTCAAGCGTTACAAGGCGGGTTTTGTCGTCTCGGATGTCAATCTCCGGGCGGATGATACCCTGGCCGACGTCCTCCGTCTCAAACAGGAGTCTGGGCATTCGACGATGCCTGTCACAGAAGATGGCAGCCCGACGGGAAAGCTCCTTGGTATCGTGACCTCCCGGGACTATCGCCTGAGCCGGACCAGCCCGGATACGCCCGTCCATTCATTCATGACTCCGCTGTCGGAGATGATCTATGCTGAGGATGGCATCACGCTCTCCGAGGCCAATGACATCATCTGGGACAACAAGCTCAATCAGCTGCCACTGGTCGACAAGGCGGGACATCTGGTCTCGCTCGTCTTCCGCAAGGACTACGCCGAGCACAAGGAGAATCCCAATGAACTGCTCGACAGCCACAAGCGCCTCTTGGTCGGCGCCGGTATCAACACGAGAGACTACAAGGAGCGCGTGCCAGCCCTCCTCGAGGCCGGGGTCGATGCACTCTGTATTGACTCTTCAGATGGCTTCTCCCGCTGGCAGGAAGACTGCCTGAGCTGGGTTCGTGAAAACTACGGTCCAGATGTCGTCATCGGGGCTGGAAATGTCGTCGATGCCGAGGGCTTCCGCTTCTTAGCGGAGGCTGGGGCCGACTTCATCAAGGTCGGTATCGGTGGGGGCTCGATTTGTGTCACGCGAGAGCAAAAGGGAATTGGCTCGGGTCAGGCCTCAGCTATTCTCGCCGTGGCCAAGGCGCGGGATGCCTACGCCGCTGAGACTGGCCTCTATTTGCCGATCTGCTCGGACGGTGGTATAGTTTACGACTATCACATGGCACTGGCCCTCGCGATGGGCGCGGACTTTATGATGCTCGGTCGCTACTTTGCGCGTTTTGATGAGAGCCCTGGCCGTCGTCTGATGATCAACGGCAGCTATGTGAAGGAATATTGGGGAGAGGGCAGCAACAGAGCCCGTAACTGGCAGCGCTATGACGATGGCGGGACGGGATCTAAGATGCACTTTGAAGAGGGTGTCGACTCCTATGTCCCCTACGCGGGCAAGATGCAGGACAACCTCGACGTCACCGTCGCAAAGATCAAGGCGACTATGGTCTCTTGTGGCTCTAAGTCGATTCCCGAGTTCCAGAAGAAGGCGAGACTGGTGGCCGTGTCGCCGACCAGTATTGTCGAGGGCGGCGCTCACGACGTCATCCGCAAGGAAAAGGGTCAGATGCACCAGTAATATATTAGAGGAGTATTAAAATGCCAGAAGAAATTTTTGAGCTGACATATGAGGGGCTGAAGGAGCTCCAAGCCGAACTCGAGGAGCGCAAGACCGTCACCTCGATTGAAATTGCTGAGCGCCTCAAGGAGGCCAGATCTCTCGGCGACCTCTCGGAGAACTCCGAGTACGACGATGCCAAGGAGGCCCAGGCGCAAAACGAGATGCGCATTGCTGAAATAGAAGATATTTTAAAGCGTGCCCGCCTGATCGAGGATGATGAAATCTCAAAGGATGAGGTCACCTTGGGCTCCATGGTCACCATCGAGGATAAGGAGCATAAGCTCAAGGAAGAATACATGCTCGTCTCCGAGAAGGAAGAAGATATCTTCAAGAACAAGATTTCGAGCGCCAGCCCTGTCGGCGCGGCCATTCTCGGTCGCAAGAAGGGCGAGACCATCGCGGTCAGGACTCCGATGGGAGTGCTCAACTACAAGATTATCAAGATCAGCAAACCTAAGAATTGAGGACTCTGAGATGGCAGACGTGAGAGATGATATGAGACAAGAGATGGGGAACGAGGTCGAAGTCAACGAGCAGATGCAGATTCGCCGCGACAAATTGGCAAAACTTGAGGCCGAAGGCACTTGCCCCTTTAGCCTGACGACCGCCGAGCAGACGGCCTATGCGCAAGAGATCATCGACCATTTTGAGGATTGGGAGGGGCAGGAACGAGTGCTCTCCGGCCGCCTGATGAGCAAGAGGGGAATGGGCAAGGTCTCCTTCTCTGATCTCCAGGACAAGTCAGGGACAGTGCAGATCTTTACCAAGATCGACCTGCTCGACCCTGATGACTATGCCGCCTGGCTCAATCTCGACATCGGCGACATCGTCGAAGTCAGGGGAGAGGTATTTCGGACGCAGCGTGGCGAGATCTCAGTTCGAAACCACGGCTATAAGCTCCTGGCCAAATGCCTGAGACCTCTGCCCGAAAAGTATCACGGACTGACGGATAAGGATACGCGCTATCGCAAGAGATATCTCGATCTCATTGTCAACCCTGAGGTCAAGAGTGCCTTCCGCGCCCGTAGTCAGATCATCTCCTCCATCCGGGCCTATCTCGACGGACATGACTTCCTCGAGGTGGAGACGCCCCTCTTAAACCTCATTGCAGGGGGTGCGAGTGCGAGACCCTTTATCACGCATCACAACAGTCTGGACCTCGATCTCTTCCTCCGCATTTCGCCAGAACTCTACCTGAAACGACTGATCGTCGGTGGTCTCGAGCGCGTCTACGAACTGGGCCGAAACTTTAGAAATGAGGGCATGAGTGTTCGCCACAATCCTGAATTCACCATGCTCGAGCTCTACCAGGCCTACACGGATTACCACGGCATGATGGAGATTGCAGAAGGGCTCATTGCCAATGCTGCACGCATTACCCATAGAGGTGCGACAGAAGTTCTCTTTAATGGACAGGAAATCGATTTGACGCCTCCCTTTAGACGCGTCAGCATGGCCGATCTTGTTCAGGCCGAGACAGGCGTCGACTTTACAGGAGACGTCAGCCTCGAGGAGGCCATCGAACTTGCCAAGCGTCACGGCCTCGAAGCAGAACTCAAGCCAGGCCAAGCCGTCGGAGATATCTTGAACCTGCTCTTCGAGGAACTCTGTGAGGCCAAGCTCATCCAGCCGACCTTTGTCTACGACTATCCCGTCGAGATCAGTCCTCTGGCCAAGCGCAAGCCGACAGACCCGCGCTTTACCGAGCGTATTGAACTCTTCATCTCAGGCATGGAATTTGCCAATGGCTACTCTGAGCTCAATGATCCGAGAGATCAGAAAGAGCGCTTTATGGAGCAGCTGAAGAAGCGCGTGGACGGAGATGACGAGGCCAACTTGCCTGACATTGACTACGTCGAGGCCCTCGAATATGCCCTGCCGCCGACAGGCGGACTCGGCATCGGTATCGATCGCCTCGTCATGCTCCTCACAGACAATATCAGCATCCGTGACGTCCTGCTCTTCCCGACGATGAAGCCACTGGGAACTCAAGTAGGGGCAGCTCAGGAAAACGCGGCCTCTGAAGTTTTGGCAGGATTTGATTCGCCTGGAGGACAAGCAGAGATAGACTTTTCCAAAGTTCAAGTGGAACCGCTCTTTGAAAATCAGATTGATTTTGAGGCCTTCTCCAAGGCGGATTACAGGGTGGTGAAGGTCATAAACTGCGAAGAAGTGCCGAAGAGCAAGAAGCTCCTCAAGTTCACACTCGATGATGGATCTGGACAAGAGCGCGTCATTTTGAGCGGAATCAAGGATTTCTATAACGCTGACGAGATGACGGGCAAGACGCTCCTTGCGATCTGCAATCTGCCGCCGCGCAAGATGATGGGAATCGAGTCTCAGGGAATGCTGCTCGCTGCTATCCATGA
>JAFAAL010000007.1 GCA_023426575.1 Bacillota bacterium
ATAGGTAGCCCACGTTTCATAATGTTTTCAAATCATGCATGAGATCTCCAGGTCCAATACCAAGCGCAGCGGCAGCGATAGAAGGATCAATGAGATAGCGTCATTGATCATAGCATCAAAATAATCATAGGCTTGCTTGAGGGCTATTTCTCTTCTATGCATCGTAGACGTCACCAGCTCATCTGCTGCGATCTTTGAATGTCGAAATAGCGGTTTGGGCCAAAGAATGCTACTCTTAACGCAATGAACATTTTGGAGGTTCCCATGAAAATTGCGATCGCCAATGACCACGCCGCTGTAGAGCTCAAGAAGATCATCACAGATGAATTGCAGACGCTCGGACACGAGGTCATCAACTTCGGCACGGATACAAGCGAATCTTGCGACTATCCTGACCTCGGAAGGCCCGCCGCAGAAACGGTTGCACGAGGTGAGTGCGATCTTGGCATCCTCATCTGCGGGACGGGGATCGGGATGAGTCTTGTCGCCAACAAGGTCAGGGGCATCCGCTGCTGTGCCTGTTCGGAAGTCTTTTCGGCTGAAATGAGTCGTCGTCACAACAACGCCAATATGCTGGCAATTGGGGCACGCGTCATTGGAGATGAGACGGCTAAGATGCTCGTGCGCGCCTTTGTCAATACTGAATTCGAGGGGGGACGGCACGAGCGCCGGGTCGATAAGATCATGGCGATAGAGTAGATACGGCTTGTCCTTTTCCTACACTCAAGAAGACCCCCGGCGATGGACTCTCCTTCACTGGGGGTCTTCTATCTTTGTTTTGATTTATTCTTCGCTTTCCATCTCTGCTTTTAGTTCTGGCTGTCCTTCCTCGCGTTCGGGAGCCTGGGGTTCTTCAGACTTCTCGGGAACCTTTGCGGCTTCTTCGAGGCTGAGCTTGGACTCACCGCGCCGTACCTCGAGCTTCTCGCCATCGGCCGCAAGGTCCACCACGGCCTCATCACCTGTCAGGAGTTCGCCCGCGAGGATGCTCTCGGAGAAGCGATCCTCGACTTCTGTCTGGATCAGGCGGCGGAGAGGTCTCGCGCCGTATTCGGGCTCGTAGCCGTGCTTTGCGAGGTACTGGCGCGCCTCTGGCGTGACGGTCAAGAGGTAGCCGATGTCCTGGATCCGCTTGGCCAGTTCGTCGAGCATGAGGTCGACAATCTTCAGCATGGCTTCGTTGTCCAACATGTGGAAGAAGATAATGCTATCGATTCTGTTTAAGAACTCAGGCGGAAAGGCACGTTTGAGTTCGCCCATCACCTGCTCTTTGGCCTCCTTGTAGGACTTGCCACCGTAGAGCTCGCTCTTCCTCTCGCTCTCTTCCTCCTTCCCGGCATTGAAGCCGAACTGCCCACTCTTTTCATTGATGAGGCGAGCGCCGAGGTTTGAGGTCATGATGATGATTGTATTCTTAAAGTCTACCGTGCGTCCCTGCGCATCGGTCAGGCGGCCGTCATCGAGGACCTGCAAGAGGGTGTTGAAGACATCGGGATGCGCCTTCTCAATCTCGTCGAAGAGAACGACGGAGTAGGGTCTCCTTCTCACCTTTTCGGTCAGTTGTCCACCCTCGTCGTAGCCCACATAGCCTGGGGGCGAGCCGATGAGCTTGCTGACGTCGAATTTTTCCATGTACTCCGACATGTCGACACGGATCAGTGCGTTCTTATCACCGAAGACTTCTTCGGCTAGGGCCTTGGCCAGTTCGGTCTTACCGACGCCCGTGGAGCCGAGGAAGATGAAGCTCCCGGTTGGACGCTTCGGATCTTTGAGGCCGAGGCGGCCTCTACGGATGGCCTTGGCCACGGCTTCGACGGCTTCGTCTTGGCCGATGACCCGATTTTCGAGTTCGCTCTCGAGATTTTTCAGGCGCTCGTTGTCGCTCTCGCTGAGCTTCTTGACTGGGATGCCCGTCCACTGGGCGACGACATCGGCGATCTCGTCGGCGCCAAGCTCACTGTTTTCCTGGATGTTCGCCTTCTCTTCGGCGCGGGCGCTCTCGAGTTCCTCGCTGATCTGACACTCACGCTGACGGAGCTTGGCGGCCTCTTCGAAGTCTTCGATGGCTGCAGCGGCTTCCTTCTTGGCGACGACTTCGGCCAGTTCGGTCTCGAGCTCACGAATGTTCTCGGGCTGGCTGACTCTTCTGAGGCGCATCTTCGAGGCGGCCTCGTCGATGAGGTCGATCGCCTTGTCAGGGAGGAAGCGGTCGGCGATGTAGCGGCTCGAGAGCTCGACGGCGGCCTCGATGGCCTCATCGGAGATCTGGACCTGATGGTGTTCCTCATATTTCGGCCTCAGACCGAGCAGGATCTGGAGGCTGTCGGCGGTCGAGGGTTCGTTGACTGTGACGGGCTGGAAGCGGCGCTCAAGCGCGGCGTCCTTTTCAATATGTTTTCTGTATTCGTCAATGGTCGTAGCACCAATGACCTGCATCTTGCCTCTGGCGAGGAGTGGTTTCAGGATATTGGCGGCATCCATGGCTCCCTCCGTCGCGCCTGCACCCACAATGGTATGCAGCTCGTCGATGAAGAGGATGATATTACCAGCAGCTGTCGCCTCGTCGAGACCCTTTTTCAGGCGCTCTTCGAACTCGCCCCGGTACTTGGCGCCGGCGATCATGCCGGAGAGGTCGAGGGAAAGGAGACGCTTATTTTGCAGGATCTCGGGTACGTCGCCTGCGACGATCTTCTGGGCAAGGCCCTCGACGATGGCCGTCTTGCCGACACCGGGCTCACCGATGAGGACGGGGTTGTTCTTGGTCCTTCTGCCGAGGATCTGCATCACGCGCAGGACCTCCTCGTCGCGGCCGATGATGGGGTCGAAGCCGCCCTCTTCGGCCTGACGGGTGAAGTCGCTCGAGAATTGGTCGAGTGTGGGCGTTTCGCTCTCGGAGGAGTCGCCGCTTGGGACTTTTGCCCGATTGTCAGAGCCAGAGGCTGTGGGCATGCCCTCCTCACTTGCAGCCATCAGGCTCTGGTGGAGGATCATGTAGGTCCGTCTGGGATTGACGCCCATGGCCTCTAAGAGTTTGGAGGTCAGGCTGTTGTTTTCTCTCAGGCAGGCGAGCAGGAGGTGCTCCGGCTCGATGACCTCTTTGCGGCGCAGCTCGGCCTCACGCGAGGCGATGTCGAGCATGGCGGCCGTGCGCGGGGTCAGTTTTTTCAGAATGTTGTCGATGGAGACGCCCTGGCGGACGAGTCCCTCGTTGGCCTCGCGGCCGTAGTAGTGTTTCAAGAGGCTCTCGAGGCGGTCGGGGGTGACGCCCTGGGCCTCTAAGAGTTCCTTGGCGACGCCATCTTCTTGCATGAGGATGGCATATAAGATGTGTTCAGTGCCGATGTAGCTCACCTGGAAGGCGGCGGCAACTTGCTCTGCTGCGAGCAGGACCTCGGCGGAACGGGGTGATAATTTGACGAGCATATTCTTGCCTCCTTGTTTGTTCTTATTGATCTATCGCTTCGTTGCTCCCCCTCTCCTCCGTGAGGAAAGAGATGAGCATGGCGCGGAGTAGCTCTGCCCTGAGGGCTGCCACAGTTTTCTGCTGGCGGGGACGACTCAGTTCACGGCTGACCGCCTTCATGACGGTCGCTAGGTCAGAGGAGAGTTCCCCGCTTGCCTGTAGATTACTGATCAGGATCTCCGCCTCTCTCCCGCCGATTTCGTCTGGCATATGATAGAGAAGATGACGAACGGGCTGAGACTTGGGGGCCTCACTGATCTTTTTGATGAGGATGAAACCGCCACCTCCGCGGCGACTTTCTACTGAGTAACCCTGCACATGACTAAAGCGCGTCTGGAGAACGTAGGTCACTTGCGCTGGTGAGCAGTTGAGATGTTCCGCTAATTGAGCTCGCCGAAATTGCAATTCACCCTCGGCTTCACTCAAAAGGCGCAGGATCTCTTCCTCAATAAGATCGCTGAGAACTTTCATCTCTCTGCCCTCCTTTCCGCTGATCGATCTGGGCGCCTTGCCAATGGGCTATAGGTCACTCTTTGACCTTTGTTGTTGTTTTGCCCTTCTTTGACCTTTGCGCTTATTATGACCCTTCCTCCCTTCTCCTACAAGATTTAATTGTGAATATCTTGTGACGTTTTCAGGGAGAATTGTGAGGGGGCTCGAGAGCTTTCCCTATCATTAAAACACTCGTTACTTTGACCCCCCAAAATTTTTTCGCTATGATAAGCAAGATTTTAATGACAGCTTGCGCTTTTCTCGGACGCCTACGAGCTCGCCTGTCTTGAATGCTGAGGAGATTGACAATGAAGAACTTTCAAAAGACCATCAGCGACTTGGCTTGGCTGTGGAAGCCATGTTTTAACTATGCTAGGGGCTTCTGCATCCTATATATTCTCTTGCAGCTCCTGACCACACCCATCAAGGATTATATCTACGTGTATTTTCCTAAGCAGGTGGTCGATATGCTAGGTCAAGGGCGTTCTTTTTATCAGGTCGCTCTCTATGCAACGGTCATTTCGGCGATTAACTATGGCATCATCATCTTGCCGCTCCTGACTTATAGCTATTTTGAAAAGAAAAAGACAGGGATGAGGCTCGCCCTCAAGCGTGATATCTACCTCAAGGCGCGCGCTCTGGACTATCAGTACATTGATCATCCCGAGTACTACGACAAATATACCTGGGCCATCGATGAGTACAATAAGCAGGCGGAGGCCTCCTTGGATCTGCTCCGTCAATTTTTGACTCTGGCGGCTTCGCTGGGAGTCCTCTATACCCTGATTATCAAGACGGCTCCGTGGATTCTCGCCCTCGACTTCCTGCAGCTCTTCTTCCACAACAGAATCTTCCATTATGAGAACAAGCTGGGGATTGAATACCAGGGAGCACTGCTTCCGTTTAGGCGCCGCTTCGATTATTTCCATCGCATTTTTTATCAAAAGGACTATGCGGCAGATTTGAAGTCGAGCGCTCTAGCTCCTCTCATCTTAGAGAAGTATGATCAGGGTCGGGATCAATATGTCGACACGGTTGGAAAATACTCGAAGAAGATCAGCTTCTATGGCTTGCTCCACGAGACGACCTTTTGCCTGACGGAGTTCATCATTATCCTCCTCCTCATCCACGCCATTGCGACGGGTCGCATCGTGGAGGTAGGGCTCTATATCACGATGATTCTCGCCTTCTACCGAGCTGATGAAAAGCTCGTCTTCATGATACAGACCTTTGCTCAGGCGCGGGGGCTCGCCCTCAACTCAGAGAAAATTCAAGAGTTCTTTGCGATTGAGTCTGAAATTGAGAAAGAGAGTGATCCAGAGGCGCTGACAGCAGCCCCTGGCCCATTTTCGCTCGACTTTTCGCAGGTCGATTTTGGCTATGAGAACTCAGATTTTGCCATTTCCGATCTCAATCTCTCCGTCCCAGCCGGTCATAAGATAGCGATCGTGGGTGAAAATGGAGCGGGTAAATCGACCCTCCTC
This sequence comes from Bacillota bacterium, assembly GCA_023426575.1. GTDB lineage: Bacteria > Bacillota > Clostridia > Saccharofermentanales > DTU023 > JAFAAL01. The sequence continues at coordinate 5,440 of JAFAAL010000007.1, forward strand.
AAGTTAATCCTCCGTCTCTACGATGTTTCAAGCGGTCAAGTGATGATCAACGGAATCGATATCCGCCAATATGACATTCAGAAGCTGCGGCAGCGCATGGGCGTGGCCTTTCAAAATTCAAATATTTACGCCTTGAGCTATGCCGAAAATCTACAGCTTTATGGCGAGCGGACTCAGGCTGATCTAGAGGCCATCACGGGGAGTCTCGATCTCGACAAGGTCCTAGACAAAAATCAGGCCGATTTTACGACTGAGATCACGCGTGAGTTCAGCGATTCGGGAATGATGCTCTCTGGCGGCGAGATGCAGAAGATGGCCATCGCACGGATTATGGGCGGCGGTTTCGGCCTCTTGCTTCTGGACGAGCCCTCTTCCGCCCTCGATCCCCTGAGCGAGTACAAGTTGACGAAGCTCCTGCTCGGCGAAGCCAATCAGACGACGACAATCATTGTCTCACACCGTCTCTCCACTGTTCGAGAAGCCGATACCATTCTCCTCATGAGCGACGGGAAGATTAAGGAAAAGGGA
>JAFAAL010000040.1 GCA_023426575.1 Bacillota bacterium
ACTTCCGTCAGATTGAGATAGCCAAGATCCTCCAAGTCAGAAGCAGTGATATCCTGCTTCAGTAGCTTAAGATCCTTCTCATAGAGACTCTGCTGACGTGTGCTGACGCCAGGAACACGGCTGCTGCGTCTCAGAATAAAGAGCGCCGCGATGATGAGGGCGAGAATAATGAGGGCGATAATCAGCACAGTGTTGCGATTTTTTAAAGATTCTATATTCATACGAGTTCTCCTCTCTGGATGTATAGTTTTATTTTATCATAGGCGGGTGCCCGAGAGTGTCATTAAGGCCTCGCTTAATGCCTTATATCGTTGTATCTATGCAATGAGTTAATCACGTGCTGGCCTCGTCTCGCCTATTTTACGGGCTCGATAAGACCTTCTTTCACATAGATCTCATAGTCGGAAACGGGGATAGCTAGAAATGTTTCCACAATCTCGTCATTTCGACACCAACTCATCGCTATGGATTCAAAGCGGCAAGATCCAAGGTCAAAAGGTTTCAACTCTCCTGTGAGTCTTTGAAAATTACCATTTTCAGAATTATTAGAGCGTAATGTCCCCTCTTCTATATCCACTTTGATATCTTCCGAAGCCCAGAGCCCATCTACATTGTCAATCACGATATAGGCAAAAGTATATCCCGACTTTCCCGTGGCATAGACAATATCACCAATCTGCATCTTATTAAAAGGCGCAAAGCCTGGACTAGTGATTGCGCTGTAGGAGATAGAGGCTTCTCTCGGGATAGCTGTTCTCTTCGAGGACTGTCCAATCAGCACCGAGGACCTCGCAAAGTGTCTGGAAGTCGTGAAAGTATTCACTCAGTTCTGCCAGTTCACGCCGATAGAGGCCGCTCTGCTCATCTCGCTTAAAGAAAGTGAAATAAGAGTTTGCGATCGCGCTCTCTTCATCCCAGTCATTTTCCCAGACGAAGCAAGTCTCGGTTTCGTCTGCGCCTCCGAGCTCTGAGTAGAAGCAGTGGTCCCCGCGTTCGCTCGCAAGGTAGTCTCGCTTGAGGAGGTCGAAGATGAAGAGGCCGCCTGGCACTGTGAGGTCTGAGAGGCGTCGCAGGAGGATCTGAAGCTCCTCGGGGCTGAGGTGGTTGATGGTGTCTGTCAGGGAGATGACGACGTCTGCCGGGGAGCTGTCCACCTCGAGTATATTCGCATGGATCAGGCTGATCTTATCTCTCGGCTCGAGGCGCGCTCGAAAGATCGCGAGCATCTCGGGAGACAGGTCGATGGCCTCCGTCTGATGGAAGCTCTTTGCAAGTGGCAGTGTCAGGCGACCCGTGCCACAGCCGAGGTCAATCAGCTTTGATTCTGGAGCTTGGGGCAGATATCTTCTGAACCACTCATGAATTTGCTCTATGATCTCAGCATCGCCCTCTGGGTCACTGAAGGCATCATAGACCTCAGCCAGTAGGGCATAACTCTCAGCATTCATCGCCACCTCCTAAAAAGGACACCCCGTCTGGGGTGTCCTCTCCTGCCTCGTGCAGTCTCTGGCGGAAGCGGTGGGATTCGAACCCACGGATCGGTCACCCGATCAATGCTTTTCGAGAGCACCCCGTTACGGCCACTTCGGTACGCTTCCGTATTCTTGTCTTCTCGTCCCCATTCGGACGCTGCAACGCATTTTAGCATAAATGGCCGCGCCTGCCTAGTCGAAAAACGGCTGAGCTTTAAGGAGCTTTTGAGACGCGACTGCATCCTCAGAGCTCGTAGTAGAGGATTCCTGGCGTCTCTGGCTCGTGGGCGGCCAGCTCTCTGCCCTGCTGCCAGACAAAAGCGCCCCCATAGGCCACGCCGTCGAGCACCCCCTGATTATTGACGAAGAGGACGGGCCTCGCGAGGATCTCAGTGCGCTCCCTGTATTCGCGGCGATCGATGCTGCCGCGCTCGAGCGGGAGATTGACGTGGACCGGCCAGAGGAAGCAGTCGCTCTCGGCGTCCGCTCCGACGATGGCCGTCAAGAGTTCATCTTCCCAGAAGTCCCCACAGATCAGGGTCGTAAAGCGCTTACCGAGGAGTGGGAAGCTATGAAAAGACTCTCCCTCGCGGTAGTCCGCGCAGGCATCGGGCGTCCGCCAGCCCTGAGAGACCCGGTGGTAATTGTCGGCAATCTCCCCCTCTGTATCGATGACGAGATATGAGGAATAGATCGCCCCCTTCTCATTTTCGATGAAGCCGAAGCCGATGGCGATCTCGAGCTCACGGGCGAGCTTTCGAAATGAGCTGATTTCAGGAGAGCGCAGGGCGAGGGCGATTTTGATGTCGTGGGCGTAATTAAAATTGATACTGTCGAAGCCAGTGAGTGTGGATTCGCCGAAGAGGACAAGATCAGCTCCTGCGGCTGCGGCCTCATGGACTGCTGCTGTCATCTTCTCTAGATTGCCACTAAGATCGTGATCAGAGCTATGGATCGAAGCGAGAGCTATTTTCATCTGGGGATTCCTCCGCGTTGCTTGCTACAATAAGGATAGCATTTTAGGAGGATTCCATGCGCCACGATCTTTCTTTTTGCATTCTCATCTTAGAACTCTACTTAGAGCTCCACGGTAGTCTCGAGATTCTGGGCCTGGCAGAGCTGCAAGAGCTCAGTTATGAAATTCTCTAGGAGAGCGTCTCCTGAGATAAGAGCTGACGGGGTGAGAAACCGCTGCCGCCCCTGGCTTTGTCCTCTATTAGTTCCATGTTCCAGGCGCTCATGATCGCGCGGCCGAGGGGCAGATCTGCATAGATGGCAAATTCCTTAAAGAATTCCTCTGGCAGGTAGTCGTTCTCCCTCATATATGTGGTGATCTTGCTGATGAAGTGGCGCTGATTCGGCACGGCGATTTCTGAGATGTGTCGGACGCGCGTCCAGACGAACTGCTCGTCACCGAGATGGAGATGGGCGAGATATTCTCGCTCCTGCTCCCGCATTTCGCGGCTCATAAAGGAGGCGTCGTCCAGGACAGCGCAAAGTTCGCTCAGCCCCTTCTCCACCGTCGAGCGCGGATAGGCATATTGAAGTGTCAACCAGCCATGCAAATAGAGATAGTGGCTCGCGCGCATCAGGATGATCGAGAGGATACGCTCAATGTGCTTGCCGCGCTTCAAGGTCGCGAGCGTCGGAAAGAGCAGTGCGAGGTCCTCATGATTGAGGGAGAAGGCAAAGCGTGAGAGCCGCTCTTGGCTGCTGCAGTGATTGAGCTGCGCTAGGAGCCAGCTGCGGTGAATGGGCTCTTGCCTCAGCTGCATCTCCCCTGGTAAGGGCAGAAGGCGCCTGGAGAATTCTATGGCCTCAGCAAAGCTCGATGACTGGCGCGGGAGTCGTGGCACGTAGAAGGGAGGTGCAAGAGCTCCAGACTGCAGCTTGTTGACGGTCAGATCGATGCTCTCTTGCTTTAAGGGGGCAAGTGCCTCCTGAAAATCACGCTGGGCCTGCTCTCGCTTCTCTTGAATCTCGCGGGCGACGAGGTTGGCGCTGCCCTCAGCCTCTAGGGGCAGGGGCTGACGGATGTGATTGATCTGGCTCTCCTGGGCAAAGAGGGGGTGCTCCCTGTCGGCTGTGGTTCCGAGCTCCTCTGGACGCTCTGGAACTTCGGCCCGAGGCAGGTCTATGCGGGCCTCGCGATGCTCTTCTTTCTTAATAGGAGCTTGCACGTGGGGACGCTTCGGCTCCTCTGCCACAGGGCGAATACGCACTTGTCGCACACCTGCCACAGCCTCCTCGGCCACTTCGATCTCAGGCAGCGGCGGCAGTTTATCGGCAATCTGAGTGTACTCCGCCTGGTTTAAGAGCTCACTGCCAATCCTCTTCTGCTCACTCTCTTCGGCCGCCGTCCCGTCCTCATTAAATTCGGGCAGGCGGTGGGCAAAGGCATCGACCATCGCCTCAAATTCGCGATTGGCCTCCTGGCTCTCCTGCTGCTCCGCCAAGAACTCAGCCGCCATGTCCTCGACACTTGCCGGTGCCAGATCTGGACGCAGCTTGGGAGGTCTGAGCTCAAGTTTCAAGGGATTCGCCGCGGCGCTCTCGTGCACAGGGCGACGTCTCTGATAGGGTTGAATCTTCGGATCGGCGGCCTGCCCGCGCGTCTCAGGCTCGGCCTCAGAGGCTTCGCTGGACTCCGAGAGCTCAGAGCGCTGCGTCGTCTCCACCGCCTCCAGAACGCTCTCTGGCGAGAGCGTCTCATCTCCCTCGTCCAAGAGGGGGCCTCGCCCATAGCCCAGTTGAATCTTCGGCTCGCGCAAATCTCCCTTGTCGCGCGTCGCCACGAGCTCATCTCCCCGGTAGAGGGAGTGGACAAAGTCGCGAATCTTCTCGTTCGACTGATCGGGCAGATAGTCAGAGATGGGCTCTGGCCCCTCCGACAGATCCATGTCCTCACTGAAGAGTTCGGCCGCCGAGCGACTCAATTCACGCTGCGCCTCAGTCAGAGGGGCTGGCTGTTCTTCGCCTTGGCGAGCTTGCGCCGCCTTGGCCTCTTGCCAGAGCTCATCGAGTGAGAGATCGGTCTGACGTCTCTCGGGAATATGTTTGGGCAGGTCCTGCTTCGACATCCGCGCTCCTAGATATCCTTATTGGGCCTCAGCGCCACGGGCAGTGCCTCCACGGCGTCACGAATCGCCGACGCCGTAAAGATCAGGCGCTCAACCACCTCGGCGAGACCGCTGTCAAACTCCTGCAGGGTCTTGTTGACATAACTGCTCGACTCTTGCGTGAAGTCGCGGCTCGAGTGCGCGAGATTTTCTGCCAGCGTATTGATCTCCTCATTGAGGCTCTGGAGATGGGCGAGAAGTCGCGTGTTCTGCTCGGCCTGCTCCGTCTTGACGGAGGTCGCCAGCTCAATGGACTTGCCATTAGCGGCCAAAGCCTCAGAAAGCGTCCTAAACGCAGATCGCATGGAATCTGAGAGTTCTGCCATGCGCGCTGAGAGGCGGGCCTCTTCACCGGCATAGATCGCCGCCATCTTCTCGGTCGTGCCCGTGATGACCTCGAGGTTTCCTGAGATTTCACTCATCTCGTTGGCGAGGTCATTTTTGGCCTCAGTCATCAGGCGGAGAGATTCTGTCAGCTCGTTGTTCAGGCTGATGTTCTGCTGCCGCGAGGTCTCGAGGACGGCGACAGAGTCGTGGATGAATTCACGTGTCGCAGCGATCAGGCTATTGATCTCCGCCAGCTGGGTGCTGATCGGGCGCAGTTCAGTGCTGAGTTTCTCTGCAACCGACTGGGCAAATTGCCCGGCCAGGCGACTCATCCCCTCCTCTTGCTCGCTGATCAGGCGCTTGGACAGCTCTTGCATCAGCTTGGCAGAGTCGCGGATGGGAGGTGAGATCTCAGAGCTCATGACCTCGCGTACCGCCTTCTGAATGCCTCCGGCAAATTCAGAATTGGCAAGATAGCGCGCCGTCTCATTGAAGCTCTGGAATGATTCATCGAGCTTATTCTCATGGGCGAGTAAGTCATCGACCAGGAGGGCGACGCCCGCCCGATCGTTGAAGACGGGGAAGGCACGTCCGAGGGCATAGCTCAGCCCCTCAAGCTCTGATTCCAATTCCCGCCGATACTGGCGGTCACTGTAGATCAGGCTGCCTGCCAAGACGAGGCCGAGGACGAGCGGCAGCCAATAGGCCGCGGTCGGAATTCGACCCTGGGGCAGGAGCAGAAAGAGCAGAGCGCTCGCCAGCATCGCAACGACGATCAGGAGGGGGATGAGGCGTGCAAGGGAGCGTTGTCTTCTGAGATAATCGCGAAAGATTTCCGCCTTTAACTCCTGTTCGGGCGGGGGCAGCCAGCGGTCGTTGTACTTGAGTTCTGACTCATCGAGCAGTCTCTGCAGGGCGCCCTCGACTTCTCCCTCGGGCTGCGCCTCAATCAGCTCGGATAGAGCGAGACGATTGTTCATACTCCGGCCGGAAAACTGAGTGATGAGATCGGTCGCCTCAAAGATTTGGGCGAGCTCTCGGCGCTGTCTCTGACCGTAGGACCAGAGGAGATAGAGGGCAAAAATCAAAAGGAGTACGGGGACGACAAGGAATAAAAGAAAAAACTGGGGTTCGAGACCTAGGATTCTTGGCATGTGACCTCCTCGCGCTCACGCGCAATCTATCTTTTTGATTATATCAGATATTTGGCACTCTGCCTCAGAGCGATTTTGTGAACTTCTCCCTCTTTTTGAGGTTTGACTATGATTTTTTAGTGTACTATGCTAGCTTTATGCACGGGCGGCTCTAGCTGCACGCCTATTATCTCTAGGAGGATCACAGCATGGATTACAAGAAGTATCCCGCAGAACCATTCCGCATCAAGATGGTTGAGACCGTCTCGATGAACACCCGCGAGGAGCGCGAAGAAGTCGCCAAGAGAGCTGGTTACAATACCTTCCTCATCGACTCACAAGACGTCTATATCGATCTTCTGACCGACTCTGGCACCAACGCGATGAGTGACCGCCAGTGGGCAGGTCTGATGGTGGGTGACGAGGCGTATGCCGGCAGCCGCAACTTCAAGCATCTCGAGGCCACAGTCCAAGACATCTTTGGCTTCAAGCACATCGTCCCGACGCACCAGGGCCGCGGTGCTGAGAATATCCTCTCCAAGATCGCGATCAAGCCTGGCCAGTATGTCCCTGGCAATATGTACTTTACGACGACCCGCTTCCACCAGGAATACAATGGCGGTATCTTCGTCGACATCATTCGTGACGAGGCCCACGACGCCGCTCTCGACGTCCCCTTCAAGGGCGATATCGATCTCAATAAACTCGAAAAATTAATCGAGGAAAAGGGCGCCGAGAACATCGCCTATGTCTGTCTCGCCGTTACCGTCAACCTCGCCGGGGGCCAGCCCGTCTCGATGCAAAACATGAAAGACGTTCGCGCGCTCACTGAGAAACACGGCATCAAGGTCTTCTACGATGCGACGCGCTGTGTCGAGAACGCCTACTTTATCAAGGAACAAGAAGAGGGCTACGCCGACAAGAGCATCAAGGAAATCGTCCAAGAGATGTTCTCCTACGCCGACGGCTGCACCATGTCCGGCAAGAAGGACTGCATCGTCAACATCGGCGGCTTCCTCTGCATGAACGATGATGAACTCTTCCAGGCCGCCAAGGAACTGGTCGTCGTCTTCGAGGGCATGCCCTCCTACGGCGGTATGGCCGGTCGCGACATGGAGGCGATGGCCATCGGTCTCCAAGAGGCCATGCAATTTGAATATATCCAGCACCGCGTCCTCCAGGTCCGCTATCTCGGCGAGGGTCTCAAGGCCAACGGCGTCCCCATCATCGAGCCCGTCGGTGGCCATGCCGTCTTCCTCGACGCACGCCGCTTCTGCCCGCACCTGAAGCAAGAAGAGTTCCCCGCCCAGGCCCTGGCCAACGAGCTCTATATCGAGTCTGGCGTCCGCTCCATGGAGCGCGGCATCGTCTCGGCTGGCCGTGACAAGAACACGGGCGAGAACCACGCGCCCAAGCTCGAGACCGTCCGCCTGACGATCCCCCGCCGCGTCTACACCTATTCGCACATGGACATCGTCATCGAGGCCGTCTCTAAGCTCTACCGCCACAAGGAAGACATCCGCGGTCTGCGCTTTGTCTACGAGCCGAAGCAGCTGCGCTTCTTCACCGCTCGCTTTGAGCATATCTAAGTCTTAAAAGAGGCGATAAAGAATGGGGAGTGATGATCACTCCCCATTTTCTTTTGTCAAGATGGCGATGGACTCAGGTGGCAAGTAGCGCTCAAGCGCTGCACGGCAGTCTGGACTCTGCCAGCAATCGGCCTGGGCGAGGAGCGCACGGACCTTGCTCGCCGAGATGATGTCGCCGTCGGCCGTGGTAAAACGTGGAATCAGGCGCACGGCATAGTCGCGGGCTCGCTGCAAGATGATCTCGTTGTAGATGGCGGTCTCGTGGGAATAGGGCTCTGTGCCGAGGTAGCGCGTGCCAAGATTCAATTCGAGGGCAATGAGGCGAAAGATCTCCGCATCGAGAGCGGCCTGGCTGCGCAGAGCCTCGTCTGAGCCAGAAAAAAAATAGCCTGGAAAACTGGCCCGCGAGACCAGCCAGGGCCCCGTCGGGTGCACGCAGAGGCGAGCTCTCTTGGCAGCGACAGCTCTTAAAATCGCCTCGCGCGTCGCAAAGGGGATGGAGGACTCAGGCGCCGAGAGCAAGAAGACGTGGACATAGTCCTGCTCGGCAAGGGCCAGGTCGATCAAGGCGAGATGCCCTCGCGTCAGCGGATTGAGATTCATGACCAGAGCCCCCTGGCGGCTGCGGCGAAAATTCTCGCCCCACTCTGCCTCCGCCGCCTGGACCCGCTCTCTTAAATAAAGGGAAAAAGCCTCCCCAGGCGTACAGAGCAAGGCGGTCGGGAGAATCCCCTCGCCCGCCTTGGACTCGGCGACAAGAGAGAAGCCGAGGGAGATGAACTTCTTGCTGTTGGAGGCTTTTGTCACTATGAAAATGGGACTGCCTGGAGATTTTTGCAGGATTCTCTCCTGCAGTTCTGAGACGAGGAGCGCCATGTAGCCCTCACCCTCGAACTCTGGGGCCACGGCCAGTGAGCGCAGGCTCTGACCTGCCAGGCCGCCCGCCGCCACTATCTGACCATCGCGCCGCAGGACGTAGAGGGCCTCGAGATCCTGGTCTCGCGTGATCCCTGTCTCTTCATAGAGCCGCAAAACTTGCGCCTGGCCCTCGCGGTCGAAGTCGGAGAGGCGCTCGATGGACTCCCCGTAGTGCATCTAGTCGTTGACGATCTCGTAGATCGCCGGGATGCGGAAGTAGCGCTCTTCCACCTCATTTTTGAGTTCTAGGATCTCGATGTCACTCGTAACCTTGCCGTCCTCGATCAGGCGGTGCCCCAGGGGGAGACCCGCCTGGTCAAAATAGTAGCGGACATAGCTGTCCTCGCCGCTCCTGTACTCTTCGAAGACGGCGTCGTGGTCGTGGAACTTGGCCTCTCCATTGCCCGTGTAGACGAGCTTGGCCGCCCCCTTGCCGAGCTGGGCAAAGGCATAGGCGGAGATCTCCTTGGTCACCTTGGCATTGACGGGGAGCTTTAAGGCGATGTATGAATCGCGATCGAGGAGGTAAAAGGCTGAGTTTTCAGGCTTGACGATAATCTGCTCCTCAGCATCGCGATTGAGTTTCAAATAGACGCGGTCTCTAGAGAGCAGCAGGAGCATTTCCTGCTTGACCTCGTCGTTCTGCCATTCACGGTAGTTAAAGTAGACGGGGTCGAGGGCCAGGAGATCAAAGAACTGCTGCGCCAGGTGCCCGCTCACACCCGTCGGCTGGTCGAGATCGACCTCCTTGAGGGGGACCTTGGGCTCGTCGGGGATGGCCTTCTTGGGCTCATTCGACTTGGACTTGCGCTTCTTCTCAGTGCTCGTTGTCTCAGTCTTCTCATCTTGCTCAGAGGCAGAGCTCTCTGTCTTATCCTGCTCTGTCTCCTCGCTCTTCTCACTCTTGCCCTCACTGCCCTCTTCTCTGCTGGACTCTTCGTCCGCAGAACTGCGAGCGGTCGTCGTGGCGCGCAGAATCGCCTCGGTCGGCGCTGGCGTCGTCTTTTCGGGGAGGTCGATGGGCGCAGGCGTGCTGACCTCCGCCAGCGGGGCCTGGGTGCTCAGTGATTTGAGATCGCGATCAGAACCCTGCTTGGCCTCACGGCCGCAGGCGACGAACGAGATGAGTAAGATGAGAGCGATTAAAATTTTTAGCTGTTTCAATCGTTTACCTCGTGTTCTTTCTCGCCAAGTGGCGCGAGATGATCTCGAGACAGTCGGCGAAATGTTCGTGGCAATACGTGGCCTCATGATCCTGGGCAGAGAGCAGGCAGAGGGCGAGAACCGCCTCTGGCTGTGCCTGATCATAACCTACGAACCAACTATTATACTGCATTTTTCCCTCGCTATCGAGACCGATCTCCGCGGTGCCCGATTTGCCGGCGATTTTGAGGCCCTTGCGCTCCATGGCCTGGGCATAGCGTTCGGTGACGACCCCGCGCAGGGCGCGCTGCAAGAGTTGGCGCTCAGACGCTGAGAGGGCGAGCTTTGCGCGAGCTGGAAAATCTTCTTCCAGGAGCATCTTGGGCTCTGGGACCTGGCCCGTCAGGATGGCACTATAGATGGCACAGAGCTCGACCGGATTGACCAAGACTTGGCCCTGGCCGTAGGCGGTATCGCCGAGGAGAACATCGGCATCGAGCTCCGCGGCCTGGGCGATCGATGAGTTCAAGAAGGGATAGGCCGTCCGAAAGGGCTGACCAAAGGCGAGGGACTCCAGCCCCTCGAGATAGGAGGCGGCACCGAGTTCAATCGCCACCTGGGCGAAGTAGATATTGTCAGAGTAGATCAGCGCCTCTTCGAGGTCGAGAGGCGTCTCAATCTGGGCGACGCGACGCACCTTGTAGTCGCCCCAAGAGGCATCCTTCTGCCAGCTCTCCCCTCTAATCTCTCGCCCCTCCTCGGGCTGAAAGTGAGGATCCGTCAAAAAGGCGAGGGCCGAGAGGACCTTTTGCGTCGACCCCGGCGTATAGAGCGCATTGAATTTGTTGTAGAGCGGCAGACGGGGATCTGTGACGAGCGTTTCATAGTCTCTAGTGGCAATGCCATTTATAAAGAGCGTCGGATCATAGCTCGGCGTCGAGATCGTCGCCATGACAGTCCCGTCCTCGGGATTGAGGACAATGCCCGCAAAGACATCGTCTTCTCCCCTGAGCTCGACCATGAGACTCTTCTGGAGCTCGGCGTCGATCGTCAAGTGGAGATCTTCTCCAGGGATGAGGGGTGATTCGAGGAGGATCAGTTCCTCTTCCCCCGTGACATAGAGTTGGAAACCATTTTGGCCACGCAATCTGCGGTCAAAGATCTGCTCGATACCCGTCTTGCCAATTTCTTGCTGCGGGCTGAGGTCCTTGTTTTCAGGACGTGCCAGATCTTCGACACTGACGGGCCCGATATAGCCGAGGAGGATCGCCAGATCCTCGCCATAGGGATAAGAGCGGCCAGAGGTCGGCTCCACCCTCAGCCTAAAGTCTCGGAGCTTTTGATAGGTCTCTGCATCGACTTCTGGCCAGGTGACCAGGGGAACAAAGCTGTCCTCCGTCACCCAAGTTGCCTGAATTTTCTCTTGGAGGATCTCGACCTCTGTCTTGAGCAGTTCGGCTATCGCGGGAAGCTCCCCGAGATTCAAATCGGCAGGGACAATGCCGATTTGGTACTGGACGACATTGGCGGCGAGGCTGCGACCCTCCCGGTCAAAGATCTCGCCCCGCTTGGCGACGAGGTCACGGACGCGGACGGTGCCGCGCTCGTGGAGACCTGGAACGATGATGCCAGGCTGCCAGTCGAGCTCCCAGCGCCCGCTCTTGTGATTGTAGATCAGGCTGAAGCTCTGCTCCTTGGAGATCGTGCCGAGTTGGCAATCCATCTCGATCTCCGCCATGTAGATGCGTCGCGCCTCCTCCGGGAGGAGCTTGAGGCATTCGACATTTTGATAGCGCACGGCGGAGATGCCGAGATTCTCATGGATCTTCTTGTGGCGCTCGACGATCTGCTCGCGGCCGAAGCGGCGAATGGCATCGGGATGAACTTTATTATAGATGTCCTCGGGCTGATCGAGTTCTAAGGTCTCGAGCAAGAGCTCGAGATCTTCATCCGCCGCTGGCAAGTCCAGCTGACTCTTGTCCGTGCTGGACACGCTCTCTTCATGGGGCGACTTGAGAAAACTCTGAGAACACGCCGTGAGGAGATAGAGCATCAGGAGGCCCAGAGGGATGAGGACCACGAGCTGTTTCAAATGACTTCGCCGCATAAAAGGCGCCTCAAATTACCCCTTGCCCGCGAAGGCATTGTCGAGCAATGCCCGCATGAGCTCCACTTCGGGGTAGCCAGCGAGGGCCAAAAGCTTCGGGTACATCGATATCGCCGTGAAGCCAGGAATGGTATTGACTTCATTGAGGTAGATCTCGCCATTCTCACAGTAGAAGAAGTCGACGCGGGCGAGGCCGTGGCAATGCGCACTGCGGAAGGCGAGCTTGGCGTATTCCAACATCTCGTTATAGGCCGCAGGGGGAATCTGTGCGGGAATGATCAGGCGCGAGCCGAGGTCCATATACTTGGCATCATAGTCATAGAACTCATGGGCGGAGATGATCTCGCCAGCGGGTGAGACGATGAGCTTGCGCTCGGCATCGCCGAGTTCGAGGACTGCCAGTTCAATCTCGCGGCCGACGATCGTCTCCTCGATGACAATCTTGCTGTCATAGAAGAAGGCTGCGTCGATGGCCTCCTTGAGGTGGGCGCGGGTGCTGACCTTGGAAATGCCGACCGATGACCCCGCATTGGCAGGCTTGACAAAGAGTGGATAGGAAAGTTCCGCCTCGATGTGGTCGAGCTGGCGCTCAGGATCTGGCCTGTAGCGGCGCTCACGGAGCCAGAGCCACTTGGCCTGGGGGATGGCCAGCTGGTCAAAGAGTTGGCGGGCCACGGCCTTGTCGAGGCAGATGGCCGAGCCGAGGACGCCCGCCCCGACGTAAGGCAGCTTCATCATCTCAAAGAGGGACTGAAGTGTCCCATCCTCACCATAGGCCCCGTGCACGCAGGGGAAGGCGACATCGAGCGGGTGAAATTTATAAGTCGTAAAGCCCTCGGTGTAGAAACCGGGATCGCTGGGGTCGAGGTTCCAATAGATCTGCTTGACGTCCTCTTCTGTCCAGCGGTCGGCCTCAATGGCCTCAAGCTCTCCCGTGAAGTGGAAGAATTTCCCCTCACGACTGATGCCGATGAGTTCAATCTCTAGATCCTGGAGCTTAGACAGGGCGCCATAGACATAGATCACTGACTTGAGGGAGATCTCGTACTCACTCGAGACCCCGCCGAAGAACAGACCGACCTTCACTGTTCGATCTCCTTTTTATTGCGCTGGATGAAGACAAGCATCTCCGTCAGCTGGTCCTCGAGGTCGACCAGAACGTTCTTGGCATAGTCGATCACCTGATTTTCGATCGAGCGCGCTCTCTGGTCGGCGGAGGTCAGAATGGACTTGGCCTCGTGCTTGGCCTGCTGGGTGACCTCGTGCTCGTCGATCATCCGCGTCATCTGCTGTTCGGCCTCGCGCATGATCTGCTCGGCCTCCTTGCGCGCCTCGGCGATGAGCTGGCGGTTCTGCTGGAGGAGCCAGCGAGCCTGTCGAAGTTCCTCGGGCAGATTCTCACGGATGACCCTGATCATGAAGAGCATTTCCTCGCGATCGACCAGGACCTGGTCAGAAAAGGGCATCTTCTTACCCTCGGAGATCTGGTCCTCCATGCGGTTGAGCACGGAGAAGACACTCTTCTCGATGCCCTGGCGATCCTCCCCCGCCCCTTCGCTGCGCTCAGGGCGCACGGGGCGCTGCGGACTGGTCTTCTGACTCAGTCGCGCGTCATCGGGACGGAGCCGCCGCTGGGGCGCCGTGTGTTGGCTGATGGGCTGACGCCGCTGCTCAATCTGCGGGAAATCCGGCTTGTCGTGACCAAATTGCTGATCCATCTCTACTCCCTCTCGCCCCCTCGGGGCTCTGTTCTCTTCTCTTTATACAGTTCTCTTGCGTGCGCGGCGATGACGGGGGCTGGCAATATGGCCGAGAGATCCGCACCGAGCTCTGCGAGTTCTCGGGCGAGCGAGGAGCTCATCCAAGACTCTTCTGGCCGCGAGAGAAGCAAGATGGTCTCCAGCTGCGGACAGAGGAGGCGGTTGATCTCTGCCATGCTCTGCTCGTAGAGGAGGTCATTCGTATTTCTCAGTCCGCGCAAAACTGCATCTGCCCGGCTCTCACGAAAATAATCGGCCAAGAGACCAGGCCATGAATCAATCCTAATATTAGCATAATTACTTAAGGCCGTACACGCAAAGCGCATCCGCTCTTCCAAGCTGTAATAGGCGCGCTTTTGACTGTTCTCTGCAAAGAGCACGACGAGCTCGTCTGCCAGGCTGGCGGCGCGGATACAGAGCGCGAGATGCGCCTTGGTAAAGGGGTCAAAACTCCCCGGATAGATGATCTTCATCGATGATCTCCTCCTTCTGCCAAAAATGTAATTGTGTGCGCCCATAGCGCCTCGTCTTGACACAGCGCCAGGGGGCAATGGGCTCTGGGCTCTGCTCCGTCTCCATGACGAGCAGACCTGAAGGTGCCAGTATCTCCGCCAGGCTCTGGGCCAGCTGACGCCAGAGCTCTGGCAATGCCGCCCAGGGCGGATCGAAGTAGATAAAGTCAAAGAGCTGGCCCTCGGCCGCCAGGCGTCGCAGTGCCCGCTCAGCATCGCAGTTTAAGACAATCGCCTCTGCCTCTTGAGATGGGAGGGCAAGGCGGGGCTCTATCTTGGCTTTTGACAGGTTCTTTAAGATGACCTTTTGGGCCGCCCGCGCCGACTCGACAAAGACGACCTGACGGGCTCCACGGCTCAGGGCCTCGAGGCCAATCTGGCCTGAGCCCGCGAAGAGGTCGAGGCAGCGACTCCCCGGAAGGCGAAAGGCCAGGGCGGAAAAGAGGCCCTCCTTGACGCGGTCGCCGGTCGGCCGGGTCAAGTCGCCGTCGAGACTGGCCAGCTGGAGGCCCCGTAAACGTCCTGCAATAATCCGGGGCATCAGAGGGTCTCCCCATGGCCGAGATCGGGATAGCGGGCGGCGATGAGCGCGCGGATCTTCGGCTGTCTGAGATCGCTCTCTGCGATGGCCGTCTCGACCTCGCGGATGAGGGTCGCATCGGCAAAGGCATAGGCCGCCTGGACCTCACTCAGTCCGTGCTGGCGCTCGCCAAAGAACTGGCCTGGGCCCCGCATCGCCAGGTCGGCCTCGGCAATCTTGAAGCCGTCGCGCTCACGACAGATGACCCGGAGTCGCTCGCGGGAGGGCCCCTCGGGCTGATCGCTGTGGAGAATGCAGAGACTCTTGGCCGTGCCGCGTCCGACGCGTCCCCGCAGCTGGTGGAGCTGAGCGAGGCCAAAGCGCTCAGCATTCATGATCAGCATGATGCTCGCCCGGGGGTTGTCAATGCCGACCTCGATGACGGAAGTCGAGATCAGTATCTCAATCTCCCCAGCGAGGAAGCGCTGGATGATCGCCGCCTTGTCCTCCGGCTTCTGCCGGCCATGGAGAAGGCCGAGAGAAAAACGGGCAAAAGCCTCCCGCTGTAGCTCCTGATAGAGCGCGGTGGCCGCCTCTGCCTCGCTCTCTTCGTTTTCTGCGAGCAGGGGGCAGACGATGTAGGCCTGTTGACCCGCCTGGACCTCGCGGCGAATCAAATCGTAGACGCGAGGCAAGTCGGGCGAGCTGATCGTATAGGTCTCAATGGGCTGGCGTCCCGCTGGCATTTCATGGAGGGTCGAGATGTCGAGGTCGCCGTAGAGAATCAAGCCGAGGGTCCGCGGGATCGGCGTGGCAGACATGACGAGACTGTGGGGTCGCTCGCTCTGCTCGAGGGCCTGGCCGCGCTGCTTGACGCCGAAGCGATGCTGCTCGTCTGTGATGACGAGGCCGAGGCGCTGGAAGGAGAGCTCTGAATTTAAGACGGCGTGCGTGCCGATCACAAATTGGATCTTCCCACTGGCGACGCCGTCATAGATCGCGCGGCGCTCAGCGGTCCTGAGGCCACCCGTTAGGAGCGCGGTGCTGATCTTATGGGGTTCGAGCAGGGCCGAGATCTTAGTGGCGTGTTGTGTGGCGAGGACCGAGGTCGGCGCCAAGAGGGCAACCTGGTAGCCGGCGAGGATGGCGTAGTAGGCGGCGAGGACGGCAACCAGTGTCTTGCCCGAGCCGACGTCCCCCTGGAGGAGACGACTCATCGGAACCTCGCTCTTTAAGTCCTGAAAGATCTCATTGGCTGCACGGACCTGATCATCCGTCGGCCGAAAGGGCAGTTGCTCGATTAGAGTCTGGAATTTGGCTTTTGCCGCTGGGGAGAGAGTCATGGAGGGGGCGTGTTCCTGGCGGATGCGCCGCTCCTTGAGCAGTTTCATCGCGGCGCCGATGTAGAAGAGCTCGGCAAAGGCGATGCGTCGACGGGCCAGTTCGAGGTCCTCGGGCTGGCGGGGTCGGTGGATCTTGTCGAGGGCGAAGCTGAGGTCGGCGAGCTGGTAGCGCTCGCGGATCTCGCTCGGCAGGGGGTCGATCAGCTCCGTCCAGAGGCGCTCGCTCTCTAAGAGATTTGTGATCGCCTTGCGGATGATGCCCTGGGAGAGGCCCTCGGTTGCCGGGTAGATGGGAATGAGCGGCTGCCTGGTCCACTCTTCCCTGCTCATCTGGGCGGGATTGATGAGATTTTTGAAGAAGCCGCGGGCCTCGACCTTACCGTGAAAGTAGTAGGTCTCCCCCAGCTTGAGCTGGGATCTCAGCCAGGTCTGATTGAAGTAGGTGATGGAAATCGTCCCAGTCTCGTCGCTGACCTCGGCCTGCCACCACTGCAGGCGGCCTTTGCGGCGGATACTGCCAACTTGCGTGATCTCAGCGCAGAGGGTCTGGGGGACGCCGAGCTCGAGCTCTGCGATCGGGGTCAGCTCGGTCCAGTCGATGTAGGCGCGTGGCAGATGTGTCAAGAGCTCGCCAGTCGTCGTGATGCCGAGGCGCTGAAAGAGCTCGGCCCGCTTCGCTGAGATCCCCGCAAGGACCGTGATCGGCTGCTCTAGGACGCGGTTGTCATAGGTCTGGATCAGCATGCTAGGGACGTTTGGTGTAGACCTGAATCTCGCGCTCGTTGCCGAGCTCGTCGACGACGGTCAGGGCCAGGAGGTCCCCAGGCTCGAGCTTATAGCTGAGGGCGAGGAAGTCAGTGCTCTTGGCAATCGGCTCTTGATTGGCCATGACGATGATATCGCCCGCATTGAGGCCAGCTACGTAGGCCGGCGACTGGGGCAAGACTTCGGCGATCATCAGGCCGCTCGGCAGTCCGTAGTCATCCTGAAGAAGAGAAAAGGTCTCATCGCTATAGAAGCGGAGGCCGAGATAAATCCCGTACTGAGCACTGTCGTGAGGCGCGTCTGGGCGATCCTCCTCTTGAGGGTAGTCTTCGAGAGGGCCGGCCGCGTATTGGCGGTGCAGTCTCTGGACGGCCTCGACAAAGGTCTGATTGCTGATGAAGTAGGCGTTGCGATCGGAGGCGACGCGCTCTTTACGGTAGATCGAAAAGCCGATGACTGCGCCGTCACGGCTGATAGCAGGCGCAAAGAGGTCACTCTTGTTGATGAGGCTCGCGCTGGTGAAGAGCGCGTAGTGCTGACCGCTCTCGCTGAGGAGGACGGGCAAGATCTGTTCACAGTGGCCGGCGATCAGCTGCCCCTGATGGCGGAAGGGATTGCGCGGCAGAATCTGGACAAAGCTCTCGCCGAGGAGGGGCTGGCGCTCCGGTTTAACGGGCAGCGCTTGGAAGGACTGCCCGCGGCGATCGAGGATGGCGAGGAGGGCGAGGTCGAGCTCAGGATCGCTGCCCAGCCACTTGGCCCGGTAACTCTGTCCATCGGCGGCCCTTAGGCGGAGGCGCACCTGGCTCTTCATCTGACCGCTCGCGCTCAAGGCGATACTGAGGCCCGAGTGCAAGGTGACGACATGGCCCTCAGAACTGATGACGATGGCCGCCGCCGTATCGCGTAGGCGCCAGCCGCCGGCGGCATTTTGCTCGAGTATCTCAAGCGTCATCACACTCTCTAGGGCGCGTTCGAGGCGCTCGGCCGAGGCTGGGGAATCCGTCAGTTCAGGGGCGAGCCCCGTCGGCAAGTGACTCGAGCCCGCTGAGATCGCCACGAGGCCGAGGCCGAGGCAGAGGCAGAAAGCGACGGCCAAGCCGAGCCGCAGTCGCGCCGAGATCATTCTTAGAGATGGGGTATGAGAGTGCATAGACGGCCTCCCTTCAGAGCTGGGCAAAGCTTGCGTCTTATTCTAACGATTTGAGAGGGGAAGTTCAAAAGTGAAACCAGCGCCACCGAGCTCCGAGACAAAATAGCTCAGGTTCTGGCCGTGGGCGCCGAGGAGGGATCTGGCAATATAGAGGCCGAGACCTGAACCTGTGCTCGATCTCGCCTTGTCCACCTTATAAAAGCGCTCGAAGATGGCCTCGCGCTCGTTCTCAGGGACGCCCGGCCCCGTATCTTCGACCCGGACGCGTAAGAGTCCAGCGCGCTCACTGAGTGTCGTGGAGAGGCGGATTCTGCCGCTCTCCGGCGTGAAGCGGATGGCATTGCTCAGAAGGTTCGAGATGACGCGGTAGATGAGCTGGGGATCGCCGTGGACCAGGCAGTGGCCGTCGGCAGACTGGAGGTAGAGCTCGTATTGAAGCTGGAGGTGCTTCGCTTTGATCTCTGTCTCAAAGAGGGCGATGTTGCGGGTGATGAGGTCATTGAGATCGAAGTCGCGAAAGTCAGCGTGGGCGCGCGTCTCGACTGACGAGGCATTGAAGAGCGATTGGACCAGCTCTTGCATGCGCTTGGTCTCTGCCTCCACGAGGCGGAGGTAGCGCTCGGCGTCTGCGGGCGGAATGGTCCCGTCGAGGAGGCCAGTGACGAATCCCTTGATACTTGTCAGCGGGGTCCGAAGATCATGTGATATCGAGGCCAGGAAGCTTTCGCGGTCGGCCTCTTCCTCTTCCAGAGAGGCGATGAGGGAGTTCATCGTCTTGACGAGGAGGGTCAAGTCATCTTCGGACTCTGGCTTCTGCC
This sequence comes from Bacillota bacterium, assembly GCA_023426575.1. GTDB lineage: Bacteria > Bacillota > Clostridia > Saccharofermentanales > DTU023 > JAFAAL01. The sequence continues at coordinate 18,680 of JAFAAL010000040.1, forward strand.
CCTCTCCTTCACGACTTAGCAGAAAGCTCGTCTTCTTGCCCGGCAGAGAGACACGGGCCGTCAGGTCGCCGTGATAGACGGCCTCGGCCGTCTTGGCCAGCGCCGAGATCGGGCGGGTCAGGTTGCGCGCGAGGAGGAAGATGGCAATCGTCGCCGTAAAGAGCGCGATGCCCAGAGAGATGAGAAGCGTTTGGAGCAAGTGCACCCCTGGCGCCTCTTCAGGCGCCAAGTGCTTGTGGATCAGGACCTCCCCGAGGTAGTTGCCGAGGCTGGACTCGATCGGCTGGGAGACAGAGAGCCACTTGCGATCGGGTCCGAGAAAGGGGGCGAACTGCTCGCCATAGGTCTGGCCGTAGCCCGACTTATTGAGAAATTCAGGAGGCAGCTGTGGCAGGCCCTCCCTCTGCCCAAAGGCCTGATCTGCCTGTTTCGGAAAAGCTGTCGCGTAGATGACGTCGCCCTCCGCCGTAATGAGCCAGATCAAGCTGTTACTCGAACGCGCCGAAAAATTGGCGAGGTGAATGAGCTCAGATGAGTTTTGCGCCCCTTCAAAGCTCTGCATGTCGCGGGCATATTCGGCGGCGACCGCCTGAGCTGTCTTCAGCGTCTGAATCTCAATCTGCTGGCGGCTCAGTCGATTGAAGATCAGGAGGTAAGAGAGGCCAAAGACCAGGAAGATGAGAAAGATTGCCAGGGCCAGCTGGATGAAGCTGCGCTTGTAGATGGTTTTTTGGATGGGACTCTTGGCCATGTTCTGAGTAGATCCTTATCTCCTGGACTCTGAGGAGAGATTGAGGTCCAGGCGATAGCCCACACCCCAGACCGTCTTGAGCTCCCAGTCGGGGTGCTCGAGGACATCCAATTTTTCCCGCAGACGTCGGATATGGACATCGACAGTCCTCGTGTCGCCATAGTAGTCGAGACCCCAGATGGCATCGAGGAGCTGGTCGCGCTTAAAGACGCGACCGGGGTGCGTGGCCAGAAAGGTCAGGAGGTCGAGTTCCTTGGGGGCCAACTCGACCTCGCGCTCTCCGACCAGGACGCGGAGAGCCAGCTGATCGATGACGAGCGAGCCCAGGCGAATCTTATTTTCCACGGGGCTCTCCGCCTGTCCGCGGGGGGCGAGCTCACCGCGCGCCCGCCGCAGGACCGCCTTGATTCTGGCGACGACCTCCTTGGGCTCAAAGGGTTTTTCGATATAGTCGTCGGCCCCGAGCTCGAGGCCTACAATCTTGTCGAGGGTGTCCCCCTTGGCCGTCAAGATGAGAATCGGGACGTCGCTCGTCCGCCGCACTTCACGGAGGACGTCGAGTCCCGACTTACCCGGCAGCATCAAGTCGAGGAGAATCGCCGCAGGTTCAGAGCTATGAAAGGTTTCGAGGGCGGACTCCCCCGTCATGGCCGTCGTCACTGTAAAGTCGTCCTTGACGAGGTAGAGCCGCAGCAATTCTAAGATATTGGGATCATCGTCAACGACCAGCACCTGGACCTGCATAGGGCCTCCCCTCTACTGCTTCAATTTCTTCAGTTCCTCTAAGAAAGAGTCGATGCCCTGGAAGTCGCGGTAGACCGACGCGAAGCGGATATAGGCAACCTCGTCGAGATCGCGCAAGCGCGTCAGGACGGCCTCACCGAGCTCCTCGCTCGGAATCTCACGCCGCGCCTGATTGATGGCCTGCTGTTCGATACTGTCGACCAGATCCTCGATCATCTTGCGGGTCAAGGGCCTCTTCTCAGATGATTTAAGAATACCACGAATCAGTTTTTCGCGGTCAAAGTCCTGTCGGCTCCCGTCCTTCTTGATGACGAAGAAGCTCAGCTCCTCGACCTTCTCATAGGTCGTAAAGCGGCGCTTGCAGTGGAGGCACTCGCGCCGCCGACGAATCGTCGCATTGTCATCCGTCGGCCGCGAGTCAATCACTTTATCTTCAATATTATTGCAATAGGGACAGCGCATAGAATCCTCCAGTCAAAAAAAGCCGGTATGAAACCGGCTCGTAAGTCAATGTCAGCGGTCTAGTCCTCAAATTCCTCATCGTTGTCTTGGAGGAACCAGGGCAGGATGCGATTTGAAGATTTCTTCTCAGGCTTAGTCCGGCGGCCGATCTGATCGGCATCCATTGTCGCAAGCTCCTGACTCTGCCTGGTCGACTGGCTGACCTTTTGAATGAGATCTGCCATCTCGCTGTTCTCGCGTTTATTTGTCGCCCAGCTCGTCGTACGTGAATCCTGGGGGCGGGCGGCACCGAGTCCGAAGCCAGCATCCGTGCGCGTCTCAGGACGTGTCGTCGGCTGATTCCGGAGGAAACCTGGCAGGTCGTTGTCGAGGCGGCTCGTATTGGTACTGCTCTGAGGCTTAGCCGAGAAACCGGGGGCAAATCCCGTCTGATTTGTCTTGGGACGCGGTCTGGCCTCACCGTCAAAGCCTGAGGCAATGACCGTAATCATGATCTCGTCCTGCATATTCTCATCGATGACCGCACCGACGATGATGTCGGCCTCAGGAGAGACGGCATCGCGGACGACAGAGGCCGCTTCATCGACCTCACGCATCTTCATGTCATGCCCGCCCGTAAAGTTGATCAGGACACCGCGAGCTCCATCGATCGTCGTGTCGAGCAGCGGACTGTTGATCGCCTGGCGAATCGCTGTGGCCGCACGGCTCTCACCCGCGGCCTGGCCGATGCCCATGTGGCAGATGCCGGCATTGGTCATGACGCGGCGCACGTCTGCCAAGTCGAGGTTGATGAGACCCGGGACGGCGACGAGGTCAGAAATCGAAGAGACGCCAAAGCGCAGAACGCGGTCAGCCAAGCTAAAGGCCTCGTCAATCGAGGTATCGTCTGAGGCAATTTCTAAGAGTTTGTCGTTGGGGACGATGACTAGAGAGTCGACATACTGCTCCATCTCGCGGATGCCGCGCTCTGCATTCTGAGCACGACGTGCGCCCTCAAAGCGGAAGGGTCTCGTCACGACGCCCACCGTCAGAATATTCATCCGTCTGGCAATCTGTGCCACGACCGGTGCGGCACCTGTGCCCGTGCCACCGCCCATGCCGGCAGTGATAAAGAGCATATCCGTGCCCTCGATGGCGTGTTGGATCTCTTCTGCCGATTCCTCGGCCGCCTTCTGCCCCACCTCAGGGTTCGCCCCCGCGCCGAGCCCGCGCGTCACCTTCTCGCCAATCTGAATTCGGACCTGTGCTTTACTGCGCTGCAGACACTGGTTATCTGTGTTGATGGCAATAAACTCGATGCCCTGTACGGCTGATTCAATCATGCGATCGACGGCATTACATCCGCCGCCGCCCACTCCGATCACTTTTATAGTGGCGTAATGTTCGTCTTCCATCCCGAAGCCCATTTGATAATCTACCAATTTCGCCAACTCCTTTCAGTTCTGCAGCAGACCTACAGTTAGTCTAGGCTTGATTTTAAGGTATCCTGAGCCTTTATACAAGCACTTGTATTACATTGAAGTTGCAATATCGTGAAACTTTCATGATGACGGGTGACGTCCTGACATCAGGTTGTATAGTTTGGCTTTGATCAAAGCCTCAAAATCTAAGTCCTACGGCGTTGTAAAATCTTCCGCTCCTTCTTCAGGGAGGTATTCGGCATCTTCCCAGACGGACTCTTCTATCGGCGGGGCCACGGGTTCAATCGGCACGCCCTGATCCCATTGGTAGACCTCTGTCTCGCGCTCGGGGTCGAGGGGCTTGAAGATCTGGTAGCGGCCCGAGAGGTCCAGCGTCCCTGGCACACGCTCGTCGAAGACACCCGTCGCGATGACCGAGCGCAGCCAGACGAAGTGCTTGGTCAAATAGTCGTTTTGGGCACAGGAGAGGTTGAGGATCTTGCCGTTGGCGGGCAGGCGCAATTTGATCAAGACGCGCTGGTTGGCGCCGGGTCTCACCTCTTGCAAGAGAGGCATGAGCTGGAGCTCCTTGCTGGCCTGGGCATCGGCCTCGACGAGGGCCGAGAGGATGCCGAGGGCACGCTGCAAGTCGCGCGGCAGATCGATCTCGACCTTCTCCCCCACGGCGACGCGCGTGACGTTCAGTCCCGAGATCAGGGGGACACCCGGGGGCACAGTGGCGCGCAGCTGGACAGCGAGTCCGTCGCGATCCATGAGGATGACACCGTCGGGAATTTGCAGGGCGGCGATGGGGAGTCGCTCGAGGACGCGAAAGAAGATGCGCTGGGGGCTCTGGAGCCTGACCTCGACGTCTCGAATTTGAGGAATCTTCTCGAGGATGGCCTCTTCGGCTTCACTATAGCGGCCGCGGAGACTGCGCGCGAAATTTTTCTGAATGAGCCCCTTGAGGAAATGCTGCCCCGGCCTCAGGCCACTGGCCTCGAGCAATTGCTGTTCAGAGACGAGGCGCAGAGGAGTCGAGCTAAATT
>JAFAAL010000006.1 GCA_023426575.1 Bacillota bacterium
GCTTGGAGGACTCCCATCGCCATCAGGTCATTGCAGGCAAAGACGGCTGTCGGACGTGGCTTGGAACGCTCCTTGGCCCTGAAGAGCTCGAGACAGTGACGATAGCCCGAGTCGCTGTGATAATTGCCCTCCAGGATGAGAGAGGGGAGATGGGCCTCTGACATGGCCTGAGTGTAGCCGCTGGCGCGAGAGGCCGCATCGCTGAGATTCAAGGGCCCTGAAATACAGACAATCTGGCGGTGGCCCAAGTCGAGGAGATGATTCGTCGCGACTTGTCCGCCATAGAAGTGGTCGATGCCGACGTGGCGCAAGGCGCCAAAATCAGGATAGTAGCGATCGACAAAGACAAAGGGGAGACGCGTCTCACGGAGAGCTCTCAGTGTCTCGCCAAAGTTTTGCACCGTGGTATTGCCCGCCATACAGAAGAGGAGTCCGTCGACCAGATGCGCCTGGAAACTCTGGATCAAGTCGAGGTCCTTTTCGTGGCTGTCAGATGAATTAGACTGCATGAGACTGTAGCCCAGCTCGTCGGCGCGGGTACCGATGCCGTGTGCCAGAGCGGCAAAGAAGGGGTTGCGAATATCGGGGAGAATGAGACCGAGTGAGCGCGACTTGCGCGTGATGAGCGCCGTCGCAATCTTATTGGGACTGTATTGCATATCCTCGGCCGCCAGCTTGACCCGCTCGACCGTCGCAGGCTTAAAGCGCTCCTCCTTGCCATTGAGGATTAGGGAGGCGGTCGTGACGGAGACTCTCGCTCGCTTGGCAATTTCCTTGAGTGTGATGCGCATGATCTCTCAACTTCTAAAAATAAATTTCTATAAAGATTTTAGCACAATGTTGCAAAAGATACTGAAATGAAAAGCATAAAGAGAAATAATGAAAAGAGATTAACACTGCTTGAAAGGAGAATCATATGGCAGACGTCACATTTAAGGCAAAGACCAGAGTCGAATCAGGAGTCAAGATTCACTGTGAGGCGAGAGGTCTCAGCTTTGTTCTCGATGAACCTAAAAATCTTGGAGGGAGCGATGAGGGTATGAACCCCGTCGAGGCCCTGCTCTCAGCTCTCGGCGCCTGCAAATGCATCGTGGGGACGATGTTTGCCGAAGCACAGGGCATCAAACTCAAGTCGATTGCCGTCGACCTCGAGGGCACATTGAACCCCGATGGCTTCTCGGGCAAGGATCCGAAGGCGAAGATCGGCTTCTCCAAAATTCATTCCATCTTCCACATTGAGGCCGAGAATACAGCCGAGGAGCTGGAAGAATACATCCGTTTCATTGAGGGCAATTGCCCCGTCCAGGACACGATCGTCAACAGTCCTGAGATGACACACGAGCTTAAATAAGAAGATCGGGTCGCCGCAGTTGCCGGCGGCCCTTCTCATAAGAGGCAGAAATGGGGGCTTTTGCTGCGCCCAAAATAACAAGATAAAAGGAGTTTTCCCATGAAAAAACTTGATTTCCTGGTCACGCTCACCGGCGACATTCGTGAGCAGAACAACGTCACCATCGCCTTTACGATGGCCCTGAACGCGAAAAAACGCGGCCTCGAAACCGACGTTTTAATCCTCTCTTATGCGACCTATCTCATGGAGGAAGGCTACGCGGACAAGGTCGACATCGGTGAACCCTTCATGCCCGTCAAGAAACTGATCGACGAGTACCTCGCCCTCGGCGGCAAGATCTCGGTCTGCAACGCCTGTCTCAAGCACAATAAGATCAATGAGGAGCATCTCCTCCCAGGCCTCGACATCGTCAATGCCGACTACGTCATCGACGTCATCATGGCGGCGGAGAAGACCTTGCAACTGAACTAAGCGAAACGGGGAGCCGTCGCTTTCGTGCTCTCGAGATCATAACGCGGCTCCTCGCACGTTTTCCCTTATATACAATCGCCTCAGTGGGACAGGTGGCTTATCATGGAAACAGTTGAAAAGAAGCATCAGAAGAGCGAAATCATCATCTACCAAGCGGAAGATGGTGCTGCGAAAATCGATGTGCGTCTAGAAGATGAGACCGTATGGCTATCACAAGCACAGCTCTGTGAGCTATACCAATCGAGCAAAGCGAATGTCAGTGAACATATCAGCAATATTTTTGCAGAGCAAGAGCTAGACGAAAATTCAGTTGTTCGGAAATTCCGAACAACTGCCGCAGATGGTAAACAGTATCAAGTGAAGCACTACAACCTCGATATGATTATCTCACTTGGTTACCGGATCAAATCTCTCGTAGCCACCCGTTTTCGTCAATGGGCGACCGCCAGATTGAAAGAGTACATGATAAAGGGCTTCACTCTAGACGATGAACGGCTCAAAGGTCATGCCGGCGGTCATTATTGGAAAGAATTACTCGAGCGCATCCGGGACATTCGCTCCTCGGAGAAGGTCCTCTATCGTCAGGTGCTGGATCTTTACGCCACCAGCCTTGATTACGATCCTAAAAGTGAAGAATCACTCAGATTCTTTGCTATCGTGCAAAACAAGCTCCACTATGCTGCTCACGGTCACACGGCGGCAGAAATCATCTATGAGCGAGCAGATAGCGATAAACCCTTCATGGGACTGAGAAGCTTCCAAGGGGAGATGCCTACACTTAAAGATATCGGAATTGCCAAGAATTATCTCAGTGAAAATGAACTGAAGATTCTTGGCAATCTCGTCTCTGGTTATTTTGATCTGGCGGAAATCAGTGCCATAGAGCATAAGCCCATGTATATGCGCGACTATATTGAGCAACTCGACCGCATTTTAAGTTCTGGTCACAGAGCCCTGCTTCAAGGGGCAGGGAAGATGAGTCGAGAAGAGGCCCTAGACAAGGCCAAGGCTGAGTACAGAAAATACCAGGTGAAAACATTATCGCCCGTTGAGGAAGCTTATCTGGAGACGCTTAAGAAAATTGAAAAAAGTGCGAAGAAAGCTGCGAAAGATAGGACAGACAGCAAATAGCGGAGAGGAGCTTGCAAGCAAAGTCAGCTAGTAGCGGAGCTTGCCCGTCTCGGCCTCAAGATAATAGCGCGTCTTGCTGCGCGTTCGCCCCTTATAGACAATCGCCTCCGTAGGACAGGCGGCAATACACGCCATGCAGTGTGTGCAGTCGCCGTGCCACTGGGGCCTCTTTTTATCCTCAGTCAGACTGATGTTCTGTAGAGGACAAAGCTCCACGCAGAGCCCACAGTGAATACAGCGCTCATCGACAGAGAAGCCGCGATCGCTGACCACAAAGGGGTAGAAGAGAGGATTGACGACGTGGCTGAGCAGTCGCCAGGAACTCTTCTGCTCGGGAAAGACGTCCCTCTCGCGAATGATTGGGATGAGCTGAGCCAGTTCTGCCTCAGCGCGCGTAATGATGGCCTCGGCCTCAGCTCGCTCTGGACAGGGGAAGAGCGCGATATAATTTTCTGGCATGACGATGCCGTAGAGTCCCATGAACTTCAATTTCAATTGACGGGCGAGACCACCTGCGTAAAACGCAGCATCTCCCCAGCTGTCACCACAGCTCAAGATAAAGTATATCGGCCTTCCCTCGGGCCAGGAACTGGCCTCGAGAAAAGCGGA
>JAFAAL010000037.1 GCA_023426575.1 Bacillota bacterium
TGTCTTACTCATCGCTGTCCTGATGCTCTTTGGCCTCGTTGCCTGTCAGCAGGATAAGCAGCCCACGGCAGATACTCAGCCTGAGGCCGATGCCGAAGCCGCGGCAGACAGCGAGACGACTGAGCCAGAGGCCGCCCCTGCAGACGGGAGTCAAATCACACTCTGGACCTATCCGATTGGCGCCTGGAAAGACGCTGAAACCGTCAATGGCTTCATTGCCAAATTCAATGAGAAGCACCCTGAGATTCAGGTCAAGGTCGAATATTTGGACTACCAGTCCGGGGACGACCAGGTCACTGCTGCTATCGAGGCCGGGACCACTCCTGACATTATCATGGAGGGGCCCGAGCGCCTCGTCAGCAATTGGGGTGCCAAGGGAAAGATGGTCGACCTGAGCGACTTATGGACTGAGGAAGCTCTGGCCGACATCAGCGCCACGAGCCAGGCGGTGGTCAATGCCTGTAAATGGTCAGACGGCGCCTTCTACGAATACCCTCTCTGTATGACCACACACTGCATGGCCATCAACAAAGAGCTCTTCGAAGAGGCCGACGCCATGCAGTATATCGACCAAGAGACGAGAACCTGGACGACTGAGAACTTTGAGAAAGCGCTTAAGGCGCTCGATGCCCACGGCGTCGACAACAAGCTGATCGTCTACTGCGGTGGCCAGGGCGGCGACCAGGGCACAAGAGCGCTGGCGATGAATCTCTATGGCGCCAAATTCTCGAATCCTGAACACACGGCCTGGACCATGAATTCTCCAGAGGGTATCCAGGCCCTCGAGCAGCTGGTGGCCTGGCGCGATGCCGGTCTCATCAGTGCCGATGCTGGTATTCAGGCCGCCGATGAATTGCAACTCTTTGCCAACGGCACCGTGGCCATGAGTATTTGCTGGAACGCTTCAAACGAGGCCAACTACGCGAGCCAAGTTAACTTTACGCCCTATGCAGTCGCCTTCCCGACGAATCAGGAGAAGCCAGAACTTGCGGGCGGCATCTGGGGCTTCGGTATCTTTGACAATGGAGACGCCGCCCGGATCGCTGCGGCCAAAGAGTTTATCCGCTTTGTCGCTGATGATCCCGAACAGGGGCCTGCCAGTGTAAAGGCTACGGGCTTCTTCCCTGTCCGCAGTTCCTTCGGCAATGTCTACGCTGGGACTGAAGACGAGGAGAGAATGGCCGTCTATGCGACCTTTATGCCCTATATTGGCGATTACTACAATGTAACTCCCGGCTGGACTGAACAGAGAACAGCCTGGTGGAACATGCTCCAGAAGATTTTCTCGGGGACTCCGGTGCCAGAAGCCGTGGAAACCTACGTCAACGAGGCTACAGTCAAGTAGACAAGCTTGGAGACGGCTGTCCACAGGGGCAGCCGTCTCTCAATATGAGGTGAGACATTATGGAGAAATCAAATCGAAGTACTGGTCGTGCTCTACGACGTCACGAAAATATCACGTCGTATCTCTTTTTGTTGCCAAGTCTCCTCTTCTTCTTGGCCTTTGTCATTGTGCCCATGGGGATTGCACTGGTGACGAGTCTTTTTAATCACACGATGCAAAGTTTTGAATTCGTAGGCCTCGCCAATTATAAAGAACTCTTCTCTGACCCTATCTTCATCCGCTCTCTTAAGAACACGGCTGTCATTGTCTTGGTCTCTGTGCCCACGGTCACGGCCTTTTCGCTATGGGTGGCCACGGCCATCTATGAACTGAAACCGGCTCTTCGCTCTTTTTTTAGAATCATCTTCTACCTGCCCGTCGTCACAGGTACTGTCGCCGTCACCGTCGTCTGGAAATGGATGTTTAACCAATACTACGGGCTCTTCAACTATGGTCTGAAGGGCCTCGGTCTCATAGACAAGAATATTTCTTGGTTGGGTGATGAGCGCTACGCCATTTGGTGTATTATTCTCATCCTCTTCACGACCTCTATCGGACAGCCTATTGTCCTCTACGTCGCCGCGCTCGGCAATGTCGACAAATCGATGATCGAGGCTGCAGAGGTCGACGGGGCCAATCGCCGACAAATTTTCAGACGCATCAAGTGGCCCGCCATTCGTCCAACGACTCTCTACATCCTAGTCATAACAACGATTAATAGTTTCCAGTGTTTTGCCCTCATCCAACTCTTAACCTCCGGGGGACCAAATAATTCGACTTCCACAGTCATGTATTACATTTACTATCAAGTCTTCAGACTCTATCGCTACGGCTATGCAAACGCAATGGGAATCGTCCTCGCCATTATCATCGCCGTATTTTCCGCCCTGCAATTTCGTCTCAACCGCTCCGTGGAGCATGAGTAGGAGAAGCCTATGAAGCATAAACTCAAAGCCAAGAATCCAGCCTATCAAGCCTTGTCGATCCTAGTCCTCTGCCTACTCGCGCTCTTTTTCTTCTTCCCACTCTTTTGGATCATCAGTGGTTCGTTTAAGACGGCTGTTGAAATAAACTCAGCGCAACCGAGTCTCCTGCCTGAGACCTTTACGCTGGACAACTACCTACGCCTCTTCAAGAATCCCGCCTTGCGCTGGCTCGGCAACACAATCTTTATGGCCGTCACCGCCATGCTTCTCACCTGTATCACGGCAGCACTTGCCGGCTATGTCCTCGCCAAGAAGCGCTTCTTCGGACGCACTCTCATTTTCTCCCTCCTCGTCTCCGCCATGGCTCTGCCTAAGCAGGTCATCTTGATTCCCTTGCTCCGGGAGATGGCCTTTTTGAAGATGCACGATACGCTCTGGGCCGTCATCTTGCCAACGGTCGCCTGGCCATTTGGCGTCTTTTTAATGAAACAGTTTTCAGAGAATATCCCTGGAGAGATGCTAGAGGCGGCAAAGATTGACGGGGCCTCAGAGCTCCGCTGCTTTACCTCTGTCGTCTTGCCGATGATCAAGCCAGGCATAGGAGCCCTGGCCATCTTTACTTTTATCTCGGCCTGGAACGATTACTTCTTACAGCTGATCATGATTAACAGTACACCTAAACTGACAATCTCCCTGGGAATTGCCAAGTTGCAAGCAGAGATGTCTACGGACTTTGGCCTGATCATGGCAGGGGCAGCCCTCGCAGCCGTCCCTATTATTACGGTCTTCCTCCTCTTCCAAAAATACTTTACACAGGGTATAACTATGGGCGCCGTCAAAGGTTAATCTAAGGACATGAGGATGTTTAGAATGAATGAAGCTTTTACTCTAAAGCTCGAGGGAATTTATCCAGCCCTGTACGCAGCTTATACACCGACAGGAGAGATCAACTTACAGGCCGTCGAAGATTTTTGCCGGCACCTCGCCAAGACTGACATTCAGGGGCTCTATGTTGGAGGTTCATCTGGTGAGTGCATCTATCAATCTGTCGAAGAGCGCGAAGCTGTTCTCGAAACAGTCGTCAAGGCGCTCGGCGACAGCAAGAAAATTATTGCTCATGTCGCTTGCAATAATACGGCGGACAGCTGTCGGCTAGCACGTCACGCTGAGCACTGTGGCGTCGCTGCCATCGCTGCAATTCCACCGATCTACTTCCATCTGCCCCGCCGTGGCATTGCTGATTACTGGCTCGCGATGATCCAAGCTGCGCCGAGAACCCCCTTTATCATCTATAACATTCCGCAGCTTGCAGGTGTCGCACTGGATCCCGAACTCCTAAATATGATCTTAGAAGCCCCTCAAGTGATCGGTGTCAAAAACTCCTCGATGTCGACCTTTGACATTGCAAGATTTCGGCATATCGGAGAGGCTCAAAGAGAAAATTTCACCGTCTTCAATGGACCTGATGAACAGCTGCTCTCAGGACTCATTGCTGGAGCATCGGGGGGCATCGGGGGTACTTATGCCGCTTTTCCCGAACTTTACACCTCCCTTTACCAAGCCTATATCACTGGAGATTTTACAAGAGCTCGGGAACTCCAAGATCTCGCCAATCTCTACATCGCCAAACTTTTATCCTATGAGGGCAATCTCTACGCCGTCGCCAAAGCTCTGATCCTAGACACGACAGGAATCGACCTCGGCTCCGTGAGGGCCCCATTAAGCCCACTGACTTCGGCGGATCAGCTCAGGCTTAATGAGCTCTTTGAACTCCATGCCAATTTATGCAGGCTATGCCAGCTAGGAGGTCAATCATGAGGCCAGGAGAAAGCATTATCGAGCAGTTAAGAGGCGGGCTCATTGTCTCTTGCCAGGCGCTCGAGGATGAAATTTTTTATCGTCCCGAAGGGGGCCTCATGCCCCTTTTTGCCAGGGCTGCCGAATGCGGTGGCGCGGTCGGGATTCGGGCCAACAGTGTGCGCGACATCAACGAGATCCGCAAGGCTGTCAATCTTCCTATCATTGGTATTATCAAGCGGGATCTGAAGGACAGTCCCGTCTACATTACGCCAGAACTTAGAGATGTCGAGGCCCTGGTAGCGACTGGAGTCGAGATTATCGCTCTCGACTGCACGGATAGGCCCCGGAGCGGGGGGCAGAGCTTGACTGCTTTCCTCAGCGAGGTCAGAGCCGAGTATCCCGAGCAATTATTCATGGCTGACTGCGCGACTTTTCACGATGCGATCTTGGCCGCTCAACATGGTATGAACCTCATTGGGACGACGCTCTGTGGCTATACTGAGGACACAAAAGGACAGGAGGGCGTCCCCTACAAATTAATCGAAGAACTCGTCAGAGAACTGGACCGGCCCATCATTGCCGAGGGGCATATCGACAGTCCAGAGGCGCTGGCTCGCGTCATGGCCCTCGGCGTCCACGCTGCCGTCGTCGGCTCGGCGATTACGAGGCCCCTCTCCATTGTCCAGCGCTTCGTTGCTGCTCTGCCAGATCGCTCATGATGACTGATTATATCCTCTCCCTCGATATCGGCGGTACAGCCTGTAAACTTGCCATCGTAGCCGCCACTGGGCGTCAATTCAAAGAGCTCTTATTCCCCTCTGAATTCTCATTTCAGCAGCCCTACGAGCTGAATCCCCTCCTCATGCAGATAGACAGCTACCTCCCATCATATATAAGAATCTTAGAAAGCCAGGATTTTAGCTTGGAGCAGCTGAGCGCGGTGGCCATATCAGCAACAGGGCAAATTGATAGTCATAGGGGGGTCGTCGCAGGCAGCTGCGGTAATTTTCCCGGCTGGCTTGGCACTGATCTCAGACATTACGTCCAAGAGAGATTTCAGCTGCCCTGTACAGTCATCAATGACGCCAATGCCATGCTCCTCGGTGAATATTGGCTCGGGGGTCTACAGTCCTATCATTCTATCGTTGGCGTGACACTTGGCACGGGTGTCGGTGGGGCGGTCATCTCCGAGGGCCACTTGCTCTTAGGTCAGAGAGGACTCGCCGCAGAGCTTGGTCATGTGGCCATCGCCGCGCCTGAGCGAAGACGATGCAGCTGCGGACTATTCAATTGTGCCGAGCAGTACTGTTCAAGCTCGGCACTTGTCAGGCAAGCCCAGAACGCAGGTTTGCCCTATGACAATGCACGCGATATTTGTGCAGATCTCTTTGCCTCTGGCAGCGAGCCATCAGCCGCACTTTCTGCCGTTTGGCAGGAGTGGTTAGGATATTTAGCTCTGGCACTCGTCAACTATATTCATATTTTCAATCCAGACTGTATTGTCATTGGCGGTGGCATCAGCGAACAGGGTGAGCGGCTCCTGAGACCCTTGAGAGAGATCTTAGCTCGGCTCGTCATGCCAGAATTCTGGCGTCATCTGACCTTAAGCGTGGCCAAAATGGGCAACCGTGCCGCCCTCCTCGGTGCGGCCTATCAGCATTTGACAAATCGTCAATAAGCCCTATCATTTAACTGAAATCAAAATTTACCAACAAGGGGTGCTCGAGAGAGCTGAGATTATACCCTCAGAATCGGATCAAGTTAGAACTTGCGACGAGATGTTCGGAGAGCTGTCCCCTGTTCGGTAATAGAATGAGGGGTTTTTTTATGCCTAGATCAAGAATTGTCGTTCTCATGGAGATTGCCTTAATGGCCGCCTTGGCCATGCTGCTCGACTGGATTATCCCGTCGACCCATGGATTGAAAATCACTGTCAAGATGATTCCAATCATCGTCCTTGCACTGCGCCGCGGTCTCATCCCAGGTATGGCAGGAGGCTTCCTCTGGGGACTTTTGCAAATCGTGACCGGTGAGGCCTATATTCTCAATTTTGTCCAGGCGACTTTTGAGTATATCGTGGCCTTTACGGTCATTGGTTTGGCAGGTCTTCTCTACCAGTCTTTCCAGGCTGAGCTGAAGCAGGAGGCGAGACCTGCAAAGCTCATCACTTATGCAGGCCTCGCCTTGCTCGTGGGGTCTCTGCTCCGCTACTTCTGCCACTTCATCGCGGGCATCGCCTTCTGGTCTGAATATGCTCCTGAGGGGCAGAGTGCCGCGATTTACTCATTGTCAGTCAATGGCACGGCCTTCCTGAGCGAGATGATCACTTGCCTTGTCGCGCTGGTGATTCTGCTGCCATTTTACAAGCAGCTCATGGATCCAGCGCGCCTCTCTGCTTAGTTTCTCTGAGCTTCGGCCAGAGCTCTCAGCGCATCCTTGTAGATCAAGGTCGCCGCAAAGAGCTTGACCTTTTCAACAAATTCGTCCTTTTGGTGGAAGCAGTCGACGTCGCCTGGGAAGAGCATTCCATAGGCTAAGATATTCGGCAGCGCCCGGGCGTATGTCCCGCCACCAATAGCAAGTGCTTCAGCTTCAGTTCCGCAGTGATGGTTATAGACATCCATCAAGGCGCGAACTGGAGCTGAATTTTTGCCAAGATTTAGGGGTTCACTGTCCTTAAAGTCCGTGAGTTCGAAGCCGTATTGGGCTCCCAGCTGCTCCAGGCGCTGACGAAGAGCGTCGCGATCTTGACTAACGGGATAGCGTATGTCGAAGCCAATCCGCTGCTCCTGATCGTCTGCCGAGAGCAAGGCGAGGTTTAAGGTGAGCGGGCCCGTCTCATCGCTGAAGGCAATACCGGCGCCCTGTCCATCCCAGTCGAAGCCAAAGACGTCCTGCCAGAGCTCGAGCAGCGGTTCATCGACGAGGCCCAAGTCATTTCTAAGGCGAGCGAGAGCTTTGGCGATGGCATTTTGGCCATTCCATGGAGTGGAGGCGTGGGCCGCCCGACCCGTGACCTCGAGCTCAAGCTGCTCGCCCTCTGAATCGAGGTAAGTAATATGCGCCTCGTCGGGCACCATGTTGAGAGCAGCACCGCCCTGCGCTCTTAAAATCTTTGAATTTGCTGTCCGGCGCGTGTAGAAGGCAGAGATGTGCCCCTTTTCAGCATAGATGGCCGGGAAATCGGCATCTGCTGTAAAACCAGCCACGGGGATCTCGGCAACCCGGGCATAATGTCTCAGACAGGATGAGCCACACTCCTCATCCGTGCCGAAGATGAGGCGCAGACGACAGGGGGGCTGATAGCCCTCATCGAGCAGAGCCTTGAGGGCATAGAGACAGGCCACCAGGGGACCCTTGTCATCTGCAGTCCCCCGACCGTATAACCTACCCTCGCGCTCACTGAGCGTAAAGGGAGGACTGGTCCAGCCCTCACCGACGGGGACGACATCGAGGTGACAGACAGCGGCGACCATCTTTTCGCCCTCGCCGAATTCGAGATAGCCACAGCGATGGTCGACATCACCTGTCTTAAATCCCATCTCTTCACCGCGTTTTAACATGAAGTCGAGAATCTCGCGATTGGCACGACCATAGGGCGCTCCCTCCTCGGGCGCTCCCTTGACAGAGGGAAAGGCTACGAGCTCTGCCAGGGTCTTGACGATATCGGCCTGGTAGGCTTCCATTTGGGCCGCCATGGCCTCGAGGCGCTCTGGGCGCACAAGAGCAGATTGATCCATATAAATCTCACTTCCTTTCACATGACCTTAGTCATTGGCAGATTCATCTTAGCACGAAAAAGAGGCGTCCACCTCACGGCGAGCGCCTCTCTCTATCTGACTCTTTGATTAGGCCTCGGGTTCTGTCTCAGCTTCTTCACTTTTCTCTGGGGCAGATTCTGCTTCCGCAACCGCCTCCTCGGCGGCCTCGGCGGCAAGTTCAGCCTCTGGCGCAGCTTCCTGGGCAGCGGCTTCAGCCTGCTCAGCCTCAGCCTTCTCAGCCTCAGCCTTCTCAGCTTCAGCCTGGGCCTGAGCCTCAGCTTCTTCCTGAGCCTTCTTCTCAGCCTCGCGCTGCGCCTTTTCCTTGGCGATGCGCTCGGCTTCGAGAGCCTTGATCTTGGCCTCGGCCTCTTCACGCTCTTTCTCCAGCTGCTCAGCAATTTCACTGTTGCTGTCGTCGCCAGAGATTGTCAGGCTGGCCAGCCCACCAAGTGTCGATGTCGGAGCGCGATCGATGTAGTCAGAAGAGCGGGGCTGCTCTTCTCTCTCTTCGCGCTTCTTGCCGCGGCGGCGCGGACGACGCTCGCTCTTCTGCTGATCCTGATTGGCCTCGATCTCGGCGATCTTCTCGGGTGAGGGATCGATGGGCTCGACCTCACGGATCGAGATGGAAATCTTTCTCTCCTCGTTAGAGGCCTCGAGCACGCGGGCATCGACCTCCATCCCCTCCTGCAGGACGTCCTCAGGACGGGCGAGGCGGTAGTTCGAAATCTCGGAGATGTGGCAGAGTGCGTCAACACCAGGAGCAATTTCGACAAAAGCCCCAAACGGCAGCATTCTCACGACAATACCGCGGACAATCGTGCCGACGGGGAAGCGCTCCTCGATCTGATAATAGGGATCGTTCTCGGGACGCTTGAAGCCGAGGGAGATGCGCTTCTTTTCGCGATCGAAGTCGATGATGTAGACGCGCAGGACATCGCCAATGGCGACAACTTGTGCTGGATCGTGAATGCGTTCCCAGCTCAATTCGCTGATGTGAACCAGACCATCGACGCCACCGATGTCTACGAAGGCGCCAAACTTGGTCAGGTTGCGCACGATACCATCATATTCCTGACCCACTTCGATATTCTCCCAAAGATCCTTGGCGAGCTTTCTGCGCTCACGCTGGAGGAGGGCACGTCTGGAGCCATTGACTCTCAGGCGTCTTCTGTTGGCGTCAAACTGGGTGATGAGCACCTCAAAGGTCTTGCCCTTCCACTCATCGAGATTTTCGACGATTTGGTGGTCGAGCTGTGTTCTGTGAATGTAGATATCTACGCCACCGAAGGAGCCGATGACGCCATCCTTGACGACGGCCGAGACGGTGATTGTGACGGGGACCTTCTCCTTGTAAGCCTCTTCGATAGCCTCTTTATTCTTGGCAAAGTCGACTTTAGCCTTGGAGAGGATGATCTCCTTGCCCATGTCGGAGTTCTTGATGGAGCGGACATAGACGTCGATCTCTTCACGATTGGCAATCGCCTCGTCCAAGTCGAACTTGGGCTCGCCAGTGAATTCGTGGCGAGGGACCTTGCCTTCGCTCTTGTCCTTGACGTCGATGTAGACATACTCGTCATCATAGCGGATGATGCGGCCACTGACGATGGTTCCCGTCTTTAAGGTCGGGATAGAGTCAATGAAATCTTCAAAGTTGATGTCATCGCCGTTGTTGCCATTTTCTGGCTGGGCCTGTGCTGCCTTGGCCTGGGGTGCCTTGGCCTCTTGCTCCGCATTTGCAATGTCCTCGGCCACCTTGACGGGCGCCTCGGCCTCATCTTTTTCCACGGGGGCTGGGGATTCGGTCTCGAGACCCTTGATGGCATCGTGGGTCAGTTTCTGCTCACCGTCTGCGTGTTCAGCTTTTGCTTCGCTCTTGGCGATTTCGCCCTCTACCTCGGCGGCATTCTCCGCCGTCTCGGGTTCAACAGGCTCCATAGGGGCGACGTCGAGGTCGCGCTTGCCCTCTACCTTCTCTGCCTGCTCTGCTTGCAATTCGCTGATCTGCTTTTCCTGATCTGTCATTAGTCGGATAACCTCCCTGATCATACGCTCCGGTGTTGATGCTCCTGCTGTGATGCCGATTCGCACATGTCGCAAATCCCTGCCTGTAAACAGTGCAGAAACCTGGTCCGGCCGCTGTATTAAATATACTTCACGACAAATCTCCGAGGCGATGTCATAGAGCTTCATCGTATTAGCACTCGTTGCAGATCCTAAAACCAGAACAATATCCGATTTTTCAGCTAATTGACGCGCTTCTGACTGCCTGACGATCGTCGTGTTACATATTGTATCAAAGATATTCACTTTTGCAATTTTCTTGCGAATGATTTCGAGAATTTTCTCTTTTTGTTCTGCATCGAGCGTCGTCTGTAGCAAAACGCTGTAAATTCGCTCCTCGGCCCCAGCCGAAAGTTCCCTATCTAGGGTCTCTTCTGCCGTGCTCGGATCGTTGAGGACCACCGCCTCGCCGTCGACTTCCCCTAGGATTCCGATGATTTCAGGATGATGGGGATTGCCGATGATCAGGACGCCGTCCCCTCGCGCTCTCGCCTCCTTGGCCAGCTGGTGAATTCTATCGACAAATGGGCAGGTGCAGTCGACGAGGTCGACAGCACGCCCCTCGAGAGCTCGGCGTATCTTCGGGCTGATGCCGTGGGCACGGATGACGACGGTAGAGCCAGGCTCAATGTACGCAAGATCTTCCACAATGCGGACGCCGCGCTCTTGAAACTCTCTGACGACCTCCTCGTTGTGGACGATCGGACCGAAGTGAATCTGACGCGCCGAGTTCAGGCGAGCCGCCGTCTCGACGGCCTTCTTGACGCCTGGACAGAATCCTGCAGAAGGACTGACTTCAATCTTCACGATTGGCAATCATCTCCAGGATGAGGTCGAGACTTTCTTGAAAACTCAAGTCTGATGTATCGATGATCAGGGCATCGGGGGCAGGACGCAGGGGCGACATGGCCCGTTCAGAATCCTGCTTGTCGCGATAGGCGATCTCCTCTTCTATCTCGGCGGCCGACTTGCTCTGGCCCGCTTCTTCGTACTGCTTCATCCGCCTGGCCACACGGCAGTCTTGCGAGGCCGTAAGAAAGATCTTGACTGTCGCATCAGGGAGGACGACAGTCCCAATATCTCGACCCTCTAGGACGTAGGCATGTTCACTGGCCAGAGCTTGCTGAAAAGAGACTAGGGCCATGCGGATAAGAGGCAGTGCAGAGAGGTCAGAAGCCGCTCGAGCGACCTCCGGCGTCCTGAGATAGGGGCGCATATCCTTGCCGTTGATGCGGGTGATCTGCTCCCCCTGATCATAGTCCAGACTGATTTTACACTCTCTGAGAAGCTCCTCCGCTGCCTCAGGGCTATGGGTGTCGAGGCCCCGCTCGAGGGCTGCCGCCCCGTAAGCGCGATACATCGCACCCGTATCCATGTAGCGCAGGCCGAGTTTTTGGGCTAGGGCCTGGGCGAGGGATGTCTTTCCCGCACCCGAGGGGCCATCGATGGCGATGGCTTCAATTGCTCTTCTCATTTTCTTCCTTTCTCAATAAGCTGCCACTGGGGGCTGCGGTCATCTCAGCCAAGTCACTGAACATGCTGAGGTCAATGGCGGGAAGATCCTCACGACTCTCATAGCCAAATTCTTGCCAGAAGAGCTGACTGACTTCAAAGGTCTGGGGGCGGCCTGGAAGATCAGCCCGTCCCGCCTCCTGGATCAGGCCCGCCTCACGGAGTCTTTGGATCAAGTGATCCGAATTGACACCGCGGACCGCCTCGACCTGAGCGCGCGTCGCAGGCTGCAGATAGGCAACCGCGGCCAGGACATCATAGGCCTGGGGACTCAGTTGACGGCTCTTCTGAGGATTGAAATAGCGTTCTGCCAGGGCTGAAAAATCTTTTTTTAAGCTCAGCTGATAGCCCTCCTCAACGCGTCGAAGGCAGAGAGGTCCGTCGCCGTGTGCAAGACGCAAACTGAGGTCAAAGAGAGCCCGCTGGACAAGATCTAGTGAGGAATCGAGATAATCTGCAATCTCGGGGGCCTCGAGCGGCGAGCCCGCGATAAAGAGCAAAGCCTCTAAATTAGCGAGGTAGCGGTCCGTCAAGATCGTCATTTGGCCTCCTCTCGACGTCGAATGACAATGGTGGCAAATGCCTGAGATTGTTCGGCGTCTATTTCGTCTAGGCGCAGCAGCTCGAGAATGGCTAAAAAAGCGGCAATCTGCTCGCCAATACTGTATCGCTCATGTAAGAGTTCAGGAAAAGAAAGCTTGGCCTTCTTCTTGAGGGCCTGCCTCAGTTCCTTCAGCTTCTTTTGGACTGAGTAGGGTTCTAATTTGATGATTTCTGTAATCGTCGCCTGCGGATCCTGAAAACGCTCCGTCTGCTGCAGAGCCAGGCGAGAGATAGCCGCCTCCAGAGATACTCGCGAGAGCTGCCACTGCTCTGGTCCTGCCGTGATCCCCAGCTGAGCGGCACTGGGACTCAGAGGGCGGTTCAGATAGGGATAGATCTGATGGCGCAGTATGAGATCCTCGGCGAGAAGTCGGTTGCGTCGGTAGCTCAAGATCTGGAAAATCAGGGGATCGCCCGCCTCCGTGACGATTTCCTCGGACTGAGACTGAGGTAAGAGGAGCCGCGACTTCAACTGGAGCAGCTGAGCGGCGACAATGATGAACTCACTCGCAAGGACCATGCCCGTCTGCTCCTCACGAAAGTCAATGAGCGCGAGGTAATAATCGCAGATCTCGGCAATGGAGACCGCCGTCAAGGGCAGATTCTTCTCTCTCAATATGTAGTCGAGGAGAGCCAGTGGGCTGGCAAATGTCGCAAGGTCCAGGCTCGTCTGCTGCTCAGGACTCTGATCTCTGGCGGGCTCGGTCGACATCTTCTAGGCGAGCAGTTTCAACAAAAAATCAAAGAACTGACTCAGAGGGACTGTAATGAGCCAGCGGAATGGCAAGGAGAGAAAGTTGATGATCTGGCCGATGAAGCCGCGGCCGAAGATGAAGAGAAAGAGGAAGGCCATCCCGATGTAGCGTTCATAACGCATGATGCCGTAATAGTACTTCTGTGGCAGCACTGCCCCGAAGATCCTTGAGCCATCCAAGGGCGGGACGGGCAAGAGGTTGAAGAAGGCCAGGCCGATATTCATGGCAATGAGGACCGAGAGAAGCTCGAGAGTCGTCGCAAAGATGACACCCGAGGAGAGAGCATGCCCCTTGATCAGGGCCAAGTTGTGTCCAAAGATCAAGGTCTGCATCAGGACCATGGCGATCGTGGCGAGGATGAGATTGGCGACGGGACCGGCAATGGCCGTCAGGAACATGCCGCGTTTGACAGTGACATCTCGCCGAAAGCGGGCGGGGTTGACGGGTACGGGCTTGGCCCAGCCAATTCCAGCAACCAGGATCGCCAGGGTGCCCATGGGGTCCAAATGTGAGAGGGGGTTGAGATTGAGTCTGCCCTGCTCGGCCGCCGTCGGATCGCCGAGGCGCTGCGCCGACCAAGCATGGGCGAACTCATGAAATGAGAGTGATAAGGTCAGGGCAAAGATGCGAATTAAGAGGTCTCTAAAACTTAAGCCGAGTAAACCTGGCATAGATCTGCTCCTTTACAAAAGATGAACTAAAGCGATTATAGCAGACAAATGGCTGAGAGCTAAATCTGGCGCCGGATGAGGACGAGGGTGACGAGCGTTGTGATGAGCATCAGGATGAGAAGCAGTTGTGAGCGCTCACCTGTCACAGGCAGAGGTGGCTTGCTCGTCTGGACCGTAATGAGTCCCGCAGTCGGCAAGGGCAAGTTCTCGCGATAGCGGATGATCCTCGTCTCCTGGGGCGTCGGCGCCGGTGTCGGCGCTGGAGTCGGTGTAGGCGTCGTCTCCGGCGGCAGAGCGGCAGTCGTCGGAGGCGTCGTCTCAGGGATAGGAGCCTTACGATTCATCACGTCTTGAATCAGGAGAGGCCAATCTTCTGCCTGCTGGGACTCCGCTGCACGGCTCTCTGTCGGCTCACTATAGCGAAGCTCAGAAAAGCCAGTAAAGCTGATGACAATAGGCGCCTCGAGGAGCTGGTAGCCCTCCCCTGTCGTCACTTCTCGCAGCTCATAGCGGCCTGGTATGGGCAGATCAAAGAGAGCTCCGTAGGCCTCTTGCTCAGCGAGCCAGCTGATGCTCTTGAGAACTGGCGAGGGAGTTAGAACTCGATCAGGGGAATTATCGCTGTCTCGGGAGAGCTCTGCGCTGTTCTCGGCGCTCTCCGCCTGAGCTTCACTGGCCTCGAGAGCTCCGAGGTAAGAGAGTTGAAAGACCGTCTTGGCCGCGAGGTCTGCGATTTCTGGCACGCCGGCCTCGAGTCCCTCAAATGACTTTTTGAGTAATAATTTTCCGGGCTCTGGCTCAGGCTCTCGACTCGCCCGCTCCAGCGTGAAATGGAACTGAGCTGGCAGAGGTTCTTGAATCATGGGGATCATGGGCTGCTTATCACCGCAATCGAGGAAGAGAGGGGTGGCGATGCCCT
The DNA here is from genome assembly GCA_023426575.1 of Bacillota bacterium. Taxonomy (GTDB): domain Bacteria; phylum Bacillota; class Clostridia; order Saccharofermentanales; family DTU023; genus JAFAAL01. The sequence goes on from JAFAAL010000037.1 coordinate 14,396, forward strand.
CGGCGGGCGTCCTGCTCGGCGAGGAACTCAGTTCAATGGTCAGAGACTTTGCTGCTGTCTCCTCAAAATAGAGCGAGAGGCCATCGGCGACAAAGGCCATCGACACACCTGGCTGATAGGAAAAATACTCGCCGAGGCGGGCGCCGAGCGCCAGTCGATACAAGTCGACATGGGCCGGACTCAGCGGCAGGTGGAGGTATTCACCAAGATAGTAGGGAAAGGTGCGCCCATGAATCTCGGGCTGGACTTCCCACGCCTGATGAGCTGCCTCTGCACGTGCATAGAGATTGTTGGCGAGTGCTATGAGCTCTTCTTTTTGGGATTCGCCCTGAAACCACTGATTGAGCAAGGGATAGGCGATTTCAAAATCACTGAGAATTCCGTGATTCAAGCGGAGCCAGAGAAAGTTCTGGACCAGGGTGTAGGTATATTCGGATTGATCAATACCGTTGATGAGGTGTCCATGTCCCTCCATCGTCCCGAGAAAGACCATCTGCACACCTCTCAGCAGTCTCTTGATCATCTCGTCATAGTCGTCAATCTGATAGACGTCGACTCGCCTGAGACCCTCGCTGAGGGGGATGGCCTGACCTGGCGCTATCTCCGTAGGGCTCATTCGCTTGTCGTTGGCACAGAGGAAATAGACCTCCTCCTGTCCCCCGCCCTGGAAAGTGAGAACTGGCGGAGTAAAGAGCGTCTTTACCGTGCCCGTTGCGTCCTGGATCGACATTCTGAGCGAGGCCGCCTTCTCTGGATTATTGACGGAGTCCCGGTGGACGGCCTTAAAACTGGACTGATAGTCGCAAGGTCTCGCTGCAAAGCCGTAGGGGTTGAGTGGGAGCTCTCCCCTCGCCTCTGGCGCCTCGCCCACACGATAAGTGGCAAGATCCGCTGACCCACCTTCTGTCGCCCTAGCCAGGGGTGCGTTTAAGAGGCATAGCGAGATGGCGATCAGCGCCAGGACCCAGCTGGCCCTTCTCCTCTTTCGACGATGATTTTTGAATAATCTGGGTGCTGTCTTTGTCATAATTTGTCCTCCTGTGATATCTGGCAAAACTGCCTGGCTTCAGAATACGGGGGACCGAGCGCTGCTTGAGGCTTTTGGCACGTCAAAAAGAGCGAAATTAAGACAAATAATCCGTCAGAAAAAAGCCCCAAACTGTGCTAGCATTATGTCATTCCACCATAACGGGGGCCGTGAGATGTATTGGTTTACAAAGAAGAGGCGAGATGGAGATCTCGTGCAAGACGGCGATATCAAGCATATCGTCATGCCCTACTTGATGAAGGGGCGCAATGAGTCCTGTGTCTATTTCCGGCACATGGTCGATATCGACAATCTTCAAGAATTCATCCGCAGTGAGCGGCGAGCAGGCCGACGAGTGACGATGATGCACCTTCTGATTCAAGCACTCAATCACATCTATTATCTGAGGCCGCAGCTCAATCGCTTTATCTCAGGTCGTAGGCTCTATCAGCGCAAGGAATTTGAGATTCTCTTCGAGGTCAAGACAGAGATGGCTGACGATGCCTATGCCTCGACTTCTAAGATTAAGTTTGACGGGAGCGAGAATCTCGAGACCACGGTGCAGCGTATTGACGAGACCATCGAGCACATCCGTCGCGGCGAGGAAAAGACAGATGACAAGCTGATTGCCTTGACCTCTAAGTTGCCACGCTGGTTTCTCAGAACTTTTGCCCAGATTTTGTACTTCATGGATTTTCACGGCCTGATGACGGAGAAGCTCATGGAGGCCATTCCTCTCTATGCCTCGGTCTTCTTCTCCCATGTCGGCTCCCTCGGCGGTCCCGCCCCCTACCATCACCTCTATGAGTTCGGAACTTGCTCTCTCTTTATCACGATTGGCAAGATGTACGAATATCCCAAGCGCGGGCTCGACGACGAGATCATTTGGAAGCGCTGCTTTGACATCTGCGTGACAGCTGACGAGCGCATCTGTGACGGCTACTACCTCGTCAAGTCCGTCAAGATGTGTGACGACTTCTTCGACTATCCAGAGCTTCTGAGCTACGCGCCCCAAGAACTCGCCACCCTCGGCGAGGACTTCAAGAAAGAGCGCATTCGCGAGATCCGAGAGCAGCAGCGCTCGCGGAGTGAAAAGTCAGTGCAGAGCGAGATCTGAGTTCTCGGCCTAGCTCCCGTGAGCGCCTGTCTTCGGTAGCGTAATCCGCAGTTCAAAGGGCGTCTTTTCCGGAATTTCCAAACTCCCTCCCTCCTGTGCGAGGTGAAAGCGCATGCCACTCAGACCATCGCCTTCCGAGAGCGGAAAGAGCGGCGGATGGCCATCATTGGTCACGGTCAAAAGATAGGCATCGTCCTTTTCGAGGATCTGCGCCTGAATCTGCTTGGCCTGGGCGTGGCGGATGGCATTGGTCACGGCCTCACGCATGATGTTGAGGAGGAGGCGCGCCTTACTCTCTTCTGCAGGCAATTTACCCTGGAAGACAAATTGCACCCCGACGAGTTGGGCGGCATCGCGAATTTGCTCGACCGACGCCGACGCCTCAGTCCGCGCACTCTTGGCGAGGTCCTCGAGCATGGAGTCGAGCAAGCCCGTCACCTCATTTAGTGGTGGGGCCTTGCCATCTTCCATCTGCTGAATGTAGAGGTGGAGAATGGAGAGGCGCTGACCCATGACGTCATGTATGCGATTGCGCAAGCGTGTCTTCTCACGCTCGACGACGATGTCCTCCGTCTGGTTGAGGATCGCCAGCATCTGATCATTGGCCTCGATCAGCTCGCGATTCTTCTGCTTTAGCTGATCGATCAGCTCGGCCTCATCGGAGATATCGCTGAGTTGGATCAGCTTAAACTCGTGCTGTGGTGCTTTGAAATTCTCGCTTTGCACCTGCCAGACGCGATCGCCGCGCCGTAGGGCATGAATCTCGGGGGGACCTGGGAGCAGCTCTGCGCGCGCATGAAGCTGCGCCTCGAGATCTCCCATGTCCTGCGGCGTCAAATTCAAGTCGACGATGAGATCGCGCATGGCCATGTTCATCAACTCGATCCGGCCGGCCTTCTGGCCGATGGCTAGGGCTTGCGGAAAACTGTCAAAAGCCTCCTTCATCGCCACTCTCGTAATCCCCGTGTGGAGAGTTCTGCGGAGCTGGGTCAGCTGCGCGAGAGCCCGGAGGAGCAGGAGCATCGTCGAGAAGATTAAGCTGAGGTAGTACTCCTTGCCGAAGAGATTTTCCATAAAGGGCAGTGTGAAGATCAGGGCGATCATGGCGAGCGCATCTGAGTTCTGGCGCTCCTCAAAGAGCAGAGGCACTCCCGCGAGGGGCGCGAGCATCAAGAAGTAGCGCAGTTGGAGATAGGGCGATGTCAGCTGTGCCCCGAGCGAGTGCATCTGAATCGTCGACACGGTGAGGCAGAGCACAATGAAGTGTAAAAAGATCAAGCTCTCAAAGATCAGGCGCCAGACACAGCTTCTGTCCTGTCTGAGATACCAGGTCATGAGAATCGAGCCCAGCTGGGCCATGATGCCGACGTAGACGAGGAAGATGAGGAAAATACGGACGCTCTGCTCGAGCGAATATAGACTAAGCATCGGGCTCCTCCATGATCAGTTGTAAATTGAGGTCGTTATCCTCACTCGAGACTTCGACGTGGGCCCCGAGCGCCTGCAGGCGCTCCGAGAGCTCTGGCTTCAGCCTGTAGTTGGCCGGACCGAGCCTGTGGTCGCTGCTCATGATCAATCGCAGCTGTATCTGAGACTCGCCGATATCCATGCGTAAAAAGATCGAGAGGCGACCGAGCTCGGCATTATTTTGCAAAATTTCCTGGACATAGTCATAGCAGAGAATCGCCCGAGACGTCTCTATGCTGCGCTCGCCCTGCACGATGACGAGACCCGTAATGCCAGCGCTCTCGGCATCTTGCAGAGCTTCACTGAAGATGAGGCGCATCTCTTCGGGCTCGATGGCCGGCTCCTGGCGGACTAAGAGATTGCTCTTGCGCTTGGCCTGGGAAACCATCATGCGCAGGCGTGCGAGACGCCTTTTGATCTCCTCCTCACGACCGCCTGCCTCCTCTTGCTTCAGCTCTTGGATCAGCTCGGAAATCTCTCCCATCTTAAAGGAGAGCTGAGCCTCGAGATCACTAAAGAGTGTCCTGCGAATCTTTTGGGAGGCGAGTTGAGCGCGAATACTCTGCCTCTGCCTCAAGATATTTTGCTGTTCCTCAAGTCTTTGGGAGAGTTCTGTGAGACGTGCTCTCAGATGGTGCAGATCAGTCACATCTTCGACCCAGAGGAGATAGCCTCCCGAGATCTGCTTCAAGGCTAAGAGACCATCAGTCCCCTCGAGCTCGACCTTGGCCAGGCCATGGGGGAGTTCAGCCTCCTTCTCTCGCTTGAGGCCGAAGCGGAGGGCACTCTTCGCCGGAGTCTGAAACTCGCTGCGGATGATGCGGCGCAGCCGTAGCTTGTCGGCCCGATTGAGTTCTGGCAGGCTCTCCGAGGCATAGATGTCCTCCAAGTCGCTGGAGATCAGGCGCATATTGAGTGGATTATAGCGGAAGAAGCGAAAATACTTCGTGTTGATCGGCAAGAACTTCAACTGCAGAAGCAATTCAAGGAGGAGCGCCGCCATGAAGGCATTGTTGCGGATCAGGGCCCCAGATTCAATGTTTAAGCTGCGGCTGAGATAGAGGAGATTATAGATGAAGTTAAGCGTGATCAGACCCAGCGGCAGGAGCGCCAGAGCCAGCTTCAGCTTCTGCTCTCTGGCCTGATAGAGGAAGGCATAGCCAAGGCAGAAAATGAAGAAGATCAAGACGGCAATGAGATAGAGGCCAGGTCCTGCTTGGATCTGATTCAAGGCGTGGATATTGCCCTCGACTGCCTGGTTCTCTGTCTGGAGGATCAGACGGTGGTAGGGGTTACTGGCCAGGGCGACGACAGCTAAGAGAAGGAGCGCCAGGGCCGCATAGAAGAGTCGCTGGCGCGAGGCCGTGTTGAGCCGCCGCCGCTGAATCTGGCGCCAAGCTAAGAAGATCCAAGCCGCCGCCAGCAGCAGCATGGGCCAGAAGGTGTACCAGCTGTTCTTTTCCAGGGCGTGTGGCAAGAGCAGTTCCGCCATACGCAGCAGGAGCCAGATGACCAGCGTTCCAATATAAAGCCTCAGGGGCAGGCGTATCTTCGGTTCGTCCAGTCGATAAAAGAGGAAGCCAAGCCAGGTCATCAGCGCGATCGTCATCAGGAGATAGGAGAAGAACTCCCCCTCCTGCGTCACGGGCGTCAGGCGCGAGATGCCGAGGATGCGGTGCTTAAAATCGGCAATATCAGAGGTCTCACGCTCATTAAAAGTGTAATAGTTCTTAATGCGCGAGACCGCGTAGTAGTCCTCGGCAGAGGGGAAGCCGAGTCCCTCTTTGACCGTGCCCTCTGGCGAGCGGAAGCCTAAGTTTAAGAGTTCTTTCAAATTCTCGCCCTCAGACTTGAGGCCGAGGCGCTGCTGGAGGAGATTATAGGCATTGCGATCCGTGGCGAAGAGGCCGAAGTCGACAAAGAGCGAGCCCTCGAGAGGAATGGTCAAGAGATAGCGATCACTGCCGCCGATCGCCTCGATCTGACGGTTGAGCGCGACGATCTGATGGTCCCAGGCGAGGAGGAGGTCGGGACGTTCCCCCTCTTCGAGAACTGTTCTCAGGGCCTGATAGACCTTGAGCTCTGGTGACTTGAGAATCTTGTAGCGACCCTGGCTGTAGAGCTCGCCCAGGGTGGAGAGAGTGGCATTGGCCTCGGACTTGGCGAGGCGGTCGCGGAGGGCTGCGACGAGATAGCGCTGGGGCGTCGTCGAGACGACGGCGTTGAGCTCAGAGGATAGATCTTGCCAGCGGCTCGGCATCTGGCCCGTCCGTCGGCCGAAGATGAGCGAGGCGCGGTAGAGCGGCATGAAGCCACGTCCTATCCCCTGTTCGAGCAGCGGGTAGGCCTGGTGTTCTGGCATGAGGATGAGGGCGGGACGCTGCTGGCTGTCGATCGCGACGTCGACGTCTTGGCTGACAATTTCTGCCTCGGGAAACTTATCGCGGAGAAATTCCACGAGCTCAGGCTCTGACTCTTCGCTCAAGATGATGCGCAGCTGCTTGAGAGAGGCAGCCCTGAGCGGCCCGAGCTCTCCCATCGAGAGGAGCATAGAGAGGGCCAAGAAGAGGGCGAGCAGCGCTCTGGCCAGCAGGCGCCGCGGGCGATTTTGTGCTTGCATAGCTATTTCCCCATCCTTTGCTATAATAAGAGTATCTTAAACGCAAACGACCGCAGTTTTCAATTCGAATGTGTGGGCCCCTGGCCTGAGATCGAAGGTGTCATTTGGATAAGAAGATACGCATTATCATTGTGGAAGATCAGACGATACTCCTCGAGGCCCTCGCCGAGGTTCTCAGTACTGTTGAGGACTTTCTCATCGTGGGCAAGACGAATATCTCGAGCGAGGCCCTGGGCCTCTGCCAGGCCCTCAACCCCGACCTCGTCCTGATGGACATCTGCTCTGAGGAGGGCAATACGGGCTTCATCGAGGCACGCCGCATCAAGGAAGTCCTCCCGACCATCAAGATCATCTTGATGACGGGGATGCCAGACCAGAGCTTCGTCACCGAGGCCAAGGCTGCCGGTGCCGACTCCTTTGTCTACAAGAATGTCAGCAAGGACGAGCTGATTCGAACCATCCACAACACCGCTCGAGACTATTCCTCCTTCCCCGAGGTCCGCGACAAGTCCCAGCACGACCAGCTCGACTTGACCGAGCGTGAAAATGACATCCTGCGCCTGGTCTGCCAGGGCAAGAACCGCAAGGAGATCGCCGAGGCCCTCTTCCTTTCGGAGAATACCATTCGCAACAACATCAATCGCATTCTCCAGAAGACGAACTATGACTCCATCTCACAGCTTGCGATCTTTGCCGTCTCCAAGGGTTATATCGTCCCCTAGTCCCCTTTCTGTGACAATTTGGACGATCGCGATTCAAAACTTCCAGAAAAGAATATTTAGACTCTTTGACGGAATTTCTTGCGACGGAGACTGATTAAATCGCCTCTTTTCAGCCTCTAAAACTTTTAGTTTGAATTTAATATTCATCGCTTTATAAATTCGAACAAAAGGTGAAAAAGCCCCGTATTGCTGGCTTTTGTTTTATTTGCTAAGCTGAAATCGAATTAAGCAGAAAGAATTATGCACATTGCCGAGAGCTTAGTTCGAAGGCAAAGGAGGAACATATGTCCAATGCTCAATTACACGTCTATTCCGAGATTGAAAAGTTGAATTCAGTTCTCTTGCACAAGCCCGGCTTAGAGCTCGAGAATCTCACGCCACGGATCATGCAAGATCTCTTGTTCGACGACATCCCCGATGCCATCGCTGCGGGGCGTGAGTACGACAAGTTCATAGAGATTTTTGAGCAAAATGGGACGGAGGTCCACTTCCTCGAGGACTATGTCGTCGACTGCCTGCGTGAGCGTGGCATCCGTGAGGTCTTCCTCCGCGACTTCCTCTACGAGTCCGGACTGAATGAGCGACAGATTGAGGACATGGGCGCAGAGCTCTCCCGGCTTGATGTCGAGGAGCTCGTCGAGACCATGATCCGCGGCGTGCGCAAGGAGAGCATCGAGGGGCAGCGTGCTGAGCTCTATACGGGCCATCGCGGAGAAGATTATCCCTTGATCTTAGACCCTCTGCCCAATCTCTACTTTACGCGCGACCCCTTTACGGTCATCGGTCAGGGCGTCTCCATCCACAGCATGTATGCCAAGGCGAGACAGCGCGAGACGCTTTTTGCCAAGCTCATCTTTGAAGAGCATCCCCAATTCAAGGCAGTCCAACATTACTATGAGCGCGAGATGAGCGAGCCGCTCGAGGGCGGAGATATCATCCAGCTCAATCGCAAGACCCTCGCCGTCGGCATTTCTGAGCGCACCTCGCGAGCGGCTGTCGAGGCGCTGACAGAGGCGATCTTCAGTAATGGCGAGGCCATTGAATACGTCCTCGGCTTCCAGATCCCCGCCAAGCGCGCCTTCATGCATCTGGACACCGTCTTCACGCAAATTGATAAGGATCTCTTTGTCGTCCACCCCGAGATCGAGGAGAGTCTCGTCGTCTATGAGTTTACGCGCGGTCAGGAGCCCGGGACCTTCCAAGTCTCTGAGAAGCGGGGGCAGCTCGAGGCAATTCTCAGCCACTACATGGGCTGGGATGTCCGCATTCTGCGCTGCGGGGGAAATTCCAAGATGGACGCTCAGCGCGAGCAGTGGAATGATGGGTCAAATACCCTCGCCATCGCGCCCAACGAGATCATCGTCTACGATCGCAATCGAATTACCAACGAGCTCTTTGACAAGCACGGCATCAAGCTCCACGTCATCCCCTCCTCTGAGATTTCACGGGGACGTGGGGGTCCGCGCTGCATGTCCATGCCGCTCTGTCGCGGCCTCTAAATAGCTTTTAGTGCGGTGTCCTCCGCCTAAAATAGATTCCGGCTCACGCCAAAATAGAAGGAGACCATTAGGATGGCCATCAATTTAAAAGGCAGACATTTTCTGACACTCAAAGATTTCACGCCCTGTGAGATCCACTATCTTCTCGACTTAGCCCGCGATCTCAAGGCCAAAAAACGGGCCGGCATCAAGGGCGATCTGCTCGCCGGCAAGAACATCGTCCTCCTCTTCGAAAAGACGTCGACCAGGACGCGCTGCGCCTTTGAAGTCGGCGCGATGGACGAGGGCGCTGGCGTCGTCTTCCTCGGTGCCAAGGACTCACAGATGGGCAAGAAGGAGTCCCTCGCCGATACCGCTCAGGTCCTCGGTCGGATGTTCGACGGCATCGAGTTCCGTGGTTTCGCGCAGGAGACTGTCGAGACTTTGGCTCAATACGCCGGTGTCCCGGTCTGGAACGGCCTGACTGACCTCTACCACCCCACTCAGATTCTCGCCGACATCATGACGATCCAAGAGCACGTCGCCAAGCCTCTGCACGAGGTCAAGCTCGTCTATGCTGGCGATGCGCGCAACAACATGGGCAATTCCCTCATGATCGGCTGCGCCAAGCTCGGGATGCACTTTGTCGCCTTGGCGCCAAAGGAACTCTGGCCCGAAGAATCACTCGTCAAGGAAATGCAGGCTGTGGCCGCTGAGACAGGCGCCAAGATTGAGCTCCTCTCCGATATCCCCAGCGCCGTCAAGGACGCCGACGTCATCTATGCCGACGTCTGGGTCTCCATGGGCGAAGAGGATAAGTTTGCTGAGCGGATTGCTCAACTTCAGCCCTATCAGGTCAATCGCGAGATGTTCGATCTCACCGGCAATCCCCATTGCATCTTCCTCCACTGCCTCCCCTCATTTCACGATCTCAATACCGAGATTGGCAGATCTGTCCACGAGGAATTTGGCCTAGAGGCCATGGAAGTGACCGACGAGATCTTCAATTCACCGCAGTCCAAGGTCTTTGACGAGGCGGAGAACCGCATGCACACCATCAAGGCGGTCATGGTCGCCACCATCGGTCGTTAGTCCTATGGCTAAAGAACGACTCGTCATCGCTCTCGGCGGCAATGCCCTCGGCAACAATCCCGAAGAGCAAAAGGCGCTCATCGCTCAGCACATCGCGCCCATCGCCGATCTTATCCTGGCGGGGCACGAGGTCGTCATCACCCATGGCAATGGGCCTCAGGTCGGTATGATCAACTTGGCCTTTGAGCACAGCGCTGACCCCAAGATGCCGTTTCCTGAATGTGGTGCGATGAGCCAGGGCTACATCGGCTACCACCTCCAAAACGCTCTGAACAACGCTTTTATAGCGGCAGGGAGCAGAGACCGTGCCGTCTCTCTCGTCACCCAAGTCGTTGTCGAGACGCAAGATCCCGCCTTTGAGAATCCCACGAAGCCCATTGGACGTTTCTATACTGAAGCTGAGGCTGAGGCCCTCGCCGCGGCCTCGGGCCAGATCTACAGAGAGGATGCCGGGCGCGGTTGGCGCCGCGTCGTCCCCTCGCCCCAGCCCGTAGACATCGTCGAAAAGGAGGCCATCCGCCACTTGTCAGGGGGAGGCTTCACCGTCATCGCCTCAGGGGGAGGCGGCATCCCCGTCATCAAGACGGAGTCGGGCTATGTCGGCACAGCGGCCGTTATCGACAAGGATCATGCGGCAGCCCTCCTCGCGGCACAATTGGACTATGACACGCTTCTGATTCTGACAGCTGTCGATCGCGTCGCCATCCGCTTTAATCAACCCGATGTCGCCTGGTTGTCCTCACTCACGCTCGCCGAAGCTGAGCAATATATCGCCGAGGGTCATTTTGCAAAGGGCTCCATGCTGCCCAAGGTCCAGGCGGCCATGCGCTTTGCCGCCAGTCGGCCAGGTCGCAAGGCGATCATCACCTCACTCGAGCAGGTGGCGGCTGCCCTGCGAGCTGAGACAGGGACAGTCATCACGGCCTAAGTCGAAAATTTCTAAAATGCAAAAGCAGCGAGGACGACTTGTCCTCGCTGCTTTCTTTTTTCTTCATCAGGTCTATTATTCGAGATACTCTTTTTTGACAAATTGCAGATGTTCATCAAGCGTGTAGACCAGTGGCTTCCCAGTAGGAATCTCTAGGTCCATGATCTCCTCGTCTGAGATCTTTTCGATATGCTTGGCCAGGGCCCGCAGAGAGTTGCCATGGGCCGCGATAAGAATCGACTTGCCATCTAATATGGCGGGTGCGATCTGGTCCTCCCAGAAGGGGATGACGCGCTCGAGTGTCGTCTTGAGATTTTCACCGCGCGGCCTGCTCTCCTCGGGGAGCTCTGCATAGCGACGATCGTGGAAAATAGAATACTCGGCATCTAGGGGCTGCGCTGGGGGCAGCGTATCATAAGAGCGACGCCAGAGGTGCACCTGCTCATCACCGTACTTAGCAGCAGTTTCTGCCTTGTTGAGCCCCTGCAAATCGCCGTAGTGACGCTCATTGAGGCGCCATGACTTGATGACGGGCACCCAGAGCTGGTCGAGCTCCTCGAGAATGAATTGGCCGGTGCGAATTGCTCTCTTCAAGACTGAGGTAAAGTGCAGGTCAAAGGCAAAACCGTGAGCCTTGAGAGCCTGGCCTGCCGCTCGGGCCTCGGCAACGCCCTGCTCACTCAAGTCGACATCCGTCCAACCCGTAAAACGATTTTCAAGATTCCATTGACTCTGGCCGTGTCTGACCATGACAAATTGATACATACGAAACCTCCATGAATGTGAATCGTAGTCATTCTAGCACAGACTGGCAGAGAATCTCTCGCGCAATATGCTAATATGTTCTCGGTCTAGTTCGTGATTTGGAGGTTATTCATGAGCACTGTCCATCCTAGGAATTGGCGCATCACCGCCCTCTTCGTCCTCGCCGTCTGGCTTCTTGCTCTCGTGCTCGTAACGGGCTGTCAGCGTGACTTGCAGCCAGCAGCGCCTGCCGAGACCTCGGCGGAGGCATCGACTCCCCTCGAGGGAGGCGTGGCCGTCCTAGCCGTGACCCAGGAGCCTGATTTCCTCGACCCCCATCAGGCGATCTCTGCTGGCACCAAGGAGCTCCTCTTCAATGTCTACGAGGGACTATTTAAACTCAGTCCCCAAGGTGAGTTTCTGAATTGTCTCGCTGACGAATTCACGCTCTCTGACGACGGCCGTGAGATCAAGATCAAGCTCAAAGAGGGCGTGACCTTCCACGACGGGCGACCCATGTCGGTCGAGGATGTCCTCTTTTCAATCGATCGGGTGGCTGGCCGCGGCGATCTTCCGGCAATGAGCAGCGCCCACGCAGAGCTTCAGGCCCAAAAGCTCGGTGAGAGCACAGTGCTCATCAAGACAGCAGAATTTGATCCAGACCTCCTGGCACATCTCAGCTTTGCCATCGTGCCCGCCGACAGTACAAAGCTCAATGAAGAACCCTGCGGGACCGGTCCCTTTAAGCTGAGAGAATACAAAGCTCAATCACATATCTTCTTAGAAAAAAATCACAACTACCATGGCACCGCTGCCCATCTCGATGCTGTCAAGGTCCTGATCCTCTCAGACCGCGATGCGGCATCTCTCGACCTCCAGGCCGGGCAAATCGACATCTTTCCCTACCTCGGACCCGAAAAGATTGCAGAGCTGGAAAACGATTACCAGATCTACGACGGCTCAGCGAATATGGTGCAGCTCTGGGCTTTCAACAATGCGGACCCCGTCTTGAAGGATCAGAAATTGCGCCTTGCTCTCTTGGCCGTCATCGACCGTCAGCAGATTATTGAGCTGGTGATGAATGGCCACGGGACCGCGATCTATTCCGCCCTCTCCCCCGCCCTGCGCGACAGCTTCAACAACGGCCTCGATGAGCCCTCGATGACGCGGGCCGAGGCCGAGGCCTATCTCAGGGAACACGCAGCAGGTCTCCAGCTGGACTGTCGCGTGCCCGCAAACTACATCATCCATCTCGATACCGCAGAGGTCCTGAAGGCGCAGCTCGCAGAGGTCGGCGTCACCCTCAAGATCAGCCGTGTGGACTGGCTGACCTGGCTCGACGAGGTCTACAGCCAGCGCAAGTACCAGACGACCATCATCGCCCTGACCTTTGATGAGTTTACAGCGCGCTGCGCGCTCGAGCGCTACCAGAGTGACGCCAGCCGTAACTTCATCAATTTCCACTCCGAGGACTATGATCGGATCTTGGCAGAACTCCTCCAGAATCCCGAAACCTCAGAGCGCCAGCTCGCCTATAAGCAGCTACAGGCAATCCTGACCCACGACGCCGCCTCCGCCTTCCTCCAGGATCCAGCTGCGCTGACGGCCGTGCGTCGCACCCTCGCTGGCTACACCCAGTATCCGGCCTATATCCAGGATCTGTCCACGGTCTACTTTGTTGATGCGGCCGCCCTCGAGGCCAGCCGAGCCCAAGAGCCCTAGTGTCGCGCCTAATTCATAACCTCATCAGCTTTCTCGCCCTCCTGCTCGTCCTCTCGCTCGTGCTCTTCTTGGCCTTCCGCTTCTTGCCCGGCGACCCGGCAAAAGCCCTCCTCGGCCTCGACGCCGATCCCGATAAACTCTTCCAGCTGCGGCACGAACTCGGTCTCGATCGACCTTTGCACGAGCAGTATCTCCATTCGATCACAGGGCTCTTTAGTCGCGAGGATCCCCTCCTCTCCCTGCGCTTCAAGACGCCCGTGCGTCAGCTGATCGCCTCGCGCCTGCCCCTGACTCTTTCGCTGGCCTCCCTCTCTTTTCTCCTCATCATCCTCCTGGCCCTGCCGCTGGCCCTCTTTGCCGCCTATCATGCCGGCCAGCCTGCCGACCGCTTCACTGCTGTGCTCACCCGCCTCACACAGGCTGTGCCTCCATTTTTTATGGCCATGCTCCTCTCGCTTCTCATGGCCCGCCTCTTCTCCTACTTTCAGCCGAATTTTTATCCAGAGCACGCCCCTCTCTATGTCAAGCTGAAGATTCTCGCTCTGCCCTCTCTTGCCATCGCCTTGCCGCGTATCGCCCAGGCCTTTCAATTCCTCCGCGATGCCCTGGTCGGAGAGTGGCAAAAGGAATATGTCCTGAGAGCCAGATCGCAGGGGGCCTCGCGCCGTCGTATCCTCTTGGTCGAGATTCTGCCGAATGCACTGATTCCCTTTGTGACGTCGACGGGGCTCATCCTGGTCGAGATACTGACCAACACGCTCCTGGTCGAACAGGTCTTTAAACTGCCGGGCGTCGGCCAACTGCTCTTTGCCAGTGTCGCCCAGAGAGATTTTCCTCTTGCCCAGGCGATGATCCTCCTGCTCTCTAGCCTGATCATTACCATCAACCGTCTCGTCGATCTGGCCAATCGCAGTCTCGATCCGCGCCTCAGCCTCCGGCGAGCCAGCTCAGCACCCGTGACACAGGCCGAGGCCATCTTGAGAGAGGATGAGAAGCATGTCTAGGCGATCGAGACAGAGAAGACGCATGCTGCTCCTGCTCCTCCTGGGCCTCTTTTGCGTTGCCGGACTCTTCTTTCTGGGCCGTCACGGCCACGATCCCAATGCTCTGCAGTCCGTCGGCAAATTACAGCCGCCCTCTGCCCTGCACCCCCTCGGGACGGACCAGCTCAGCCGCGACTTTGCAGCGCGTCTGCTCCAGGCGGGGGGCCACTCGATTCTGACAGCTCTCCTCATTGTCGGCCTCGGCTCTTTCCTCGGCTTTGCTCTGGCGCTTGGTCGCCTGAGTCACGGCTTCTGGCCTCAAGTTCTGGCTGCTCTGAACGATCTGCTCTTGGCAATGCCAGCCCTCCTTCTGGCCATGGTCTCCACCGCGATCTATGGCAATCACCTGGGACAGTTGGTCCTGGCGCTTGGCCTGGCTTTTGCCCCTAGTTTTGCCAGAGTTTTGGGATCCGCGATCATGCAAATCCGCTCGCAGCAGTTCTTCCGCCGGCTTGAACTCCTGGGGGCGCGGCGCTGGCAGTTGATCTGGCGCGAGATGCTGCCCCTCCTCCTCTCCCCCTTCTTTGCGGCCCTGAGCCTGGGGCTGATGAATGCGCTTTTGGCAGAAGCAGCACTCTCCTATCTCGGTCTCGGCCTGCCGCCGAGCATGCCCTCCTGGGGAAGTCTGCTCAAGGAGGCCCAGGCCTATGTCTTCAGCGCGCCCCGGCTGGCGATCTTGCCTGGCCTCGCCATTACGCTGACAGGTCTTGCCTTTTATCTCTTGGCCACTTATCTCAGTGAGTTCTTTTCTGGAGAGCAGGCGAGGCCGCGCTTTGAATTGCGTCGGGAGAAGCCGCTTCCGGCTCGGCCTGCCCTTGAAGAAGCGTCAAGCCTTCTCTCTGTCCGTCAGCTCTCCTTGCAACTGCCAGGCGCCTCGGAAGCGCTTTTAAAGGAGGTCCAGCTGGAGCTTCGGGCTGGCGACTGTCTCGGCATCTTGGGCGACTCGGGTTCTGGCAAGACATTGACGGCACTGACCATTTCAGGCCTCGCTCCTGCGGCCTGCCAATATCCCTCTGGCGAAATCATATTTAAGGGTCAGAAGACGGAGGCCGCCGACCTTGCGACGCGGCGTCGGGAGCTTGGCAAGTCTATCTCCCTGGTCTTCCAAGATCCCCTCACAGCCCTGAATCCGCTGCGCCGCGTGGGGCGACAAATTGAAGATAGCCTGCTTCTCAACCGTCCAGAAATGAGTGCAGAGGAGCGTCGCGAGGCCGTTGCGGCGGAGCTTCGGGCCTGTGGACTCGATCCTCAGGAAGTCTACCGTAAATTTCCACATCAATTGTCTGGGGGGATGCGGCAGCGGGCTTTGATCGCTTTGGCGCTTATCAATCAACCAGAGCTCCTCATTGCAGATGAGGCGACGACGGCTCTCGACCTGCCCCTCGAGCACAGTATTCTGGAGCTGCTCAGCAGTCGGCGGCGGGCACACGGCCTCGCTCTGATCTTTATTTCGCATGAATTGAGGGCGCTCGCCCAAGTGGCAGATCGCATCGTCAAGTTGGAGGAGGGTCGTCTGATCCCCTTTGGCCAGGAGCAGATCGAGGCCACCTTGGCGATGCCCCGCTGTCCCGAGGCCAGCTCAGTGCCTAGTCCCTCGGACACGGCCCTGCTCTTGCGCCATGTCTGGCTGCACTATGCCGATGAGGCCGCAAAATTTGATGCCCTCCGCGATATCGACCTACGCCTCGGGCGCGGCGAGGTGCTCGGCCTGCTCGGCGCCTCTGGCTCTGGCAAGACATCTCTCCTCCGCCTGGTCATGGGCGAGATGAGTCCGAGCTCAGGGGAGATCATCTATCATCCGGCGGGTCAGGCAGCGATCACGGTCCGGCCTAGTCAGCCACTCAGCGCCTCTGAGCGGCGTCGGCTCGGTCTCCAGATGGTCTTCCAGGACCCCTATGCCTCACTGCATCCACGTCAGAATCTCGTCGAGAATGTCTATGCCTCCCTCCTGGCTCAGAAGCGCTTCCACGAGCTTCGCCAAACGCAGAGAGAAGACTGGGCGCGGGCTAGGGCCATGCTCGATCGCGTCGGAATCCCAAAAACGCTCTTTGAGGCGCGCCCTGCAGAACTTTCTGGCGGACAGCGCCAGCGCGTCGCCATCGCAGCCGCCTGCGTCACCGAGCCGAGCATCCTCCTCGCAGACGAGGCGGTCTCTGCACTCGACCGCAGAAATCGCGACAATATCCTCAGGCTGATTCTGACATTAAAAAGGGAGCTGAACTTTGCCTGCCTGTTCATCTCCCATGAGCCAGAAGATCTGGCCTGTATTGCCGATCGCATCGCCCTCTTAGACCAGGGCGAGATCGTCGAAATTCAAGATCAAGATCAGTTCTTCCAGGCCCCACAGAGCGAGCTCGGCCGTGAACTGGTCAAACTCACACACGTCCTGCCAAAGTCGAAAGACGCTTAAACTCGGCGGCAATTTCTGGGCTCAACTGCCCCGGCAGCAAGCGCCACTGCCAATTCCCACTGGCCTCGCCAGGTCGGTTTAGCCGCGCTTCGTTGCCGAGCCTAAGCAGATCTTGGACCTGCATGATGACGAGATCAGCCACCGTATTCTGTAGATTGCGCAGGACCGCGCGGTGCACATCCTGATGCGCCCCGAGGCCAAAGTACTCGTAGAGGAAGTCGCGCTCCCCCTCGCTCTGGACCTCGAGCCAGGCCGCGAGCGTGTCATTATCGTGCGTCCCCGTGTAGGCCACACAGTTCTGCACCATGTGATGCGGCAAATACTCGGAGTCATTGCCTGGAAAGAAGGCGAATTGTAAAATCTTCATCCCCGGAAATTGGAAGGCATTGCGCAGATCGTGGACGGCCTGAGTCAAGAGGCCGAGATCCTCCGCCACAACAGGCAAATTTTCACCAAAGACCTCCTGCATGTGCAAGAACAATTCATGTCCAGGCGCCCTGAGATAGGTCCCTCGCCTCGCCGTCTCATCTCCAAAGGGCACCGCCCAATAGGAGTCGAAGGCGCGGAAGTGATCAATGCGCACCAGGTCATAGAGTTCAAAGGCAGTTCTAAATCTCTTCTCCCACCAGCCAAAGCCCTCTTTCTGCATCTGCTCCCAGTCATAGAGTGGATTGCCCCAGAGCTGGCCATCTTCCGTGAATCCATCGGGGGGGCAGCCCGCGACAAAAGTCGGCCGGAGATCCTCATCGAGCATAAAGAACTGCGGCTCCATCCAGGCTTCAACAGAGTCAATAGCGATATAGATCGGCATGTCGCCGAGAATTGAGATGCCACGCTCATTGGCATAGCTCTTCAGAGCTCGCCACTGCTTAAAGAAGAGGAACTGACAGAAAGCATAGAATTCGATGCGATCCTGATGATTTTTCTGCCAGTCCCGCAGGGGATCAGGCTGACGTTTCTTGAGCTCCTCTGGCCAGTCCTGCCAGGAGAGTCCCCCCTGTTCCTCCTTGATGGTCATAAACAGGGCGTAGTCGTTGAGCCAGTCGATTGCCTCTTCCTGAAAACTCAAAAACTCTCTTTTCAGTTCTTGTGGCTGATCGAATTTAAAGCGATCCCAGGCCCAATTGAGCACCTTGCGGCGCTCTGTCCAGAGCTTGGCGTAGTCAATATAGGATGGATTATCCCCAAAGTCGACTTGCCTCAGCGCCTCGGGCTCCAAGAGACCGAGTTCGACCAGATCTTCGAGGTCGATAAAGTAGGGATTCCCCGCAAAGATCGAAAAGTTCTGATATGGTGAGTCTCCATATCCCGTCGTCCCCAGCGGCAAGATCTGCCAGACCTTCTGACCTGCAGCGACAAGGAAGTCGACGAAGTCACGAGCCGCCTGCCCGAAGTCTCCAATCCCATGCGCTGAAGGCAGAGAACTGATGTGGCAGAGAATGCCAGAAGCCCGTCCGCAGGCAAAGCGGGACGGGCTCAGGGAAGGCACATGGCTTATCTCTAGATTGACAGTCTCCATCGTCTTATTTAACGAGAGCTATCAGACGCTCCATGAGGTCCTTTTGGCCCTCGGCATAAAGGAAGAGACCATAGTCCTCACTGAACTCTCTATTGCTGTAGACCTCACCGTTTTCCTTGTAGACGATTTCTGCGGGCATCGTCACACCGTTAAAGGCGATCAGCTTGATCAAGTATTCACGATTGGCGCCTTCTTCCCAGCGCTTGAGGAAGAAGATCTCCTTATTCTCATTGGCAATTTTCATGATCTCACCAGCATTTTCCATGCCTGGCGTACAGAGCGGGAATTGGCTGAGCTGACGGAATTTGACGAGGAATTTCTGAGGCTTGTCCACCTTGCTCTCAATGACCATCTTCCCCTCATCGGGATAGAGCTCTGTCGTCGGGCCAAATTTGACAATCTGCCAGTAATCGCCCTCCTTGGCCATCTGGAAGGTGATCAGCTCGCCAGCCTTGTACTGAGGATCCTTGCCGATGTCCTCTTGGACCTTAAATTCAATCCATGCGCGATCCTTCAGGATCTCCTGCATCGTAGGCAGAGCACGCAGCTGAGCGATCGGCTGCCAACTGCTCTTGAGATCTTCGGCCATCAGGGCTGCAGTCTGACCATCGCCCGCTTCGAGACTAGAGATCAGGCTGGCAATCAGCTCAGGGGCCGAGCTGAGCTCAAGATTTTGTACGGGCTTCTCCTCGGCGGCAGAACTCTCGGCTGCCGTGGAGCTCTCAGCACTCAGCTCAGCCGTTGTCTCGGCTTCGATGGGTGCTGACGCCTCTTGAGACTCAGTGGTCGCAGCCTCATCCAGCGTGCTCACCTCCGTCTTGTCCGCTGGAAAAAGCGAGCAAGAACTCAGGAGCAGTAAGAGGGCCAGCAGGCCACTCATCAGGGTCATATTCCATTTTTTCATCATTCAATCCTCCAAATCACTGAGAGGGCAGCTCGTGGCGCAGTCTCTCACTCTCATTACTCAGCACCGAACGCACCCGCTTGAAACGTCGTGGGATCATACCAGCGATAGCCACGCCTCGGCTGGCGCCACGGCTCTGGGAGAGGTTCCTCACTCTTCTCAGGAATCTCAAAGGCCAGAGTCGGTGTCGGTGTCTCGTTTAATTTTAGCGCAATCGGCGCCTCAAGCAAGAAGCGTAACAAAGTGGGAAATAAAGTCTCATGATCTCCCTGGACATAGCCGGCATAAGTCTGCTTCGGCTGTCCCGTCTCTTCATTGAGGTAGGCAGGACTGGCATCCTCGAGCGGTGACGAATCGGCCAGCGCAAGAACATAGCCCTCTCCCCTCTGGGCCAAAGCCAAGAGCGGCCCCTCCTCTCGCCCACCGAAATAGACAGCACTGTCGACGGCATGCGTCCAGGCACGCAGGTGGTTGACGGCATAGGCCAGCCCGATTACGGGTCGATCTGGCGCCAAGATCAGGGTCGAGCCGCCATGCGAGATGATCGTCTTCCCGCGCAGCTCCGTCCAGGGCAGCTCGTCGCTGACTCTAGCCCTCTGGTAGTCGATGGCATTGTAGCGAAAGCGCAGACCAAAGTTCGTATAGAGCCAATCGCTGGAACTGACCTCAGCGAGGGCCTCGCACTCGGCACCACGGCAGTCCTTCTGTGCATTTCCATAGGCGCCTCGCCGGTAGCCGTTTAAAATTTCATTGGCATCCCAGCGGTTGAAATTGCGATCTGCATTGTAGTGATCGCCGATCAAGAAGAGAATCCCCCCTGACTCGACATAGCTGAGCAGAGCCTCCTGCTCCGAGATCTTAAACGGATTGTTGGGCTCTGGAATAATCACGATGTCCGCCTGGGAGAGCTTGTCCATAGACAGCGGCTCCGTCACTTGCTCGAGCGTAAAGCCCGCAGCGATCAAGCTGTCGGCAAAATCCGAAAAGGCCCCATCGATCACCCAATCCGCCGAACCCGCCGTCTGGGCGTGGCCCGCATCGAAGAGAATCCGTGGCGCTCGGCTCGGCGCAGAGCCCGTCTCGATCTCCCCAGGCTCATTAGCTGCGGGAGGCTGCCAAGAGATTTTGATCTCCTTGCTCTTTTCACCTGGGCTGACAGTCCCCCGCTCATGACAAGCCGTGAGGGGCAGCAAGAGAAAGGCGGAGAGCGCCAGCGCCAGGGTGATCCAGCGTCGCCTCATCATGCTAATAGGAGCGGTAATCCAAGTCAGGCAGATAGCTCTCGCCAAGATCTGGATTCTGATCACTCATGACCACATAATCGGTCGACGTCCAGAGAGGTATAATCACCGCCTCGTCCAAGAGCATACGTTCCAGTCGCGCAATGCCGTTGTACCATTCCTCCGCCGGCAGGATTCCCTCCTGAGCCGCAAATTCCTGAAAGAGAGCATTAAAATTCTCATCTATATAGCCAGTCGTATTCTGATAGCCAGAATCCGCAAAAGGTGCAAAGAGACTGAGCGCATCGAATGGATCTTGCGGCAGCGGAGCCAAGGCGAGATCAAAGGCGCCAAGACTCAGTTCGCGCCAGAAATCTGCGCGCGAGAGCGCGACGCAATCAATTTGAAGAGCCGAGCCAAAAGCCCCCTCCCATTGCGCTTTCAGAGCGTCTGCCACGGCCTCCAGTTCGCTGGAGCCCTGCATATAGAGCAGGCGATACTTGAGTTCTGACAGGCCAGAAAGCTCGAGGGCTGCCTGGAAATGACGCTCTGCTGCGAGTCGATCGAGGCCGCCGTTGGGCGCCTCATTACCCTGCGCGACCAGGACATCGCGGAAGGCGCGCTCGGGCATATGTGGATCCCGGACGGCACGGCTGATGATGACAGTCGTCGGCTCCGCATGCGGAAGAGCCTCCTGGATGAGGCTGCGCCGGTCGAGCGAGTGGGCCAGGGCCAGGCGCGTATCCGTCATCATAGGGGCGGCAAGATTGCTCCTCTCCTGGCGGCAATTGACATAGACCGCCCAGAGCTCTGCTGGCAATTTACGCAAATTGGGATGAGCGCGATCGAGATCGAAATGACCGTGATAGTAGTAGCTGTCGAGGCCACCATCGATGAAGCCTTCCATCTCTTCCTTGGGACTCGCATAGTGTCTAAAGTGGAGGACATCAGGAAGGCAGTAGCCCGCATTGAGATGTTCAGGATCTCTTTTTAGGACCAAAGACTCGTCTGTGATCGTATCGATCTGATAGACCGAAGGGCAAGTCCAACCGAGCTTATGAAGATAGCTCAGATCGTCCTCAGACAGCGAGCGGTCGAGCATGGGATCAAATTCCGCACGCTCGAGACCGCCACGATAGGCCAGGAGACCGAATTGACTCAGGGCCTCATAAATTTTCAAGTGCGTTAGAGGCCGATCCAATTGCAGTTCTAAGACAGAGGGCTCATCCTCTTCACCCAGGAGACGAATGCCCACAGTAGCCCAGAGAGGTCTCTTGCTCCCGAGGCTATCGTAGACGCGCTGATTGATCCTCGCTCCGAGATTGCGACGAAGCTTGCGCTGATACTCAGTAAGAGCTGCAAGAAGATCCTCAGCACGGGTCAAAACGGCTTCTGAACCCTCGATGGGCTCCTCCTCGAGCTCTTCTTGGCTGAAGACGCCGAGACCCAGGAGCTCTCCATCCCCCTCGTCCTGGGCTCTGAAGAGGCGAAGATCATTCAAGAGTTCGGCCCGTCTGGCTTCCAATTCCACGGGGTTCGTGTTGTTGCGCTTGGCACCCTGGTAGTATGACAAGGCTCCTTGAATCTCGAGCTCGTCAATAATGGCTTCTGCTAAAGGGTTATGACGTCTAGCGCTCATGACCTCTTTAAGATAGTCGTGGTAGGCTTTTGCCGTGACGATGGGGCCTTTTGGACTCAGGGGTTCATTCCGAAAAGTCAATGTGAGCGTGAGGCCATCTTCTGAAATCTCTGGAAGTTTTGCGAGCAGCTCTGGCACATAGTGGAGCCCCGTCTCATCGCGGACGGCTCTAAGGGGGGCCGTGAGCAGAGCGCCAATTAGAGCTCTCTCTTCTGGAGTCTTGGGCAGGGCAAAGAAGTTCAGAGACTGTGGCCAGGCGTAGTGTACGCGCTGCTCATTTGGAGAGATGATGAGCGATTTGTCAAAGGGGTCATAGACGACAGCACTCGTCTCCTCAATCTCGCTTTCGCTCTCTGCCTCCGCCTCCGTCTGTTCAGCTTCCGTCGGAAGGCTTGTCTCTGGGCGAGAGACAGTGGTAAGCTCCTCATCACCCTCATTTTTCTGACAGGCCGTAAAGGCCGAGACCAGCCCGAGCAAGAGGATGATGGCCAGAAAGTAAGCCATGAGCTTTTGCGGTTCTAATCTCTTCCTCTTCTGCACAGTCTTCTTCACACGTTTCTTCACAAGACACCTCTTTAATATTTAACGAATAATTCCTGTATCGAGATCGAGCACAATCTGCTGATCTGTGCTGATGACTTTGGTCGCAAGCTTTGCGCCGTAGATGATGGGGATGCCGAGGGCGAGAGCCGCCGTCACGGCATGGCCATTGGGATTGTCGTCCTCGACGACGAGAGCCTTGGCGCGGCGGATGATCGGCAGATCTTCATGACCCGTCCTCTCCGTGACGAGGATAAAGTCTTCCTCATACGCCCCAATCTCATGTTGCGAGGCCGCGCTTGGCACATAGGCCGAGCCCGAAATCAAGAAGGCAGGACCTTTAAAGACGGTCTGGCCTCGACAGAGCATAGCCCCAACATTTTGCACCTTAAGTGTATTGGTCGTGCCGGAGATGCCGACGGGCGTGCCGCCGGAGACGATGACGACATCGCCAATCTCCACGCGCCCCTCCTCCATGGCCCGTTCAGCAGCACGCTCAAAGAGCTGGTCGGTATTCGTATACTGCTCAATCATATAGGGCTCGACACCCCAGGAGAGGGCGAGCTGACGCCGTGCGCGCTCGGTCACCGTAAAGGCGAGAATCGGACAGGCTGGGCGATACTTACTGACCATGCGTGCCGTCCGCCCTGAGTGAGTGACTGTGATGATCGCCTTGGCCTCGAGGTCCATCGCCGTCATGCAGCAGGCGTGCGAGACGGCATCCGCGGCCGTATTGATCGTCGAGCCGTCATAGTCCTCAGCGCGGAAGGCCGCCCAGTAGTCATACTCATTTTCAGTGTAGCTCGCAATCTTATCCATCATTTCGACAGCCTTGATGGGATACTTGCCGATAGCCGTCTCGCCCGAGAGCATGATGGCACTCGTCCCGTCAATGATGGCATTGGCGACATCCGAGACTTCCGCCCGCGTCGGTCGCGGATTACGGATCATGGAGTCGAGCATCTGTGTGGCCGTGATGCACGGCTTGCCCATCTGGTAGCAGGCCTTGATCAACTTTTTCTGGACCGAGGGCACCTCGTGCTCCGGGATCTCAACGCCGAGATCGCCGCGCGCGACCATGATGCCATCCGAGATCTGCGTGATCTCGGCAAAGTTCGCCACGCCCTCACGGTTTTCAATTTTTGAGATCAGGTTGATGCCAGAGCCCCCGACCTCTTCCAGGACCTGGCGCAATTCGAGAACGTCCGCCGCCTTGCGGACAAAGGACGCGGCAACAAAATCGAAGTCTTCTTCAGCTGCAAAGCGCAAATCCTCGACATCCTTTTCCGTCAGGGCCGGCAAGTGCAGTTCCACTTCTGGCAGGTTGATCGACTTGTGATTTGACACCTCGCCCCCCACCTCAACTTCACAGTAGATCTCCTGGCCGACGACCTCGCGGACGACCAGCTGAATCAGGCCGTCATCAATCAGGATGTGATTGCCCGGCTTGATGTCGCGGTAGAGCTCGTTATAAGTCACCGAAAAGCGCTCTGCCGTGCCGAGGCACTCCTCCATGACGACCGTCACCTCGGAGCCCTTGACGAAGGTCACGCGCCCATCGATAAAGGAATGCGTCCTGACCTCCGGTCCCTTCGTATCGAGCAGGAGGGCCAGGGGCAGTCCGAGCTCTTCTCTAACCGCCTTGATCCGCTGAACTCTCGCCCGCTGCTCCTCATGATCACCATGAGAAAAATTGAGGCGGGCTACATTCATGCCCGCCAGCAAGAGCTCACGTAAAACAGCTGGATCATCAGTCGCCGGACCGATGGTACAGACAATCTTCGTCTTACGTCTCTGCATTGCAGCCATCATATCTTATCTACTCCTCTGTCATCAGCCGTGACAGCTCAAGGGGGTCAATCTGCTCCTCCCCGCGGAAGACGCGCATATTGCCTCCCGAGAGTTCATCGATCAGGAGAATCTGCCCCTTGGCATCCCGGCCGAATTCATATTTTATGTCATAAAGTTCGAGACCCTTCTCCGCGAGGTAAGAGCTGATCAACTTCGTAATCTGCTTGGTCAGGGCCGTGAGTTCCTCGCACTCAGCCTCGGTCATGATACCGAGGACCGCGAGCCCTTCACGCGTGATCGGGGGATCTTGCCGCGCATCGTCCTTTAAGGTGATTTCCACGTATTCTGGCAGCGGCGCTCCCGTATTGATATAGGCTCCATAGCGACGGATAAAGGAACCGACCGCACGCAGGCGGCAGATGACCTCGACCCCCTTGCCAAAGACTGTGACCGGCACGACTTCCATCTCATGCTTTTCAGGATCTGCCTGGACAAAATGGGTCGGGATCCCCGCCTCAATCAGACGCTTAAAGAGATAGGCCGTCAACTTGAGATCCGCCTGGCCGACCCCCTCAATCGTCATCGCCACCTCATTGGCGCCCGGATCGAATTTCCCATCGACACCCGTGACATTGTCCTTGAACTTCAAGAGGTAGTGGCCGTTCTCCAGGCGATAGACGTCCTTGGTTTTGCCTTCAAATAACTTTTGCATTGGGTATATCCCCCTTTCGATTCATTTTAGCACAAGCCCATCAAAATCGTGCAAAAGCCCCAGCCCACCCCTCTCTCTCTTTTGAGGTATAGTATAGGGCAGAGTCTTATGGAAGAAATCAAGCAAAATCAAAGACAGCGGCAGGGCGACTTCACCGTTGGCACTGTCCAAAGTGGCATCCTCCAACTCGCAGGTCCCATGATCCTCGCCCAGATCGTCGGCGTTCTCTATAACATCGTCGACCGCATCTTCATCGGTCACCAAGCTGGCATCGGGCAGGAGGCCCTGACAGGTCTCGGTCTCCTCTTCCCGCTGATCATGCTCTGCAATGCCTTTGCCAGCTGGGCGGGTCAGGGGGGCTCCGCGCTCTTTGCCATCGAGCGCGGCCATGGTGATGAGGCCAAGGCAAAGAGGATCCTCGGCAATGCCGCCTTCTTCCTCCTCATCTCCTCAGCGGCTCTGATGCTGATCTCTTTTTTCTTCCAGGGGGCTGTCTTAGACCTCTTTGGAGCAAAGTCATCCGAGAGCAGAATCTATGCCCATGAATATCTCGACATCTACCTCTTTGGCATTCCCTTCCAGGCGGTCGCCCTGGGTCTCAATCCCTTCCTCACCGCCCAGGGCTACCCCAAGCGGGCCATGGGCACCGTCGTCATCGGAGCTCTCTTAAATCTCATTCTCGACCCTCTCTTTATCTACACCCTCGATCTCGGCATCCGTGGCGCGGCCATCGCCACGGTCATCTCCCAGCTGATCTCAGCGCTCTGGATTCTCTACTACCTCTCCCCTCGGCAGGCGGTCGTCCCCTTCTTAGCTCAAAGCTTGAGACCCGAGCCGCGACTCCTCGCCGAGATCTTGAAACTTGGCTTCGCCAACTTTGTCTTTCAGCTGACGAATTCTCTGACCATGGCCGTCGCCAATACGACTCTGCTCCGCTTTGGCGGCGAACTGCACGTCGGCATCATGACAGTCATCGTCTCCATTCGCCAGATCTTCTCGCTCCCGATCAATGGGCTCGCCATCGCCGCCAAACCCTTTTTGAGCTTCAACTATGGCGCCGAGCGCCAAGATCGAGTCCTCGCTGGAATTCTCTACTTGACTCGTCTTTGTGGGGCTCTCTGCCTGATAGCGACTGTCTTTATCCAGCTCTTTCCAGGACTTCTTCTCAAGATTTTCAACAGTGACAGCACGCTCCTCGAGGCGGGGGCTCCCGCTGTCCGCATCTACTTTTCGATGTTCTTCTTTATGGCGCTGCAGATGGTCGGCCAGAGCACTTTCACCGCCCTCGGCAAGGCCAAGGAGGCCACCTTCTTCTCCCTCCTCCGCAAGGTCTTCTTGATCTTACCGCTTACTCTCTTCTTGCCGCTCATTCCCAGCATTGGCGTCCTCGGCGTCTACTGGGCTGAGGCCATTTCACAACTTGTCGGTGGAACTGCCTGTTACAGCACAATGTGGCATCGGGTAAAGACAGAGCCCCGGGGCTTCCGATGACTGGGCGCTATCCTCTCCTCCTCGTCCATGGCTACGGCGTGACCGAAACGGGTCGTGGACGTCATAGCTGGGGACGCCTCCCCGACGCGCTCCGTGCTGCGGGCTATAGCGTCGAGATCAGCTGGCACGACGGCTTCGGCACCGTCCGCTCGAATGCAGAGCAGCTGAGCGAGACCATTCATTCTTTGGCACAAAAATACGAGAAAGTCCACCTCATCGCCCACTCCAAGGGGGGACTCGACTGCCGTGAAGTCCTCGCTGATTCCGCGCGACGCCGCGAAGTCTCTTCTCTTCTCACTCTCGGCACGCCGCATCAGGGCCTCCTGACCATTGAAAAGATGCGTAAACTCCCTGGAACAGTCCGAGACCTTGCCTGTAAACTTCTAAACTTCTACGCCAAGAAGACGGGCGATTGCACCCCCGACAGTCGCAGCGCTCTCTATGACATGTCGATCGAGGCCTGCACTGAGCGCAATCAGCGTCTGGGGCTGCCAAGCGATGTCTACTTTCATACAGTGGGGGCCCTGTTGACAGAACTCGGTTCCTGTCAGGACCTCGCCCTCGCCGCCACTGTCTATCGTCGCTTAAATATGCCAAGTGATGGTCTCGTGCCCCTGGCCTCGACTCTGATGGGACCTGTGCAGGAAGTCTGGCGCGCCGGCGGAGACGGCATTGGCATCACCCACCACGACCTCTGCGACTTCCACCGACGAGATGTCACGGTCGTGAGAGAGGGCCAAGAAAAAGAGCCCCAGCTCCTGCTCCCCGCCCTCCTCGATTTGATCGCAAGAGTCGTGAGCCGAGCTGAGGCTCAAGATTTGATTTAATCTCTTCTACATCGCCTTGAAGAACCTGTAGTCCATCTTCTCTATTTCTTCGGGAGCAGGCATTCTGAAGAACTTCTCATGCTCACTATCCATGAACATGAAGCCGTGCTTGATCCGACTGTAGGACTCCTTTGTGAAGGAGGTATCCAAGGTGATTCCCTTGATGAACTTGTCAGGACGCGCCCGCATGTCGAGGATGGCATTGCGTAGCTTGGAGGGGTGGACACCCTCAAGCGGTGGCGTGATAAAGGGATTCATGTCAAACTCTTTTAAGAACTTGTCGATGTCGAGTTCAATCTGAGCATAGAGGAGACGCGGCACCGAGAGCTTATTGTCCGCACAGGTGAAGAAGTGCCCGAACTCGCGCATGTCCCATTTGGACAGTGTCAACATGGAGAGCGGCGTCAACTCGGCATAGACCTTGAGGTCACTGTCCTCGGCCTCCTCCTGGTACTCGGACTCTTCGAGGCGGAGGCAGCTGCCGTCGGCATTGGCCAGATACATCGCCTGAATCGCAGAGAGCTCGATGTGCTCGAGAATCCGATAGCTCGAGATATACTTCGTCGCCTTGGGCTCCCCGTTCTCATGCGGCTTCAAGTCGGCCAGAGCCTCCTCGATATGGAAATAGGGGTGCCGATAATTGATGTCAATCTCCGCAAAGATCAGCTTACCTGAGTAATAACTTGCCGAACCATAGTTATAGCGGAAGCCAAAGTCCTCAGGCGAGAGCTGCGAGAGGACGAGGGCGCGATTGGGGTAGCAAATCATATAGAGGTGTGCCTGGTAGTTCATATTACACTCCTAAGTCTTTAAGTAGTGGGGCGATGACGAGCGCCACCATGGACATGATCTTGATCAGGATATTGAGCGCTGGGCCCGCCGTATCCTTAAAGGGGTCACCGACCGTGTCACCCACGACGGAGGCCTTGTACATTTCGGAGTTCTTCCCCGTATGCTCATCGGCCTCGCACATCTTCTTGGCATTGTCCCAGGCGCCACCAGAATTGGACATAAAGATCGCCAGGCCGACGCCAGAAATCGTCACGCCGACGAGAAGTCCAATCAGCATCTCCTTGCCACCGAGGAAACCAACGGCGACAGGGCTCAGAATCGCAATGAGACCTGGAATCATCATCTCTTTGAGAGCTGACTTGGTCGAAATGTCGACGCAGCGCGCATAATCTGGCGTCTCACGGCCACTTAAGATGCCTGGCTTCTCCCTAAACTGACGCCTGACCTCATTGATCATCTCAAAGGCGGCCGTCCCGACCGCTGACATCGCAAGCGATGAGAAGAGGAAGGGAATGACCGAGCCCAGGAGGACCCCGACCAGCACCCTTGTATCTGTGATATTGACCTCTCCCATGCCTGAGAGATCCTTAAAGGAGGCAAAGAGGATCAGAGCCGTCAGGGCCGCCGAGCCGATGGCAAATCCCTTGCCGATCGCCGCTGTCGTATTGCCGACGGCATCGAGGCTATCCGTAATCTCGCGGACGCTGTGCGGGAAGGAGGCCATCTCGGAGAGACCACCTGCGTTGTCTGCGATGGGGCCGTAGGCGTCAACGGCCAGCTGGATGCCGAGCGTGACGAGCATGCCGATCGCCGCAATGCCGACCCCATAGAGACCTGCGAGGAAGTGACTCGTAAAGATCGCCACCGCAATAATGACCACCGTCGGGAAGGTCGACATCATACCCACGCCGACGCCCGAGATGATCGTCGTCGCAGGCCCCGTCTCACAGGCCTTGACGATGGAGACGACAGGCTTCTTATGAGTGCCCGTGTAATACTCTGTGATTTGTCCAATGATAATCCCCGTTGCGAGTCCCGTGACCGTCGCTCCGAGAATGTGATACTTAGTGATGCCGCCATAAGACTCATTGCCAAGCCAGACATAGAGAATGGCAAAGGTCCCGAGAGTTGCAATCAGCGCCGCAGAAAAGGTCCCGATGTTCAGAGCCTTCTGCGGATCGGAGCCTGGCTTCGTCCGGACAAAGAGCGTGCCGAGAATCGAGGCAAAGACGCCAAAGGCCGCAATCAGCAGCGGCAAGACGATGAGCTTAATCTGCTCGGCAAAGGGAGCGGCCACCGTGAGCCCCAGGATCATCGATCCAACAATGGAGCCGACATAGGATTCAAAAAGGTCAGCGCCCATGCCCGCGACGTCTCCGACGTTGTCGCCGACGTTATCGGCAATGGTCGCAGGGTTCCTCGGGTCATCCTCCGGAATCCCCGCTTCAACCTTACCGACGAGGTCTGCTGCGACGTCTGCCGCCTTGGTGTAGATACCGCCACCGACTCTGGAGAAGAGCGCAATGGAAGAGGCGCCGAGCGAGAAGGCTGTGCCGAGGGGCAAAATGATCGTCCCCATCGTTTCAGCCTCGAGACCAATGAACTTGAGGGCGAGATAGAGCACAATAAAGAGTCCCGTCAGCGCCAGACCGACCACCGACATGCCCATGACCGAACCCCCCGCAAAGGCGACCTGAAGAGCTGCGTTCAGCCCCTCATCATTGGCCGCTTGGGCAGTTCGCGAGTTCGCTGACGTTGCGACACGCATGCCGATATAACCTGCCGCCGCCGAAGCCAGGGCCCCGAGAACGAAGGCGAGCCCCTGAAAGCGCAGGGCTCCCTTATTGGCCATGGCAAGAAGCGCTGCCACGACGAGGACAAAGGGAGCCAGCACTGTATATTCACGACGGAGAAAGGCCATCGCCCCCTCCTGAATATACTGGGACGTCTCTTTTAAAACGGGATTCTTGATCTCTTTTTTATAGATCCAGCGCGTCTTAAACAGCGCAAAGAGCAGTGCCAAGAGACCGCTGAGCAGGACGAGAATTAAGGCACGATCCATATAGACCTCCACATAGTCATTCGATGTGATCCATCGCCCATAGTTTAATATGAAAAGCCTATAGGTACAAATCACAGCTATTCAAGGTAACTTGCAATATATTCAAGGACTAGCCGACACGGCTAATTTTTTAAGCAAAATATCCACTAAACTGAAGTCAAATCTCAAGCGGTATGTCGCTACGAGGAGGACAGTGATCCAAATTAGGGGCATCTTCCGCATGCTTGGATCGACACCCAATATCATGCAAGAAAAACCCGATGATCCAATTACGCGCGTCGGTGTCTCACTCTACATCGAAGACTTAGACAGCGAGAAGCTCCCCGCCGAGGACACGGTCATCGAGATCATCGGCACCGTGGTCAAAGTCGGCAACGAAGGCAAGCTCAAAGTCGTCCAAGACGAGATCAAAATTCATGAGTTCAGGGCGCACCGCCATCTCAAGCGGAGATTATCTCTCCTTCCTCCTGAGCTTTCAGGGCCTAGGTCTCCTCGCTGTCTCTCTCCTCCTCTTGAGTCTTCTTGTGGGTATGGAAGAGGCAGAAGCGACGCCTCGGAAGATTCGCGCCATCCATGCCGCAGGCAAGGAGGCCATTGTCTGGACCGTCAATACCCCCAGCTCGATCTCAAAATTTGTCAACTCTGAGATTGATGGAATCATCAGTGATCATCCCCGCGCCGTTCTCGAGGCCATGCAAGAGAGTAGAAGTCTCAGCGACTATCGCGCCATCCGGCAGAAAATTTTCGGATATTAATGAAAAGCCGCCTCCTAGGAAGCGGCTTCTCACTCTTGCTCAAACTACACAGCCTCAAGCTGTTTTTATCTATTATCTCATTGCTTCTCTGATTTTATCTGGAATCATGACGACCTGGACAGGTATCTCATTTATAATTCCACATTCAGCATGCTTTCCCTCTTTTACGCATAGGGAAATTCTCTAGTACTGGCTGAAGGCTTTTGTTAAAAGGCCCAATTCCCATCTCTAAAGATCGCCACTTCCTCACCATCAGCTGTGATGCCTGTGATCTCAAGGCTCGAGGAGCCCACCATGAAATCTTCGTGGATCAGGGCATCGTTGATCCCGCGCTCTTGCAGCTCTTCATTTGTCAGTTCAGTTCCTCCCTCAAGGCAGGTCGGGTAGGCCTTCCCGAGGGCGAAGTGACAGGAGGCATTCTCGTCGAAGAGCGTGTTGAAGAAGAGGATATTGGAATTGCTGATCGGTGAATCGTGAGGCACGAGGGCAATCTCACCGAGGCGCCGTGAGTTCTCGTCGACATTTAACATGTCCTCGAGGTACTTCTCCCCGACCTCTGCCTGGAAATTGACGACCGCGCCGTCCTTAAACTCTAGGCTGAAGCGATCGATGATATTGCCACCATAGACGAGGGGCTTGCTTGATTTCAAGATGCCGTCGACGTGGCGGGCGTCAGGCGCGGTAAAGACCTCCTCCGTCGGCATGTTGGCGACAAAGGTATCTCCATGGGAGTTGACGCTGTCGCCGCTGATCCAGATGTGACCCTCGGGCAGCCCGACGCGAAGATCAGTGCCATTGTCCGAGCGATAGTGGAAGGCGAGAAATTTCTTCTCATTGAGGTAGTCTGCATGAGATTTGAGACTAGCGAGATGCTCTTTCCACGCGGCTACTGGATCTTCTAAGTCAATCCGACAGGCCTTGAAAATCGCCTCCCAGAGGGCATCGACCGCGGCCTGGCCCTCGAGCTCGGGGAAGACTTTTTCCGCCCAAGCGGTCGAGGGAATCGCGACAACACACCAGGAGTTGATGTCGTTCATCGAATACTTGACGACGTCCTTCATTGCGATAGCACGTGCCTTATTGGCCGCCTCGATCTTTTCAGGGTCAATTCCTGTCAAAAGTTCGGGATCGTTGGCCACCACACTGATCCTGCCAGTCCCGCGCTCTCCCTCATAGTGGCCGCGCTGCACGGCCCAGTCAGGGAAAATTTCAAATTCCGAGAGGGGCGCATGTTCATACTTCAGCCGGGTGATCGGATCATCATACCAGTTAAAAGTCACATCAGAGGCGCCGCGCTCATAAGCCAGACGGGTCAGTTCTCGGACAAATTTATAGGCCTCAACGGGCGCTGAAATGCCGATCGGCTTACCCTCCTGGACATTGATGCCGACCTCGATAATCAGGCGGGCATAATCTTTTAACTTTTGCTCAAATGATTTTGCCATCATAATCTCTCGCTTTCCTACGTTAATGCCTCCATCTTAAGAGTCTTCCCGCTCGACTTCAAGTTTTAAATCTTCGAGGAGTTGTTCTCGCGCCTGGGCGAGCGCGGCTTGATTCTCCGCACTGATCGTCGGGAACTTGGGATTCATTTCCTCGAGCTTTTCCTTGACAATTTCAGAGACGAGATAGCGGCTAAACCACTTCTGATCTGCGGGGATGACATACCAGGGTGCCTCATCCGTCGAGGTTCCCTCGAGCATCTGCTCATAGGCCTCCTGATACTGATCCCAGAAGGCGCGCTCTGTGATATCTCCTGCGGAAAACTTCCAGTTCTTATCAGGGTTCTCAATCCGTGCAAGCAGCCTCTTCGCCTGCTCCTCACGGGAGAGATGCAAGAAGAACTTGAGAACGTGGATGCCGTTCTCATAGAGATATTTTTCAAAATGACGAATCTGCTGGAAGCGCCGCCCGTAGACATCCCCCTCAAGTGTCTCCTCCGGCAGCTGACGCTTAGAGAGGAGATCATGCACACGCGTGATGATCACTTCCTCATAGTGCGAACGATTGAAGATGCCAATATTTCCACGCGAGGGCAGATTCTTGTGGATGCGCCAGAGATAGTCGTGATCGAGCTCAATGAGAGAGGGCGCCTTAAAACTTGTCACCTGCGTCCCCTGTGGATTGAGACCTCGCATGACATGCTTGATCATCCCATCCTTCCCCGCGGCGTCCATTGCCTGGAAGACGATGAGCAGAGCCCGTTTATCTTCCGCATAGAGGCGCTCCTGCCACTTCTGCATCGCCTCGATATTGGCGGGCATGAGCTCCTCTTTGGCCTCTGTCTTATCGACCTCTGGATCCTTAGTCGTTGAATAATCAGAAAGATCGACCTTCTGCTTTTCCTTGACCAGATATTTTTTTGTATTCATCGGCTACCCCTTCTCTTTGACAGTTTAATGAGATTTAACGAGATCCGGGTTAAAAAATTGTTCTTTCCACTGCTCGTTCAGGCTCTCAATATCAGCTCTTAAAATTTTGGCGACGGCCTTGCCTGAGTCCTGGAATAGGACCTTGACGAAGAAGACATCAGCCACTTTGTCATAGATTCGACCAGCACTCTGTGTCCCTTTGATCACCGTAAAAGTGTTGTTAGCGATATAGCCAACTTTCCCGATCACGGGCAGCGCAACATAAATGGCTTCATGATCCTTTTCATTGTCGGGCTCCTTGTGGCATCTCAGATAGACCCCGCGATCTACAATATTGCCCCCATAATAGTGACCCATGCCAACGATTGTCACACACTCATTTAGAAAGGCATCAAAATCATCTTCAAATGTCATTTTGCTTCCTGGCCACTGAGTCTTATCTTCCTTTTCCTGCATCCTAAGGTCCTCCTCTAAATATCTTGGATTAATTCTATCAATTTTAATATCTGACTGCTAGGATCACAGCTTCAGAAAAAGAGCAGATCACTCAGTCAGATTGACGAATTTATGCTATGCTTACTTCGTTGAAAGCGATCGTGGCTGAACAACAGACTGGAGACTCTATGAATATGCCTAAGTTATACGCCCTTCTCCCCTGCCTCTTCGGCATCGAGGCCGCCTTAAAAGAGGAGGTCCTCCAGCTAGGCTACGCAAAAGATGCCATCGAGACTTTTGACGGCGAAATTCGTGTTTCGCTCGGCAGCGACTATGTTTCAGAACTCTTTCGCTTGAATCTCGAACTGCGCTGCGCCGAGCGCGTCCGCCTCGAGATCGCGCGCATCCCTGGCGTCGTCGACTTCGACTCTTTCTTCAATCTGACCGCCAACTTGCCCTGGGAAATCTTTGTGCCCCGTGGTGCTCAGATCCGAGTGGACGGCTCCTCTCGAAAATCCAAGCTCTTTGGGGTACCGAGTCTTCAATCCCTAGCGAAAAAAGCCATCATCAATCGCCTCCTCGAGGCCTGGCAGATTAAAGATGGGAGAATTAGCGAGGACAGACGGCGCGGTGAGATCAGAATCCACTTTTCCTTCGTCTCCGACAGCCTCTCACTCAGTATCGACAGCAGCGGCGAGGGCCTCCACAAGCGCGGCTATCGTCCACTCACACATGAGGCCCCCCTCCGAGAGACCGTCGCAGCAGCCATCCTCTACTACACGCACTTTCAAAACATCCTCCGCTTCCACGAGACACTCTACGACCCTTGCTGCGGCTCGGGCACCTTCCTCATCGAGGCGGCCCTGATCATGGCAAAAATCGCTCCGGGACTGAAGAGAAGCTTTGCCCTCGAAACCCTGCCCATCGCCGAGCCCGCAAGATTTGCGAGCCTACGCGAAGAAGCGCGCGCGAGAATCCAGCGAGACCCCAGCGCAAAGCTCGCTGCTTCAGATATTTCTACTCGAGCCATCCAAGATGCCATCGCCAACGCAGAGCGCGCAGGCGTCGCAGAACTCATCGACTTCAAGCAGTGTGACCTGACGCAACTCGGCGAGACGAGCCTCAGGCGCTGGCCAGGCGGTCCAGGACTGATCCTCACGAATCTCCCCTATGGCGAGAGATTAGGCGATCAAGAGAGCGCAAGGAAACTGACAGAGACGCTCCTCGATCTCAGCTTTAAGAGTACGGGAGCGAGCTGGCAGCTGGCTTTTCTCCAATTAGATGAGGCTATGCCAGACGATGCCCCACGCGCTGATAAAAAGCGAAAAGTCTACAATGGGCAAATGGCCGTCACGCTTCACCAGTACTTTAAGCATCGCTTAAGGACTCAAAGATGACAATGAGAAAACAATTCCTCTTCACTCTCCTCCTTTGCATACTCTGCCTTTGTAGCTGTTCCAAAGATAGCTCATTCAGTCAGATAGAAACAGCTCGGGCCATTCCAACGACGAGCCAGGCCGTCGACGAGGAAAGTCGTGAGGAGAGCCCGGAAGTCAGTCGTCAACTTGATTTCACGAGTCCCAGCACCGAGCCAGAAGAGTGCGAAAGTCCTACGAAAGAGAGTGTCATTCTTACGGACAAGACTGAGATATCCTCCCCCCAGGCCCATCTAAAATTTCGCCTTGACGTCCCCGCCAGGATTCAAGAGGAGTGGAATTACTGTGCCCCTACGACGGTCCAGATGATTCTCGCCTATAAGGGCATCAAGATAGACCAGGCGACACTGGCTCGTGAGATGCTGACGGATGAGGCTTTTGGCACACATAATGACAATGCGATCAAGATCCTTAACAAGTATCTTTTTGGCTATGAGATCCCAGCAGAAGGGCAGGCTGGATATCGCCTACATCTATTACATCGACCCTTCCTACACACAGCAAGACCCCGTCTATGGGGGCTTAAAGATCATTACGCCTGAGCAACTCTTCTATGCGATGCTCACTTGCGTGGAGCCCAATTACGGATGGTGAGAAAAAATAAGATGGCCCTGTTCAATCAAGATAAAGAATTCAATCATGTCCAGTACTTCCCTCTTATCGAGAGAATGTATGAGCAAAGTAGCGTCGAAGAGATGAGAGCCCATGCCAGTTTTTCACAGCTAGAGCGCTTTCGAAAAGAGCTAGAAACCTTAAATCGCTTCGGCCTGCACAAGCGTTTGGAGATTAGATTGAAAGAGGCCCCAGGCGATGACTTTGCAGCTTCTAAATCTTCCGATGGCAAGGTCGATATGATTTACTCCGTGTCCAACGCTTCGATCCATGAAAGCTATTTAAAGCACGAGAATAAGCTATGCCATCGCCGTCATATTAAACATGCCTTTGTCAGCAGCACAGCGATAAAGTCGAATAGAAGCTTGCGTTATAACGCCAATAATCCGCCGCAGTGCTTGAACTGTGCGGCCCCGTTGGAAGCTCAAGGCGACAAGTATCACTGCGAATACTGTGGGACTTACTACGATGCCGAGGCCTATCACTACCTCTTAGCCCGATTTTTCATCCACCCCATCTTTAAGAAATGGCGCCGCTATGTCTGGCCCGTTTTCCTTCTGATTCTTCTGATCGTGGGCATAGAGCATGCGGGCCTCATGGAGCTGCAAAAATGGGAAAAGCTTACAATCAGTGCATCGTATCTTGTGGGCGCAATTCTACTCATTTTGTTTTTTGTGGCTTTGACGATCGGGCTCGTCAAGAGACATAAAGAAAAAGCCATCCTGAGCAGAATTCACCGTCACGACCCACATTTTTCTAAAGAAATATTGACGGCCAGAGCCAATGAGCTCCTGGGAATGCATCCCGAGCTTCTTATAAAAGAAAATCACAGGGGCCAAGGAAAGCAGGGCGTCATCTGTCGCAGCATCCAGACTCTCCAGCTGAGCAAATATGAGAGAGAGGGGAATTGGGAATGCCTAGAGATGAACGGCAAGGCGGACGTGCTCTTCCTGCATGGCTCCAATCAGAAGGTCAGACTCAAAGATCAAGAGCTTTCGTTTACACTTCATTTAGGGAGGCTCTATGGGACTCTGACCCCAGTCCACGCCATAGCAGAGCAATTCAGCTGTCAAAGTTGTGGCAGTCATGAAATGATCGAGGACGAGGGCGTCCAGGTCTGCACTTATTGTCAAGCCGATCGTCCTATGGAAAGTATTGATTGGGTCTTGCTCTCACCCGACGATCATTGACGTCCCAGATCTTCATTTCCCCAGCCTGCCATTAAATCATTCGGCAAAACGAAAGAATATAACCTCGAGTTCCGCCTTTTCTCTTACGCTGGGTCTAAGTTTTCGTCCACACCCCCCAGAGGTCTACCATCTCCGCCACGAATTCTTTTGTAATTGGATAGCCAGAGGCGTCACCAATAATAGAATCAATACCGCAAAATGGGCATTCAGCTGTACGACCACCGCTATCTTCAATCCAGCCGTCTTCGTTAATCTCATCTGGTGTGAATATTTTAAGGCAATGAAAGCATCCGCATTTATCGCTTTGCCTTAACTCTAATTCGTTTTCAAAACTATGTTTATGTGCCAATGATGCAGGCAAATCTGAGAATGAACGGGCAGCCATAAATAGCCCTCTCCTTACAAATAGGGATAATGTCATTATAGTTTATCTGTCTCACTTCCCAAAAGAGTAAAAGTCCACGCTCATCGTTTATCGAGGTGACCCTCTGTCACAAACACAGCTGATTTATAGTGTTTCATTCGATTTACCCCCGCATTCACCCAAGGGATGCGCTTTGATGTAGCTATCACGATTTTGTTTGCAAGTTCTGCCGTACCGTTTCTGCCCTAAAACCCTGTCATAGCAAGGATTTCAGGACAGAAAAAAGGACGACCCCGGATTCTATCCGTTTTGTCGTCCTTTTTTGGCTCCCCCTGTTGGATTCGAACCAACGACCCTTCGGTTAACAGCCGAATGCTCTACCGCTGAGCTAAGGAGGAATAAGATCCGGCAATACCTATTTTCCCAGGCCGTCTCCAGCCAAGTATTTTCGGCAGCTCTGAGCTTAACTTCTGTGTTCGGTATGGGAACAGGTGTGGCCTCAGGCTCATCATCGCCGGAATGGTTGAAGG
>JAFAAL010000031.1 GCA_023426575.1 Bacillota bacterium
GTCCTTTTCCTTGACCGTCCGCTGGACACCTGAGTAAAAGACCGCTTGCTCCCCCACCTCAGCACTCATTGTGTTGGAGTCATCGTACTTACAGACAGTCTTACTAGTCTCCTCAGGATAGGCCACAAAGCAAAGCTCACCCTTGCGGTTAAAATAGGCCGCTCCACCATAGAGAAGTGCCGCCATGCGTATCACATCTCGAACGCTGGTCTCAAGGAGCTTGGACTTTTCAGGCTCTGAGGGCTTCGGGATACTATGGGTCAGCTTCGTAAAATCAACGTTTTTACTGTCATAAGATAGACCGAGCGGAGTCAGCATCCGCTTGATGATATCCCCAACGCTCAGCGGGAAGCTGTCAATCGTCAAAAAATCACCGATTTTATGGAGGTCTAGCTCCGTCATGAGGTCGTTGGCAATGATATCAATGGTCGACCCTTTGGTGGTACTGGAACTAATGAAAAAGTGACCCAGATGGAAACCAAGGGGTGGGTCAGGCTTAAACCGCAAGACACCCTTACGGT
The DNA here is from genome assembly GCA_023426575.1 of Bacillota bacterium. Classification (GTDB taxonomy): domain Bacteria; phylum Bacillota; class Clostridia; order Saccharofermentanales; family DTU023; genus JAFAAL01. Next base: position 522 of record JAFAAL010000031.1, read on the forward strand.
AAATATCCACCCCCGTCCACGGGATAATCTTCGCCCCCTCAAAATCAATACCATCCCAACGCTGGTCGGTATTGTCGAGTGTCATCCTGAACGTCGCACTGTCCGCCGTACCTATCCTATACTGGTTACCCTGCGAGCCTCTCACGAGCTTTGGCAGCCCAGAAGAATCTATCATCTCTTGGGTGATTTGGATGGGTTTTGAACCGTCCTTTAAGTAAAGCCATGCCGAAAACCTCAGCATACGGTTACTGCGAGACATCGAATAATCAAAATTTGCCCCACCTCTTAACATGGCTTACCTCTCTATTAGTGCGAACGTCAAAGGGGCGGTAATCGTTCGGTTAGGGAGGAAGTGCATAATCGCACCTTTCCTATCCCCTGCATACATCGTGGACGTGCGCCATGCCCAGTCGTGCAAATCCCAGTAGGTGACGCTGAAAAAGCCACCGCCTGAAATCGCTCTGAGCGCTCTATTGAATATAGCAGTATCTGAATTATTATACTCTATGTCTAAACGTCTCTTAATCCCCACATGCTCCATCTGCATGTTACCGTCCAAAAGACGGCCAGACCCTGGGGCGTATAAGTCCATCATAGACCAAGTTATCTGTTTCGGGCTGGGCATCGCTACGCCGTTCACGTAGTAAGTGGCCTTGGTGGTCTGTATATCATTTGTATAAACCCAATGATTATGATTCATCCTTAGCCCTCCATCACAGCCGTTCTGTTCTGATGCCTCGTCACCATTCGACCCACCGCTTCGCCGTCCATCTCAATCGCCTTGTCACCATTTCTGTCAATCGCTTCGACGATGGCTTGAATCAGGGCGTTGAGGCCGTAGGCAAAGTCCTCACGAGTGAGGCGGTCGTCGTAGTGACTGTCGCTCTCGTCTTGACTGTACCCTGCGTGGGGGTTGTTGATGGCTGATATCTCGCCTATGGTGGCGGCAAGTCGTGCGCCAAAGCCAAGCATCGCACTAGAGGTCGCTTGGAAAACGCCTCGGGAGATGGAGGTGATAATCTGGCTGTTGTTAGCAACCGCTGTGCGGCCACCAATCGTACCGACAAGCTCAGGACCCGCCTCACGGGCGATAAACATCTCGCCGATATTCGGGAAGCCACCGCTGGCAAACATACCTGCACTAGCACCACGTCTGGGTGTCGACGTACCGCCACCGCCTCGAACGTTATTGGTACGCTGTACGGTATTGTCGATATTGCGGTTAACAATACCCAGCTGCTCGCCAATCCATGTGAAGATGCTACCGAGCGCTTTGCCGATACGGGCGCCGAAACCATTAGCCTTAGTTTCAACCTTACCAAGTTCTTCCTCCACCACATTAGACATCTTGGCGTTCCGCACGGCACTATTAAAGCTATCACCGCCACCGCTGCCAACGTTGCCTAAGGCGGTCTTAATGCCCGTCTCTTGCTGTACCACTCTTCCCTTGGCATCTTTCAGTTGCCCCTCAGTCACGTCACCCATCTTGGAGGCTTTGATGCTTGTCACGAACTGATTGCCACTCTCAGCCGCCGCTTTTTTGAAGCTATCGCCCAGTGTGGGGGAGTACTGATTCAGCATCGTGGCAATCGCCACCACCTCAGCCTTACTGAGGTTACTCATGTCCGCCTTTTTAATAGCCTCTAAGAATTTATCAGGGGCATTTTTACCGAGGTGACCGAGAGCTTGTAGCACGTCAGGAGACTTCTCTTTAATAGAACCCAAGATTCCCTCAAGCTCTTTCTTCGTCTCAGGCGGCATTTTCATGTTCTTCAAGGTCGTGTTGAAGTCGCTACTCCCCGATTCAGCCATCGCCTTGAGGAGTTTCACGAAATCTGGGGAATACCGCATAATCACCCCAGTGATATTCTGAAAACGCTTGCCCATCTCCCCTGACATGCTTTTACCGTTCTCAAGACCCTTAATAAATGAATCAGGAAGTTCCAGACCCATAAGTTCGAGTAACTCTTTAATATCATCGTTAAGAGGAACAACACCCTCTTCAATGTCCTGTAATACTTTGCCGATATTAGCAAGGAAACCTTGTTTGAACTCCTCGGGAATGGCCTTCCCAGAATCTCGCATGCTTTCAAGAGTAGAAACCCAGTCACTACGCTTGCTTACCTCTAATCCGCTGAGCATCATAGCCGCCCACTCTTCACCAGCGCTTGCAGCCGTTAAAGTGGCTTGCTCAAAAAACTTGAGTGTTTCTTCGTCGAGATACTGACCGTGTTCTGCGAGAGCGGCGATTTCATTTTTAATAGTGGTATGCGTTCCCTCAAAAACATTGATCCACATCTCTTTCATGACAGCTTTCAATTGGTAAGAACTAATTCCAGCTTGCTCTGCCAGCGCATCAAACGTGTCAGCTAACGACTTGTTTAACGCTTCATTATCAAAAAAGTCTACCTTGTCAGGGAAAAGGTCGGCCATCCGAGTACTCAGGTTGTTAATCTTTCTCTCGATATTACCCAAATCAACCCAGTCAATCGCATCGCCATATGCCTTCTCCAGTTGGTCAGTAAACTTCTTGCCGAAATTACCTACCATCTCTATTGCTGGTTTAACTTTGGCTTTGAACTCCTGAGCAACCTGTTCATTTTCAAGCCGCTTTATCAACTCGTCGTACTCAGTTTGACTAATATTACCTTCGTCAAGTTCAATGTCCGCAGACGCTTTAAGACCAGAGAAGTGGAGGCGAATCTGAGATGCATGTTCCTGCCCCATCTCCTGAGCACGCACCATTAAGTTTTTGAAGCTCTCCCAGTCAATGTTGGTATCATCAAAGCTGAGTTCACCCTTAATATCGCCGAGCAAATTATGCATGTCTCGATGCTGTTCCCACTCCTGCTGATACTTCTCAACTTGAGCCATGACATCTTGGAGGTCTCGTGCGATTTTCTTAGCAGCCTCACTCTTTTCGGTCTCACTCATCGTCTCATCTGAGAAGACTTTATAGAGCTTGGCTTTCAGTTCTCTAATCTGATTTTCAAGTTCAGTCGGAACCATGGTGAGCGTGCCAAACATAGAGTTGGACTCATCACCTTCACCAAAGGCAAGATTAACAGACAGACCAATATACTTCTTCTGAGCCGCAAGATAGTCTTCTGCGGCCTTAATGGCCGCTTCAGCGGTTCTCACAATTTCGTCCAAACTGTAGTCCAATCCCATCTTGAGGGAGATGTTCATGATTCTTAAATCGCTTAAAGAATCGTGGAGACCATCCACTGTAGACCGCACTTCCGCCAAAGCGTCATTGGCAAGACCCAACTTAATGTAGTAGGGCTTCTGTGTCATACGATTTAAGATGTTTTCAATGTCCTCAGCTGATAATTTAATGTCTCCGAAGTAATTCTTTTGTATGACATGGTCGATGGCGGCATCCCAAGCTCCCTTAAGCGCCACTACAGCAGCAGTCACTGCCGCAATCGCTAGAAGAAGAGTATTAAACGCTCCCGCCGACATACCTAAGAAGCTCGCAAGATTGAGCGCACTACCTATCTTTTGAAGGCCAAGATAAATTAAACCAGTCTGTACCAACCAGTTACCCAAAAGAGACAACCCATATTCAAAACCTGTTAGGGTGCCGTCTAGATACTGTCTTGTTTTGTTATAAGCATCATGATATCCAGCCCAGATGGCTCCTGCAACCAAGCTCACGCCTTTAAGCAGAAGCCTCCACTTATCGCTGAGTCCTAAAATCTTACCGAGCCATTCAGCAACCAAACCGAACCCTAATCCAGCCCCCACAATTCTTGCGATAGAATCGAGCATGGGGAGAATGGGCTTCAAGAAGCTCTTAATCTTATCAAAGAGCTTTTTAACCTTATTAACGAGTCGCTCCACCTGTTTGTTGGTACCACTCAGGAAGTCGTAGTCAGGCACGTCAAGATTGAATCTCGGCACGCCACCAAGACCAGCGCCACCTTTTCCACCGCCACCGCCTTCTGGCTCTTTCGGAGGCTCGGGAATCACATGGAGTTGGTCGAAACCAGCGAGGAACGCCTTAAACTCTTTCGCAGCCTTGTGCGCCTTACCTGTATTGTCAGCCACCTCGCCCATATTATCCGCAAGGTCGCCCACCGCTCCCACCTCAGCTGGTTCATACTTAATCTTAGGCAACTTGAATCCAAGGAACGAAGCCAGAGCATTGGCAGCCATCGTAAGAAGCTGAACCAGAGCCTGTAGATAAGGCATGACCGCCATGATGACGGGAATTAAGCCGTTCGCAAACGAACGCTTCAAGCGGTGGACTTGAGATTCAAAGATACGCATGGCATTAGCTGGAGTCATGACGGTACGGCTGAGGTCGGTCATCACGTTCTTAGACTGCTCGTAGATTGCCATCATGCGAAGCTGAGCCTTCTCAGCCTGTGTCATCTCACGGACACTCAGCTCAATACCATGTCTATAGGCCACCTGCTGGAGGGTCGCTTGGTCTAAGGCATAACCTAAACGTCTCAAAGGCTCAAGCTCACCTGCAATACCAGAGGCCACCTTCTGGTGGGCTTCTGTACTAGAAATATCGAAGAAGGACGTGATGTCATAGGTGAGCTGGTTTAAGACCTTGGAGTACTTATAAGCCAAACCCTCATCAACACCAAAGCCAGAAAGAATCTGCTTGAAAAGACCCTGATTTCTAATCCACTCGCTCTTATCAATACCGAGCGTTTCCTGCACCTTATCAGCATACCTGTCAGCTTCCTGAGCATACTTGCCCATCGCCACGGTAAAGAGGTTCATGTTTTCTACGAACTCGTTGGAGGCATCTACAGCAGACTTAATCTTGTCAGAGACCACCTTAATGGCAAAGCCAGCGGCCATGACTTTCCCCACACCACCAAGAAGTGACATGGTACCCAGACCACCCTTTTTGTCACCACCGCTCTCAGCAGCAGATTGACGGTTGACACTCGCCCCCGTCCGCACTTTGGTACCACCGAGTTTTTCAAGCTCGTGAGTGAGCTGTTTGACTTTGGCAAGAGCCGTATCAAGTTCTCGGGTCTTCGTTGCATTGATATCTGAAATCGCCTGTCCTAGCTTGGATAAAGGCGTGATATAGCTACTTAAATTAGATTTTGGAAGTTTACTAAGAGGCGTTAAGGCTTTACTTAGCTGGGCAATCTTCGGCGCGAAATCGTCCTTCAGCTTATCGGTCGCATCGACCATATGAAGCATACTCTTACCCAGAGTGCCGATGCCCTTAGGAATCCTAATATCATTCAAAGACTTCAGAGCATTTCTGAAATCATTAAAACCCTTCCCCACGTTGGCCGTAGAGGCTGTCTTGATGAGACTTTAGAGGTTGGTGGCAGAAGTCTTGGAAATACGAACGTCCGCCAAGCCTCTAAGCGACTCAACGGTTGGGGTTAGGTCTGGGATATCATTTCTGAGACTGTTGATGACTTTAACGAGACTGTTGAGGTTATTCACTGTGGCCGTCGAAGGGCCTTTGACCTCACGCATCTTCGCCATCGCAACGGATAAGCGATTCATCGCCCGAGCCACGCCATTAGCAGTTTCAGGCGCGTTAAGGCTACGGAGCTTTTCTAGGTTTTTGATAACCTTTTCTAAAGCATTCGCATCACTAACTGTTGTCTGAATCTTCAGTTGTAGTGCCATGAATCGCTCCTCTTAGCATGTCGTTCATCACTGTTGCGATGCTTTCCGCATTCTTCAACACTTCGTGTTTTTCCTTCGCCTGCTCATCCATCGGAAGAGGTTCATCGGGATACACTCGTTGTTTGCTAAAGACCTGCCCGATAGCCATCTGCATGTACATCCCAGCTCGCCATTGCATCGCATTCTCGCGCTCTAATCGCAGTTTGCTGGCTTTGATGTACGCTCTGTGAGAGCTTGGGTCGCCGTGCCAGAAGTCCTCCCAACTCATGCCGATCGACATAAAGTAGGGAGCAGCTTCGTCTAGTGACTCGGCAATCGACTTGTCAGGTAATGGGTGAGAGGGTGACCTTAATTGGCCACCCAGCTCACGTTTTTTCCGCTCTCCGACTCGTCAGAGCCAAAGATAGTTTCAAGCGGTTTGCTGTACATTTGCAGGAGCACTTCCCAAAGCTCAGCCTTGTTACCCATTTCCTCCAGAATCTCATCCGAAAGGCTTCTGTTAATGTACCGATGGTGCTTTTTGAACGCACCATGGAACAGAATGGGGAGCTGGGAGGCTGGGTACTTGGTGGCATCGTCGATGTTAAAACCGTTCCTATCCAGTGCCTTACAGCTGTCAAGGTCAAACTCTAAGATGTAGTCTCTCCCGTTGTAGCTAAACTGGATGTTTGACGGTACTTTCTTGTCGCTCATGTTTGTTCTCTCCTTTTTACTTTTCTTAGGTTCTAGGACTTCTAAATCAATCGTCTTATCGTCCATAAGCTAATCCTTATGCGCCTTCGACAAGGTTGAAAGGCTTACTCATCGCAAGGGCAACACTGGCCTCAACAATAGAGTCAATAGAGCCACCCTTAAGCGAAACGCTCACGGTACCCTCACCCTCAAACTTGCAGTGATGGCCGTCAGGCTCGCCAACAGAGTTGGCACCAAACCACAGGGCGAACTTAACGGTCTTGCCGTCCATGCCCTTGATTTTCTTCCACATCTCTTTGGTGAATCGGGCATCAAAGGTGCTAGACCCAGGTCTCTTCTTAATACCCTGTACAGCGGTTTCCTCATCGTCTGACATCGTGGTCGTGTCAATCAGGTTCGGCTCACCACCGATTTCGGGGAAAGAGCGGATGTCGCAGAGCTTTGCCCACGAGCCACTACCAGCCTCATCGCACATCAGATAGGCTCTGATGGTCGTAATATCAACGTTACTCATTAGTCAATACCTCCGTATACGTTCTCTGTATCAATAACGGCCTCCCACCGTGCCACCCGTCGGGCGATGGAACCGTCATCTAAATTTGGTAAGAGACGATTGTCTCTTTCTCGAAACCCATAGCGAAACATCACATCCCTAATGATTGCCATGATTTGCGCCGCTTGGGTTTTCCTGCGAGACCCAGTCGTAAAGACTTGGGCTTGATAGACCACCCTCATAAAGAGTGGTTCGCTTGTTCCGTAGTATCTGTCATTCTCGTGCGTCGACATCTCTTCCGTGAAAAACACCATAGGGAATGTCTTAGGCTGATTGACGAATTCCGTCGACAAGAAGGCATCGGGGTACTTTTCCTGTACCGCCCTTTTGACTCTTGTGAAAAATTCGCTTTCTCGACTAAACACGTAAGCTCTCCAGATACTCTCTAATTCGTTGTTCAGCCCGTAGCATGAAGGCTTTAGGCTCTTGACCTTTGGTCGAGTACCACTTGCCGTCCTTTTCAAAAGACCAGTACTCGTTCTCATTTCGACCTCTGACGTTGTAGCGATAACCTGCTGCTGTGGCATCGGGGTGGGGATTACTTGCCCCCACGACCCCTGTGCCGTATTCGACATAGATGGCGTAGTCCGCATCGACGTAGACTGTGATGGATTGGTCGCTTTCATTGAGTTCGCTATGGACGCTGCTCAGAAGCTCACCCGTCCAGCCCACTGCGCCAGAGCGCTCGATTTCTTCTCTCACAATCTCTTCAGCTTTGACTCTCACGTCTTCCAAGGTCTCTCTGATGCCATGGGTGAGATTGATGTGTCGTAGCTGATTGATGGCTTCGGTCAGGCTCTCAAGGTTAAAGACATCAACTCCTATGTCTTTGTCTCTTGCCATTAGCCAGACACCTCGCTGAGGGCTATCTGCACCCACTGCGCCCCCTCTGCGATACGACGGACGATGTACTTTTTGTAAATGTCCTCGCTTGGCATACGGGCACCGCTGTTGTAGTGATTGATGGCTTTCAGCCTCGGGGCTAGCCACACATACGTGTTCTCCGTGATACCACTTTCAAAGAACTGTCTTTGAGTGAGAGTGAGTACATGTGAGTAGTCCGTGAATGTGCCAAAAGGCGTGTCCTCAGCATCTAAGCGAGCTGGTGACACCGTACTCCATATCAGCTTCGGGTCAGCCTTGACTTCCTCATACTCCCCAGTCTCAAACCCACGCTCATCCACAACGGGAACCAGTTCGGTCTGACCGCTGTCAATGTAGATAGGCAGCTGGAGATTAAACAGAATCACGGGCTATCCCTCCTGCCATCGGGAGAATCTCCCCCTTAAGCTCGGGGCTGATGTTGGCCGATGCCCACTGGGTACTCACGCCCCCATCGCTTCGTTGAATCATGCCCTCATTCCCAAGTTTTCGTATGAGTTCTACCACCATACGAATCTGTAAGTCCTCGTACCGCTCAGGCACCACGGCCTTACCCTTATGAATGTTGCCGAAGGGGTATCTGCGGTTGATAATCGTCCATTTGACACCATCAAGGAGACTAGCAATCAGCTTATCGCTAGGCATGATTTCTATATCTGTCAATCTATCCTTAACGGCTTGGATATCAACCATACAGCACCCCTTTCGGCAACTTATCTAATCGTGTTTAGATTAAGGGCCAGCTGCGCCCTTGGCGATGGTAATCTTGGCGATAGGCACCAGAGCATGGTCGTAAGCTAGCTTCCAGTTAGCCTTGTTCGTAAGCTCTGCAATGGTCGGAGACCCATCGAGAGAAGCTGGAGCCGTGAAGGTCATGCCGTCTGGATGCAAGACTCTACGGATACGGGTAAAGATAGCGGTTTCACCACCGTTCTTAGCCTCGCTCCGCTCCCAACCCACAGGCTTGTGAACAGGAGCAACACCCGTTCTGATAGACCCTGCACCGAGGGCATAGACGGTACCATCGTCCTTGACGGCAGAATCATCAACAATGATGTTCATACCGAGCAAAGAACCAATTCTCGGAGCACCAAGAATCGCACCAGCCTCAACGCCCTTGCGGTATTCCACAAGGTTCAAGTTCTCGAACATGACGGCAGTGGCCGTGTTCATGATGAGCGTGCTCACGCCAGCGCGGCCGTTCTTAAAGGTCTTAGCCAGGCCCTCATTGAGACCCGTGACGATAGCAGCTTCCTTGCCCTCGGTATAATTCACCTTGATGGTATGAGTCGTCATACCCGTGGCACCAAGGACGGCATCCAGAATCTTGATGAGCAAGCCCTGATTGAACTGCTGCCAGTAGCGAGTGACGCTTCTCACAATGTGACCCATCGGGTCGTTGCCCACGAGGTCTCTGACAAAGTCACGTTCTTTCCACGACTTCGCAAAGCCGTAGACCACGCCCGTCTGAGCGGCACCTTCGATTTCATCGGACGGAATATCTGTCTTACCGTTGTAGAGGACAGGCTCACCGCCTAAACCTTTGTAAAAAGGAACAGTAAAAGTCTGACCGCCACCAGAAACAGCATTTGTAATGGTAGGGTCGCTCACCAGTGCGCCAGAGTTAATCAGAAGCTCCGTCGCAAGGTCGGGTTCAGCTTCCCACGCATGAAGAAAAATATCTTCATCAAAGGGCATGTCAAGGAATGTTTTCATTAGATATCACCTCTCTGAATCATTTGTTTGTACTCAATAGGATTCTCAGCGGCAAACCGCATTTGCTCAGTGACCGACATGTCTTTCAGTGACCGTACCTTCTCGGTACTCGGTGCCTGAGACGGTTTCGGAGTGTCTTTCAGCAAGTCCTTCTTCGCACTCTGCACCGCATCGTTTCTGACTGTCGCCACCAGACTGGAGATAGAAGCTATCGCTCCCTCAATATCCACGCCCCCGTCACCCAGTAAGCTATCTAGCAAATCACTGGCATCAATGTTCAAGGGGGCGAACGCTTTCTCAGCTTTGAGTCGAACCACGGAGTTTTGAAGCTCCCTGATTTCACTTGCCCTGCGCTCTTCTTCGCTCTGCTGGGCTTGCTGGAGCTGCTTGACCTGCTTCTTATAGCTCGCAAGTTCAGATGCGGTCTTATCAAAGACGGTCTTGCTCACAACGTTTTCTGGTGTTTCCACTGCTTCCTCTTTCGGAAGTTCGAGGTTTTCGAGGAAAGCTGTGATTTCCTCCACGCTTAAATCCTCTTTCCACTGTTCTCCCATGAGTTCTTTTAAGTTCATTTTTGTTCTCCTTGCGTTTTTAATGGCTTCTCTGCCTCATTTGCGTTTGGTGAGTTCTCTCTCAGTAATCTATTGTCTAAGGGCAGTTCTCCACCCTCTTGACGACTGTCTGCTTCTTTCCACTTTTCGAGATATTCAATAGAATCGACATAGACCTGCTCGGGGTCGCTATAGAGGCCACAGTTCGAGATGACGACTCTCGGATTAATCCCAGCGGCCAGCTGATTGAGCATGCCCTGTGTCTTGGTAATCACGTTGTCGGTACGATTTCTCGTAAACTGCACTTTGATATCCGACATCTTGAGGTCTTTAATCTCGCCGCTCACGCTCAAAATCTTGAAGACAATCTTCAAAAATTCCTTCTCCGAACGCTCGAACATGACCTCGCTGCCCTTGGCGCACGATTCCGCCGCCTGCCAACCGTCACGTAACATCACCGCCTGCTGGGTATCCCCCGTCGAGCGACTGCCACCCTCTCTGTCAGGCATGCCACAAATCGCCAGCGCACTGAGATAAAGGTCATCGACCAGCACCTGCACTTGGTCTTGCGACAGTTCAACCGACAAGAGGTCAACGTCCGCTTCCTTCTGCCCGTCTAAACTCGCAATCTGAATCGCCCCGAGGTCTCGCATGGCCTTCAAGGCCACATCATCAATCTCACAGTTTTTGAAGACGAGATAGGACTGAACTAGCTGTTCCACCCCGTCCAAGCGGTTGGACTGCATCAAGTTAATCGCATCGAGCTGAGAGAGGACCACCTCAAAGGCTCCAAGTCTCGCTGGATTGGCTGGATATTCAATGATGGGAACGGCTCCGAGATAGTGCCGAACGCCAAGAGACCCGTCCTTGTCACGGTTCAAAATCTTCTCGTTTTCAATCTCGTAGTAACGGTCTTTGGTATAAACCGCATACCTCACGCCCTTTTCTTCATTGGGCAGATTCAAGCTGGTCGACTCAAAAGTCTCGTAGCCCGTACTGTCAATCACGAAGCAACCCAGCACGCACTTTGGCACGATGTCATCGGTATAGACGACGAAGGTATTGATAGGACTCAAGGAAGCAATCTCAAAAGGCGCTTCATCAGGGTCAAAGCCATCGCTAATCTGTGCGTCTGGGAAAACCCAGCGATACCCCGTGCCGCAGATGTGTTGCCAGAGGCCAATCTCACGGTCAACCACCACCTTGTTCTCGGTTGCCATCAGGATGTTGAGCTTTGAGATACTATCCGTGGTACCATCTCTGGCACCCTCATCATCGCTCTTCCTGACGTATTTCACAGGGTCTCCATATAAATAATCGGTCTTAAAATTCACAATCTCATAGGCGTGGTTTTGTACCACGGTATTGTTGATTTCAGGCCGAACTTGTTTTTGACGGGTGAGAATGTCTTGCCGCCCACGGTAGTACTGATACAGATAGGAGCATTCAAATCTGTTGATTTCATGCGCCAAAGAAGCCGCCTTCACAACGTCTACGACATTGTCAGGCGTAACCTCTTTAACTGATGTTTTAATCACATTTCTTCCGTTAAACGACTTCAACAACACACCCTCTTTTTTATTACCTCCCCCTCGGCTGACGATGACCGAGGGGGCAAAGGAGATGTCCTACAAGGTAGCTCACTTTAAGGACACCCTTATTCTCTTAGGAGAGGGGGTTGTTTACGGTTGTTTCGGGCGGTAAATCACCCGTTTGTGTAATTGAGGTGGAAAAAGGGGGGTTAGAACGTCCTAGAACTCGGCCACAAGGGGTTGGTGACCGCCTTGGCCTGCGGTCTGGTGAAAGATTGAGCGTATTGCGCCAGCTGCGCCATGCCATCTGGCACGTCGTCGAAGGGGTTCTTGCCCTTTTGAGAATAGGAAGTCAGGAAGGTCATCATACGCCCATAGTCTGAGTTTTTGACATATCTATCAGATGTTAAAAAGAGGCAGTGCCGCTTGACCCAGTCCGACCAGACGAGAATTCGAGTCTCTTTATTGGTCGCTTGCGTGCGTCTCGTAATATGAGTAAAGCCTCCGTTGCGCTGAATGTAGGCATCGAGGATTTCAGCGGACTTACTGCCCACGTGGTTCGCCTCGACCTGCGCCTTTTGCACACCGTGTTTTATATAAATGTTTCCGAGCCGAGCCTCCAGCCCACTCACCCCATCGTCGCACATGCAGTCCACAATGTAGTAATCCGAGCCGTAGACGTAGACAATCGGAGAGAAGTAATAGTCCTTCCCCCTATCTTTCGGGTCAACCACCGAAATAATCGCATCGGGAGCCATCGTGCTGTCCTCAAGGCCAGCGGCCACTTTCTCTGGGTCTTTCGGTAGGGTATGAAAGTATCGAAGCTCGCTGGAATCATAGACCAAGCCCTCACGCTCAATCGGCTGGTTTCTAAACAGCGCCCGAAACGACACATCGTCCATCACCTTTTCCATCTCTTGGAAGTATTCCGTCGTAAAGCCCACGCCGTAGTCAAAATCAAATTGCGACTCGCCATTCTCATCGTAACAGTCCATCACCACCGAGCGGAACCTATCGCTCCCTTCAAACTCTCGCTCCAAGCGTCCTATCACGTCATGAACCGACCAACGAGTGGCAATATGAAGCTCCTTGCACTCCTCTTTCTTACGCGTCCTCGCATCGTTGGCGTACTTCTCCCACAAAGAATCGAGCCTTGGCTTACTCTTCGCCTCCTCGATACCACTCACCAAGTCATCGCAGTAGAGGAGGTTGTTACAGCGTGCCACGCCCGTCAAGCCCTCACCCGAGATGGAGCGACATGTCAAAGATTTAAGTCTTGCTTCCCTACCGACTTCAAGCGTACAGTCCAAGGCCGACGCTTTGGCAATCTTAGCGTCAGGGAAGATATCTCTAAAGTTATACTCAGGAGAGGCCATAATCTCTTTCACGCCGTCATAGAAGTTTTTGACGAGGACTGTAGAGTGACCTGTTGCCACGCACTGGTCGTAAGGCCTCAGCCCCAGTATCATTGACATAAAGCGAAGCCCAGCCGTGGTCTTACCGATACCAGGTGGGCAACTGATGGTTAAAATATCTAAATTGTCATCTAAGAGGTCTTGGAATCCCTGAATAATCGGCTGAATCTTCGCCCGTCTCGGCAAATAAAACTGTTCTTTAGGCTCCCTATCTATCTCAACGTACAGAAAATAAGAATCGACGTTCCACTTAGCCGACAAAAACAGCGCCCCACGGTATATCTCGTAGCCTCGTTGCACCTCCTGAGCCGTCCGCCCCTCCTGCGCCAAAATCGGCGCAATGCCTTTGAGTTTTAGCACCATCTCTCTTGCCAAGGGGATTTTGTCGACATCAAGTCGCCTCAGAGTCTGATATAAATCATACCAAGGCTCCAGTCGCCCCTCTTTCAGTGCCACCTCATAGATGCGCTTCGCCAAATCAAGTGTCTTCACCGCCTGCTCACTCATAGTCACCTCTTATTTTGCTTTTAATAATGGCTCGTGCTGCCCCCTCACCGCTTCTTCCATCTCACCGTACTTGTACCATCCTTCGTAGAAGTCACGGTTCCTCACTATATTAGTCACTGTCGAGTAGTTGAAGGGTCGATTCGAGCGGCTTCTGTACCCTTCCTCGTTAATCATCTTGGCAATCTCAACAAAGGTTAGACCACGCTCCCGAAGCTGAAAGATGCGCCGTACTACCTGCTCCTCGTCTGGGTTTATCACCAGCTCGCCATTTTGCACCTTGTAGCCCATCGGTGGCTTCCCCCCAGCATACGCCCCACGCCGAGCCTTCACCGCTCGACCCATAGAGGTACGACTGACAATCATCTTGCGCTCTAACTCGGCCATCGTCGCTAAGAAGGCTTCGAGGACGGAGGAGAAGGCACCGAACTGGCCAAAGTCAATCTCAGTGCTTATCAGGTCTATCCCCTTGCCCTTCTTACTGAGCATGTAGCGATAACCAAAGTACACGTTGATATCACGAGCAATACGGTCAGAGCGTGCCACGATAAGGGCATCGTAGGGAGGGTTGCCAATCTCGCCGTCGTAGATGAGTGCGTTCAGAGCAGGACGATCGTCACTCGCACCACTCACAGCTAGCTCTTCCACCCACTGGATAATCTCATAGTTGTTCTCTTCAGCATAAGCCTCAATCATCTCACGCTGAGTCTCAAGACCAAAGCCATACTGGCATTGACCCTCCGTTGAAACACGAAGATAAGCGATTGCCTTTTTCATTTTAAGAGCCACCTTGCACCTCCTATCTAAGATGAATATAGATGAATAACAGATACTTGTCAAGTGGTTTTATTGGTATATGAGAGGAGGATAGAGAGATTGTTACTAGAGAGGGAGTTGGAGAATGGAATGTAGGAGGTAGAGAGTGTAAGAAGGTGTAAGACGGAGTGTAAGAAATGAAAAGGTGGGGGAAAGACAAAGAAGGTCAAAGAATTTTCTTTTGTCGTCTGCGTATAGAGAGCGCACTAAGGAGAACTAACTCGCTTCGCTTTTCGGGGGCACCCCTCCGCCCCTCTTTTCAGACGAATAATAAGCGGTTGTGCTACCCGTATAACATATAATGACAAGTATATGCTATCGTGAAATTGCACAAAAGGAAAAAATGAGCAAAAAATGACCCCTAACCAAAAAAAGGCTAGTGGCTTGGATAAGTACAAGATGCATCTGCATCTGCCTAGATAGTAGCATATAGTAACAAAAATAATCACCCGTCAAACCGCCCAATTCAAGGCTCAGAAATTTGTGCAGAAATCAGTAATAAAAGCATTGACTCTAGGGGATTCCCTATGATAAAATGTTTGTAGCTGGAAAGCAGTAGCACCGCCAATCTTATACAGAAGGGAGGTGCTAGAATGAAAAACTTAGAAATGATTCTAATTTTTCTCGTTCTCTCTGCACTTTTGGCACTCGTCAGAGAGATAAATGCTAAACACTAAAAGCATTAAACTCGAAACAGCGCATTAGGCGGACTGCTTTCTCAGCTACATACTAACAAACATCTGGAACCTTTACAAGCTAAAAACTGCACAATCAAAACGACAAAATATTGTGCAAAAAGACAATAGAAAAGTGTTGACATAGGGAGCTCGTTAGAGTATACTGTAGTCAAGATAAAGAAAGGAGATGAGAGCCATCGAAAAGAGAAAAATGACCCCACAAGAGCGGTACGACAAGAAAAATCGCCGCATCTTCACCCTCGGCATGTACATCACAAAAGATAAAAAGCTGATCGATGTACTGGAAGCAGCGCCAAGCAGAGCCGCAAGGCTCAAAGAGCTAGCCTATAAAGGGCTAGAAGCAGAAGAACAAGAAGCCAAACACTGAACAATAAAAGCGCCCCACCGTTGCAGCGGTAGGGCAAACCCCTAAAAATTCATACCCCCAACAAGGGAAAGAAAAGGAGCTAAAACAATGTTAACCGAAATCGTTTACGATGGCAACACTAAAGTGACCATCACCCCCGCTAGGGCGAGAGACATCAAAATCCGTGAAATTAAAACAGAACGTAAAGAAGCCCTAAAAGACAGCACATTAAGCCCCCAGAAAAGAGCGGGACTTAAGCGCAAAGCTGAAAACGACATCTACAAAGCAAAAGAGTACTACCAGAAGATCATCGACGCCAGAAAGCCAAAAATCATAGAAATCTCCGTTGACTGGACACAAGGCGGCATGTACGGCATGCAAGCCAAAGCCACAGTGAGACTTAAAACTGGTGACTGGTGGAAAACTTACACTGGCGATCTTACAGGCGGTTGCGGTTATGACAAGCTCAGCACCGCAGTTGCGCACGCTTTTAATAACTCACCAGAGATGATTAAACTTGCATTTCAGGCCCGTGATTACTCAGTAGGAGGTCTAGCTACTCACCCCTTGTGGGCTGGTGGCGTGGGAATATCGTCTTTTGAAAGAACCTTAAAAACCTTGGGATACAAGAAGATAGCTAGCCACAGCTCAAAATTCAACGACTACTACACATTCAATCTAAAATAAAGAAGGGGATTATAAAAATGAAATATTATGCAATCCAAAATAATAATACCGTTACTAATGAGATTAACCTAGTAGAGTGGGAAAATTTGAAGGACTATCTACTAGAAGAATGCGACATCAGTATACTATCCACATCCAACCAAACTTTTGATGTACTCACCCACCAATATGAACAAATTCAAGAAGATTTTGATCATATTCTGAGCGCTTACGATGTAGAAGAATGGGAAGATAATTATAACGACGAGCAAAAGATGCATATCAATACACTATTAGACGATAACAAGGAAGACGAGCTATTCCTCTATCTGTACAACCTAAAAACTGGTAAAACCTACCACAGGCGGTATTTACGGGGATTTTGTCAAGGCGACATAGTGGAATGTATATACCCAGAAGAAAGCGAGGTTATGCTTG
The DNA here is from genome assembly GCA_023426575.1 of Bacillota bacterium. Lineage (GTDB taxonomy): Bacteria > Bacillota > Clostridia > Saccharofermentanales > DTU023 > JAFAAL01. The sequence continues at coordinate 16,954 of JAFAAL010000031.1, forward strand.
ATTATGTAGAAATAGTGATATTTAATACAGGCACATCATACACCATCTACTATACAGACGAGACTATTACTGACCCCAACGACTTAGACGAAAATGATGCCTGTGAAAGAGTATATATTGACGGCTGGCAGACTGACAAACAGCTCAAAGATATGTATGGCGACGACATCATCATCTATGATATTGACGACTGCTATACGATAACACACTATAGCTACAAAAGAGCTTAGGGGAAGACGACCATGACAACATTTTTACCAGTGCTTTTAAGAGCAGACGGACTAGACTTTTTATATGCTCTCTGGATAGGTGGTATGGTAGTATGCGCCATAGGGGCAGTCATCGCACTACTCTCTAAAGAGTGGAAAGTGGCGGGGAAGCTTGTACTAGGAATTTTTATAGTGATGCTCTTCCCCCTCGCCATCTGCGGAGCTATCGCCCTCGGAGTAGGTAAGCAGAGCAACGGCAGAAGATAAAAGACAAAAATTAACGCATTTTAGGACGGTTACCATGGTAGCCGTCTTTTTTATGCGCTGATTTTACCCCTCTCAGTTTACGTTTTAAGCCCCTCCACCTATCTAGGGTACATCACTATACCCCCTAAGTCTTAGACGAGGCTTAAAACCGATTCTGGAGCATCTTGTTATCTGTTGGACGCTAAGAAAAAGGCTCGGACGAGAGATAAAAATTTAGATGCATAGCTCTAAAACGCTCTAGAAGCCATCTAAAACGCTTCAGGGCGTTTAGGTATATAAAGATACTAGGAGGCAGATAGAACGAGAAATAGGGTAGCTAGAGCGAATTTTAGGGCTATTGCTGAAACGGATTGAATCCATGGCAAAATCCAAGGGCTTAAGATTTAGGCGTGCTGAAATGTGACAGAAATGTGAACTTTATTCAAAAAATTGTTTTTTATTCCGTGAATTTAATTGTGGGCCCAAAACGCAAATGCTTGTATATCAGGCCTTTTCAGGTTTATTCCAATTGTGAACTCGACGACACATTTTATAAAACTCTCAAAGTTGCCAAGCTTTTTTAACTTCCAAAAGTTGCCAAAGTTGCCGAGCTTTTTGAATCTGTCAAAGTTGCCCATGAAAAAAGACCCCACCAAAGTCGGCAGGGTCTTAAAGTGTCAAAGTTGCCAGCGTTTACTGAGAGTCGTCAGAGTTTTCAGAGCTTTCAGAGTTGCCAGAGTTTTCAGACTTCCCCTTCTTCTCTTTCACCTCTGCTGGGAAGCTAATCTTCTCCAGATACTTTTTAGCAATCTCCTCCTCACTCATCTGAGTTCCAAGGGGGTCAGCTTTTGCTGTGACATGAACCGTGGTATCCGAGTAGCCATGGTTGTTCTTGAGTTCAAAGATAGCGGCAGGCGCATTCGCACCACCAGTGAGAGCAGCTTCGGTTAAGAGATTGGCAATCGTTGACCTAGCTTCCTTGATAAGGTCTGTACTCTGGTCGTCGTGAGTTGCCATATACTGGTTCACCCTTTCAGGGGTCAGACCAAAGCCTTCGAGGCAAAGACCCGTATAGCTGGGGAACATACCTACACGAGACATGGTTGCCAGATACTCTCCGATTCTCAGCTGTACCCACTTGGTGTTACCAAGGTCGACATTATGAAAGTTCTCATCCTTTATCCTCTCCTCAAACTTCACGAGGGCATGCATCGTTGCTCGACTGAGCATCAACCGTGCATACTCCATCCCCTTGACCTTCTCACTCATCAGAGCTTCCCTAATCTGCCTCGGGGTATACATCTCGTTGTGGTCATTGAAGATTTCCATCATCTCTTCATCATGCTTTTTCTTTTCAGCCACGCTTAAACTCCTCCAAAACTTTTTATATTCGTCATACTCCTTTACCAATCGCTCAGCTTCCTCAAGCCGTTCTTGATTGGAGATAATGCTTTGTGTCTTTGACTTGTTGTCAGTGAGTCTCAGATAGAAAGACTGACAATCTGGTCGTTTCATGAGATTACGGAGCATCTGTCTTGCTGTAGGTTTCTTCGTCCAATGCACCACAGCATTCTGACCTTTATAATCCGTTATCTTCTCCACGGGGCGGGTGTTGCCACGGGATATGAATCTGCCACGGTGTCCTCTTGAGATATTTCTAATCTCAGCTAGATGCTTTAAGTCCTTCTCAATCTCTTCTTGAGTCCTTTTGACTTTGCGGTGTATCTCGCCACCCGTCCTTTTCTTAACCTTCCGCTTTTTTCCAGCCACTGCCAGCACCTCTGCTTTGTATAAAATCCTGTATATCAAAAAGACCTTTGGTAACAGGTAACAGCTAAACTAGCCCCTACCCTTTCTATATATGTACATACGCTTATATTTACTAATATATTAACAATCCTATACATATATACATAAGAAATTAGATATTATCTGTTACCTGTTACCTATTTAGGTTTTAGCCTTATGTATCAGCACTTTTGAAGGTTACAGATGGTAGTTTTTAACTGTTACTATCTGTTACTAGCTGTTACCTTTGAGGTCTTTGCAACCACATACCACCACTGGTAACAGATGAGGTAACATTTAGGAAGCATCTGCACCACCGTCTGATACCCCATCTGTTACCTGATATTTATTCATTCTTCCTTATTTCTATACTTTCTCATAACCTTCCCTCCTTCCTTAAATAACCACGTCTCAAGTGTTGGAAACTCTTTGAGTATCTTCTTACCAAACCCAACGATACTCTCACCTCTCGCCCCTTGGCCTTGGCACCACCGTCTGTATTCACCATGTAGCTCTGTGGGAGTCTTACCGATGATGTCTTCTTCTGTGATACATTCCATATCAATCCACTGGAGGGTGTAGGAGTTTTCTCTCACAAACTCTTTCCCAGCCTCCTCAACTTCTGGCGGTATGACAAAGCCATCATTCGCCATCACCCGTTGGAGACCTAGGAAGGCTCTATAGAGGAGAGCTTCACGCACCTCGGGGCGGTTCAATTTGAGGGCGATGGTCGGGTCGTAACCCTCAGACCCTGGCCTAAAGCTCGCCTTAAATGGTATAATAAGCCTACGGCTGTTAGCCCCCTCCGACTCGTCCGAAAAATGCGGCAAGCTGTTTGCGGCAAAAATCGGGGTCGCGTAAGGGCGAATCACATACATTGGCTGACCCTTCTCCTCCACTTGGAGGGCATCGCCTGAACAAGCTTTCTTATAGTTGCCTGTCTGGTCGATTCTAGAGTTGCCAATATCGTCTGCTAGGTTGACTAGCTTTCGATGCAAGGTGACTGTAGCGAAGCGTTTTTCAAAGTCGTGGGGGCTAACCGCACAACAATTCTCCTCTCCTATCGTCTGACGAATCAGATTAATTAGAGTCGATTTGCCGTTGGCTCCATCCCCAACCAGAAAGAACGCTTTTCTGTAGTAGAGGTGCTTCAAGAGGCAGTATCCTACCATCTCATCGAAAAGATTGATAAGACCTTGATTGCCTAAAAAGACATTCGATATCATCGTATCTAAGACCTCATCTTTCGCACCTTTGATGAATTTTGTCGGCACCTGTTGAAGGTCAAAGAAGTCCTCGCTATGCGGCGTGAGTTCGCCCGTTTTGAGGTTCAAGCGACCGTTTTTCACATTTAAGACATATGGCGAGACTTCTTTGTCTAGCTCATCCGCACGCTTGGCGGCCATTCCGATGACCCCGAGCTTCACATTGCTAAATCCCGATTGCGTGATGGCTGGATAATGGTCGACCACCATTTTCTTGAGTTCCGTTTGGCTGTTTAATGGTTGATAGTAGCCATCTTGGTAGGTATAGAGCTGTTCGTTTTCGCCTACAACGAGTTTGAAATGCTCGACGAGATACCTTGCCAAGACATCATGGAGGAACTTAACTGTTATCTTCCCCCTTGGCCCGACTTCGATCTCAAACCATGGGGCGTTGCCCTTTTCTGCGTCAGGAATAAAACTCTCGTCTCTTAAAATGACCGCTAGCTCCGCCTCATCGAGCGGCTCAGACATTATATATTCATTATATATCCGAAGCCCTTCAATAATCGCATCTTTCGAGTACATCTGATGTTGGAGGGCGTAGCAACGACGAAACATCCCGTCATTTCTCTCCCCCTCACTAATCGGCGTGACGATACTTGGAATTTGCTTTGGTACCGAGAGCCATTCTGGCATCTCAGGAAGCTTATTTAAGGGGGTGTCAATAAGCACCTGTCGCCATTCCCCTCCCTGTTTGACCTTCACGTACCCTACCTTATCAGGGGGCAGATTCAAGACATCACAGACGAGACCACATAATAAAGTCGCCTTGACATGGCGGCCGAGGGTCGTTTTGGTCTTGAAGTAGGCGTGAATTCCTCGGGTGGTTTTCACGATTCGAGGCTTGAGTTTTCGGCTCTCAAAGACATCTAGAGCCTTCATCGCCATCTCGGCATCATCGAAATCAAAGACCACCACCTCAGGCGGTACGATGAGGGCTAAGTCATCATAATGCTCGACATCTTCATATTTGTAGCCTCTGCTCTTCTTAAAACTGCTGTCTGGCCTCTTGCTGTCTGGTGCCAGACCCACATAACGTTGTTTCTTATCAATGGTAATTTCTGACATAATCTGTATCCTCCCTTTGTGGTAATAAAAAATGAACAGTTTTTTGACATGTTCAGGTCTGCCCCGTGCTAGCTCTCTAGCCTCTATTTCGTATCTTTCTGCTTCTTGTAGTACAGAGCACCAGCAATCGCAATGAGGGCTGTGAGAATCCCCATGAGCCCGTAGCTCGTCTTTGCCATGAGAACGGTGCCAGCCTCACCTGTGGCAGGGAGAGCACTCACAACGGCAGGATAGACGGGCGGTACGGGCGCGCTGGCGGCATCTACCTTCGACTCAATGACCTCTTCGGCCACCTTGATATCCTCACCCATATAGAACAGATGCAGGATGAGAGGGGTCTTGTCATAGGTCATCGTGAGGGGGTTGTATTTGTAGCCACCGTCATAGACGGAGTATTTCTCCACAAACTCAACCTTCTTGCCCTTGTAATCCTTAATGCTCGCAAGCTTTTGGATGTCTAAGATGGGGAGGTAGTCCGCGTCATAAATGGCAGACTTCTCCAGCTCAAGGCGCTCCTCAACGGTTCCCACCTCAATCTCACCAAAGTGGATGTGATGGCAAAGGATGACCGTCTCATATTTATTCTCAACGAGGATTAAAACGGCTCTCTGCTCCTGATTCACAATCACCTTTTCCACGTGACCTTCCTTGATAACCTTCAAAAGCTCCTCAGCTCTGGCGGTCTTTTCTTTCAAAAGTTCACGCTTTCTGGCAAGTTTCTCTTTGTCTTCCTCCGTTGCTTCATCACCAAGCTCCTCAAGTGCCTTGATGTCGTCCTTTAAGACGTTGATTTCGCCAAGAAGGGTCGAGTATTCCTTGACCTCCTCATCAGAAGCAGGAGTGACTTTGTCTTCGATGATAGCCACTGTCGTCACAAGCTCTTTGACCGCTTCGGCGAAGGGTTTTATGGGGTGGAACTTGTCTCTATACAAATTCTTATTGCCCTCCCAGAACTCTTTGGCAATCGTCACGGCATTCACGTGCTCCGCAGCTTCTAAAATCGCCACAGGGGCACCGTTATTTAAGAGCTTTTCCGTCTTGAACCCATCTTTGGCGGTCGCGTCATACTCAGCCAGATAAACAGGCACCTTTTCGGTCGTGTATTCGGCCTTCTTGACCTCCCAGATGGGTAATTTCGTATCCGCCTGAACGGGGATTAAGGTCATCGACATGATGAGCGCTAATAAAAGTACAAATTTCTTCATTCGTTTCTCCTATTTTGTGTTTTTATCGCTCGTTTGAGCGTTGGGGCTACTGTCAGCCTCTAAATGAGCTACCATCTCCTTGAGCGCCAACATGCTCAGCCTCTTGACTTGCCACTGGCTAATCGCCAGAAAGTCAGCGGTCTGCGCCACAGAAAAGCGGTCGATAAATCGATAACTGACCACCTTCAGGGCGAGGGGATTGCGGACACTCTCTAAAAGCAGAGAGGTCTCGATGTTGTAGTCATAAAGAGCCTTGATACGTTCCTCCAACTCCTCACAGCGCTTAGACCCGTTGCATTTGTCATAGAGTTTGTAGCGTTCGAGTTGGTGGTTCAAAAGACTAAATTTTTGAAGGTTCGCTCCGTGCAAACAGAGCCTCTCTCTCATTTTGTCAATCATACTTTGACCTCCTCGTATACATACTCACGGTACTCAGGGTTGTTTGCGGCTGTTTTGGGCGGTAAATCGACTCAAAATGTCTTTGAACTCATCGAATGTATAGACAACATAGTGATGGCCGCCCGCTTTTTTGATTTTTTCACCCCATCTCTCTTGGATTTTGCTCGGTTTGTTGCTCCCCACCTTGAGTTCCAAGGCGACGAATTGTCCGTTCAAACAGAGGATGAGGTCGGGGAAACCTTTGCCCGTCCACCCCGATTGGTGGATGTTGAGGGCTAGGATTTGATGTCTTTTACAGTGGTCGAGGATTTTTCGCTGTAGAGCAATTTCTCCCATATCTTCTCCCACCTCCTCGGTAGAGGCCGTGTGCCATCCCAGTGTTGGACGATACGCTCAGCTAAAAAGAGGAGTTCTTTTTCAAAACTTGTGAGTTCTTTCATCGTCGCCGTCTGCTCGAAAAAGCCATATCCCAGCCGAAAGTAGTGATTGAGGAGTCTGGCGTGCCTCTCATCAATCTCTAATTTCCCTTCTCGATAATCAAAGAGCTTGCGCATCGAAATACGAGTTTTGGCTGAGATTTCCTTGACGTTTTTCTTGCAGGTCAGTTCTGCTGCCCAGAGCATGGCGGCTGAATGGATGAACTCTTCTTTACCTATATAATTAAACATGTACACCTCATAATAATACAAGAAGGGGAAAGACTTATCTGTCTCTCCCCTTACGTCCTGTGGACTGTGTTGTGCTATTAGATTCCGTAGTCGCCGAGGTCTTCCTCAGACTCAACGTCCTCATCATCTTCTTCGGCATCATAGTCACCAAGATAGGTGGTCTTTTTGATGTTGTAATAGACTTTGTCATTCTCGGTTTCGACTCGCTTGAGTTCGAGTTCAAACGGCATCCCCACTTCGAGGACATCCGTATCAATTTGCCCTGAGACCCAGTCGCCTGTCACGGCTCTGATGACGGCCGCTAGAGCGTTGACTCCGCCCTCGTAGGCGAGGTTATAAAAGCTTTTGAATTTACCGCCGTACTCATAGCCCTTGTCGACCAGTTGCCACTCGATGTTGAACTTGTTGAACTGGCTCTTGTCTTGAAAACCGATGATTTTCACCTTATAAGTGCCGTCCACGATTGCTTTTCCGCCAGCATTGCTGGGATTGTGATTGATAATTGCCATTTTTGAAACCTCCTGTTGTATAGTTATTAGTTGTTATGGCTTTTATTTGAGAAATGGTCTGGGTCTGTACTCGACATCGACGATATCAATGGTTTTGTTTTCCTCATCGACTTCGACTAGGTCTTGTATTTGAACTCTTTAGGTGGCAGATACTTGAGGTCGACGATATGAACTTCCATCGCCTCCTCATCGACATCGACGAGCAGTTCAAACTCCATATGTTCTCTCACTCGCTTCGAGTACGGGTGTATCGCATCACCTAGGTCTTCGAGGAAGTTTCTTGCGGCTTCATCGTCGGGTGAGAGAGGGGTGATAAAAACGGTTCTGCACTCATTGTTATGAGCGTGCCAGACAATGGTTAGAATGCCCTGCATGTTGTCGGCAACTTCGGTGATTTGGGCAAAGTATCGTCCGCTTTGAACTTTGTTTTGAATAAGTGTCTTGCTGTTATACACTTTGTGTGGGTGTTCCATGCTGTTCTCCTTTCTATGGTGCGTCTTGCCCCTCGATTTGCTTGAGAAATCTTCTAATTCGCTAATGTGTCTCATTGCTGCCTCCTTCATTCGTGTTCTCACCGATGGTCTCCCAGTACTCTCTATCAATCCCGAAGGCTCTAAAAAGTTTTCCTATCATCGTGGTATCAATGGGCAGTTCGTCTCTTAAAAGAGCTTCGGTTCGTTTGACGGAGAGTTTGAGTTTTTCGGCGAGCATCGGGGTGGTGTAGCCCCATTGTTCTTGTAGTTCTGCGAGCTTTTCACCCACGGTCTTATCAATGTCCGCATTTACGACTCGATACATGGTGATTTTGGGCTTATCCCTTTCTGGTTCCATCTTCTTCCTCCTTCAAGTCGGATTCTTTGACGAACATGCCGTTTATCAGCTTGCCCTTACGGTCTTTGATTTCCTTGTAGGCTTCGACGAGGCAGAGGCCAAAGTCGAGGTCTAGCTGGGCGCAGAGGACTAAGAGGACGACGGTGACATCGCCGATACCGTCAATGATGTCGTCTCTTCTGTCCTTGTTGACGGCCTTAGCCAGTTCGCCTGTTTCTTCTAAGAGTTTCCCCAGCTGAACTCTGGGGTCGGCTTGCTCTAAGCCTCTGTCTCTAATCCATTTGTTGACATGCTTAATGAGTTCGTTCACTCGAACGACTTTTGGAATACACATATTTATTTTTCTCCTTTGGGTGTTTTAGTTGCCCCAGCTAAGTTTTAAGGGGTCTTGATGGTCGTCTGGCTTTTGAGTCCTCTCCTCTAGCTCAATCAGAAACATAAGATTTGTTGCCATGTGCCAGAGGTGAGGGAGATGGCTTTCATCGTCCAAAGACTCACCCGATAAATAGGCCAGCCAGTGGCGATACAAAGCGTCTTTGAAAAGCTCAGGGTCGACATCCTTCCAGTTGTCGGGGTCGTCGTATTTTTGATTCCCGAACTCTCGGACGGTTGAGATAGCCTTGATGAGGAGAGGGGTGGTTAAGGTGGGTTTGTATTTGCCCACCTCCTTTTTACCTGTCTTACTCATATCGACCCTCGTCTGTCAGCTGACTGTCTCTCCACGAATCAAAGACTTTATCTTCGTCTACGAATTCGTCGTACCACTCCTCGTACTCGGTCTCATCCCAGTCGTCGTCTTCTTCAAAGTCATCCCAGTCGTCGTAATCGTCATCCCAGTAATCTTCGTCCAGCTCATAGTCGTCTAAGACTTCGTCTTCCCACTCATCGTAGGCTTCGTCATGTTTTCGTGTCATGTTCAGTCCTCCCATTTCTTGCGAAGTGTAGCGGTTGTAGACGTTGTGCAGAATTGCTCGTACAGCCCAGCGTCTTTGAGTTTCTTGCTGTCAAGCCTCTTGCTCTCAGAAAGAGTGACCGTATAAGTCAGCCCTTGGTCGGAGACCGTACTGTACTTATCGTCGCCACCCATGGACTCAATGAGCATCTCTTTGATTTTGGCTTCAATCTCTTTGAGTTCGGTTTCAACGGGCTTCATCTCCTCAAGTTGCTTGGTGAGCTGTGCAGCTCTAGCCACTAAGTCACTGGTCTCATCGCTCAGCTCTAAGGTATTCGTCCGAAGCCCCCTCAAGACACCCTCATCTTTACCTTCATCTGGAATCGGGCTAATCCCCGTTACCACGTGAAAATCCCACCAGTTCTTCACTTCGTTCACGAGGGCTTCAAACTCCTCATTGACCTCATAGTCCACGAAGTAGATATTGTCTGGCGTGGGCTTCCAGTCTTCAGGGTGTTCGTAGTCTTCTGGGTTTAGGAAGGCTACGACCAAGGTGTAGTGCTTGTAGCCCAGAAGGTAGGCGTATAAGGCGGCCTGATACTTGTAGTAGTCAGGCGCACCGTCTAGCCAGTCCTCAGACCTCTTGGTGGTCTTGATTTCAATCACCATGCCTTCCCCGTTTTCGTCCTCTGCGAGGGCATCCCACATGCCCCCGAAGATGGGTTTATCCTTAAAAAAATCCCCCCATGTAGCCTTGAAGGGGTCTTCGCCGTACACATCCGTCGGACGAATGATTTTAAGGTCGGGTCTGAGGCTCTCGAAGTAATCAATGACCTTCGGTTCAATCGTCTTCCCAGCGATGGTATAGATGTTGTCCTCAAACGGCTCCTCATACGCTCTTGTGATTTGGCAATAACTCTCAAAGGGACTTGCCCACGGATTGAGACCCAAGATGGTGGCAAATCGGGTGCCTGTGATTTTCTTAGGCTTGCTCGGGGGTTTGATTTGAAACGCTCCATCTTCAAGCCATGTGATACTAACTTTCTTCGCCATCTTCTGTTACCTCTTTACTTTCTTTCTTACGGCGTGTGGTCGTCTTTTTCTCCTCCACGGGAGGCTCTTCCTCTGAGGCCTCAGCCTCAAGCTCTTTGATGCGGTTCATGAGTTTTACAATCAGCTCTTGGCTCGCCTGATTAGACATTTTCGCAAAGTCCTCAGTATCGGACTTGAGCTTCTCGTAACCCTCATCCCATGCGCCGTTACTGAGTTCCTTGAGCTTTCCAGCATGGACTTTCAAAGCCTTCATCACGCTCGCACTGGCGTTTTTACTCTTCATCTCCTCGGTAGCGGCGTTCCTCTTTTCAGCCATGAAGTCACCTTTTGCAATGTCTTCCCCATCGTTGTCGTGGGTGTCGGCAATCATAAAGGCTGTCATGTACAGCTGACGCTTGAGGTAGGTGTAGCTAGAGCCAAGGTCTTGGACTCGAGAGTTCACGCTCTTACCGCTTTTATTAATGATGGGTTCGTTAATCACCATTGGAATTTCCGTGCGGTGGACGATGTCGGGTTCTTTCCCTGTAGCGTCTTCGAGTGTCAGTCGCATGAGGTTTTCATGGTTAATGTAGTCTATTTCGATATTGTCAAGGATTTTGTGCTTGACGAGGAGTGGGTTAATGGCAGTTAGAATGTCATCCAACTTGAAATAGGTGTTTTCCAGCTGTTGGTTCACCCCTGACTTGGCGATGCCGTTTTCCTGTAGTTCGGCTCTAAGAGCTAAAAGTCGTTCGTAAAATGTCATGTTATTCGGTCTCCATTTCGTTCATTTTTTCTTGGTACTTCCACTTGAAATATTCTTTTGTGAGTTCGTCTGGAAACCCACCGTCACGTAGGATTTCCTCTATTTCCTCGAAATTGACAACCATTTTTGTTGATAAAGCAGAGATGGCTTCAAAGAGGTTTTGACCCATAAACTGGAGTATCAACTTCAAAGTTTCGCTTTTAGTATCCTTGTAGATGTGTTCAGAATCGTTGAAGAAGATACTGAGGAGCGTGACGCACTTAGAATGAGATTCCGTGAGACTTGGAAGCTCCAGGCCATCCTCGTTATTGACTTCATTTTCTAAGAAGTCTGTGAATTTGATTTTGTTATTTTTCATTTGCTTGTTCCTTTCATTAAAAAAGACGCTTATGCGTCCTTCTTGTTTTGGATATCGGCACGTGCCTCTCTTGCCATATCACGCAGATTGCGGAGGGATGCCGTGCATACCGTTATGTCCTGTATGGTGATATTGACTTGTCCTATGAGGAGGGATGTATCATCCAGCTCATCAGCATGGTTACAAGCCCATGCGGTGTTTATGACTTTTTGACAGTTTTCGAGGGCGAGTCGAAGAAATGCCACCTTATCATCTAATAGGGCTATCTCCTCGATAAACTCTTTTCGCCTGTCTTTCAGTGTTGGCTGAGCCGTGCTCATTTCTTCTCCTTTTCGGTAAACATCTTGAGTCGCTTCTTGGCGAGCTTGATGTACCAGTCAACGTCAATGTCGTCGATGGTGAGTTTGTTTTCGTTGTCTACCACGCAGTGTTCGGGGCAGTTGGCAAACTTGTTCCACCGTCCTGTTTTCTTTGACTTTTTCATGATGGTTCCGTTGGATTCGTCCTTACTGGCATAGACCCTGTTGGTCTTTTGTAAGGATTGGTCGTTGTGTCTCACATCGCTATACTTCGAGCTGGCATGACAAATTTGTTGGAATTTCAAGATGTCTTTTTCGTTCCTGATGGTGGTCTCAACGGGTGTTCCGTGGACGAAGTAATCAACGAGGGCTTTACTGACGATATAAAAATCGTTTTTGTCGTAGCCCAAGGGATTCTCCGCTAGGCCGATTTTGATAAAATCACCTTTTCCGTGAAGTTTCCCACCAAGACCCACCGCTAGGTAGTTATTGACATCCTTTTGGTAAATCGCTTTGATTTTGTCTGCTTCGAGGTTGAGCGAGAAGTCCTCGCACCATTGCCTGTTGATTTCATCCACGTCTGGCTCTTGACTGTCGTCTATGGCAATCATGATGCCATCTGTATTGATTTGAATGATTTCAACGTCCTCTATCATGGCGAGGTACCGTTGGGCGAGATTGGTTAAAAGTAGTTGGCCTGTGATACAAACGGAGCGTCCAGCCCAAGGGTCGTAAAGACCGTTGTATTCGTTAAGGCTCGCCCCGTACGTAGTATTGCAATCTCCTAACCTTTCCCATCGGCTAGGCTTGGACTATATCTTCTAAGCACTCCGCTTCCACCGCCGTATCAATAGGCGATGTACTCCCATTGGGATAGTCTCTACACTTTTCAAGTAATCACTTGACTTAGCACGGTATTGCCCGTTGACTTGGAGGGTTTCACCGTTAGCACCTTTCGGTACACCGCTGATAGCGTTCAAAGTGTTTTTTTATCCTAGAACCCATTACTAAGCACTAGTTTCAATGCGTCCGCCACGGCCTTGTCTCCTGATTTCTTGGCTTCAATTCGTTTGTGATACGAGTCCTCATAACTCAGAGGGTCTCTCACGTTTCGACTCAAAAAGCCGTAGTTAATCATGATAGAGGGGTAAAGGCTCGTGACATCATAGTTTCTGATGATTTTCATGCCCAATACTCCAACTTTTTTCTGTAAAAGGTTGTCATTCTGCTATCCTTTCTTTTGTTTTGAGGAAGTAGTTGGGGATGGCGTAGTGGATGCCACCGAAGCCATAGGTCGGGTCGACCCCATTCCCTATATCAATATTCGCTGTCCTAGAGAACAAGTCCTCGTCACTAATCGACGGGTCTTTCATGTCCTCGAAAAAGATTTTCAGCTTGTTCGGGAAGTCGGTGTCCATCAGGTCTCTGGGAGGCATGTAGTTTCGCTCATCGCTGCGAAGCGGTGCGTCTTTAGCCCCTAAGACCCTTGCAACCAGTTTGGCATTTGTCATTGACATGCCTGCGCCTTCGGGTATGCCGTGGAGTCTTGCTAGGTAGGCCTTGGCCTCAAAGTAGTTGCGCCTCAGCTCGAAGAGGTCTAGCGTACTCTCCACGTCGTGCTTACAGTATTTGATGGTTTCTTCAAGCTCATAGTCCGTTAGGGGCTTATCAATATCCCATGGCACGGAGGACTCGATGATGGTCTTGCCCATGTACCCTTCAATCGTTTTGAGTGAGCGGTTTTGGAGGCCGTCGTCCATCGTGTCAAGCCACGCTATCTCCCAGTCCTTGACGGGGGTGTTCATGCCGTAGAAATACTCCCACGGTAGACTCCCTCCAATAATCCAGTCATTCAGTGCCTTGATGTCACTCAGGCAAAGATGGTTTCTGATGGCTTGGAAGATAAACTTGTCGTACCATTTGACGTTATGCCCAACGAACATGAGGTCTTTGTAGTGGCTATCCACCCATTGGTTTAAGCCCTCGTAGTCGTTGGCAAAGACATATTGTTCAGAACGGTCTGTCGCCTTTTGAATGACGACAATCCAGTTGAAGCGGAAAACTTCAAAGTCTAACCCCCACAAATTATCAAACATTTTTATTTCCTTCCTATGGTGTGGGTTTCGATGTACTCGTTGAAAAGCTGGTCTGTAAAGTCTTGGTGTCGGTGCAACGCCTTGTAGATGTAAGGCTCCACCGTGCCGACTGTTGAAAAGCAAATATACGAGCACTTGTTCTTCTGCCCGATGCGGTGCGTCCTGTCTCGGCTCTGCTCCATAATGTTGGAGCTTAAAGTCGGCTCGTAGTAAATCGTCGTGCTTGCTGCAAAAAGGTCGATGCCTTGGTTGGCCGACTGATACTGGCAGACGATGACTTGGACTTCAGGATCGGTTTGAAACAATTGCCAAACCCCTTTGTCCTTGGTCTCACCGTCTAAGACGACGTATTTTCTTTTGAGCTTTTCTAAGACTTCGATGATGTCTTTTTTGGAGCTTTTGAAATTAAAAAAGATGACGAGCTTTTGGTCGTAATCTTCGAGAAACTCTTTTAAGACTTTCGGTTTATCAGTTCCGAGCTGGTGGACTTTACCCTCCTCGTCCTTGAGATTGCCACTTGCTATCTGCCTTAAAAACAGTGATTTTGTCAGAGCGTTGGTGGCCTCAAGGTCTAAGGATTCAATGACCGAGTGAACGAGCATTTCTTTATAGGGCTTTTTCGCTTTCAGGTCTATCTCGTAGATGGTGTCTGGCATCTTTTCAGGGAGGTCTAAGGTCTCTTCTTTGGTGATTCTATACGACCGCTTATCCATAATCTCCTGATACTTACTGACGTTTTTGTACATATACGGCTTAAAGTATCTATCGAGGTAGCAGTAGTCGTTTAAGAATCGGCTGTGAGAGCCAAAGTCCTCCGAGAACGTCCGCCCTTTCCACTCAACGGGTTTCAAAAAAGCGTATTGCGCCCAAAGGTTTTCGAGCCGTGAGTTGGCGATGGGCGTGCCTGTGAGGATTCTCCTCACTTTGGCCTTTAGTGTGCTTTGCAGTGCCCACTTGGTTCGCTTCGCCCGAGGGGTTTTAATGGCGTGGGATTCATCGAGGACGATGTAATCGTAGGTGCCATCATACTTTCCTCGCCATACGGAGTCGTAGTTGATGATGGTGACTCTATCTTCGAGGAGCTTTTGAATCGGCTCTTTGAAGAAGTTAAAGTCTCTCCTCCACGAGTGCATGACGGGCTTCGGGGCAACAATAATCGCATTTTGAACATTTTGTCTCAGTAGTCTTTGGACTAAATCAACGAGAGTAGGGAGTGTTTTCCCTGTACCCTGTTCGGCGAATAATGCGAAATTGTCGTGGACTTCTAAAAGTCCTAGCATGATTTGCTGGTGCTGGAACAACTTGACGTGTGGCTTTAGGATGTCTGTCATATCGCCACCTCTTATTCAAAAATATCCATCCGCTCATAATCGCTAAGACCTAACGCCTTTTGAATTTTCAAGGCGTGCTCAGGCTTCCACGGCTTCTCTTTTTTAAGATAGTTAGATATACTCTGATGAGTTACTCCCACGATGGCTGCTAAATCCTTTTGTGTAAGATTGTGTAGGACTAGTAACCTTAGGACTTTATCTCTACGAAGCATCTCTGATGTCCTCGTAGGGGTCTCGTGGGAAGTAACTATTTAATTCCTCATCAGGTAATTTCAGAAGTTTCATGATGTAGTACATCTCATCCAACTTCCACGGGCTGGAACCTTTGAATTTGGCGTATACCGTTGATATTGATAAATTTAACGGCTTCGCTAGGTCTTTAATGACTATACGGTTGAGGTATAGTGCGGTTCTTAATTTTTGATAGCTTTTGCGTGTCATTAGACATCTCCTTTCGATTTGTTCTTTCTTGCACCGTCCTTGTCCTCACCAGCATCTAAGTGGTCGAGGTGGTTGTCGGCTATTTACTTGTCAAGTTTCAATACAATCAATCTTTTGTGAGCGTTTTTGATTGTCTGAGGCCATTTTAGTTGATTATTTGTTACTCGTCAATGATTTTCTGTAATTGTAATCTAAATGTAATATTCCCTTATAATACATTATTATAGGGGTTCTAGGGGCTTGGAACGCTCATAATCTATATATTGAATGATTTCTAATTGATTATTTGTAATAAAAGTATATCTTACTGAAAGTCATTGTTATTTAACTAGCAATAAAGTATCATTAAATCAACACTTTTGGGGGAGGTCCTGACGTGAACAGCAACGCGAAAATGGGTATAAAAGTAAAAATTCGCCGTGAGCAATTGGGTCTAACCCAGAAGCAACTCGCTTCTAAGGTTGGCTACACAAACTCTTCCACTATCGCTCGTATTGAACGTGGTGACATCAGTCTCTCACATTCAAGGTTAGAGGAGTTTTCAAAAGCCCTCATGGTTGACCCTATGTACTTTTTAGAAGACGACTTTAACGAAGCCCCACCTGCCGACTTCTCAAGGAAGCGTAAGTTCCTCTTCTCAAAAGTCAAAGAGGGAGACGAAAAGGACATCGCCCTCCTGTATAAGCTCTGGGAAGCTGTCGAAGAATCCAACAAAAATTAAGTCTTGTCAAACGACGCTTTTTGCACTATCTTATCTTCACTAGTGCAACTTATTTCAGTTTAGTTGAGGTATGTGAGATGACAATAGACTTAATCAAGACAATCGAAGACTGGGGGATACATCTGGCCTACCACGAGCTACCTAAAGGATACTACGGTTGCTCCAGACGCTTCCTCGATAGCTACCTTATCATCATTAACCCAGACATCCCCCGTCAAAAGCAGATGGATACCGTGTTCCACGAGTTGGCGCATATCGTCCTCGGGCACTTTGATTATGATACCGACAAAACCGAAGCGGAGATGGAACGAGAAGTCGATGAGTTCTTACAGACCAACACCTACGTCTTATTAGAAAGGGAGGAAACTTATGGCTAAGAAAATCAGAAACCCCAAGCCCTACTGGGTGGAGAACAGACGGCACTGGAGGCTTAATACGACCATCAACGGCGAGCGGCGTATCTTTTACTCCTCCCTCGAAGGCCAAGCTGGTTATCGTGAGTGCAAGGCTAAATTCAATGAGGCCTTAGAGATAGCGGATGTGGAGGAGATTCGCTTCGCTCTTGCTTGGAAACTTTACGTCGAATACTACCGTGGTCGCTATAAAGAGACCTCTGCTCGGGCGCTTGAGCGTACAGGAGATGCGCACTTTCTCCCAGCCCTCGGTCATAAAAAGGTCTCCCGTATTAAGAAGGCCGAGTGGCAGAGGGTGATTGATAACGCCTATAAGAATGGCGCACGAAGCTACCGCTCCCTCAGGCGTATCGGCTCTAATATCACAACCTTTTGTAAGTGGGCAGCAGGGGCAGGATATCTCCCAGACGATAAGGTGCCGCTCTACTTTAACTACCCGACCACCAAGCTGACTCGAAAAAAGACCATCCTCCAGCCCGAGCAACTGGCTCTCCTCCTCAGCGACCAGCATACCCATGATGACTGGTATATGCAGATGTGGCGCTTTCTAGTCCTCACAGGACTTCGCCGTGGCGAGCTATGCGCCCTACGCTATGACAGAGACTTTGACGGGGAGTCTATCTATATTAGAGAGTCCTTAGACCACGACCACATCCTCACCGATGGCAAAACCATTCAAGCCAAGCGCCATATTGTCCTCGCCCCTCTGGCGAAGCAGCAAATCTTAGACCACGAGGAGAGGCTTCGAGCCAACGGCAAAAACCCAGACGAGCGCAAGTATCTTTTCTGCACCCCCTTTGGCCGCGTCATGCCCCCACGGCAGGTCTCATACTATTGGCGAGAGTGGCGCAAGAAGAATGACATCACCATCACCCTCCACGAGCTGCGCCATACCTATATCTCCTACTCAAGGCTTAAAACCGAAATCGACCTCAAAGAACTCAAAGAACTCTACGGCCACTCAGCCAGCATGAAAACCGACAAGGTCTACGTCCATGCGATTGATATGTCACCTGAAGAAAAGCGAGCCAAGCTCATGGCCGCTAAGAAAAACGTCGAAGATATCGAGCGCTCGATTGTCAGTGTCATACGAGATGTCTATGGAAACGGCTAAAATGAAATAAAAACGCCGTTTTACGTGCCTTATTTCAAGTTCAGGAGGGTGTCAATCGATACCCTCTTTTTTATCGCTACGAAAACTTGCTAAAAACCGCCCAGCCCAACCGCTAACAACCCCATACTCGATTACTCTAGGCTTATGAAGATTACAGCTGATTTTATTCCGACGAATTTCTGGCCTCAGAGGTGGGGGTACAAGCCCGTGGCGATTGTCAATCATATCACCGCAGGGGCGGCTTCTTCGTGCCGTTACTGGTTCAAAAACCCCAACTCCTATGCCAGCAGTCATTATCTGGTCTGTAAAGACGGAACGATTTATCAGTTTGTAAAGCTGGGACATAGCGCGTGGGCGAATGGCTGTCAGGGGTCTAACCCGTCGGCTCCTATGTATTCTGGCCGAGCGACTGCCAAAATCGTTAAAGAGATGGGGCTGATGTTGAACGCGAACATCTACACGGTGAGCATTGAGCACGAAAACGACTGGGGAGGGAAACTGACTGCCAAACAGCTCGAAGCCAGCGCATGGCTTCATGCCCATATCGTGAAAGAGGTAAAGCGTATCTTCGGCCATATGATCCCTTTGGATAGAGACCACGTGCTGGGTCACTGTGAGATTGACCCTGTGGGCAAAGCGGCGTGCCCAGGTGCCGAGTTCCCGTATGAGGAAATCATCCGAAGAGCCAAGCTCTATCTCAAAGGCGAGACACCAAAACCCGAAAAGCCAAAGCCCCCGACCAAGACCCCTCGAAAGGTCTATCGGATTCAGGTGGCTGCTTATTCCAATCGGGCGATGGCAGAGCAGGCTCTAAAGATTGTGAAGCGGCGTTATCCCAGCGCCTTTATCACGGAGAGTTAAAAAGATGCCAGTGACTGTAGACCTCATCGCTCTTGGCGCTGTCTGTGGCGCTATCTCTGCCATCTGGGGCGTGATTGTCTTAATTTCAAAGCCACTTCGTAAGATGCGAAAGACCTTTGAGACGGAGTGCCAGCGCAACCGTCGGCAGGACGTTCAGATTATAGACAGCCTCAAACAGCGCCAGCTGATTGTTGTCAGTCTTTTAGCCGTCATAGATGGTCTCACCCAAATGGGTGCTAACCATAACGTATCCACCCAAAAGCAAGTCCTCTTGGACTACCTCAACAACCGACCGTTTGATACGAGTTGGTACAAAGATTTAGATTCAGAAAAGGAGTAATCAAAATGGAACTTAACATCAACGAAATCATTACAACCATTGTGGTTGGTGTCCTCCTCCCGATTGCCAGCTGGCTCTTTGCTCTCTTAAGAGAGTACCTGATGGCTAAGACAGGGGCGACCAAGGTCTCCACAATCCTCGAACAGGCGGTTCTGGCCGTCGAACTGGCCGTCAAAGAGACCGCTCAGGTCTATGTCGATGGCATCAAGGGAACTCCCGAATGGGATGATGTCGCCCACGAGGCCGCAAAGAACAAGGCACTGAGCAAGGCCAAGGAGATTCTAGGTGCCGAGGGCGTGAAGCTCTTAGACAGCGTTACCTCGAATGCCAACGTCTGGCTCAAGGCTGCCATTGAAGCTGCTGTCAGAGATGACAAGCACGAGACCCAGTTGGAGGGTTCTGAGCTGTTTTAATCTCTGATTGGCGGAGAACGCCTTATTCAAACAACTTTTCATATTTTCCTCCTTCGGGAAGCCCCTAAGCCTCTTATACCAAGGTTTAGGGGTTTTCTCTTATCGTGTTTAGATGTAGTACAATATTGTGTCGAGATTGTGAAGAATTGTGTCTTAATTGTGGCGGAAATGTGACAACACGTGTGATAATACCACGATACATTGTGTGCTCATCGTTTATCAGTGATAATATACTAACACTGAATATTACTGAAATAGCAAAAGCCCCTAGAATCAGGGGCTTTTTACTACTCAGTGTTAACTGATGAATAATGTGGCGGAGAAGGAGGGATTCGAACCCTCGCTGGAGTTGCCCCCACTAACGATTTAGCAAACCGTCCCCTTCAGCCTCTTGGGTACTTCTCCATATCTTCTGAACTGAGCCACGACTTGTGCGCTCTGTGCAGAAGATCGTGGCGGAGAGAGTGGGATTTGAACCCACGGAGGACTTGCATCCTCGCCGGTTTTCAAGACCGGTGCCATCAGCCAGCTCGACCATCTCTCCGAGTTTTCTAGCCTTCGGATTCTATCACTTCGAAGCGGCTAGTGTCAAACGCGAGAATAATGTAACTATCCTTATATGGTTAGATTTTAAAAACATCAGCGTGGGTTCCCGTCTCTACCAGAGTCAAGGTTAGAATATCGTCTTCAATCAGGTAGACAAGAAGCCAGTCTGGGCTTATATGACACTCTCTAAAGGCAGCAAATTTACCTTTTAGCACATGATCAAAATTACGTTCTGGAAGTGATTTACCTTGCCTAAGTTTATCGACTACTTCATCAAGTTTAGACATGTCGGCTCCGCGCTTTTGTATCCGCTTATATCCTTTTTTGAATGACGATGTGAATTTCAGCCGATACATTATTCTTCTAAGGCTTCTTTCAGTGCTTCCAAACTACTATATCCTGACACGTCGGGATCACGAGAAATACGAAGCGCTTCTCTCATTGCTTCGATGAGTTCTGGTCTATATTCGGGAAGGTCAACTGCAAATGGAAGGCCTCCTCTTAAAAGACATTGACGAAGAAAGATATTTACAGCACTAGACATATCCAAGCCTAGATCTTTAAAAAGTTCACTTGCCTGCTCTTTGACTTCTTTGTCAATACGAATTTGTGTGGGTATTCTAGCCATAATGATCCCTCCGATCAACAACAATTTTGCTACAAATGGTCTACGATGTCAATCTTTTATCTTTGAGTTATGAAATAGACACGGCGTTTCGGGGCTGTTTCGGGCTTTTGCCTCTTTTCAACTATAAGTTGTCTCTTTTTACAACTTTAGGTTGTGCTAAACTTAGTTTTTCAACGAGGAGTCGCTTCTAAGTGGCATTCCGCCAGGCAGAATAGAGACATCAGAAGAAGGGAGCAAGCTCATGGACAAGATGAATATCGCTATGAACATTCAGAGATTACGCAAGGAGCAGAAGCTGACGCAAGAACAGCTGGCGGAAAAGCTCGGGGTCTCCGCGCAGGCGGTGTCGAAGTGGGAGAACGGAATCACTTACCCCGACATCACACTGATTCCAGAGCTGGCTGAGCTCTTTGAGGTCTCGATCGAGGAGATTTTTGGAACTGAGAAGCAGCCCCCGGCAGTTACTTATGTCGAGGAGGCTGAGCGCAAAAATCTCGATGAGATCTTCTTTAGAGTTCGGATTCGTGAGGCCGACGGGACAAAGGTCAATGTCAATTTACCGCTGGCTCTCTGTAAGATGATGAAAAACGGCGCATCTATGATCAAGATCGGCAATCAGGAAATCCTTGAGCAGCTAGATATGGACGTCATGATCGACTTGGCAGAGCGCGGGATTCTCGGTCGGATTGTCGATATCGAGGATGGCGACGGCACGACCGTCGAAGTCTATATCGAATAGGATCGCCCTATGAAGATCGTCATCCTGAGTTCTGAGTCGGCCGTGAAGAAGAAGTGGACAATACGGGTTCCCAACGCGCTGCTCTGTAGTTCGAGCCTTGCAAAATTTGTCAAATGGCAAGACTGCGATCTCGATTTCAGCCAGATAGATCCGAAGCTGCTCAAGCAGGTCCTGAAGAAGATGAAGAAAGATCATCCTGGAACGCCGCTGGTTCAAGTGGTCGATCCCGATGGGGAGGGAGTAGAGATCTGGCCCTAGGCCCTGAGATGGGACTTCGTATTGCGAAGCCTCCATCTGTCGACTTCTAATCGGACGATTGTTGAAAGATTCGAAGGATTTCTGACGGCAAGTTCAATCACTGACATCTACTATATGATCCAGCGCTTTCAGCGCAATCATCTGAAATCGCGTGAAATGATTCGCGCTCTCTGTACCCTCTTTTCTCTCTTAGACACCGAGGCCGTCGATATACGACAGGCGATAGAATCTAGGACAGAAGATTTTGAGGATGCCGTCATGATCGAGACGGCCAAGCGAAGTAAGATAGACTACATCATTACAAGAAATATATCTGACTACGCCAATTCTCAGGTCTCTGTTCTTTCGCCAGAAGATTTTCTCGCCTCCCTCTGACCTCTCGCAAAATACTAGAAATATTCACGCCCTCCCTTTATATTGCCAAAGGTCAATGAGAGACAGATCTATCTCGCCCTTATGTTATAATGAATCTTGGATTATTGTATTGAGGGGCTAGACTTGTGAGTAGAGATCAATTATTCATCGCCATCGTCGATCGTGGCCGGGCGGATAAGTTATTGCAGGCGCTGCGGCCGATGGGCCTCGGCGCAGGTCTCATCATCTATGGTGAGGGGACAGCGCAGAGTCCCGTCTTGAAGTTTTTAGGTTTCGATCGGACGGCCAAAGAGCTGATCCTGATGACGGTGCCGGCCGAGCTTTCTGAGGTCGTCCACAACTATATGGAACGGGATTGGAAGGTCCATAAGAAGAATCGCGGCATCTGCTTCTCTCTCCCCCTCTCGCGTTTTACGAATCTCAGCCGCCAGAGCGAGCTGACGGTTTCTGGCAACTTTTCCCATCACCTGATCATCACCATCCTCGACCAGGGCGGGCGCCATGACTGCCTCGAGATTGCGCGGCGCCACAGTGCGCCAGGGGCGACGGTCATCCCAGGCCGTGGAGCGGGGATTCCACAGCACGAGCTCTTTGACCTCGTCATCGAGCCGCAAAAGGACATCGTCTTAATCCTCAGTGAAACGAGTCGAGCGCTGCCGCTGGCCGACGCTCTGATCTCTGAATTGGGATTGAACAAGCCGTCTTCTGGACTGCTCTTCCTCCTCCCCGTCGATCGAGTCAGTGGACTTATGGCGGGCAGCCCTGAGGAGGTGGCGCATGAATGAATTAAATTCGAAACTGCGTGAAGTCGGCGGCTCGATCCTGCCGATCATCCTCCTCGTGCTCATCCTCATCATCGGGCCAGTATCCGTCTCTTGGCTGGTCTTCTGGCGCTTTATCATCGGCGCCTTCTGCCTCTTTGCGGGGCTCTCGCTCTTTCTCTGGGGTGTCGATCAGTCGATGAACCCCATCGGCTATCACCTGGCGGGGGAAGTCGGCAGCTCCTCGGGCCTCCTCAAGGCGGCCCTGATGTCCTTTGGGCTCGGCTTCATCGTGACCTTTGCCGAGCCGGATCTCACGATCCTCGGCAAGCAAGTGGAACTGGCCTCGGGCGGCCAAATCGGGGCGAAGTTTCTGATCTGGATGGTCTCCCTCGGTGTCGGCATCATGATCGCCATCGGGGCGATTCGTAATCTCAAAAATAAGAAGCTCAAGAATTTCATGGGCCTGAGCTACGGAATCATCATTCTCCTCAGCTTCTGGGTCTCGAGTGAGTATATGGCCATCAGCTTTGATGCCTCGGGGGCGACGACGGGGGCGCTCACCACGCCCTTTATCCTGGCGCTCTCGATCGGTCTCTCGCGGCTGAAGGGGAGCTCGCACGCAGAAGATGACTCCTTTGGCCTCGTCGGCGTCATGAGTGCTGGACCTATCCTCGCAGTCAGCCTGATCGCCCTCTTCGGCGGACGGGGACAGATTGCAGGGGATCTGCCGACTGGCGATTTCGGGGCGGGGATCTTCGGCCCTCTGGCGCGCGCACTCCCTCATACCTTAAAGGATGCCCTGCTCGCCCTCTTGCCGCTCGCGCTGATCTTCTTCATCTTCGAGCGGCGTAAATTTCGTCTGCCACGGCGCGAGATCATCGACATCGTCAGAGGTCTCGTCTACAGTCTCCTCGGCCTCACCCTCTTCATTGTCGGGGCGGAGACGGGCTTCATGGAGATGGGGCGACTGCTCGGCGCGGAACTTGCCCAGTTCGACCAGCGCATCCTCCCCCTCATCGGCCTCCTGATCGGCCTGATCGTCGTGCTGGCAGAGCCGGCGGTGCACGTCCTCGGCCAGCAGATCGAGAGCGTGACCTCGGGACGCATCCCGCCGCGGACGATTCGCCTGACTCTCTCGATTGGCGTCGGCATCGCCGTCAGCCTCTCGCTTCTTAGAATCATCACGCCGTCTGTTCAGCTCTGGTACTTCTTGCTGCCTGGCTTCGCCCTGGCGGTCCTCCTCTCCTTTTACGCCGAGCCGATCTTCGTCGGCATCGCCTATGACGCAGGAGGCGTGGCCTCGGGACCGATGGCGGCGACCTTTGTCTTGGCTTTTGCCCAGGGGGCGGCAGCCCATGTGCCGACCGCCGACGTCATGGTCGACGGCTTCGGCATTATCGCCATGATTGCGATGACGCCTGTCCTCTCCCTAATGCTGCTCGGCTCCTATTACCGCTTCCAGAAGGAGCGGGCCGCAGCAGCCCCGACGGTCGATATGGCGGTCACCGCGGCACCAGCTCTCAACCTCCCCGCTGGCGAGCGGCCTGAGAAGGACCTCATCCTCTGTAGCTGCGACTTCGGCGGGGCCGATGCGGTCGTGGCGCTGGCTCGAGCGCATGGCGCCCACGGGGCGACGATTCTCCACGGCCGCGATACGCGAGCCGAGGCCCTCGCGCGCTACAGTCTCCGCTACGTCGGCGAGCAGGAGCTGGTCTTGCTGGTGGTGGCTCGGGCGATCAGCTCTGATGTCTACACGGCTCTCGATGCCGCGAGGCGAGCTGAGAATCAGGAGGGCATCCGCTCGCTTTCTATCATCCCCGTGGCGTATAATTCCCTCATGACCTCACGCGTTCAGAAAGAGAGTCAATTGGAGCCAAACTCGAAGACTGATTAGGAAGGCAAGAAGAGTTATGGCGAAATCAGAATGGAAAGAGACATACCTTCTCCGGGGCATCGACTGCCCCAATTGCGCGGAAAAGCTCGCGCATCATCTTGAGAGTCTCCCCTTTATCAACGAATTGAATTTTCACTACCCGACCGAGCGGCTCTACGTCACTTATCAGGCGGGAGCGGGCGATCTGAGCTCGCTGAGGGCCCAGCTCGAAGCAGCCATCCTCGCCCGTGAGCCTCAGGCCAAGCTGCAAGACGATGTCGACCCCAGAGCCCATCTCGAGGCTGAGGAAAAAGCGAGGCGCCAGCGCTTCCGCGAGCTGCTCATAGCGCTCGTCGCCTTCTTTATCGCCTTTGCGCTGAGACTGCTCTTTGGCTCTCTAGAACTCCCCTGGGGTGGTCAGATCTCTCATCACGCGCCCTGGCTCGGGCCTCAGAAAACGGGGCAAATTCTCTCGCTCGTCCTCTTTGCTTTAGCCTATCTCGTTGCTGGTAAGGACGTCTATAAGAGCGCCTTCCGATCCTTTAAGATCAGGACTCTTCTCAGCGAAAACTTCCTCATGATCATCGCCTCGCTCGGCGCGATCGCCATCGGCGAATATCCCGAGGCCGTCGCCGTCATGCTCTTTTACGCCTGGGGCGAATATATGGAGCAGAGAGCTGTGGCCGCCTCAAGACGCTCTATTGAGGAGACGATCAATATCATGCCAGATACGGCCCTCCTCATCACGCATCACGGGCCGCGGCACAGAGCTCCCGAGGAGCTTCAGATCGGCGATCATATCCTCATCCATCCAGGCGCGCGTATTCCGACGGACGGCGTCGTCATCGAGGGCGAATCGCAGTTAGATACCAAGGCGATCAGCGGCGAATCCCTACCGGTGACGGTCCGCCCTGGCAGCCCCGCCCTCTCCGGATCGATCAATGGCTCGGGCCTCCTGACGGTCGAGGTCACGCGCCTCTACCGCGATTCTACCGTCGCCAATATGCTCAGCCTGATCGAGGAGTGCGCCGCGAAAAAGTCACCCACCGAGCGCTTTATCACGCGCTTTGCCCGCTACTACACGCCCGCTGTCGTCGGCATCGCCGTCCTCATCGCAATCCTCCCCCCGCTTCTCGGAGGGCAGGACTTCAGTACTTGGCTCTATCGCGCCCTCCTCTTCCTGGTCGCCTCCTGCCCCTGCGCCCTGGTCATCTCAGTCCCTCTCGCCTACTATGCCGGCCTCGGCGCCGCCTCGAGAGAGGGAATTCTCGTCCGGGGGGGTGCCGCCCTCGAGGAATTGGCAGGGGCCAATACCCTCTTCCTCGACAAGACGGGAACACTCACCGAGGGCAACTTTGCCATCTCTAAGCTCGCGCCTGCCCCCGGCAGCGACGAAACGAGCCTCCTCCGAGCCGCCGTCATCGCCGAAGCGGGCTCTCAGCATCCCCTGGCCGAGGCTCTGAGAAAGAGTCTCCAGCGCATCTGCATCGCAGGGGGCTGCGAGATCTGCCCTCACGAGGAGGACGAGTCGAGTTCAGCTCTGCCCGCCTCCCTCGACTATCAGCTGGTCCACCGCCTCCTCCATGAACTTGATCGCAATAAGCTCACGAGTCAGGAGAAGCGCGGCCTCGGCATCATCACGGAATACGATGGCCATCAGTACCTCGCTGGCAATGCCCGCCTGATGGCCGAACATGGCCTCAGCGCTGTCGAAGACGAGACCGCCGCCACCGTCATCCACGTCGCCCGTGACGGAGAATACCTCGGCGCTCTCTACCTCGCCGACCTGATCAAGAGCAATGCCCGCGAGACCCTCCACGCCCTCACCCACTGCAGTGCCTGCCGGATCGACTCCGTCGTCATGCTGACGGGCGATAAGAGTGAAGTGGCTGCCGAAGTCTCCGAGTCACTCGGCATCAGCCGCTATGCCGCAGAACTCCTCCCCGAGGACAAGCTCTCAACCTATCAGAACTACCCCGCAGGCAAGGGCGCCCGCGTCTTCATCGGCGACGGCATCAACGACGCCCCGGTCCTCATGGCCTCGGACGTCGGCGTGGCCATGGGCGGCATCGGCCAGGCTGCCGCCATCGAGGCCGCCGACATCATCATCGCGAACGACAATCTCGAAAAGTTCCACCAGGTCCTCCACATTGCTAAGAAGACGCGGCGCATCGTACGCGAGAACATCGGCTTCGCCCTCCTGATTAAATTCATCGTCCTCCTCGGCGGCGCCCTCGGCTATCTCGGCATGTGGACCGCCGTCTTTGCGGATGTCGGCGTCGCGATCCTCGCAATCTTCAATGCGCTCCGCATCCTACCCACGAAAAGGAGAAAAGAATGAAGCTCTTTATCTGTCACCCGCGCTGCAGCACCTGCGACAAGGCGCGCAAAAAACTGCAAGAACTCAATATCCCCTTTGAAGAGCGGGATATCACCAGCGATGCTCCGACATTAAAAGAAATCAGCAAGTGGTATCAGGACTCCGGCCTCTCCATCGGCAAAGTCTTCAATACGAGCGGCATGAAGTATCGCGAACTCGGCCTCTCTCAGAAGCGCAAGGTGATGAGTGAGGAGGAGCAGCTCGAGCT
>JAFAAL010000028.1 GCA_023426575.1 Bacillota bacterium
GGCTAACGCCATCCTTAAAGGCTACGCATCTAAAACCTCTTGCCGACTTACTAAACGTGCCAATCTCATGGCTTCTAAATGAGCAAGAGGACACTCCCCCCGAAACAGAAATAAGGCCTATTATAAAAAGCAAAGAAGAACGAGAACAAAGCATTAGTTCAAAAATTCGCGCTCGCCGATTAGAACTAGGGCTATCACTTGAAGATGTAGGCAGAGCCTGTGGCGTAACAAAATCAACCGTGCTACGCTGGGAATCTGGGTTTGCAAGCGCTATAAAAATCTCTAAGCTTAAGCCTTTGGCTCGTGTTCTTGATACAACCGTTCAATGGCTTCTTGATGAGTCAGACGCGCAAGGCGTTGAAAAAACAGGTAGGCGAAAAGAACTTGAGCGAGAAGCCGATGAAATAGAGGCTACAGGCTTTTATCCTGCATTAGCCGGTGCGACATTAAATATCATAGCTACTGATGATGCCATGATTCTATCTCGCATTTTTTCAGGCGACTATGTTTATATAGACCCGCGCGCCGCAATAAAAAATGGCGATGTTGTACTAGCCGATGTATCTGGCGAACTACTTATTAGACACGTATACAGATATCAAAACATTTTGGAACTCAGACCCGATTTGCCATCTTTTGACACACTTACTTATCAAGGCGAAGCATGTAACAACGTACGAATCCTCGGCAAGGTTGTTGCGTCCCTTAGCGACCTTAGATCTCAGAGGCGCTAGAAATGTCGGCACCGATCACAAGAGCCGTTATATACGCGAGATATAGCTCAGATCGTCAAACAGAGCAGTCGATCGAGGGGCAAGTGCGTGTATGCGAAGAATACGCTGCTAAAGAAGGCCTCACGATTGTCGGCCAGTATATCGATCGCGCCGTGTCGGCAAGGACTGATAACCGGCCGCAGTTCAAAGCGATGATCAAAGACAGCGCCCTTGGCCTCTTTGATGCGATCATCGTTTACAAAACGGACCGCTTTGCTAGAAGCAAGTACGACTCAGCTATATACAAAAAGCAGCTACTCTTAAATAACGTCACCCTCCACTATGCCGCTGAAACGATTCCAGATGGCCCGGAGGGCGTGATTCTAGAGAGCCTTTTGGAAGGCCTGGCTGAGTACTACTCGCTAGAGCTGGGGCAAAAAATTAAAAGAGGTTTACGAGAGTCTGCTTATAAGTGCCAAGCGACCGGGATCCGACCCTTTGGCTATCAAGTCAACGAGGATAAAACTTTTTCAGTACACTTAGAAGAAGCCGTGATTGTAAAAAAAGTCTTTCAGGACTTTTTAGCTGGAAGCTCCATAGCTCAGATAGCAAGAGAGATCAATGCGCTTGGCTTCAAGACAACGAGAAACGGAAAATTCGGACAAAAGTCTATAAGACGCATTTTAGAAGCGCCTCGTTATATCGGCACTTATATATGGCGTGACATTAAGATTGAAAACGGCATGCCGGCCATTATCGACGAAGCCACCTTTTATAAAGCCCAAGAAGAGCTAGAGAGGCGTCTAGGACATAAAAGAAGAACAAGGCCCTCTAACAAGTATTTACTCACCGGCAAAGCCTACTGTGGCGAATGCGGGGCACTCCTCCATGGCGTTAGCGGAACCGGAAAATCGGGGAAGACCTACTATTACTACCGCTGCAGCGCAAAATGTGGGCTAGGGCCCATCCAGGTCTCCCAGATTGAGCCATATTGCGCGTCAGCCGTACGAGAGTATGTTTTACAGCTAGACGTCATCGAAGCCCTATCAAACGCGATCTGGCGCGTCCAGGATCAAGACAGCGAAGAGCAAGAAGAGCTAGCCGCCTATAAAAGCAAGCTCCAAGACCTTGAAAAACGCCAAGACAATTTGCTGCTGGCACTAGAAACAGCGGCGGCCCCCTCGCTCGTTAAGCGCCTAGAAGAGATAGATCAAGAAATAGAAGCGCTCAGCCATGAAGCAAAAGTCATTGAAGCGAGATCATTTAAGCTCACAGAAGAGCAACTACGTTTCTGGCTGCACTACCACATGGAACACGCCCAAGACGAAAAAATCCTTGAAGACTTCATCTCAGAGATTTATGTCTTCAAGGACTCACTTGAGCTTATCTTTTCGATTACTAGCCCCGGCTCTCAGGAACGTGTTCGAAAAGATGCCCCTTTGGTGGAGATAATGGGATTCGAACCCATGGCCTCTGCCATGCGAAGGCAGCGCTCTCCCAACTGAGCTATACCCCCAATTGCTCCGTCATCATATACAGAGGCGAGAAAAATTGCAAGTCTTCCCGCCAAAATCGTCAGCTCCTGCCAGGCTCAATTCTGATTAAAAAAGCGGGCTCCCTCCTGAGGGGGGAAGAAGAAGCAGAGCCAGAGGCCATTGTCACTACACTCTTTGACGCGGTGGCGGTAGCCTGCGGGCAGATAGAGCAGCTCGCCACACTTCATCTCGAGCAGACGGCCGTCGCCGTCCTCGATGATCGCCTCGCCTCGGACAAGATAGACGATCTCATCCTCGTCCTGCGCCATGAAGGAAGTGCTCTGACCTTGGGAGGCTATCCGTTCAATGCGGAGGGCAGGGCTGTGGAAGAGATGGTCGACGACTTCTCTCTCCGGCTCATAGCGCAATTTATCAAAAACATTCATAAAACACCTCCACGAAGCCTCAATCTCCTTGTGTTAAGATGGTTTCAACAGAGCTCAACACGAGGGAGAGTCTATGTATGCATAATATCATTATTGGTACGGCAGGTCACGTCGATCACGGCAAGAGTTCACTCATTCGCGCTCTCACGGGAGTCGAGACCGACCGCCTCGCGGAAGAGAAAAAACGCGGGATCACCATCGATCTCGGCTTCGCCTGGCTCGACCTGCCCTCCGGCGGGCGCGCAGGGATTATCGACGTCCCTGGCCATGAGCGCTTTATCGGCAATATGCTCGCAGGTGCAGGCGGGATGGACCTCGCCCTCCTCATCATCGCGGCAGACGAGGGCGTCATGCCCCAGACGCGGGAGCACCTCGAAATTCTCTCTCTCCTCGGTGTCCGCCGTGGCCTCATCGTCCTAAACAAGGCCGACCTGGTCGACGCCGACTGGCTCGAGCTCGCCGCAGATGACATCCGACACGCCTGTGCAGAGAGCTTCCTCGCTGAAGCGCCGATCTTTCCCGTCTCAGCCAAGACGGGGCAAGGCATCGAGGACTTGCGCCAGGCCATTTTCCAGGCCATTGAAGAATGTGCGGGACGCGATCTCGAGAGTCCCTTTCGACTCGCGATTGACCGAGCGTTTCACAAGGAGGGCTTTGGGCTGGTTGTCACGGGGACTTGTCTGGCAGGCCAGCTCAAGCGCGGTGAGCAGGTGACCCTCTATCCCGACGAGGCCGAGCTCAAGGTGCGCAGCCTCCAGGTTCACGGCCAAGACGTCGACAGTGCTCAGGCCGGACAGCGCCTCGCCATCAATTTGACGGGCGATGCCAAGACGCAGGTCACGCGCGGCAAATGGCTCGCCGCAAGCCAATCACTGATTCCGACTCATTATCTCGAGGTCGAGATCACGGTCCTCCCCTCCTCCCCCTACAGCTTAAAAAGCGAGTCTCGCCTGCACTTTCACTTCGGTGCCTCTGAGCAATTGGTACGTGTCATTCTCTACGGCGAGCGCGAGCTCCAGCCTGGGCAGAGCGGCCTGGCGCGCATCAATTTGACGGAAGCTGTAGTCGCGCTGCCTGGCGAGCCCTTTGTCCTCCGCTTCTACTCCCCGCTCGTCACGATCGGCGGCGGACAAATCGTCGACCCCGTCCCGCCCAAGCGCAGCCTCCCCATGGCAGCTCGAGTCGCCTTCCTCGAGAATTGGCAATTGGCCTCACCGACGGAGCGGCTCGCCCTGGCGATCGACAGCCAGAGCAAGCACTTTGGCACGCTGAAGACGGCCGCCCTCCGTGCGGGCTTCCACAGCTTGGGCCGGGCTGCCCTAGAGGAGGCCCTCGACAGCTTGCTCGCGGCAGGTCGCATCCACCGCCTCCAAGACGAGATTTATATTTCTCAGGACTATCTCGAGAAAATTGGCAAGAAGAGTGAGGAGATCTTCCGCCTCTTCCAGCAGGCGAATCCTCTCAAAGCGGCGATGCGACGTGAAGAGTGCAAGAGCAAACTCTTGCCCAAGGCCTCGCCAGAGCTCCGCGAGGGCATCCTGCGCCTCCTCCTCCAGGCGGGCACGCTCAGCGCCGTCGATGATCGAGTGAAGCTGCCTGGCCTGGAGGCCAAGGAGAGCCCTGTGGTCGACAGGATCGAAGCCAAGCTGATGGCAGCTTATGAGGCCGCGGATCTCGAACCGTTTGACAGCTCAGAGCTCCCAGAGCGACTCAAGGCAATGGCAGGACCCAGTGAATGGCAAGAATTGAAGTCTTTTCTCGGCGGGCGGGGCGGTCGCGAGCTTCAGGACAGCCAAGTCGCCACTATGCTAGAAGAAGATCTCGTCGATCAGGGGCGCCTCGTGAAAATCGGGCCAACACTCAATCTGACGAGTTTTGCCTATGGCAAAGCGCGTGAGCTCGCCCTCGCTGAACTTAGGCAAAATGGGCAGTTAAAACTCTCTGATTTTCGTGACCTCATTGGCACGAGCCGAAAATATGCCGTGGCCATCTTGGAGCGCATGGACAAGGAAAAATTGACAAAGTTAAGGGGCGAGGCCAGGGTCCTGATCGATCCCTCTGCCTGAGCCCCTAAGCCTTACGTGCAATCATCTGCCTAGCGGCCGAAGACGGAGACGAGACCTCGGAGAAGCTCGTCTTCTTCTCTTTCTGCGACACAGCGTAGATCGAAGAGGAGACAGTCGCGGCGAATACAGCCGATGATCGGGGTCTCGAGTCGACGCAGCGCCATCTCAGCCGCCTGCGCCGTCAGGCCGTGCTCTGCCGCCGAGATACTGATGGCCCAAGAGGGGAAGGACTGACCTGGCGCTGAACCCCCGCCTATCTCCCCTTCACTCTCAACGAGTTCTGCCTCGATGCCGCTTGCTCCGAGGCGGTCGATAAAGTGGTCGGAGCGGAGTTGTAGCTCATTGAGCGGCGTCGAGAGGAAGTTAAAGATCGGGACTTCCCGCGCGATGCGCTCGGGATCGAGATAAGAGCGCAGAACCATCTCCAGGGCCGCGACCACCATCTTGTCAATTCTGAAGGCCCGCGTATAGGGATTCTTCTTCAACCGATCAATGTATTCTTTCTTGCCGAGGATGATCCCTGCCTGGGGACCACCGAGGAGCTTGTCACCAGAAAAGCTGACGATGTCGACCCCCGCTGCGAGCGCTGCCTGGACAGTCGGTTCTTCGGGGAGGAAATCACGGGCTGCTGGATGCATCAGGCCCGAGCCGAGATCGTAGATCAGCGGGAGCTGATGCTCGTTGGCAAGTTGTCGGAGCTCAGGCAGTTCAACTTCTTCCGAGAAGCCGATCAGGCGGAAATTACTCTTGTGAACCTTTAAGAGGAGCTTGGTCTCCTCATTGATCGCCCGTTCGTAATCATAGAGATGCGTCTTATTCGTCGTGCCGACCTCGTGGAGACGACAGTTGGCCTTTTGCATGATGTCTGGCACTCTAAACGCCCCACCAATTTCAACCAGCTCACCGCGCGAGACGATGGCCTCACCCCCTGCCCCGAATTCGTTCAGGATCATGAGGACTGCCGCCGCATTATTGTTGACGACGAGCGCCGCCTCAGATCCCGTCAGACGACAGAGCAAGGGCTCCAGAGCCTGGTAGCGCACACCGCGGCGACCGGCCTCGAGATCGTATTCGAGATTGGAGTAAGAGCGGAGCAGTTCATAGACGCGGCGGGCCGCCAGCTCGCCCAGAGGCGCACGCCCGAGATTGGTGTGGAGGAGGACGCCCGTCGCATTGATCAGGGGGCGCAAAATGGGCTCCTCGTTAGAGGCAATGCGCGCCTCGAGAGCTGGAAGATAGAGCTGACACCAGGCTTCGGCCGTGCCATCGAGCGAGGCGTAGCTCGAGAGCTCATCTGAAGTCAGAATCTCCTGCCGGAGCCAGTCGAGCTGCTGCCGCAGCGCTTCGGTCACAGCCCTCGTGCCATAGCGCTGACTGAGTTCCTGAATCTCTCTCGTCTGTAAGAGAGAGTCGAGGCCTGGCAATTGACGCAGAATCTGATGTTTCTCCATAGTCCACTCCCTATTTGAAGATGCGAAAAGAAATTGTGTAGAGACCCTCGGTCTCCAGCCCTTCCGCCGCGATCATTATCTCACATTTCTGACGAAATTCGAGGGCGCAGCAATAGGCCGTCCCGCAGGAGGGCGAGATCTCTCGTGGCTTCGGGATCAGACGCCCGGGAATCTCATAGTCCTGACAGGCCGCGGCAAAAGCCGAAGCTGCCGTCATATTGGGGAAGGTGATGACCAGCCGCTCTTCTCGTAAGATCTTAGATCCTGACGATGTCTCTTCCCTCATTGAGCGCCTCGACAATACTGTACATATTGCTGACTGTGCCAATCTTGACCTGATCCTTGAGCTTGTAGAAGTCGAGGCAGGTCCCGCAGGGCCAAAGCTCGACGCCGGCTTTTTCCAAATTTTTCAGATCTTGACAGGTCTCGGCATCCTCTGTCAGCAGGAAGACGCCGCGGTTGTAGAAGATGATGCGCTCGGGCAGCTGGTCCGCCTGGGTGAGCGAGAAGATAAAGGCCTTGATCAAGATCTTTCCGAGAGCGGGGTCGCCCTCGCCCATGAGATCATTAGTAATCAGGATGGTCTTGCCACGAGCTGAGCTCTCTACCTGCACTTCCTCTTCGAACGGACGATCGAGAACTGCCTCGGTCGGCTCGCCCGAGAAGCGGAAGAGAATCTCAAAGAGGGCGCCGTCTTCTCTGAGTTCTACCTCATAGTCGTGGTGCTCGGCAAAGTTTTTCAGATTGCTGGCGGCGACGGGATTGTCGACGATGACCTTGAGCTCGGTCAGGCCCTGAGAGAGGCCCTCTTGGATCGCTCGCTTTGTATTGACGACGGGAAAGGGGCAGTCGAGTCCACAGCAGTCGAGTTCTTTATACATCTTTATTCTCCTTCTGGAAATGGGCCCGCTTTGAGGATAAAGCGAGGCTCGGCAGTTGGGGCCAGGACCTCGCCGATCGGGACGGCGAACTGGCCCGCTTCTTGATACTTGTCTAAGAGATCGCTCGCTCTCTCGCGCGGGAGGGCGAGGAGGAGGCCACCAGAGGTCTGCGGGTCACAGGCGAGGTCGGCTAGAGCTCGCGGCACCTCTGCCTCGACGACGAAGCGCTCCCCAGCAAAATCGCGATTGTGATAGGCACCAGCGGGCAGGATGCCCCAAGAGGCAAAGTCAATCGCCCCCTTGAAGCTCGGCAGGGCCTCGGAGTAAATGGCGATGTCGACGCCGCTGCCCTCCGCCAGCTCGAGCCCGTGGCCGACCAGGCCGAAGCCTGTGACATCTGTGGCTGCATGGGGCTCATAGGGCCGGCAGAGTTCCATGCCGCGCCGATTGAGGAGCGCCATGCTCTCCACGGTCTCTTGGAGCTCTGAGCTCTCGATCAGACCGCCCTTGAGAGCCGTGGTCATGATGCCCGTCCCGAGCTTCTTGGTCAGAATCAGGACATCGCCCGCCTGGGCCCCAGCATTACTTAGGAGCTCATCGGGGTGGCAGACGCCGAGGACTGCCATGCCGTATTTTGGTTCCTGATCTTCGATGCTGTGTCCACCGAGGATATTGAGGTCAGCGGCGAGGGCCGTCTCATTGCCGCCGCGGAGGATCTCCTTGACAGCCCAGAGAGGGATGCAGCTTGGGAAGGTCAGTATATTGAGCGCCATCAGAGGCTTCGCTCCCATGGCATAGATATCCGAGATCGCATTGGCGGCTGCGATGCGCCCATAGTCGTAGGGGTCGTCGACGACCGGCGGGAAGAAATCCATCGTCTGCACGAGGCAGAGGTCCTCGCGGATCTTATAGACGGCCGCGTCATCCTTGCCCTCGAAGCCGACGAGGACATTGGGGTCATCGAGATGTCTCAGATTGCTCAATAGATCACTCAGGACCTCCGGTCCAATCTTCGCGCCTCAGCCCCCTGCCTTGGTGTATTGGGTGAGATGTAAATCCTGCATATCTAGCGCCCTCTCTCATTATTTTTACTTATGAATCCTGCGGATTAAGACACCCCCTGAGCCTGAGCTCAGAGGGTGTCGATCAAATCTCTTCTCTACTGACTTATTCTGCTTCGATATAGCCAGCCGCTGCGAGGAGCTCCCGCGATTTCGCGAGATTCGCCGCATTGACGCGGATGATCGGGCCGGTACAGCCCATGCCGGTCTCGGCATAGATCTTCTCTTTCCAGAGGACCCTGACGGCATCCTCGAGGTCGAGGACGTCAATCCCTGGAATCTGCTCGGCGACGGGTTCGCTCGGCGGACAAGTGATCTCGGCACTGTCCTCCTTCTTGCCTGCCGGCTTGATCTTGCTCTTTAAGATATTCTCGAGGCCTGCCTTCTCAGCCGCTTCGAGCTCCTGCTTGACCTTCAATTCGAGCTGGCCATTGACGAGGTCTGAAGCGTAGATCAGGGCATTGGCAATCAAGGGAGCGCCTGAGGCTCTCGAGATGATCAGGACCTTTCTGTCGTAGCTCTTGCCGACGCCAGGACCGTAGCCATAGCCCGTCGTCTCGAAGCCGCCACCACTCGTAAAGGCAGCCATCAGCTTGATGATGGCATTGCCGGTCAGAGTATCCATGACCATGACGTCCGCAGAACCCTGGAGGAGGTCGTTGCCGCGCATGATCATGCCGCCGTCAGCTCTCGCCGTCTCGGCAAAGTCGATGTCGTAGCCCTTCTCCTTCAGTTCTTTTAAGATCATCTCAGCCTGTCTCGCGCCATTGAGGTTCAAGAGACCGACCGTCGGACGCTCGATGCCGCAGGCCTTGGCCGTGGCTACGCCAGCGATCGCATTGCGCACCAGGCCCTCGACGAGCTCTGTCGCGCTGGTCCCAGTGGTCGTCGCCAGGAACATCTCGCGACCTGAGGCGGGGCAGATCACGCGACCCACCGTCGCCACGCCAATCGGGAAGGGGTAGTGCATGGCGACCGCCGCCTGCACTTCACCAGAGTCCAGGAGCTCTTCCATCGCCTTGAAGCAGCTGTCTTCGTCATGGGCCTCGACCTTCTGGACCCCACAGTCCGCGGGCACATCGATCGAGCCGATATAGTAGACAGAGACGCCGCGCTTAGCCGCCGCAATGGCGCCAGCCAGGACGTTCTCCTCACCGTGCTCAGAACCGATGCCGGTGATCGCTACCTTGACTTGACCGAAGCGACCACTCTCGAGGGCATCCGCCAGTTCGAGGAAAGTCTTAGCAACAGTCTTTTTCATATCTTCCATTTCGCTTACTCTTCTTTCTCGAGCATATTCTCGGCAAAAGCCCGGAGAGATTCCCCAATCATCTTCCTAAGCTCTGTCTTAGAGAAGCCAGCGCCCGTCTCTTCCGTCTGGCCGTCATTTCTGACGAGCATGAAGGAGACACCGTCAAAGAGGTTCGTCATGCGGCCGAGGAAGAGAGAGCCCTTGCCAATGATCATGACGCGCTTGAGATCGCCCTCGGTCAAGCCGATGGTCGCATGGCCGATATAGGGGACGCCTGAGGGGATGTGGCCCTGCGTCGGGGCGAATCCCTGGA
Organism: Bacillota bacterium; assembly: GCA_023426575.1. GTDB lineage: Bacteria > Bacillota > Clostridia > Saccharofermentanales > DTU023 > JAFAAL01. The sequence continues at coordinate 9,659 of JAFAAL010000028.1, forward strand.
GACCGTGCTTCTCGGTGAAGTTATTGAGTTCTGTGCGCTCGAGCTCACCGCGCTTGACGGCGAGAGCTGCGATCATCTTGAAGTTCGCCAGGGGAACGTCGCCTGCGCCCGCTGGCTTGGTGATGTCGGGATTCTGCATCTCGGGAGAGAATTTATCGACGTCGAGGACGGAGAGGCCGGCCTTGTCCAGAGGATCAGTGACCAGAGCGCTGATGACGGCCTGCGGCGCAGAACCAGTGCCGACGGCGTGGTGGCCGACGTGCTCGAGATCAATCCAGGGGCTCTTGCCATCATCCTGACCGATGACGACGGCGAAGCCGCCGAGGCAGTCTTCTAAGATGGGCAGACCCTTCTTGACGTGATCCTTGCCGTTCATGCCGAGCTTGGCCGTAGAGCCACCGGCGGTGACGGCGACCGCTTTGAAGACGCCTGACTTGACGAGGGCTGCAGCCTCGACCAGAGCGTGCGAAGGAGCTGCGCAGAAAGAGCGGGTATCAGAGCCTGAGGCAGCGGAGAGGTTGACGATCTCAGCGGCGGCCTTGGCGAAGTTGCCACCACCTCTCTGGTTCATATCACCACAGGCTTCCTCGGAGCAGTCGATGACGTATTCAATATCCTCGATGGGCACGTCGGTATTCTTGATGACGTGGGCCAGAGCGAGGACGGAAGAGGCCTTGGAGACCATGTTCTCGTGCATGACATGGGCATTGAGGTTCTGGTCGATGTCGTGAGCTCTGCGCACACAGCCGACGAGTTCACCCTCGTGATAGAGGCCCTCGGCGTGCTCTTCATTGACGAGGCGCTCGATCTCAGAGGCCTCATGGCCCTCCTTGATGCGCTTTTGCATCAGCTCGGAGACGAGTTCCCACTTTTCGAATTGGGGGCGGACCTTGGCGACGAATTCCTTATCGAGGAAGACGAGGTCAAATTCATCGACGACCTGCATCAGGAGCAAAAATTCTTCTTCGGGCATGATCTCGCCGAACTTGCCGTAGCGCTCGTTCTGCTCGATCTTCTTGTCGTACCAGGGGAATTCAATATTCTTCAGTTTTTCGGGGCAGATGTTGCCGATATAGCACTGGTTCGGTGCATAGGCGAGGACATCGTCATATTTGCGAAGATGTGACTTGATCTCCTTCAGGTATTCGGATTCGGGATTGACCACACGTTCGGTGGTCTGAGTCGTACCGTTGTAGATGACCATCTCGGGTACGTGTGCCATGACATAGGCACTCGCTCTGATTACAGGTTTCATGATTGCTCTTGGGTCCTTTCTCGACTAACGTTTTTTATTTCACAACACCAGCCCGTCGCGGATCTGGCGCTAAAAGCAAGTAAAAAGCCGCCTCCAACTTTTCGGGTAGGAAGAACCTATCCTCTAAAGTTGCGAAGGCGGCTTGAAGTGCGAAATCAGTACTAGTATTTACAGTACTCCTCGCGGATGCCTTGCATCTCTTCGGCAATTTCATCCACGTCGAGCACCATTTCCATCATGCTGACTTGTTCCTCATAGACTGCTTCGTCAAATTCAGACTTAACTTCTTCCTCGCACACATGGTAACACTTGAGTCCCAACGAGACTCCTGTCAATGGACCGGCAAAAGTCGGGTCGCCTGCCATACATGTTTCGGCAGCCAGACCAGCTCCCTCACCATCAGCGGCACCGAGGAGAACAACGATGTTCTCGGCGCCATATTTCTCGCTAAAATCGAGAACGCGCTTCTGGTTCTCCAGGTCCATTGCACCTGCGGCGGTTCAGACGAAGCACTCCGTTGAGGAGTAGATGACCTCGGCGCCAGCGGACTCTGCACAGAGAGAAATAGCTGGACCAGGAATGCCGTCGCGGTCACCGATGACGATGACCTTCTTGCCATTCAAAATAGCCATACCTAACCTCCTTTCCGCAAACACTTGCTGAGCAATGCAGCGAACTAAAGGATCTTTAGTTCGCCTCTTTATATCATTTTTTCAGAGCTCAAGCAAGCTGGCTGGGTACAGCCAGCCGCTGAAAACTCTGGAAAAATCTTACTGGGCGTACTGTTTGACCAGCTCGGTCACCGCTTCCTTGGTCGCGGCTTCCTTGACGAGTTCGGTCACCTTCTCACCCTTCTGGTAGATGGCGACGACGGGCAGGCCGAGGATCTTCTGGGAGATCGCGAGACGACGTGCCTTGCTCGTGTTGAGGCAGACAAACTTGATCTTATCGCCGTATTCCTCGGCGAGCGCCTCGATGTGGGGTTTCAGAGCTGCACAGGGAACGCAGCCATCGCCAAAATAATCGACGAGGACGGTGCCCTCAGCTTGTAAAACTTCGGCTTCAAATGTGTTCTTATCGACTTCTAACATAAATCCTCCTATGTTATCGGGGCCTTGCGACGCCGTATTTTATGGGACAGAAGCCTCAGAAGATCGCCTACTGGCGCTCCTCAGGGCTAAAGTTCTCGTTGAGGTAGTGCTCGCACTGGATGGCGGCGATGGCGCCATCAGCCGCAGCGGTGATGACCTGGCGGAGGCTCTTCTTTCTGACGTCGCCGGCAGCAAAGACGCCCGGGATATTCGTCTTCATGTCCTCATCGGTCAGGATGTAATCCCACTCGGTCTCGAGCTGATCCTTGAAGAGTTCAGAGTTTGGCAGATAGCCGACGAAGACGAAGCAGCCGAAGATGCCGTCATCTTCATCTGCGTGGAGCTCTGTCAGCTCGCCCGTCTTGGTGTCTTCGAGAACGATGGTGTCGAGAACGCCCTCACCCTTGAGTTCAACCGGCTTGGCATTCCATATAAAGTGGAGATTCTCCGTCTTGAAGGCACGCTCTTGAATGGACTTGGCGGCACGCAGCTCATCACGACGGTGGACGACGGTGACCTTTCTGGCAAATTTGCAGAGGTACATCGCCTCCTCAACAGCCGTATCACCACCACCAATGACATAGATCTCGAGATCCTCAAAGAAGTTGGCATCACAGGTCGCGCAGTAGCTGACGCCCTTGCCCGTGAACTCGTTCTCACCAGGGCAGCCAATCTTTCTCGGGTGCGCACCCGTGGCGACGATGACCGTTCTGGCCTCGTAGCTGCCATTTGTGCAGTGCACCTTCTTGATCTTGTCCTCGAGCTCGACCTTCGTCACTGTGTCATTGACACGCTCACAGCCAAAGCGCTCGACCTGCTGCGTAAAGCGGGCGATCAGCTCTGGGCCACTCTCCCCTTCTGGCGTCTGGCCAGGATAGTTTTCGAGATCGTCGGTAATGGCGATCTGGCCGCCGTCCATGCCCTTTTCAATAATCAGGGTGGAGAGACGTGAGCGGCCCGCATAGAGGCCCGCAGCGAGGCCGGCAGGGCCGGCACCGAGAATGATGACATCGTAGATCTTAGACATTGTGCTCTTCCTCATATCATAGAATTTCTGTGTGGAGCCGTCCCGAGCGATTCACTCGTAACAGTCCATCACTTACTATACTACATTATAGAGCAGGTTAAAAGCCCCCAGAGAGGCCGAATCCTTCTTCCCTCAAGCCTTCTGATAATGCTTGGCCTGAGCCTCCCAGAGCTTCTTGTAGAGTCCTTCAGTATCCTTTAAGAGTTCTTCATGATGCCCCTTCTGCACAATGCGCCCGTGCTCGAAGACTAAGATCTCATCACAGAACTTGCAAGAGGAGAGCCTATGGGAGACGTAGAGGGCCATCCTCTGCTCCACTATCTCATCGAGACGCTCATAGATCTCGCTCTCGGCCATTGGATCGAGAGCTGCGGTCGGCTCATCCATGACCAGGACCTCAGCCGGCTTGTAGAGAGCTCTGGCGATCGCTATCTTCTGGGCCTCGCCGCCCGAGGGGATGACGCCCGTATCCTTGAAGTCTTTATAGAGATAAGTGTCTAGACCCTCCGCCGCGTAAGAGCCGGAGACTTCGAATCCCGCCTTGCGAAGTGCCTCTAAAATCTCCTCGCGCTCATAGCTCGGAGTGTTAGGCTGTGCGATCGCAACATTATCTCCGAGAGGCTGCGCCACGAGTGAAAAGTCCTGGAAGATCGCCGTGTAGATGGCATGCAGCGCGTGCGACGAATAGTCCTGGATCTCTCGTCCATTGAGGAAGATCTGACCTGAACTCGGCCTGTAGAATCCCAGGAGCAATTTGATAAAGGTCGTCTTCCCAGAGCCATTCGGGCCAACGAGCGCATAGCGCTTGCCTGCCTCGAGTGCGACGGAGATCTCATCGAGCGCCTTCTTCTCGCTATCAGGGTAGGCATAGGAGAGATTCTTAACCACAATCTCCTCAATGCGCTCGGGCATAGCTAAGCCTTCAGAACCCGTCTCTTCAGGCAAGGCCAAATAGTCTAGTGTCTCCTCGACAAACTCACTGCTGTTGTAATTCACGCCGATCCCATCGACGAAGAGAGAGATTCCCTCGACCAGGGCCAGCATCGAGGCGAGGTAGCGACTCATCTGACCGAGGTCAAAGGCACCACCCAGCGCCTTTAAGATGACATAAAAACAGGCCACCCCCGAGGCGAGCTGAGGCAGGACGACACTCATGACGATCGGCGCCGCCATCTTCCCCTTGACCAAGCGATGCATGAAGCCATTGGGCAGGAAGACATTATCATGCTGCATCCACTTCAGCATCATCTCATCTTGGCAATAGAGGCGACGCTCGAGGGCCGAGCGAATGCCATCCGAGGTATAGACGACGTAAGACAATCTGCGATTGCCTTCAGTCCCCTTCTCACTGGCCTCGACCCAAAACTTTTGCGACTTGCCCGTAAAGTAGAAGCCGAGGACAGGCAGCATAAAGATCAGGAGCAGGACTCCCAGGGAAAAAAGAGGATGATTGAGAGCGCTAAAGAGAGGGTCGGCTGCCTGGAGGCGGAAGAGCGTCAAACTCGTCGCCACAGCTCCGACGATCATGAAGAAGCCGCGACAAAAGTCAGCGAGCCAATTGATGGCAGTCGTCAGTCCCATGCCCGAAAAATTAGTGACTCCCGTGAGCTTGTCACGCACAGCCCGCGGCGCCCCACTGTCATAATCTTCGAGAGGAATTCTCCCGAGTTTTCCGTGAAGAATCCTGAGATAGGAAATGTAGCTGAGATTTCGCTGCGTCCCAGCCCGACGACTGAGCCAGGCTCCCAGCGCTCCGAGGGCAAAATTGATCGCGAGGGTCAAGACGGCGAGTCTCATCAGCTCGGGCATCGCCTGCCGGCTCAAGAGGGCCGAGAGGATACGCCCCATAAAATAGTAATTGACGAAGGGGCTGAGGCCCTGGACGAGAGAGGAGGCAACAATGTTGAAGACGAGCCCCGGCTCTTCACGCCGCCAGACGGCGAGAGAGGCGAAGAAGCCTCGGATCGCTCGAATCCACTTAGACTTAGACTGCGACTTCTGCATCTTCTGCTCCCTTCTGATAGTAGCGACTCTGCACCGAAAAGAGTTCGGCATAGGCGCCGCCTCGAGCCATCAGCTCCTCATGTGTTCCACTTTCTAAAATTCCACCCTCCCCGAGGAGGATCAGGCGATCACAAAATCTCGTACTGGCGAGACGATGTGAGATAAAGATCGCCGTCTTGCCCGCAGCAAGCTCCGCATACTTCTGGTAGATCTCATCCTCGATCAGAGGGTCGAGCGCCGCGGTCGGTTCATCGAGAAGCAGGATCGGCGCATCTCGATAGAGCGCCCGCGCCAGCAGCAGGCGCTGCTTCTCACCCCCAGAGAAGTCGATACCGTCGAGGTAGATCTCCTTGCTCACATGGCGATCTAAGAGCTCTTCAAAATGGGGAATTCCCGCCTTCCCCAGGACCTCTCGCACCTTCTCGGCATCATAGGGCAGATTCTGGATGATATTATCCTGGACTGTTGAGGGCAGGACGACCATGTCCTGGAAGACGCCCGTGAACAATTCATAGTAGTGGCGACGTCCATAATTTTTAATATTGACCCCATTTAAGAGCACCTCACCCTCATCGGGTTCGAGGAAACCCGCCAGAATCTTGATCAGACTGGTCTTGCCCGCGCCATTGAGGCCGACGATCGCCAGCTTTTCCCCAGGCTTCAAGCTGAGGTTGAGCTTGTCGAGAACTTTCTTCTCTGAGCCTGGATAGGCATAGGAGACATCCCGTAAGCTGATCTCATAGCTCTCGGCGGCGGGAATCTCAGCTCCCTCGAGCTGGAAGGCATCGGGATAATCAAAATAGGCAAAGGCCACATTCAGCTCCACATCCTGCTCTTGCAAGGTCAGAAGACTGTTGAGCAGATTTTTCAGGCCCCCCGTAAACTGGGAGAGGATGGAGAAGAAGAGGAGAAAATCGGCCACAGGCAAGCGTCCCCTCGTAATCTCTACGATCAGGTAGATATAGACCAGCGCATTTTGCGCCAGCGTCAAAAGAAGATCTAAGAGATCGGCCCAGAAGAAGCGCCTCTGCTCCGTCTCGTAAAAGGATCTGAGAGTCCTCCCTGCCTTTTCCTGCAGCTCACGAAACCAGGGCCGCATATTGAAGAGCCTGAGGTCCGCTGCCAATTTGGGCTCGGAGACTTCCCGATTGAGATAGCCATATTGTTTCTGGAGCTGACTGCCCTCGCTCTCACGGCTCTGTCGCCAGCGAATGAGATGGCGGTGATAGAAAAAAGAGCTCAAGGTCGTGACGAGAACCAAGACAATCAACCACCAGGCCAGTCGTGACATGAAGCCGAGCAGCGTCAGGAAGATCAGCCCATTGTTCAAGACCGATTCGAGAGTCTGCCAGAGCGCCTCACCCGCTGAGTTGTTACTGCCTGTGACCTGAGTTAGAATGCGCATATAGCGCTCATTGAAGTCAGGGACGAGGAGATTGGGATAGGAGCATCTGCTCAATTTGAGAAAGGCCGACATACTGAGCTCATTGCGCACCCCTATGCGCGAGAAGAGTGAGCGCTGCGATACATATTGATAGATCCCCTTCATCAGGAGAATCGCCATGACGAAGAGACCTAGCTGCAGCAAGATCTCCTGAGCCCTCTGTCCCAGCGTCATCAGTCTTAAGATATGCGCGGGCAAGAGTGTGGACAGTAAGGTCATGCCAAATTGCATCAGGCTTAAAAATACGACCCCGACGAGCACCGAAGGATAGGTTCTCGCCGCGAGTCGTATCATCTTCCCAATATTTCGATAAGTCCAAGAATCACTTTTCTTCATCACAATTCTCTCCTTAATTCGTCTCATTCTAACAAAAAAAAAACGAGTCAATCCGTCAGCCCCTCTGGACTGAGCCTTAAAACGCGATCTGGAACCTCCTCGATAAAGCGCCGATCATGCGAGACCGCAAGGATCGCCCCGCTGTATGCTTTGAGAGCCGCGCGGATCTCAGGTCCTGAGAGCGGCGAGAGATTTCGCGTCGGCTCATCGAGCAGCAGAATCTCCGCGCGATCGAGAATCATTCCTGCAAAGAAGAGCTTGGCCCTCTGGCCGCCTGAGAGCGTGGCAATCGGACGGAGCATCTCTTCGGCCGTAAACTTCAAACAGCCGAGGAAGGTGCGAATGCGCGTCTGCTCCTCCTTCTCATAGCTTCGGGTCAAATAGCTGATCGGCGTACCCTTTGGATCCATGGTCTCCACATAGTTCTGAGGCATATAGCCAATTTTAAGATGGCTCTTCTCCAGCTCTGGCAAGATCTGGCGCAGCAGCGTGGTCTTGCCAGAGCCATTGGGCCCGACGATCACGACTTTTTCTGGACCTGTCATATTGACTTCAATATTTTTTGCCAGGATGAGATCTCCCACCCGCAGCTCGGGGAGCTGAAAGCGCAGGACCTCCTTTTGAGACGGTAGATCAATATCGGGGAAAAAGGAGAGAAGTATTTTCGACTCGACGTCTGGCTTTTGCCTTAGGCTTTCTTTCTCTCTTGCGAGGCGGCCCTCTTGCGCCTTGACGCTCCTCATTTTTTTGGCCAAGAGGCGACCAGCGACATCTGAGCCCGCTCGCCCCTCGATACTGCGCAGATCCTGCTCAACCTTATCCCTGATCTTTCGAAACTTTTCCACTTTGATCGCGTATTCCTCTTGATCCTTCGCAGCCAATTGGCTGTCCTTGAGGATACCTGCCTCATGGAGCTCGAGATAGTCCCTGTAGCCCAGGCGCTGCACACTGTGCTGCGGTCTCGACTTGTGGCGCAATTGCTGCAGGTGGATGATGCCATTGGCACAGTGCTCGAGCAGTTCCTCATCGTGGGAGACAAAGAGGATTGGAATGGTCTGTTGCTGGATGAAGCGCTCGAGGAAGGCGAGCGATTCCAGGTCGAGATCATTGCTCGGCTCGTCGAGAAGCAGGATGGTCGGTGACTTCAAGAGTTCAAGCAAGAGGAAGAACTTGATCTTCTCCCCGCCCGAGAGCTCTGAGACTCGGACCTCCCCTGAGATCCGCTCCTCGGGAAAAGAAAGCTTCTGCAAGAGCTCATAGTAGAGCGCCCAGTCGAGATCGGCATAGCTATAGCGCTCGAGCAAGAGCGATTCCGTCGAGCATTCCATCTCGCTCAGCGTTGCCATCTGGGGCAGATAGCCGATGAGCTCGTCTTGAATCAGAATTTCCCCTGAGATCTGGAAATTCTCCTGCACTTTCTCAGGCGCCGCAATCGCGTTGAGGAGGACGGTCTTGCCGTTCCCCTCCTCGCCAATGATCGCAATCTTGTCGCCCGCCTGAACTGAAAAGCTAAGTTGATCGATCAGGAGACGATGATCCCCCTTGATCTCTATCGATAAATTTTTAACATACAGCATGATTTACCTCACTGCATCATGCTGCCACACAAAAATAAAGCTCAATAAAAAAGAAACGGAATGCGCAGCAGCAAAAGCCATGCCTCAAAGAGGCCTCAAGATTCAATCTCGATAAGGAAAGTCCTTATGCTCTTGCCTTAATGATCATCGCGCACCTCCAGAAAATGATATTTGAATCCTAGCAGACGGGCTTAGGAAAGGCAAATCTTCCACAAAATATTGTTATTAACAAGCGATTATGTCATCCCCAAATTATTAAGGGAAAATCTTCCACAAAATTCACGCTCAGCTCTAGACAGACTTACAGACATCCACCCAGCCAGCAGCTCGCGCCGCTCTCTCAAGTTCCTCGAGGCTCATGGCTAAGGCGCTGGAACTCGTTCCTGCCGCCACAATCAGGAGCGGTCCCTCTGCTCCATAGAAGCTGAGACTTTTCGCAATCTCAGCTTCCGTACAGCCGAGAGCCTCTGCCGCGAGAGCAACCGTCGCGGAGGATTGCTCAAGATCTCGAATTCTCGCCGCGAGTCCAAAGGGTAAAAGATAGTTGTAAACCTCTGAATTGATCATCTCCACCTCCTCATCTAGTTCTGTCTTGCCTGCCATTCTTCACGGAGGATGCCATATTTCATACTATCATAGTACTGACCCTGCCAGTAGCGAACTTTACGAATTTGTCCCTCTAGCTGGAATCCCATTTTGAGAGCTGCCCGCATCATGCGTTCGTTGCCACTCCAGGTCGTCAGTCCAATGTGCTCCAATCTCGGAAAGTCGGCAAAAGTCTTATCAATCCAGAGACGGAGCGCTTCTGTCCCATAGCCGGAGCTCCAGTATTGTGCCTGGAAAATCACAATCCCGATCTCGAGCCAAAGCGTCTTCTCATTTTCCCAATATCTAGAGACAATGCCGATCAGCTGATCCCCGAGAAAAATAGCATAGCGATCATCGCGTAGGAAGTGCTGAGCTTGGGCCTTTGCAAATTCTGCAAGGCTCTTATAGGGCTCGTAGTCATCAAAATAAGGGCCATCCCAGTTCTTCCATTCTGGAGCCTCTTCCCGGAAGCCAATCTGCCAGATAGTGGCGAGATCCCTCTCTCTGATGGCTCTCATCGAAATGCAATTCTTCATGGATACCGTCCGCTCTAAAACTGTCTCTTATTATAACAAAAAGAGGGGGTGATGGCCCCCTCTTGAATCGAGATCAGATCTCAAGTCTTAGTTTTCGAAGATTGTCTGGTCTTCCACCTCGGTCTGGAGAGCCTTCAGTGACTTCTCGACGAGCTTCATACGCAGGTCATACTCTTCCTCTTTGCTGAGTCCGGGATTGCCTAGCGGGTGAGGAATTGCAACTGCGGGCACGATTCTGTTCGCGCCGACAGTGAGTGAGATCGGGGTGACCGTGCAGACATGAACCACAGGGAGGCCAGTTCTTTCAATCTCTTTAACCATCGTTGCACCGCAACGAGTACAAGTTCCTCAGGTCGAGGTGAGGATGACGGCGTCAACGCCGTCGGCAATGAGCTTTTTGCCGATTTCCTCACCAAATTTTTTAGCCGAAGCAACAGCTGTGCCGTTGCCGACTGTCGTATAGAAGTATTTATAGAGCTTGCCGATCTTGCCATCTTCTTCCATGTGACGCAGAACATCGACAGGGAGAACACGGTCAGAATCTTCATTGGCATAGACGGGGTCGTATCCGCCGTGCGCCGTCTCATACTCGGCCTCGGTCAGATCACGGACGCCCTCGATATCATATTCGCCGTACTTGGAAGCGTTGGATGATTCGATGTGATCGGGATTGTGCTTGGGCACGATACCACCAGATGTGACCAGGGCGATGGTCGCCTTGCTCATATCTGCAATCGCCTTGCCAGGTTGGACACGGTCGAAGGAGGGCATCGGGTACTCAGTGGTGTATTCCTTGCCAGCGAGCTTGGCCACGAGCATCTTGGCAGCTCTGGCCGCACCGCGTTCCTTTTCGAAGAAGTTGACGCGGATGCCGTTCGGCAGATAGCCGTCCTCTGCGGAAGCACCAACCGCCTCACCCTTAGCCAGTTTCAGGCCGAGTTTGGCCATGACAGGAACAGCTTTGCGCATGCCACCTGCAGAATTGCCAGTCGCGACGATGTAGACCTTGTCCTTGAACATATCGGCGCCTGGATTCTCCTGGTACATACCCGTGATGGCAGGGATGCCAAGCTCTTCCTTGACAGCGGCAGTGATGGTCGCACTGGCGACGCCGTAGCGGCCAGCGTTGAAGGCGGGACCCGCGATGAAGAGGTCGGGCTTCTCAGCCTTGACCATCTCTAAGACGCGCTTCTTGGCCTCTTCCATATTTTCGCCGAAGTAGGAGTCGCCGCAGATGACCGTCGCAACGATCTCCGCCTCATCGCCAAAGGCCTGCTTAAAGGCGAGACCGGGTCCGACAGCGCCCTCGCGCTTTTCGGGCTCGATATGGGCCATTTCCTCACCACCGATTTGCGCGAAGAACTGATTGATGTAATGAACTACACGTAGTTTAGACATGACGTTCTCCTTTCTTAGCGAGCACTGAGCTTGTTGAAGCCCATCTCGTTTGTGGCGCCGGTGATCATCTGGAGCTCACCCTCGATGCTGCCGTCTGCCTGGAGGCTGCCGTCGTGGCCGCCTGCAATGACATTGACAAATTCGGTGGTGCCGATAATCCGCTCCATGGCGGGAAGCTTGACGACCATATTGGCATTGCCGCCCGTGACGACTGCGTCTGCTGCTGCATCGGCGTCGGCGAGAGATTGAGACTTGCCATCTTGACCGGCGTATTCGTCGGTGATGATGACTGTCTTGATGCCCTTGGCCTCAAGTTTCTTACAGTTCATGATCAGGTCGGTATCCGGATTGCCGAATCCCTCCTGCGAGACGATGGCGCCGTCGAGCTGCAGGAACTCAGCCAGCTTGGCCGTCCAGTCAGAGGAGCGCATCTTATCTGCGAGGTAGACGTTCTCATTGGTGATGATGACACCGACAAAGTTAATGACTTTCCCATGCAACTTGAACAGCTCCGCGATGACGGGGTTGTTCAGGTGGTGGAAGGTCGTGTTCTTGTCACAGGCCGACACACAGTTGCCAGAGATGATTGCACCGTCCATAGTCTCGGTCGGCATAATCATCGTGGTCAGGCTCTGTTTCATATCGACGCCGTAGACATAGGTGTCGTGGAGGAGGCCCTGGCTCTGGAGCATCATGACATAGCCGACGCGCGGTAAGTCAGGATACTTCTCCATGCCCTCCTTGATGCCGAGAGTCTCAAACTCTTCGGTCTCATCCGCCTGAAGATCACGGGACAACTCACCCAGCATCGTGGCGACCTTGAGGCCGGCCAGTCTTGCTGCCTTCTCGTACTGGTGGGGGTGGATGCCCTCTTTAGGCTCCACAACCAGGACGAGGTTGTTGAACTGGGAGAAGGGGGTGTAGTCTGCACCAGGGCCAGACATATCGATAATGCCCTCCTGGAAGCCGACGATCTTACCAGCGGTGACGACGTTGACACCGCGCAAGACATGAGTCTTGCCGCTGCCGACTGTGTCGACCTTGTGCATCCAGCCAGGGAAGACGCCGCCCTCACCCTCGACTTTGCAGCGAGGTTGAATGACGTCCTTGACTGGCGTGATTCTGCACGATTCTCCCGGTTTCGTGATCTCGAGACGAGCTGCTTTTAGATGTTCATCTTGCAGAACTTCATTGATGACCTCTTCTTGATTCACGTAGAGGGTGCCGTTTTTAATCTCGGACTTCTCTGCGAATTCGACGTTTGAGATCTCAATGTAACCTAGTTGAAGCTTCATCTATAGATCTTCCTTTCCTGTATTTCAGGTCCTGGGCGCCCGATCGCATCCCAGTCCTAATTACCATCTCTAATTATACCCTATTTAAATAAAAGTATCGACACCGGCCGACTGCAGTGCTGAATTGATCACACTGAGGTCAATCAGCTGAAAATCGCGGTGGACGCGTTCGCTGTAATGCGGCAGTCTCTGGCCGTAGTAGACGAGAAATTTCTCGCAAGCGGCGATGGCTGCTTCTAGCATTTCGAGAGAAAAGCTATCCACCTTTGTCCCTGTCGCTGCCCGTTCCATGAGCAGGGATTTATAGGGTGTCTCACCTGGTTTGATACTTGAAGATAGGGGGTGTGACAAGAGTATCTCGCCTCCGTGCACGCGATCTCTCGCCCATTTGAAAAACGCTAAGAGGTCGAGCTCTTGAAAATCTGTTTCCACGCGCTCGCCCCAGACCTTATAAACCTCCGGATTGTTCGTTAGAATATACGTATCTATACGGTCCTTTCGCTTTTTCCTCCCCCATTCTAATGCCTGGCTTAAACTTTTGCAAATCCTCAGAAATCAATGTGTTTGAAGATTTTGACAGGAGGCTTTAAACATTTCAAGTATCGAATTAATATGCCGTCATATTCACAGTTGAGCAAGGTGCAACACAGTTTGATAACTTTGCAAGGTGAATCTTTACACTTCAGGATTCCCGTAATCTTTGTACTTTCTTCCGAAGCTCCTTGCTCTTAAGATGGGGCAAATCAAGTTTCGGAGGAATATATGAAACAAAAATGGATTCTGCAGGCGATGGTTCTAGGCTTCGCCTTCTTTATCGCCATCCTTCTCGTGAAGCCGATTGGGGTCAGCACTCAGTTTTCCGTCCTGAGCGGCAAGGCACATCGTCTCGTACATGATGCTATCTCGGACCAGCCCCTGATCACCGAGGATAGCGAGGCAAAAAGTGGCTACAGTTCAAGCAATGCTTATTACAATCGCTCAGGTGGGAAACTCGCCAAGGCGATTGTCACGCCTGTCACCAATGACCTCGCCTTCTTCTTCAGTATCTTCCTGGGAAGTTTTCTCGCTCACCTGATCTTCTCACGTCTTCAGAAGGCTGGGGCGCGTCCGCTAAGACAGCTCTGGGCTGAGGAAAAGCTGACGGGCAAGGACATCGCGATCTCTCTTCTGGGCGGCTTCCTCTTCCTCTATGGGGCGCGCATGGCGGGAGGTTGTACCAGTGGCCACATGATGAGCGGCATGATGCAATCGTCCGTCTCGGGCTTCATCTTTGCACTCTTCGTCTTCGCACTGGCCATTCCTGTCGCTATTTCGACTGAAAAGAAAGTGAGGAACTGATCATGTTGACGTCTATTTTTCTCGGTGCCTTCTTCGGCTTCGCCCTCTACTATGTGGGCACGAACAATAACAGCAATATTCTCAATATGCTGCGGCTTAGAAATCTCACTATTGGGAAGATCATCTTCTTTGCGATCGGCTTCGCAGCGGTCTTGACGGGCCTCAGCGCTCAGTTTGGTCTATTAGATATCTCTCACTTCAGTGTCAAGGGTATGCATCTTGGTGTCATTCTCGGCGCCCTGATCTTTGGCATTGGCTTCGGCCTCGTCGGGCGCTGCCCTGGGACTTGTCCCGTGGCCATCTCTGGCGGCTACTTGAAGAGAGGGCTCTGGACGCTTCTTGGGGGGCTGATGGGGGCTTTTGCCTATAGTCTCAGCTATGGAAAATTAGAGGAGACGGGACTCTTCAAGCTGCTCGATTGGGGAAAGCTCAGCCTCTTCTACCTGAATCCCGAGACGCCCTCTGTCTTCAAGATCTCTTATCTCGGACTCGTCGTCATGGGGCTGCTCTTTATGCTGGCTGCTTACCTCATGCCGACAACTGTGAGAGGACAGAAGGCAAAAGGCTAGGATGACATAGGCAAAATGCTTGCCGAGCCAGGTGACATATGCTATTTTAGCAAGGCACCTGGGAGCGGATGGGTGCTGGTGTGCCCCGCGGTCTTCAAAATCGTTGAGAGGGGTGAAAAGCTTCTTAGGTAAGTTCGATTCTTACACGTTCCCGCCAGAGACAGCAGAGCCGAGGCTCTGCTGTTTTTCTATGAAAAAAGCGGGGATTTCTCCCCGCCTGATGGCTCTTGACTTAGCTGACTATTTCTACGCCTTGTCAATCGCTCGCATCTTCTCGAGGTGGATGCGCTCCGCCTTCCTCTTCCAGCCGCCTCGGATGTAGATGGGCGCGACGATGGCAACACCGATGAGCCAGCCGAGAGGCCAGGCAAAGAAGATATTGTCACGGCCGGCAAAGTGGGCCAAGAGGTAGGCCAGAGGAACGCGGCCGAGGACGAGCGAAAGCAGGGTGATCAGCATGGGGACCACAGAGGAGCCCGCCCCGCGGAGGGCGCAGTTGAGGATGAAGAGGATGCCGAGGAACCAGAGGAAGGGCACGATTCTGTAGATATAGGCCATGCCCGCGTTGATGACACCCGCATCATATTCGTCGAGGAAGAGATTCAAGAGGTGCGGACCCAAGAGGACGACGACAGCCGAGAGAATGACGCCCGTCACTAGATTGATATAGATGGCCTGTCGCACGCCATGCTTGACGCGATCGAGCTTCCCGGCTCCGACGTTTTGTCCGACATAGGCCGTGATGGCCGAGGCATAAGATGTCAGCGGCAAGAAGGCAATGCCGTCAATTTTAATCGCTGCATTATAACCTGCGACAAAGTCGGTCCCGTAGCTGTTGACGAGGCGCATGACGGCCATCATGCCGAGTGAGAAGAGAATATTTTGGACACCTGCGGGAATGCCTAGGCGAAAGACATCCTTAATGATCTCAAAATCGTAGTTCTTATTGAAAACGCGGACCCGAACCCCGCTCGCACTTCTATTGATATGCCAGATCCCAAAGACAAAGGCTGAGGTGTTGGCAATCACTGTGGCAATCGCCGCTCCCTCGACACCCATATCCATATAGCCGACGAAGAGAATGTCGAGGACGATATTGATGACGACGGCAATGGCCAGGTAGATGAGGTTTGAGACCGTATCGCCGAGCCCCTGTAAAATCGCATTGTTGATATTGTAGCCAAAGAGGGCAAAGAAGCCGATGAAGATAATCCGAAGATAGTCTCGGGCCAGGCCGATGATGTCCGAAGGCACGCCGATCAGGGCCATAAAATCATCGATGAAGAAGACCGAGGCCGTCGTCAGGAGCAGTGTGATCACAATATAGGTCTTATAGATTGACTCGACGGCAATCTGGACGCGATCGACATTCTTCGCCCCGAAAAATTGGGCGATGACGACGGTGCCCCCGATGGAGAGGCCGGCAAAGAGGGAGATAAAGAGGAAGACGAGGGTGCCCGTCGCTCCGACGGCGCCCAGGGCCTCCTTGCCGATATAGCGGCCGACGACCACTGTGTCGACGATATTGTATGTCTGCTGAAGAAAATTCCCAATCAGGAGAGGCACGGCAAAGCGCAAGATCAGGAGGAGCGGACTGCCCTCCGTCATGTCAATGCTGCCGCGCGATAAGAATTTCAAGCCTTTTTCTTTTGCCATATGCTTCACTTTCAAATATTCTTTAACGATTTCATCTGACGCTCATCATCGTCTACAGTCTATCACCATCACAAGAGGGGTCGCAGCGACTCCCTCAGAGAGGTGTCCCCTGACACTTGGACATAGAAAAACAGTTCCGCTATAGGCCCGACGGAACTGTTATTCATTGGAGGAGAAAAGTATGAAAGTTGCAGAAAGATTTAGCACTCCTGTACTTCCAGATCATCATAGACCAGCGATGAGTCCAATTATCGAAGATATTGTTACGAAATTTGGAACACCGCCCTCCAATGAAGAATGCTCTTATTTCTTTTCAGTCGCCACAGGCTCGACGATTGTGCTATCGCCAAACTGATAGGTCTTGTCCTTGGTGATCAAGGTCAGGCTGACCTTGTCTTCCAGCGCCGAATCTCGCGCCTCGCGGAAGGCCTCATAATAGCGCTCCGCATCAGCCTCACCAGAGATCTCATGGAGGAGCAAGATGCCTCCGTCATTCTTCATTCCCGAAATGACAAAGTCCTTGCCGAGAACTGCCTCTTCTTGGCTGCCGCCAATTTCTTTGACAGCCGTGGCAAATCTTGCCGCCATCAGATCGCGCTGTCGATCGCGCTTCACTGTCAGCGGTACAATCACCGCGAGGAAAATCAGACAGACCAAGGCAACGGCAGCGCCTGCTATCATCATGATCTTGCGATCCGCCTTGACCTCAGGAATCTCACGCACTTTGATTTCGTACTGCGGCTTCTTTTCCTGTGTCGTCGCCGTGGCCCGCGGCGGGGGCGTAAAGTGAACGGGTGTCGCCGTTGCGCGCTTAGGCTCTAAACTTGGTCCCGTATAGGGCTCCATCTCCTTATTTTCAAAGGTGTAAGCGTCGGGATTCTCAGCAATGGCAAAAGCCTCAGTATTAGAAAAGACCGCATCGCAGTAGATGCAATGTCCCTTCTCCATCTCTGGATCAAGCCAGAGCAGTGAGCCACAATTGTAGCAACGTCCTTCTTTTAACTGTGCCATATCTTCCCTTTCATCAGATCGAAAATACTTCAAATCTTCTTGGATAAAGCTATGCTATTATAGTGTCTATTGACCCCAGATGCAAACGGGGCAAGGTCTAAGGAGGAGCGCTTGTCGTGCACGATACCGAGCGGAAGAAGCGAGATATTCAGGCCATGGAAACTCTCTTAACAGTCGCCAGAGAGGCGGCAGCAAGAGGTGAGATCCCCATTGCCGCGAGCCTTGTCCTCAATGACGAGCTGATCGCCAGCGCCGCCAACTGTCGGGAGTCCAGACAAGATCCGACGGGGCACGCCGAGATTCTCTGTCTGCGCAAAGCGGCGGAGCTGCTCAAGACACGCTTCTTCCCAGAGGCTACTTTATATGTCACAATCGAACCTTGTCTGATGTGTCTTGGCGCGATTGTCCAAGCAAGGGTCGGACGCGTCGTCTACGGGGCCTCGGAGCCTAAGTTTGGAGCGATGCATCTCTTTGAGATGGATCAGCTCCCCGTCAATCACCACCCAGAAATTATTGGCGGAATATGTGCCGATGAAGCCGCAATGCTTATGCGGGAGTTTTTCCAGAAGAGACGAATCTTGAACAGGCAAGTCGGCAGCCGCGCCCTACGTAGACAGCACTACGAAGAGGGCTTTTTGAAAATAGATCCCAGGGAGGATGATGGTTTTGTCACGAGAAATGGACATTGAAAAGAGGCCCCTCTGGGCTCTGGCGGCCTTTCGCACAGCTTTAACTTGTAGCCGCCTCTTGGCTGGACTCGATTATCAGGGGCAGGAAAATCTTCCCCAGACGGGCGGCTTCGTCCTCGCTGCTAATCACCAGTCTTATCTCGATGGCCTGTGGATTCTCGGCGGTCTCAGCGCTGAGCAATTTGAACGCTCGACCGCCCTCGCTGGGGCGGACCTCAGTGTCGACCACGGCCTCATCGGCCGCCTGATCATGAAGATTGGACGCCCCATCTCGATTGAGCGCTATGGGAATCCCGTCCGCGGCCTCATCGCCGCCAAGCGCGCCCTCCAGTCCGATCAGATTGTCCTCGTCCATCCCGAGGGCACGAGAACCCATAACGGCTTCCTCGCTCCTCTCCTAAGTGGCACGGCCTACCTCGGGATCAAGGCGGGCGTCCCTATCATCCCCGTCTACCTCTCGGGAGCCTACGACTTTTTTCCTCGTCACGCCAAGCGGCCCCACCTGAAAATTCCGCGCACGGGCCGCAGGCCGAATCTCACCGTGCGCTATCTCGAGCCGATCTACGCCCTGAGTTCTGAGAATGCCAATGCCGTGAGCGCCAAGATCGCCGCTGCCCTCTACGCCGCAGAGACAGACTGGCTCGAATCTTCTGAAGGTTGGGCCGCAAGCCTAGCGGGAATCAGCGACGACTGGACGCGTGGCGAGCGCCCGAGCTTAGAATCCCTCGTGAAATAAATAAGGGAGGCCTAGGCCTCCCATTATTATTTCCCTCTCTTTAATAGAAGCAATATCATGGCCGCCGCCAATGGCATCAGCGCATACAGTCCGATAGCTTCCTCTCCAGTCACGGGTATCACGACTTGCTTCGTCACGACGGGAGGAATCTTTAAGGACGGTTCGATGGACGTGGTCCCCACGGGAGGAATGGTCCCTACGGGTGGGGTGGTTCCCACGGGCGGGGTAGTCTCAACTGGAGGCGTCTCCACTGGAGTCGTCTCCACGGGCGGCGTGGTCTCCACTGGTGGCGTCTTGCTATTGCTGATGGTGAAGCCCTCCGTCATATCTCCAGTGATCTCTGTTTCATAACCTTCCACTTTGACTTCTTCGATCGTGTAGACGATTTCTTTTTCTTGCTTTTCATCGCTATACTTCTTTAATTTTGTGAAAGCCCCTTGCCAATTGTTCTCAGCCGAAAGCTCCAGGGTTTCTTCTGTCTTCGCGTCGTCTGCGAACAGCTGGACGGTGATTTTTTCAGGCAGCGTATCTCCCTCTGCAATCCCTGACCAGACTTTCTTCACAGGAATGTCAATGGCCGGGACGTTGGTCAAAGTGAGGCCCCCTGTCATATTGCCGCTTAATTCCCCGACAAAACCTTCGACATCTTCTTTGAGGTAATACTCATAGTTTCTGCCATCGGCACTCGCCTTGGGCAAGTTGCTAAAGGTGAGAGTCCAAGAGTTCTTAGCATCCATGGTCTCATAGCCAATGTAGACGTCCTCTTCTCCGTCCGTCTGTGCTTTTCGCCAGAGTTCAACGCGAATGCCATCAGGAAGTGGGTGTTTCTCCTTATCGACTACGTCCCATTTCTTGCTGACGGTCAATTCGATTTCTTCACTCTCTCCCATGATGACGGTCCCGTTGGAACCGATGGCACCACCGTTGGTTGCAGAGAAGTTACCGCTGATGATCACTTTGCCGAGTCTCTGGGTCTCCTCGTTTCCAACTTCGTCCGTGTGCAAATTGAGCGAGTCTCGATGTGCTGTCAGTTGACCTTTTAACTTATTGAGGGGCAATTCCACCCCATTGTCGTCCTTCCAGTGATAGGGAACGCCACCCAGCATTGAGTTCGCGATTGTATATTCTGGCTTGCCGTTGTGTGCGCCTAGACCATAGAGGACACAGAGAATATAGACATCTTTTGCCTTCTGAGAATTCGTATTGTTCGCGTAGATGGCGACGCCATTTTTCACATAAATTTTTGTTTTTGAGACAGGACAGCAGGCATAAGCTCCGCCAAAATACTGTGCTGTATTATTCGTAATGATCGCGTTATACAGTTCGAGAACTCCTTGAGTAAAATCGCTGTATTGTGCTGCTAAGCCATTGACGTAGATGGCACCTCCTCCAAAAAGAGTATTGCTCATACCATCTCCCGTGGTTTCATTATTGATAATCTTCCCTGCACGAATGATGGCTTTGGATTTGCGGCCCCCGAATCCTACTTGGACGAAGATGCCCCCTCCCGTGGCTCCCGCAAAGTTCTTTTCAATCGTTCCTCCCTTCATCTCAAAGGTATCATTTCCATCACTCCATGAGTAAGAGCCAACACTCACAGCTCCCCCTACCTCTGCAGACTGGTTCTCAAAAAGATGGCCCTCTCCCTCTAAAGTGAAGGTGGAACCGCCATCGACACAGACAGCAGCACCTGCTCCGGCTCGAAGACTGTCTGAACCAGAAAGTCCGGAATCTATAAAATTGAAAGTAAGATTACGTTGTATTTTTCCAGCTGTCATTTGAAATGTCGCTCTATATAAGTAGATGGCACCGCCACGGTTGGCGGCATTGCCCTGGATGAGACCTCCTGACATCCGGAGCTGTCCGTAGACGTAGAGAGCGCCTCCATATCTCTCACCATAACGCAGTTTATTATTTTGCAGAATTGTTCCGTCTTGGATATTTAGCACAGCGTTTTTTTGAACATAGATGAGACTTTTCAGGGGACGTTTCTCAGGGTCGGAGATTTCCTGGCAGCCTCCATCGATGATAACATTTTTGAGTGTAGCCGTACCTTCAACCTGAAATAATTCGCCATCATAGCCCGGGGCCCTCTCAATTGTGGCCTGAGTTCCCTCCAGGCTTACTTCGCCGTCCAAAACTGCTCTGCCACTCACAAAAATTTTCTGAATAGATGGATTCTTGAGGGCTAACTCTCTAGCTCTTGCAAACGTTTTGACAGCCTTATCTCGGCTACTGCCATCATTTTGGTCATCGCCATTAAGACCATTTAAATAGATGCTTTCTCCACTCCTGTCTTTCAGTACTGTATTCGATTCTTCTTCTAAACTCTTGCTTTCATACGAGAGATCTGCTACCCCCCCCACATTTTCTTCCTCTAAATTTGAAGTCTCCACTGACGTATCAGGGCTGAGTTCAGGATCTGAGACATCTTCAGCAAAGATCGCGAGTGGCCCAAACAAAATACAGATGAGAGCCACGACTACAGAAAACCTTTTCATATGAATTCCTCCAAACGTCAAGCAGATAGATCTATCCAAATGACGTCTTCGATCAATATTAAGGAAGTCATTTCCTTGTCAAGCTCTTTTTACTATATTTTTTTAGATTAGTCCATGACAGTTGTATTTCACTTTTCAAGATAGGGACGGGCTTGTAATCCGTTTCAAGACTGCCCTTCGAGAATTGATAGCTGTGAGGGCGGAATCTTGCAACGCAGATCATAGCCATCTTCTACATAGTCCAGACTCTCAATGCGTCCGTGTTCACGAATGATTTGCAATTTCTTTTCAGAACCATAGGGAAGATGCAGGTGAACAGGGAGAAGTCTCTGATCCGCCAAGTCGACAAGTGCCTGACGCAAGGCATCCAGTCCCTCAGCAGTTTTGACTGAAACCACGAGCTCTCTCATATAGTCGCTTTGCTGATAGAAATGGCGCTCAGACCTCGCCTCAGGATTCAGATCCAATTTATTGAGGACATGGAGCCGCGGCTTCAAATTCGCTCCGAGCTTCAAGAGCTGCTCCTCGACCACGGCGAGCTGAGCCTCGCGATCTGGGTCGGAGATGTCCGTCACCTGCATGATGATGTCCGCCTCCTTGATCTCGTCAAGCGTCGCGGTAAAAGCCTCAGCCAAGCGCGGTGGCAACTCTCTGACGAATCCCACAGTATCCATGAGGACAATCTCGTGTCCGTCGATATCGAGCTTTCTGACCAGCGGGTCGAGGGAGGCGAAGAGGCGGTCACAGGCATAGAGCTCTGCACCACAGAGAGCATTGATCAGGGAAGACTTGCCCGCATTGGTGTAGCCGACGACGGCCACTGTCATAATTTCATTCTTCTGACGACGGCGACGGACATTGTCTCGCTGCACGGCGATATCTTTTAATTGTCGCTTCAGCTTATTGAGACGCCTCTGGATGTGGCGACGATCCGTCTCGAGCTGGGTCTCACCAGGGCCCCTCGTTCCGATACCACCACCAAGTCTGGAGAGCCACTCGACAGAGCCGCGCAGTCTCGCATTGAGATCCTCGAGCTGGGCAATTTCGACTTGTATTTTACCCGCTTTCGTCTTGGCTCTCGCGGCAAAGATGTCGAGGATGAGCAGAGAGCGGTCGATGACCTTCATCTCAGTGAGCTTCTGAATAGCTGACATCTGGGAGCCCGAGAGTTCGCCATCGAGGACCAGACAGTCGGCGCCGAGGCGCTTAGCCTCTTCGCCGAGCTCGGCAAGTTTGCCCTTGCCGCCGTAATAAGCTGGGTCAATTTTTTCGCGCTGTTGAACGGCTTCCCCGAGAATTTCGAGGCCCGCCGAGTCTGCGAGGCGATTGAGTTCAGCTAGTGAGGCCTCGGCCCTCGCCGCTGCAGCAGCTCCCTGGCCCCATTGAAAACTGAGGAGAATTACTTTTTCGGCCTTTTGCTCGTCTAGTAAAAATTCGTGAAACAAATCTGCCCTTTCTCTCTTTAAATCTTTAGGATGCCCGTATTATAGCAAAGAACGACTCTCCCTGTGTTAAACTGTCTCTATGACTCATTTTAGTGATTATCCTCTGGCGCAGAGTTCCATCTCAGCGCTCGCCGCGATGGGCATAACTGAGCCCACCGCCATTCAGGCTCAGGTTATCGAGCCCCTCTTAAACGGCCACGACGTCATCGCCAAGGCGCCAACGGGCACGGGCAAGACCTTTGCCTTTGCCCTGCCGCTTCTCGAGCGCATTAGAGCTGACGGAGGGCCCATCCAGGCGATGATTCTTGCTCCGACGCGCGAGCTCGCCTTGCAAATTGCCGAAGATATCGAGAGCCTCATCAAGGAGCGCCCTGAATTCAGCCTCGCTCTCGTCTATGGCGGCCAGGCCTACGGTCATCAGCGGAGAGCGCTGAGCCAAGCTCAGATTCTAGTCGCGACGCCAGGCCGTCTCCTCGACCACCTCGGGCAGCGCAGTCTCCACCTCAAGAACTGTCGCTATATCGTCCTCGACGAGGCGGACCGCATGGTCGATATGGGCTTCATTGATGAAGTAAAAAAGATACTCAATCGTCTGCCCGAGGAGCGCCAGCTCAGTCTCTTCTCGGCGACACTTTCACGTTCTGTTCAGGATATCTCTTGGGTCTATCAACACGCGCCTCGCGAATTTCAAGTCGCGGCCCTCGATGAGAATAAACCTCAGATTGAGGCTTTTCACACGCTTGCCAACGGCCCTCAACGCGTTCAGGCTCTCCTCGAGTTCTGCCAGGAAAAGAGCCTCGACCGCGGCCTGATCTTTACCAATATGAAGCAGTCGGCAGAAATCATTGCCAGGCGCCTGCAGACCCGGGGACAGACGGCATCGCACCTCCATGGCGGACTCAGCCAGAAGCAAAGAGAGCGCATTCTCTCTGACTTTCGCCAGGGCCAAATCGCTTTCCTAGTGGCGACCGACCTGGCCGCTCGCGGCCTCGACATCGAGGATGTCGAACTGGTCGTCAACTACGATATTCCGATGGAAAATGAGAATTACATCCATCGGATCGGACGGACGGGCCGTGCAGGAAGTACGGGCTATGCGCTGACCTTTTATACGGAGAGTTCCGAGGCGAGGCTGCGCGAGCTCCTCCGGCGGACAAAGCAGGAGAGCACACGCTGGCACTGGAGTGGTGAGGGCGGCACAAATCTCAATTGGCTCCCCGCCACCGCTATTGACGAGTCACAGTTGGCGGCCAAGTTCAAGGCGAGGCAAGAGCGCCAGAAGCCGAGGCGATCTTCAGCTCAGAGTGGATCCTCACAGTCTCAAAAGAGACGACCCCGCGGGCAGCAGGGTCGTCAGGGTCGTCAGAGTCGTGGGCGTCGCGGCCAAGCTTAAATTCCGAGAGTCCTCACGCTAGTCTTCAGCAGGGCCGAGGAGCGCTTCCACCTCGGCAATAATGGACTCGGCGGCAGCTTCCAGCTTGCGCTGAGCCAGGTCCTCATCTCGCTCGTAGAAGCCCATGTAGATTTTAATCTTGGGCTCGGTTCCCGAGGGTCGCACACAGAAGAAGTCGAGCTCACCCAGCTCATAGAGGAGGACGTTGGACTCCGGAAGATCAATCGGCTCTCGCGCCCCCGTCTCCAGGTCCAGGTTCTCCCGCAGCTGGTAGTCTTTCACTCGCTTGACTCCGAGCTTTCTAAAGAGCTCATTCTTACGATTTCTCAATTCTGCCATGCAGCCTTGAATCTGTTCTGCACCCGACTTGCCCGGACGGACAAAGGAAAGTGATTTTTCAGCCGCATAGCCGTAGCGGGCATAGAGGGTCTGCAGGCGGTCATAGAGGGTCTCGCCCCGCTCGGCAGCGACGGCGGCCATCTCAGCGACGACGAGACTTGTGATGCAGGCATCCTTATCTCGAACCTCCGTCCCTGTCGTGAAGCCAATGGCCTCCTCATAGCCGAATTGGAAGTGCTGATCCCCCTCTTCATCGCGTAATTTCACTTGTTCCGCAATATATTTGAAGCCCGTCAAGACTTCATAGAGATCCACACCGTAGTGTTCCGCGACTCGCCTCGGCAATTTGCCCGAGACAATGGTCTGCACACAAAATGAGCGCTCAGCCAAGAGGCCGAGATCGCGCCGCGTCTCGAGCAGGTAGTCCATGAGGAGGAACCCCGTCTGATTGCCCGTCAAAATATTGAATTCTCCCGCACGATTTCTCACGGCGAGCCCCAGGCGATCGGCATCGGGATCCGTAGCGAAGAGGAGGTCGGCCTGCTCTGCTTCCGCCAGGGCGAATCCGAGAGCCATCGCCTCAGGATCTTCTGGATTGGGATAAGGAGTCGTCGGGAAATCGGGATTGGGCTCTGTCTGCTCTGGCACGAGAATAATATGTTCGAAACCGAGCTCTTTTAGGATGCGACAGACCGGCTTACGCCCTGCCCCATAGAGCGGCGTGTAGACAATCTTAATATCCTTTTGCCGCGTGATGGCATCTTGTCTTAAGACATAGCGGTGCAAGCGCTCATTGAAGGCATCGTCGAGCTCCGTCGACAATTCGTTCCAGCAATCAGAGGATTGCGCCTCTTCAAGCGATATCACCCCGGAGAGAAGAGCTGGGAGATCCTGAATTTCCTCCATTTCAGCCGCCACTTCTGCCGCCGCCTCGGGTGGCAGCTGAGCGCCCGTGATGTCGTAGACCTTGAAGCCGTTGTAGCGCTTGGGATTGTGGCTCGCGGTGATCATGACGCCCCCTGCACAGTGATAGTGCCGCACGGCAAAGGCTAATAGCGGCACCGCCCGAATCTCATCGGAGAGGTAGACATTGATCCCGTGCATGACGAAGATGCGTGCCGTCAACTCGGCAAATTCTCGAGAGAAATGCCGCGTGTCATAGGAGATGGCGAGCCCCTGCTCACAATAGTCCCTCCCCTGCTTTTCAAAAAAGCGTGCATAGCCCTCGGCCGCTCGGGCCACCGTGTAGAGATTCATGCGATTGCGTCCCGCTTCGAGCAGGCCGCGGAGCCCCGCAGTACCAAATTCAAGATCCTTGTAGAAGCGATCTTCAATCTCTTCCTCTGATTTCAAGGCAGCGAGCTCTGCTCTCGTCTTCTCATCCAAGAGCGGATGATTCAGCCAGTCCTGATAGGACTTCTTATATTCTTTCATCTTAAACCTCTCCTTCTAAAATACTGCAGATCTCATTGAGAAAAGCCTCACGATTGAGTTGAAAGAAGACATGGCAGTTATTGGGCTGCCTCTGACCCAGGCGGATGTCACGATAGCTCTGTCCTCTGGCGGGGCCATCTGTCGTATCGACCTGAACATAGCAGTCTTCGCCCTGCAAGATCTCGGGATTGGTCAGAGCGAGAATCGCCACGGGGTCGTGCATCGCCGTATCCTCGCGCTGATAGGCTGCGAGAATCTCCGTCACGAGGGCCGCACGCGCGCCCCCAAGAGATTGAAATCTTCTGAGGTCCTCATCCGTGATATAGGCCTGCTGGGTGACATCGAGTCCCGCCATGAGGATCGGCACGCCTGAGTTCATGACAATTTGCGCCGCCTCGGGATCGACGTAGAAATTGAATTCAGCCCGGGGCGTGACATTGCCCGTGCTGATGGCGCCACCCATGAGCGAGATCTGCTTGACCTGACATTTCAGTTCTGGGCGGGCGAGAAAGAGCGTTGCGATATTAGTCAGAGGGCCGAGCGCAATGATCGTCACTGGCCTCTCGGCCGCCTCTAAAATGCTGACAATGCGCTGGAAGGCTGAAAGCTCGTCGAGCTTTGCGAGACCATAAGGGGCAAAACGCTGGGCCTGGCCCCCGAATCCATCTCTCCCGTGGGTGAGAGCAGCCGTCACCTGTGCCTTGACCAGCGGCTGAGAGGCGCCCTGCGAGACGGGACAAGTAAGATTTAGAAACGACTTTAGAAGTCTCGCGTTATGCGTTGTGTATTCCAGCTCGACATTGCCCGCAACCGTCGTGATCGCGAGAATCTCGAGCTCTTTTTTTTGACTTGCCAAGATCAGGGCGAGTGCATCGTCCACTCCTGGATCACAGTCGATAATGACGGGGATTCTGTCCATCTCTCGGCCTCTTTCCTGAATCTCCGGCGCGGGGATCAGCCCCATCACGCTATGCTTCGGGAGCGATCTCGAGAGCCAGCTCCATCATCTGGGTGTAGCCCTGCTGCCGCGCCTCTGCCGAATCGGCCTCATTGCCGACAATTGAGTCGCTGATGGTAAACATTGCAAGGCTCCTCTTGCCGAGGCGACGCGCTGTCGTAAAGAGTCCAGCAGCCTCCATTTCCACACAGAGGACGCCGTAGCGCATGAGATTATCCATCGCCTGAGGATCTGGCTCGCCGTAGAACTGATCGCTGCTCAGGACAGTCCCCACATGCGTCGTAATACCCATCTCCTGGGCACGATCACGGGCCTGAACCAAGAGGTCAAAATCTGGCGTCGGACAGAAGCGATACTTGCCGAAGACGCCGTCATTGATCGCCGAATCGGTGACCGCAGCCGTGGCGATGACGAGATCTCGAAGCTGGATCTCCTTTTGCAGGCAGCCAGCTGTCCCGATTCTCATAATCGTCTCGACCCCGTAGAAATTGAAGAGCTCGTAGTAGTAGATCATCGAGGAGGGGATGCCCATGCCAGAGCCCATGACAGAGACCCGCTTCCCCTTATACTCTCCGGTGAAGCCGAGCATCCCGCGCGTCTGATTAAATTGATGGACATTGCTGAGATAGGTCTCGGCAATGAACTTGGCGCGCAGGGGATCTCCTGGCATCAGGACGGTCGGGGCGATTTCCTCGGGGCTCTTGGCCTCGATGTGGGGGGTGGGAATATGAGACATGGGGACCTCCTTCTCTTCTTCGCGTTTTACGCAGAATCGTGAATAGTTTAACTAAGAGAAATCATAGGAAAGATCTAGGAGCTAGTCAATTGGCCGCAGGTTCAGGATGCTGCGTATGCGCCCTTGCAGAAGCCGAGCCTCGCGGAGTCCAATCGCCAGAGAGCCGATGTAATAGGCCCCGAAGCCGATAGCCAATTTGAGGCCAAAGACGATCAGCTGAATCAGCTTCTGCGTCGGTGCCCAGGGGATTGATCTCAGGGCATAGAGGACGAGCGCCATCAAGAGTCCAGGAAGCACAAGTCTGATGGCAAAGGGCAGGAGCCGCGTCGGCCTCAGCTCTTTACGGTGGAGGCGATAGGCCTGGTAGACCAGAATCGCCGCGAGAACAGAGTAACTCGCGTGCGCCATGCCGATACCCGCCAAACCGAAGTCGAAGACACGCGTATACAAGAGGATAAAGAGCGGATTCATCAGGAGGCTGACGATGCCGATGAAAAGCGTCAGACGTGTGACCTTGCGTGCGTAAAAGGCCTGATTCGTCAAGAAAATGATCGATTGGGCGATCATCGAGATACAGAACCAGCGCATGACGGAGGCCGTGAGAGCCACCTCCTCTGCCGCATAATTGGCAACATTCCATTGGAAGATGGCCTGGATCGTGTCAAAATTTAAGACCGCGAAGCCGATGGCAAAGGGCAGCGTAAAGAAGAGAATACGGCGCAGGGAGAGGCTGTAGAGCTTCCTGACCTTATCATTTTCACCACGGGCGAGGAAGGTCGAGAGATTGGGGAGGGCAACATTGCCGATACCGACCGCGATGATGCCATAGGGCAGCGTCCAGGTCGTCGAGGCCTGGCGAATCGAGGTGACGGCCCCAGCATAGTTACTCGCAAAATGGTACATGATCATGAAGTTCAGCTGCAGGACCGAGCCTGAGAGCAATGTGGGAATGGCAAGACGGAGAAGCCGGCGGAAGCCCTGGTCCTCGAAGTCGAGGGAGAGGCGAAAGTTCATCAGCTCACGCCGGGCAAAGAAGGCGGCAAAGATAAAATAGAGGAGCGCTGAGAGGACGACAGACCAGGCAACTTTCTTCACGGCTTCTTCTGTCGAAGCACCAAAGAGCAGGAGACTGACCATGTAGGCGATGTTGTAGATGACGACGCCAAAAGAAGCGGGACCGAAGCGCTTATAGGCCTGGAGCACGCCATTGGTCAGGGAGATACAGACCATGAGGAAAGTCTGTAGAAGGAGAATGCGGCTCACGGGAATAATTAAGTGGGTCATCGCTGCCAATTCTGGAGCCTGACCTCCCTTCCCCTCGCCGAGGAGAAGGTCCGTAAGGAAAGGCGCGAGCATAAAGGTAATCAGGAGGATCGCCGCCATCATGATGAGGAAAAAGGAGGCAAAGGTATTGACGGAGCGCCAGGTCTTGCGCTCGCGACCGCGTTCGAGACCGTGCGCCAAGGTCGGTGTCATGACTGCCGCCACAGCACCGCCGATCAGAAGCTCAAACATCAGGTCGGGGAGCTGAAAAGAGAAGATATATGCGTCTGAGAGGAGTCCGTAGCCAAATTTCGGGACGATGAGAATCTCCCTCAAGAAGCCCGTGATTTTGACCAGAAACATCGCAAAGACCGTGATGATGGTCGCCTCAGCGATTCCTCTGGCCGATGATGCGCGCTCCCGTCGTTGCAGCTCCAGTTCAGTGAAGTCTCGATTTTGCATCTCTTAGACGCCTCCCCTAAAGGTCAAAGTCAAAATTTCTCTTAGTATACATTAAAAGCAAAGTCTGCTGAATTCTGGAGATGACAGTCTAGGCGCCAGCTCTTCTCGCAAGCCTAGAACGTAGTAAAGGGCTGCCATATGATCCGCTGTTCCGCCAGGCGAGGCATTCTCAGCGATAAAGGCCTGGTCAAGTTCTAAGAGGAGCCTTTCGAGCTTTAGGGCAGCAGCTGCAGGAATATCGCCCTCCAGCTGCTGCCAAAACAAGCTGACTTCCTCTTGAATTCTCGTCTGCCAAAATCTCGCCCGCAGCTCCCCCAAACGATGGTAGAAGTTACTGTCCTCGAGCACCGCCATTGTCTCGAGGAGTGCGAGCTTGGCCGCAAGCTCTGGCAGCTGAGTGTGTGCGAGCGCGCGCTCATAAGAGGGTAAAGTGATCTCAAAGAAGGTCGCAAATCCTGAGACAGCCTCTTCCCTCGCCCCTCTCCGCCCGCTCTTACAATGCGCCTGATAGCCGAAACCTCTGAGGTATTCATCAGATTTCTCGCTGTAGTCTCTGAGCACGGGCCTGGCGATCTCTCGGATGGACTGGCGCCAGCTCAACTCGTCCGGGAAATTTTGGGCTGCGAAACTTGCGTCGATCAGGGCATAAGTCAAGATCGAGAAGAAAAAGACGATGCCCTTATAGGTGTTGACGGGTGGGGCTTTTTGAAAGATTTTGGCTTCGGCCTCGCGACCGAGCTGACGAAGTTCTCTAAAGCGCTCAAGCGCTGTGAGTTCCTCTCTCTGATGAGCAGCCGCGAGCTGAACGCTGCGAGAGACGAGAGCTCCAATATGCGGGATATCGCCACACATCAGCGCATAGTCCATGTCTGTGTGGGCGCCGCTGTTATTGCGGTCGACGAGACCTGGCTTAGGTGTCAAATTGAGCTCTTGAAGGAGAGCCGTCTCTGCGAGACGCGCGCAGTGCGAGGCGACGGAAGCGGTCATTAGGGCACGATCTGATTGAGATCCTCGAGGCGCGGGTCATAGGTGAAGCCGACAGTCCCGACCAATTGATAGCGATTTGTGATGCTCTCTCGAATGAACTCGGGGTGAAGCTTGAAGTGGGAGATTTGTCCCGTGCTCTCGACGTGCATCCGAGGTCCCGTGCAGTAGTGGGTGATCTCCCCAACGGTGATGTGGAAGTCATCCTTGTATGAGATGGGGAGGTCGGCGGCAATCAGTTTTTTCACACGTGTCTCGAGCTCTAAGATATCGATCTCAGGCTTCTCCTCAAAGGTCAGGACGAAGCCGTGCCGGACGTCATCGTGCTCATATTTACCGATGCCCATCTCGCCCAGTTCGTGCTCGACCAGATCCTCGGCCGAGTGGGCCATCTTCCGATAGATGACGGAGGGCATGACGATTTTTGCAATATCTTCAGGCTCGGGACCGAAGACAGAGGGCCTCGTGATGATCAGCTCCTCGCCGACGCCGATCAGGAGGTGGGCATTGCGCTTCAAAGTCGGATAGATGAGTTCAAAGTGCTCAACAATGACCCTGCGATTGAGTTTTAAGGCATCTTCGATCGCCTGGGCCAGGTCCCCCATCTGGTAGAAGCCCTGCTCGAAGCGGATATCGAGGTGGTAGGTATGCGGTTTAAAGAAACCCGTGTCATCGAGGTCCATGATCGGCAGGGGGCGGACGTTGACCCCTGAGTCGTCATTGGTCAGCTCGAGACCTGGAAACATCCCCTTGATCAGCATGGACTTGCCAGAGCCAGCCTCGCCGATGACACCTATGAGATTGTCATAGGGGCTGAGGTACATCTGGGCTATCTGGGCACCGGCGTCGGCCATGCGTATAGAGCCACGCGGTGCGAGGAGGACACTATAGAGATGGTTCTTCTGCATTCTCGCTGAATAGGACATGGTCGTTCTCCCTTAAGTCGCTGTATTTTTTTCAATCTGATGTTATTTTAACATAGAAGAAAGATGTTCATCCTGTTAGAAGGGAGCCTCTCTCATATGGACATTCAAAAGATGAAAGTGAGCGCCATGATGCACTACGGCCTCTACTCAGAGCTTGCCGGCTACTGGGAGGGTCAGCGCATCCCCTGGCTCTCTGAGTGGATTCAGCACACGGCCCAGATTCCACATGCAAGATATCGAGAACTTGCCGAAAGTTTTGATCCCAGGGATCTAGAGCCCGAACGCTTGGTCCGGGCATTTAAGGAATTTGGATTTTCGACTTTTTGTCTGACGGCCAAGCATCACGACGGCTTCGCCCTCTATCCCAGCGCCTATGGAAACTTTCACAGTGAGAGAGACATTGTCGGCGAATTTGCCGCTGCTTGTCAAAAATACGGGCTGCCTTTCTCCCTCTACTACTCACAGGCGCAGGACTGGGCAGAGCCCCAGGCCTACACCGCCTATCGCCAGGAAGAACCCCGCGATTTTGCCAGCTACTTTTATGGCAAGTGTCTACCACAAGTACGAGAACTTCTCACACAGTACGGGCCGATCTTCTCAATCTGGTTTGACACGCCCGATCGGATGCCTCGCGCCTATGCCGAAGAGCTCCGAGACACGGTCAAATCTCTCCAGCCCGACTGTCTGATCAGCGGTCGCATCGGCTATGGACTCGGCGACTACCGCGTCGTGGCCGACAATGCCCTGCCCTGCCGCCCCTGGACTGAAGCCTGGGAAGTGCCCGTCAGCCTCGGCGAAAGCTGGGGCTATAAGGAGGAGATCGAGGGACAGAAGACGCGCAGGGAGCTGCTCGAGACCCTCCTCAAGACGATCACGCGCGGTGGACACATGCTCTTAAACCTAGGCCCTATGGGCAGCGGAAAGATTTCCGAGCGGGATTGGGAGCTGTTTTCGGCTTTTGGCCAGTATTTAGAGGCTCATGGAGAGGCAATCTTCGAGACGGTCCCCTGTGATGTCCAAGTCTATGAACTGCCTGGAACCTACTGGCTCATGAGTTCAGATCGACAGCTCTTGCACATCCACGTCTTAGAGCCTGAAAAGCTCCCAGAGTCTCACTTCGATCTCCTCGCCCTCGAGCGCGAAGCCAAGCACGTTCTCTGGCGCAGCGAGGCGCTGAGAGGCCAAGCGATTCAGGGTTCATTTCAGAATATGCGTAATTTAGAGGGCGAGAGCTGTCTGCGCTTAAAGATTCCAGACCTCTTGCGTGATAGCGATCTGCCCTATACTGTGACGGTTTGCCTTGAGTTATGAGGGCAGCAAGCTCTCATAAGCTCTCATTGATGGAGGATATACAATCTTATGAGAAAGGTTTCTATCCGTTTTTTTGATGATCGAGAAGTGCGCGCCATCTGGGATGATGAGCAAAATAAGTGGTGGTTTTCTGCTTTGGATATTGTGGGCGTGTTGCGTGATGAAACTATCGATGAACAGAGTAAGTCCAAAGCTTACGCACTTTTTGACAGCACGCTTATTGAAACTATTGAGGTGGGCACTGTAAAGGGCTTGCAACAAATTCATGCCTACTTGTTTGGCGGTCTTTATGATTTTACTGGTCAAATGAGAACAAATAACATTGCAAAAGGTGGCTTCCGTTTTGCGACAGCAAGCTATTTAAGTGTATTGAACATAGAACCTTTGAAAAATTTGCTGCAAAACGCCCTGACGAATCAGATTGATAGCCGGGATATGTATATGAAAGGAATAGACTACTCATACTATTACGAGCAGGAGGAACTATGAAAAAGAAAAATTATCTTCTCGAATTGGCCTGTGGCACTGCTGAGGATGCTCTGGCCGCTGCGGCTGGTGGCGCCGATCGCGTGGAGCTCTGCTCTGCGATGTTTCTTGGAGGCCTGACGCCGAGCATAGGGGCTGTCGATTGGGTGAGGGAGAATAGTAATATCGAGATCTTTGCCATGCTGAGACCTCGAGCCGCCTCCTTCTCTTATAGTGAGGACGACTATCAGACGATCAAGCGGGATGCCAAAAATTTCTTGGATCATGGGGTCTCTGGCCTGGTCCTCGGTTTCTTAACAGCCGACAACCGCCTGGACCTCACGAGGCTCAAGGATTTTCGCCAGTCGTTTCCCGAGGACAAACTGGTCTGTCATCGCGCTTTTGATATTGTGGTGGATTGGCGAGAGGCGATGGAAGAGCTCATTGAATTGGGCTTTGTCCGCATCTTGACCTCCGGTCAAGCGCCGAATGTCCTCATGGGCAAGGAACGAATCTGCGAGATGGTTGAGGCAGCTGCGGGGCGCATTGAGATTATGCCAGGCGGCGGCCTCAAAGCTCATAACATTGATGAGATCATCCGTGACTGTAAGGTCCACTCTGTACATATGAACTTACGGCGTCAGGTCCACGACCCCTCCGGGGACGATACCCGGGGCATTCATTTCGGCGGTGCGCTCTACCCTGCTGAAAATCTCTACGATGTCATCGACAGTGATCAGGTGGCGGCCATACGGGCTCATCTCGATAGTGGACCCTCAGATTTACTCTCATGACTCATTTTGAATTTACAATAAGTTTAGGGCCTCAATCTCAACGTTCGTTCAGCTGACCATTTTTTAATAGGAGAATGTGATCCCAATAGTCACTGATTAAACGCTCATCATGGGTGACCATGATGAGCATTCTGCTCTCACCTAGACAGAGCTTCAATAAATCTAATATTTCCTCTGCCAAATGCTCATCTAAGGAAGCGGTGGGCTCGTCCGCCAAGATCATTTCGGCATCATTTATTAAAGCGCGTGCGATGGCCACGCGTTGCCTCTCTCCTCCTGAAAGAGTGCTCACAACTTGTTCTGCCTTGTCACTGAGCTTAACCCTCTCTAAAAGATCCATAACTTTTTCATAATGACTTCCGTCCTTGTGATCAGAATAATATAACGGAATTCTCACATTCTCGAAGGCCGTTTCTTTCTCTAAGAGCATTGGTTCCTGTTGAATATAGCCAAAGAACTTGTTGCGATACCTTGCTGCCCGCACGCTACTTATCTTGCCTACCTCAATATGTTTCAGCCGATAGTTTCCAGAAAAATTACGATCAATAAGACCTATGATATTGAGTAAGGTACTTTTTCCAGAGCCAGATGCACCAAATATGAGTGTTTTTTCACCCTGATGGAAATCCCTACTTAATCCCTCGAGCACCACTTTTTCTGTGTTTTTTCCTTGAAAGCACTTTCTTATGTTCTTTAGATGTATCATAAATTTGCTCCCCTATATATATTATCTAACAATTCAGTTTGAATCCTATGTTTGGCTAGAATTGCAAGAACTGCAACGACCACGATATCTATGAACAGAAAAAGGACCAAATAGGACCAGATTGTATAGGGAGAACTCGATATCCAGAGTATGTATGTGCGGACAATCAAAGATGGAAAAATAAGCATATACATCGGTGCCACTATTTGTATCAAGAGGTCTGTGGGGCTAGCTCCTACGAGAAAGTGTACACAGGACCGCTTGAGGAATATTTTTACCATCGAAGATAGTATCCATTGTAATGATATCGTTGTGAAGATTATTGAAAACACGAGAAAAGGGTAAAGATAAGTTACTAGGAAAGTTAATTCATAGCTTGTGCGGCATACCTCTCTTAACTTAATTTGAAAACCTTCTCTTTGAAAGATATCGGCGTAGGATCGCCTCAAGTTCTCGCTTTCAAAATAGACAAAGCTCTCAAAGATAATTTCTTCAAAACTTGAATTGGAGAAAAGCAGATACCAGCGTTCCGGAAAATGATCGCTGACAATATAAACAGGTGCGAGCTTCTTATTCTCTTTTTCATAACTTTGCTCAGCTGCAAACTCACTCATATTAGGGCCTAGGGAGAAGCCTAAGAGCTTCTCAAACGGCCTTGTGCTTGCAGAGATCTGCGGAACACAGTCATTCTCTTCAAGAACACAAAAGCGCGAATTATCGAGCGAGTCCAGACAAATGGCAACCGCTTTATCGAAAGTGAATTGACTTAGCTGTCTCTTCTGATTGATGAAGTCAAGATTTCCAAAGACAAAAAATACATCCCGATGATAACGAGCACTTAAACTATTTGATTTTTTGAAGCTTATGCCGTTTTGACTTAGAAAACCCATATATTCCTTCCTAAAATGATCCGATAGTTCGCCCTCTCTTTCTCGAATTAAATCAGTTTTAAATACTTTTGATTCAACAAAAGGATAAGCTTTCATGCTATTAATACTGTCCAAAAGAGAATCAGTTGCCAAAAGCCAAATGAGAGATAGCACTATGAAAAATGCAATCAGAATTAAGCTCACAAACTTCAATTTCAATATGTTTCGAA
Organism: Bacillota bacterium; assembly: GCA_023426575.1. Classification (GTDB taxonomy): domain Bacteria; phylum Bacillota; class Clostridia; order Saccharofermentanales; family DTU023; genus JAFAAL01. Next base: position 45,025 of record JAFAAL010000028.1, read on the forward strand.
AAGCAAATCTAAGATTTCTCACTATTCAACCTCCAAAAAGAGATGCCAAGAATAATGGTAAAGGCTATAGTAACAAATCCTATATGCACAAAACAGAGAAGACATGTTTCGAATAGTGATAAGCCTGAAAAAATCCATTTATCTTGCAGAAGTCCTTGTAGGCTGATGAGAGGAAAAATCATAATTAGATGACAAAGAACGAAGTATCTTAATGTATAAGGTACGAATGTCATGCTGTCGGCACCACTAAGCCAATGAATTTTGAAATATTTCTTGTGTTCCTGGGCAAAGTAAACGAGGACAAAAATATAAAGCAGCCATTGAAGGATTGAGAGGATTAGAAAAATGCGAGATTTAAAATCCTGGCGAGAAAACAATCCTGTGTACAGAATTGATAATTTTGAGATAGGTAAAAGATCTTCTTGGACATAGGATTTTGAATCAAAGTACTTTAAGAATTTTTTATTAACTTCAGAATTATCACTGGGTATGTAATAAATATCTCTACCTAAGATTTCTTGAGCTGTTAGATTTTTAATTTCCCTTACCCCCTCATGATACAAAAGGCTGAATCTATCAATAGGAAATATAAAAGGATAACCTGCATCATTCGTTTGGCCTATGATGCTGTAATGATCAAGCAGTATTGAATCCTCATCATCTATACACAGAGCTGAGACAGGACGTTTCTCTTGGTAATCCTCCATGGAAAAATAGCGTATGCTCTCTTCACCAACCGCTCGTATATCAGAAAGGAAATAATATTTGGAATCATAAATAGCAGCTTCATGCCATGATTTATCAGTAGATATTATCGTCACATCACGATCAATATCTAATTTAAGAATCTTCTCAGCCCTAAAGTAATTAGGCTGAGAAGATTTAAGATAGATGGCATGTGCAGGCATCGAAAAAGGATTGTGATAGCGATTAATAAAACGGCTTAGAGAATAATTTACAGACGTGATCAAAAGAATTAAAAGAAGCAGAGATAGGAGAGATATTCTTCTCAGTTCACTTTTGTACGTCTTCATAGTGAGTTAATCGAGAGCACCTACAGCATCCGGAACAATACCAGAAACAACCTTGTTAGTTGAATAGTTATAGAGAGCGATTGTTTTTGATCCATCATTCCACTTGTCATAGGCAATAACTTTACTCACTCTTGTCTCATGATCTTCAGATCCATGTGAATAAGATGTCGTAGCAGAATATTCACCCTGCACATTGAATGTAATTCTAGTCCACGCAAAATAATGCCACTCACCATTTGTTTTAACCCTGTCTACACCTCTCACAGAAGCATATCCCACATATTCATCATGTAATCCATCCTGGTGATAGTAATATACTTTTGTATACGGCGAATGTGTCCATAGAGTATGCCACGACGCTAAAACAGTCACACAACTGAACGTAACAGCTATGCTTATAAATAGAGCAACAGTCCTTTTCATAATTATTCCTTTCTTCTCGCATCTTGCTGCAAGACCTGTAAAATAAGCTCATAATCATTACCTTACCTTGCCATGCCAACGACACCCAATGAAAACTCTCCCAAACGATCTATTCCATTGGTGTTTATAGACAAAATTACATAAAATATAGGGAATGTCAAGATCAAGTCCCTATACTTGTCATACGGTTCGGCTCCCACTTGCTCAGAGGCCTCTTCGCTAAATAGGGCATTAAAGACCGATTCAAGCAATTTGCGAACAGCGGCCTCACTGTTTCCTAGCATAAGCTCTTTTAGTGTTTCATTATTCGGATAATAGAGCTAAGATCGCCTTCTGGCGCTGATCAGGACACGACAGGCCATCCCCTCTCCCCGACCCACCGCTGAGAGCCCCTCGCCAGTATGAGCCGTGATGCCCACGGCCGATGCTGAAAGTTTGAGAACTTCTGCGAGGCGCTGACGCATGACTTGAAAATGGGGATAGAGCTTTGGACGCTTCGCCTCAATCGAAACGGAGACATGGAGTATTTCGAGGCTCGGGCAGGCGGCCAGTGCCTCGGCCCATTGCCGCTCTAAATAGACGACAGAATCTCTTTCCCCAGCAGCACAGAGCTGATCGGCTGGAGGTCCGAGAAAAGGATCTATGCCCGCAAGGGAGGCGATGGCATGGCAGCAGGCGTGAAGAATGAGATCACCATCGGAATTGGCGGCAAGTCCCCCTGTCTCACTGAGGCAGACCCCAGCGAGTACGAGCGGCTTGGCCTCGCGAGAAAAAGTGTGACTGTCTTCTCCCAAAGCTGTGATATAGATAAAATCCGACATCTCTTAGGCCTCCTTGACGGCTCTGTAGATGAAATAGCCCTTCTTCTTAATCAAGAGATCGACGCTCTGATACAGGCGATGAAGCTCCGCCGCATGGCTCAGAGCCCCCTGCTGCTTGCGCACGACAATATAGAGGGCGCCCGTCGAGCGCAGCGCCGATGCAGTCTCCTTGTAGAGACGATAGCAGACGTCCTTCCCCGCGCGAATGGGAGGATTCAAGAGGACGAGATCGAAAGCATTGTGAGCGTATTCAGTCGCAATCCCATCTGCCTCGATGACAGAGATTTGAGGATAGTGCTTCGTATTCAGGCGCGTCAGTTCCACGCAGCGGGGACTGACATCCGAAGCAAGAATCTCAAGCTCTGGAAAGAAAAGATGTAAGAAGACAGAGACGACCCCATTGCCACAGCCAAGATCGAGGGCCCTCCTCGGCTGGATCTCGCGTGATCGCAAATCTTCCATGACCGTCTCCAGGAGGAGCTTCGTCCCGAGATCGAGACCTCGCTTGGAAAAAGTGCCCCCAGACGTCAGAAGCTGGACCTTCTCCCCTAAGATCTCATAGTCATGAGACTGGAGCTCCCCCTCGCCGGCTGGCGCATTGTAATAATGTCTCTGCTTGGCCAAGGCCCCCTCCTAGCGCCGCAGCGGGTGCTGCATGTCCCGCAAGAAGCCCGTCTTGGCAATTGCCCTGAGAAAGGGCAGGCCGATGCCATAGATAACAATCGCCTGGCTCAGGAGAATGGAGCCCTGCGTCAGGAGAATCAGGCCGAGAGACGGTCTCGAGTCAGTGAAGAGAAAGGGCAGGTATGTGCCGACAACAAGCGCATTGAGGAGCACAGGAGGCGCCAGCATGAGCAGTTCACGCTTGAGTTTTGCACCCTTCTTCTCTAGTTTCAAAGATCCCGCCGCAGCCGCCGCTCTCTGCTCCCGCCAGGGCCGCGCCAGAAGATAGCTCAGCTCAGCGGCGATGAGTGTTGTGAGAGAGCCCCCAATGATATCGATGAGGCCGAGGTTCTGCGGATTCAGTATATTGGCGATAAAGCAGCCGAGACCGACCGCGGGAACCGCTGCCGAGGTCAAGACAGGCAGAACCGTCAGCGCCTCGGCGAGCCGGAATTGAATCATACCATAGCTGATGCTGGCCGCAGGCACGGTCAGGGCGACGTAGAGGGCGGTGATGATGGCCGCCAAAATGATCTTGTGAACCTGTTCTCTCTTCATGAAATGACCCTCTCTAGCGTCAAGTCGAGCTCAGATCCATTGATCGAGTAGTGGAGCG
>JAFAAL010000001.1 GCA_023426575.1 Bacillota bacterium
GGCGAAGCTCAGGCCGCCCAGCTGATCAAGGCGCAGCTGACAGAGCTTGGCTACAGCTTTGAGAGTCAGCCCTTTGCCTTTAATGACCGTGGCCAGCAGCTGCAGTCCGAAAATATCATCGTCAAGATCACGGGTCGCGGCTTCGCGCTCGACAGCGACTACAAGCCCGAGGAGACTGTCCTCGACGGCCAGACGCCGCCGAGCATCCTCGAGGGGCGAAGACTCTATATCCTCGCCCACTACGATACCGCTGCCGTCGAAGATCCGGCGCTGGCACTTGAGGAGCGCACGGGGATCCCCGCCTTCCAGCAAGCGGACGGCCTGCACGACAATGCTGCCGCCGTCGCCGTCCTGATGACCCTGGCTAAAGAGGCCAAGAAGCTCACCCCTGGCTATGATCTCTACCTCGTCTTCTCTGGGGCAGCTCATGCTGACTTTGCAGGCGCACGCGCCCTCCTCTCGAGCTTAAACGAGAACGATAAGTCATTGACGGATTGCGTCATCAATCTCGCTGCCGTCTACGCGGGCGATAAGATCTACGCCCACGCGGGGCAAAATTCTGTGACTGGCGAGAATTCAAAGGACTACAGCCTCCGTCGTAAGCTCTATGAGGTCACAGACATCTACTACAACAATCTCCTCTTGACCCATAACAACTTCGCGATCTATACGAACCAGTCTCTCGTTCGCGTGACCCATCCAGTCCTTGGCTATCCGGTCAGCTATCGAGAGTGGACCCTTTATGAGAGCGATCACAGCCCCTTTGACCGCGCGGGCTGGCCCATTGTCTTTATCCAGTCTGGACAATACGACTTCGACTCAGAACAGCAGACCTTCCGCGAGAGTACGGACCCCTTCTTCAACGCGTCGGGCGGACGGATCAGCGGAACCGGCTTCGATGCCAGCGGCATCCTCCTCCCTCACTTCGCCGCCGAACTGAGCGCCGCTCGTGCAGACGATGAGGAGGAGAGTGAGATAGCGATCGACCGACTCAATCGCAATATCAATAATCTCGCCTTTGTCCTCCTGGAACTCAGCCGCAAGGCACCCCCTCACACGGAGATCAAATAATTCATCATAAAACATAACGAGGTTTATAAGATGGACTTTATTCGCAATAGCAGTCTCGAAGAAAATGTGCGCCGCATTTTGCAACAGCCGCGCCACACAAGACACCCTGGCCCCGACGTCCTCTATAAGGAGCCCTTTAATCCCAGTCCCGAACTCGTCGATTTTCGCCAGATCCTCCATCGTACGCTAGAGCTCTTTGGCCAGCGTGACGCCTTCCTGATCAAGGAGCCGCGCGCCTTCGGCGAGACGACGAGCTTTGACAAGCGTGGCCTGCCAAAGCGCCTCGCCGACTATCGGGCCGTCAGTCACCAGCGCTATCTCAGTGATGTTAGGGCCATGGCCTCGATCTTTTACGGTCTCCCTCTTGACCTCGAGCTGAGCGCAAACTCCGATGAGCTCCTCGCGGCCGTGGAACGCGCTGCCCAGCCAGAGTACAAGCCGGAAAATCTCAGTCATGCAACGGCCATCATCGGCGAGACCCGCTATGAGTGGTACGTCAGCTACTTCGCCCTCGGTCAGGGCCAGACGACGATTGTGCCGCTCGACCGCGAGCTGCCCGTCGACGAGCTCCTGAACTGCCTCCAGCGCGCTAAGTGTGACACCCTCTGCGTCGCTGGCGATCTGGTCGATAAGATTCTGGAGCGCCGGGCGGAGCTGCCGCTGCTCAGGCGAATCATCTGCTTCGATGAGCTGCGTGAGGGCTGCCTCGACTTCTGGGAACTTTTAGAACTCGGTCACAAGATCTACTCACAGAATCCCTATGTGGACAGTCTCCCCCTCGACCCCGAGGCCCTCTCCGTCCTCCTCTTCACCTCGGGGACCACTGCCAGGTCCAAGGCGGTCATGCTCTCGCAAAAATCGATCATCTATGAGCTGGACGCCTCCCTGAAAATTCATAAGATGTGTGAGCAGGACCGCTTCCTCTCCGTCCTCCCCCTGCACCACACCTATGAGTGCTCCTGCGGCTTCATTCTGCCGATCTACATTGGCGCCTCGGTCGCCGTCAGCGAGGGACTCCGCTATATCGCGCAAAACATTAAGGAGGCGCAGCCGACCATCATGCTGGTCGTCCCCCTGATGCTCGAGACTTTCTATAAGAAGCTCATGAAAAACATCAGAAGCTCCGCTGCCAAGACGCAGGGCTTCAAACTGGCCCTGCAGTTCTCGCGTCTCAGTCAGATGGTCGGGGTCGATCCGAGCCAGAAGCTCTTTAAGAAGGTCCACGACGCCTTCCCAGGTCTCGATGGCTTCATCGTCGGGGGAGCCGCCGTCGATGCCAAGCTCATGGCCGACTGGCGTGCCCTCGGCTTCAAATGCGTTCAGGGCTATGGCATGACCGAGACCTCTCCGATCGTCTCCCTGAACCCCGATTATGCCCCCAAGGATAAGTCAGCAGGCCTGCCCATCCCCGGCACTGAGTTTCGGATTATCAATGCGGATGAAAATGGGATTGGCGAGGTCATTGTCCGGGGCCCCGGTCTCATGATCGGCTACTATGACGATCCCGAGAAGACAGGCGAGGTCATCGATGATGAGGGCTTCTACCACACAGGCGATCTCGGCTATCTCGACGAGGACTATTACCTGATTCTCACAGGGCGCAAGGCCAACCTCATCGTCTCTAAAAATGGCAAGAATATCTTCCCCGAAGAAATCGAGTTCATGCTGAAGCAGTACCCGATCGTCGAGGAGGCCATCGTCCGCATGGGCCGAGACGATCGTGGCGAGGAGCAATTGATCGCAGAAATCTACCCCTCGAGAGCCTATATGGACGAGCATGAGGACTTCCTAAATCTCGATCTCGACCATCCCATGGTCAACGACTACTGCCTGCAGATCATCAAGGGAGTCAACCAGAAGCTCGTCTCCTATAAGCATCTGCGCTCCGTCTTTATCCGTACGGAACCCTTCCCCATGACTTCAAGTCGCAAGGTCAAGAGAAATGAACTCTAGGGACATTTGCTAAGCGTCGAGTGACGGCGAAACTAAGATATGAAGAGGGATGCCTCAGTCGATATCCATCGTCTAAGAGGCATCCCTTTCCCTTGAGCTATTGGTACCACTTCTCTTGTTCGCTGTAAAATTCGTAAAACCTTCCGCGCTGAGCATATAATTCCTTTTAGCGAACATTATTCAACTCATGTTCTATCTCTTCCCGCCACTAATCCCCTTTGTCCTCATAGCCAATGGAGTCTGGGATGCCATTGTCTTTACGATCGCCATCAAGGTCCTCGGTCTGGCGATGGGCTGGAAAGACTACTTTAAGCACTGGATAAAAGTTGTCTTCTTCGGATTTCTCGCAGATGTCATCGGAGCTCTCTTCGCCTTGCCGGTCATGTTTGTTCCTTCCTCGAATTTTATCGACAGGATCACTGACGGGCTCGGTGGTTTCAAATTTACCTTCGAGTCTCTCCTCGTCTCTGTTCCAGCTCTCCTGATCAGCTCTTTTCTCATCTATTACTTCAACAAGAGATTCAGCTTTAAAGATCGAGAGCCTCTTGAGGCCCATCGTCTGAGCCTCATTCTCGCTATTTTTACCGCCCCCATCACCTTTATACTGCCCGTATATCGGATCCTGGACTTCTTTGGCGTCTCGGTCTATTGACATTGATTTAAGACTCTTGTATGATACACGGGCGCTGTAGAAGCGGACGTTACGGCGGCGTAGCTTAGTTGGTCAGAGCATCCGGTTCATACCCGGAGGGTCGTAGGTTCGACTCCTACCGCCGCCACCAGATGGCCCGTTGGTCAAGAGGTTAAGACATCGCCCTTTCACGGCGGGGTCAGGGGTTCGATTCCCCTACGGGTCACCAGGGATTCAGCCTCCGCTGAGTCCCTTTTTTTGGGCACTTAGCTCAGCTGGTTAGAGTACATGCTTCACACGCATGGGGTCGTTGGTTCGAGTCCAATAGTGCCCACCAAATGAAGTGCTCGATACGATACAAGACTTTGTGCGTATTGGGCACTTTATATTTAATTTACTTTTAAAACTCACCCCCTCCCAATTTGATATACTGGGCAGGATTACTTTGGAGGGAGTTTGCTCTCAATGAGGTCTGCCAATCGAATCTATCTGCGAATCGATGGGCGCCGTCTGATCGCGGCGTTGCTCATCTTCTTTTTCTCCCTGACTTTTGCGCCTGGGCTGCGAGCTGAAGCTCACGCTGAGGCAGAAGAGATCATCTATCCCCAGCTTCTCCCGCAAGTGGCGAGAGCTGGAGTCGAGCCCTTGCAGCTTGATTTGTCAGATCTCGAACTCGGCTCGCCGAATGTCATCATTCGAGAGTTCTTTGGCGATGGCACTTATCGAGATTATCACCGGGAACTGGCCAGTGATACGATCTATCCGGCCTCGATGACCAAGATGATGTCGGTTCTGGTCATCTTACGGGAACTTAGAAAACAGGGGATTCCACTTCAAGAAACCGTGGAAGTCATCATGGAGGATGTGCAGGGGCTCGCGGCTGCGGGCGCGTCCATCATGGGACTTCTGATCGGCGAGCTCATTCCCATTCGCGAGGCTCTCTACGGGGTTCTGCTTCCCTCCGGCTCTGATGCCCTCCGAGTTCTCCACCGCGTGACCATTCCCGATGAGGGGGCTTTTGTCCAAGAGATGAACAATACGGCAGCGGCCCTCGGCATGGTCGGAACACACTTTGCCAATTCGACGGGACTCTTCGATCCTTATAATTACGCGACGCCAGAAGATATGACCTTGCTCCTCCACTGTCTGCTGCAAGATCCGCTCTTTCGCGAGATCTGTGGGACCCGGGAGTATACGACCCCTCCCACCAACATGCATGGTGAAGGCATCGAGCTCCACCACACTATTCACTATTATGGGGATAAGCTCGGCGTCGACAACTCTTCCATAACGGGTGGTAAGACGGGCTGGCTACCTCAGGCGGGCTATTGCTTCACCTCCTTTCGCACCTTTGGCGATCGCCTGATTATCGTTTCAACAGAGAGGGCCAAGGAGGCGGGCGAGCAGATCTCCGACCATGCGAAGATCTATCGCTATCTCGAGAATAATCTCCCAGCTCTCCCTGATGATGTCTTCCTGCCAAGCCTCGAGGCTCGCTGGGCGACCAAGCTCACGGAACGCGAGGCGGCTGTGGAGACGGCGGGGCCTCTGAAACCACCTCAGGTGGAACATTTAAGCTCTGAGACAGCCTCTCTCGACATGCCGATCTTAGAGACGCTCGGGGCCAGCGAGGCCAATGACTATATGCGCCAGCGGCAGAAGCAGAAAAATCTCAAAACGGCCAAATATATCGGGGCAGCTCTCCTCGTCTTGCTCGCCTTTGGCCTCGTCCGCCAGAGACAGCGTCGGAGGCGTCGCTATCGCCGGCCGAAGCGTCTTTAATTTTTTACTTCAATAGTCATATTTGCTATATTAGTGGATGCGTTGTGACGATTTTTCGTCAACTGCCTGAGAAAGTGAGGATGATGTATGGATTTATTTTCTCGTGCTGGAATTCATCCGCCCGAGTCCAAGCATACTGAACACGCAGAACTCAAAGTTCTCCGTAAATTTCCGCTCATTCGAATCCCCCTCCAACAGCAAATTGGCCCTGGGACGACCGCCGCAGTGAAAAAGGGCGATGCCGTCACCGTCGGGCAAGTGATCGGTGAACCTATCGCTCCAATGTCTGTGCCGATCCACAGCTCTGTCTCGGGAAGCGTTGAGCGCATCGTCAATGAGATTCAACATTCGGGACGCCCGATGTCCGTGATTGAGATCAAAAATGACTTCAAGGACACGATCTGCCCAGATCTTGCCGTGCCAGAAGTGCACGATCGCGAGTCATTTTGTGCCGCGGTGAGGGCCTCTGGCCTCGTCGGCCTCGGTGGCGCTGGCTTCCCTACTCACTTTAAACTCAATCCCCCTCCCGATAAGAAGATCGACATGCTGCTGGTCAATGGTATGGAGTGTGAACCTTATATCACTTCAGACGACCTGCAGATGCGCGAATATAAAGAGGAAATTGTCGAGGGGATACGTCTCGTTCTCCACCACCTCGGTATACCGCAGGCGATCATCGGGGTTGAACACAATACCCCCGTCGCCAACGCGCGGCTGCGAGATTATATCAAGGAGCAGGGACTAAGCGGCCAGATCAAGCTGCTGAGTCAGCGGGCGCGCTATCCGCTCGGCGCTGAGAAGATGCTGATCTACCGCCTGACAGGGCGCATCGTCCCCGAGGGGGGACTGCCCCATGATGTCGGCTGTCTCGTCCTCAATGTCGGCACCTGCCGCATGATTCACCAATATCTGACGACGGGGATGCCCCTCGTCAGTAAGATCATCACTTTAGATGGTGAGGCCGTCCGTCGCCCAGGCAATTATGAGGTGCCGATCGGCGCTCCCATTCAGACGGTGGTCGACCTCTCTGGCGGCTTCCAGAAGAGTGCCGCAAAGATCATCATGGGCGGCCCGATGATGGGCGTCGCAGTCTCCGACCTCAACGATCCAATTCTCAAAAACAATAACGCGATCCTGCTCTTCTCGGCAGAACAGGCGGCCATCCCTGAGGAGTCTGCCTGTATTCTCTGTGGCCGCTGCACGCGCTCATGTCCCATGGGACTCGTGCCGACGGCGCTCGACCAGGCAGCTCGCAAGGAGAACGCTGAGAAACTCCAGGACTTCTATGTCATGGACTGTATTGAGTGTGGCTGCTGCACCTATGTCTGCCCCGCTAAGCGCTTCTTAGTGCAAAACATTCGCGTGGGTAAGCAGATTCTGCGCGAGGCCAGAGCCCGCGAGGCCGAAGTGGCCAAACGAGAGGAGGCCTAGTTATGCAGATGTTAAAAGTTTCCGCATCTCCCCATATTCGCGACAATTCCACGAGCACTAAGATCATGGGCGATGTCCTGATCGCCCTTGCGCCTGCCCTCTTCTTTGCCTACTATGCCTTCGGCTGGCGCGCAGTCGTGCTGACGGCCGTGACCGTCTTGAGCTCTATCTTCTTTGAGTGGGGCGGCAATCTCCTGATGAAGCGACCGCAGACGATCGGCGATCTCTCGGCGGCTGTCACAGGACTCCTGCTCGCATTTAACTTCCCCGCCAATTTTCCGCTCTGGATGGCCGTCCTCGGCAGCTTTGTCGCCATCATTGGCAGCAAGTTGATCTTTGGCGGTATGGGCCACAATATCACCAATCCAGCCCTGACAGCCCGCGTCTTCCTCCTCGTCTGCTTCCCCCAGGAGATGACCGACTTTTCAATTTTAGGAAGACATCTCGGCCTAGAGAATGCCTATGACCTCGTCTCAACGGCGACACCTCTCGGCATGGCCCGTGAAGGTGTGCGCAATCTCCCAGATCTCAGCGAGCTCTTTATCGGGCTGAAGGCGGGCTCCATCGGGGAGGTCTCAATCATCGCCCTCCTCATCGGTGCCGCCTATCTCCTGATTAAGAAGGTCATCGATCCCTGGACCCCCATCGCCTTTATCGCCTCGACCCTCGTCATTGTGACCATCGCTGGGCAGAGTCCGCTCTATCACTTCTTGACCGGCGGTCTCATCCTCGGTGCCTTCTTTATGGCCACTGACTACGTCACCACGCCGTATTCGCCCAAGGGGAAATTCTTCTTTGGCCTCGGCTGTGGCATCATCACGGCCCTAATCCGCCTCTATGGCGCGACGCCTGAGGGGGTCTCCTACTCAATCCTCATCATGAATATTCTGACGCCGCACCTTAACAACTGGTGCAAGGAACGGCCGCTCAGCCACTATCACAATAAGCGAAAGGAGAAGGCCCATGCGTAAGGACAGCCATTGGAAAGAACGCGGGATCATCCCGGCTCTCATTCTTTTTCTCATCTGTATGTGCGCGACGGCCGCTCTTGCCTTCACCTATGAGCTGACGGCCGAGCGGCGTGCGCTCAATGAGACCGAGGGCCTCCTCCACATGAAACAGGCCATCTTCCCCGAGGCTGACAATTTTAAGCCCGTCAAGCTCCCCGCTGGCGCCGCTCAGGATCAGGTCAATTTCTGTGAGGCGGCCTATCAGGGCGAGACGCTCCTCGGCTATCTCATCCAATCGTCGATTAAGGGTTACGGCGGCCTCGTCCCCGTCCTCTCGGGCTTCAATCTCGAAGGGGAGATCGAGGCGATTTTAGTCGGCGACAATGAGGAGACGGCTGGTCTCGGCAAGCGTATTGAAGAAGAAGATTTCCGCCAGCAATTCGCTGGCCAGACGGCACAAAATTACTTTACCGTCGGGAAGACAAGTTCGACTGATCCTGCGATCAGCGATGTCAAAATTGACGCCATCTCCGGTGCAACTATCTCCTCAGATGCCGTCTGTCAGGCCGTCAACAATGCCGCAGAACTCTTCCGTCTGCTCCATGAATAGGAGGTCACCGTGGCTAAGAAGACCAATTATAAAGCAATTCTGACTAAGGGATTCCTCAAGGAGAATCCCCTCTTGGCACTCCTTCTCGGCACCTGTCCCGCCCTGGCGGTCACCACCTCGGCGATCAATGGTCTCGGCATGGGACTGGCCTCGACTTTTGTCCTGGTCTGTGCCAACTTCGTCATCTCGCTTCTACGTAAAATCATTCCTGAGAAGGTGCGCATCCCCGCCTATATCACGATCATCGCCTCCTTTGTCACCATCTTAAAATTCCTCCTGCAGGCCTATCTGCAGGACCTCGACAAGGCGCTCGGCATCTTCATTCCGCTGATTACCGTCAACTGTATCATCCTGGGCAGAGCGGAGGCTTTTGCCGGGAAGAATAAGCTCTTGCCCTCCGTCCTAGACGGGCTCGGCATGGGCCTCGGCTTCACGCTGGCGCTCTTTTCGATCGGTCTGATCCGTGAGGTCCTCGGCAATCTCTCTGTTTTCGGCTATGCCATCCCTGGCCTCGAGGCCCTGGGGCTGAAACCGCTGACCCTCTTCATCCTGCCGCCGGGTGGCTTCATCATCTTTGGCCTCATCATCGCGATCAGCCAGAAGCTGATGGATCGCGTCTATGCCGATGAACCATATACCGCGGCCAAGGCCCCGAGAATCCAGATGGATAAGGTTGAGTCGGGATACGCGGGACAGGATCTCCAGACCGAGGAGCGCAAGGAGCGCATTCGCGGGCCCGAGGCCATTTCGGGCGAAGCAGGGCACGCAGCGGCGGAGGCCCAGTAGGCCAAGCCCAAGGCGAGAAGCCCTGAGGCAGAAGCTCATCTCGAAGATAAGGAGTAGCCTATGAAAACATTATTGATGATTCTTTTTAGTGTCATTCTCGTCGATAACCTCGTCCTCTCGAAGTTTCTCGGCATCTGTTCTTTTCTCGGGCTGACGAAGAATCTGAAGAACTCGATGGGGATGTCACTGGCGGTCACCTTTGTCATGCTGGTGGCGACCGCGATTACCCACCCGATCTATCACCTCCTCTTGGCACCGCTGAAGCTGGCCTACCTCGACAACCTCGTCTTTATCCTGGTCATCGCGTCGACAGTCCAGGTCATCGAGGCGATCATGCACAAGACGCTGCCTACGCTCTACAATGCGCTCGGCATCTACCTGCCGCTGATCACGACGAACTGTGCCATCCTCGGCGTCATGTTCCTCAACATCGACCAGGAGCTGAGCTTCATCCAAGCGATGATCAACGGCCTCGGCGCTGGGCTCGGCTTCATGCTCGCCATGTTCCTCTTTGCCGGGGTACGCCAGCGCCTCGAGGATGCCGAGCCGCCAGAGTTTCTCCGCGGTCTGCCCATCGCCCTGATTGCGGCGGGCATTGTCTCCTTGAGCTTTATGGGCTTCAAGGGCATCGTCGAGAACCTGTTCGTCTAAGAGAAGAGAGGGAGTTTCTATGTACGTTCTACTGATGAGCAATCTCGTGACAGCCATTGGACTCGTGGGCGGCGTGGCCCTGATCCTCGGGCTCGTCATCGTCTTGATCTTTAAGCTCTTCCACACCCCCAAAGATGAGCGCGAGGCCGAGATCCTCGAGGTCCTGCCAGGCGTCAACTGCGGCGGCTGTGGCTACTCAGGTTGTCCAGGCTATGCCAAGGCCCTCGCCGAAGGCTCAGACACGGATATCAGCAAGTGTGCGCCAGGCGGTCAGGAAGTCGTCACGGCCCTCGCTGAGAAACTGGGGCTGGAGGCGCAGGCCTTTGTCCCCAAGGTGGCTCAGGTCCTCTGTCAGGGCTCTTGCTTCCACGAGCGTCAGCGCTATGAATATACCGGCTCTGACTCCTGCGCCTCTGCCGCAGGTCTCTTCGCAGGTCCAGGCGCCTGCATGTTCTCCTGTATCGGTCTCGGGGACTGCAAGCGCGCCTGCGATTACCAGGCGATTGAGATCATTGATGATCTCGCCCGCATCGATCCTGAGCGCTGCATCGCCTGTGGTGCTTGTGTCCGCGTCTGTCCCAAGGAGATCATCCAGATGATGCCGAAATACACGGACCTCTTCCTCGTCCGCTGCAGCAATCCCCTGCCCGGCAAGGATGTCAAGGACAAGTGCGATATCGGCTGTATCGGCTGTCGTGCCTGTGTGCGCAAGTGCCCCTTCGGCGCGATCGACATGGTCGAGAATCGGGCAGTCATCAATCAGGAGCTCTGCCGCCACTGCGGCATCTGCCAGAAGACCTGTCCGACTCAGGCGATCACCAAGGGGCTGATCAATCCCGAGGACGAGGAGCGCATCGCCAGAGCGGCACGCATTTCAGCCGCGTTGAATGAGGCGAAAAAGCGCGCCTAGAGGGTAGAAATTCAGGCGGGCTGAGTTCTCGAATTCGGCCTTGCCAAGCAGGCTTCTGATATGATATCATCTTGTCTGCACTCTGGACTCAGCTGTTCAGTTATGTAAATTCTAGGCAGGAGGTGGAGAAATGGCCAAATGTGATATTTGTGAAAAGGATATGTTCTTTGGACGTAAGATTTCAATCACGCGTTCACAGATTTCGCGCCGTGCAAAGGTCAAGCAACGTCCGAATGTGCGGAAAGTGCGGATCGTGACCGAGAATGGAACTCCGTGCACAGCACATGTATGCACTCGCTGCCTCCGTTCTGGTAAAGTTCAGCGTGCATAATCCGAGAAATTGAAAGGACCGTCTCGAGACGGTCCTTTTTCTATGCCTAAAATTCGCTTGATTAGATCGCAGGGAAGAGAACGCTGAGCAAGTCGTCAAGACTGATCTGGCCAAAGACTTCTGTCAAGGGGAAGTCTTGAAGCCTCGTGCGAATGGCCTCCTCGTGATAGAGCGTCCCCTCGAGGAGAGACTCTACTTCGTGGACATCGCGGATGCCGAAGAAGTCACCATAGATCTTGAGATTGACGAGATGCGGGCCATCTTCCCTCTCTTCGAGATCAAAGGAGAATTCCACAGCTCCTGAGGGGAAGCGTTTTTTCAGGTAATTGGCAGCTCCCGTGTCACGACCCCAGTTCCAGCTGGCACGCGAGAAGCGCTCCTGGTAGATCTTATCGACCCCTGCGAGTTCTTCTTCACTCAGCTTGTATTCCACGGGCTCCTCACCTCTGAGGGCAAAGATCTGCTTCAAGAGCTCCTCCTTAAATTCGAGGACATCGATGTCCCGCGTCAGATGCGGCTTGATATTGGTCACGCGACTGCGGACGGACTGAACCCCCTTTTGCGCCAGTTTCGACGGGTCGGGATTCAGGGCCTGACTGAGCTCCGAAAGCGCGACGTCATAGAGGATGCAGCCATTGGAGAGGACGCGATTTTGCCAGATCGACTGGGAGGTGCCGATGCACTTTTGCCCGTCGATCGTAACGTCGTTTCGACCCGAAAGCTCCGCCTCGACACCGATGGCGGCGAGCGCATTGACGATTGGCTGATAATAGCTCTTGAAATCTATGCCCACTCTCCCCTGCACCCGGGTGATAAAGGAGAAATTCAAATTATTGAGATCGTGATAGACGGCGCCCCCGCCAGTGATGCGGCGGAGGAGCTTCAAGTCGTGAGTCGCAAAATACTCTCGATTGATCTCGCGACTGGCATTTTGATTCTTGCCGATGATGACGGAGGGGCCATTGATCCAGAGATAGACATAATCCTCTTCTTCGAGGGGTAGATACTTAAAACAATACTCTTCAAAAGCGAGATTGTACTCGGGATCGTTGCTGTAGCTCTCTAAGTATTTCATGACGCCTATTTGGTGCCGAAGAGGCGATCACCAGCATCACCGAGACCTGGGACGATATAGGCGTGCTCATTGAGCTCTTCATCGAGCGCCGCACAGTAAATCTTGACATCTGGGTGGGCGGCGACGACCTTCTCGAGGCCTGGACGAGCTGCGATAATACAAAGGAGAGTGATCTGTTCGATGCCGCGCTCCTTAAGGAATTCTAGGCCAGCAAGGATTGAACCTCCCGTAGCCAGCATGGGGTCGAGGAGCAGGACGTGGCGATCGACAATGTCCTGGGGAAACTTGCAGTAGTACTCCACCGCCTTCAGTGTCTCGGGATCGCGATAGAGCCCAATATGGCCGACACGCGCCGAGGGCACCATGTTCATCACGCCCTCCACCATGCCGAGTCCCGCTCTGAGAATTGGAATCAGGGCGAGCTTCTTGCCCGCCAGCACCTTACCGCGGCAAGCACAGATCGGTGTCTCAATCTCGATCTCCTCGAGCGGCAGATCGCGACAGGCTTCGTAGGTCATCAGCATGGCAATCTCGGAGATGAGCTCGCGAAACTCCTTGGTACTGGTCTCTTTCATCCTCAGATGGGTCACCTTGTGCTGGATCAGGGGATGGTCAAAAATGGTCACTTGGGGCATGTCTTCGACGCGATTCATGTGCCGCCTCCTCAGTTTTTTCTTATTCTAACACCTCTGGCCAGAGGGGACTACTTCCCCTCCTCTGCCGTGTCCTGTAATTCGGGGAGCCGAATGGCAAAGGCCATCTTCTTCTGCGTCTCCTCATCACTGTTGAGATCCCAGAGACCGAGCGTACTGGAATTCCTCTGATTCATCAGAACAATCTGATCCTCCATGACGCAGGCGAGGTCATAGAGCGTCTCGCCATCCGTCGGATCACGCAGAAAAATCAGATCCCCTGGCTCAAGTACGGAGAGATCGACGAGACCCGTCTCGGGATCATGTCTCAGCTCAATGCGCTCACCGCGCTGACTGAGCTCCGAGAGCCGGCGGGGGAGCTCAATCCCGTTGAGACGCGCGGCAATCCTCACCGCCCCGATGAGGTCTGTGCCCTCGACCGTCATCTGACCAGGGAGGCGCGGCGCTCCATGAAAAGCCATGAGCGAGGACAAAAAGCGACTTTTCGCCTCATCCTTTGGAATGTCAAAGTCGGCCTGCGCTTCCGCAATCAGGAGGTCTGCCGTCGATACCCAGGCAAATTGTCCATCGACGAGTTTTACTCGGAGAAGATCTGGCGAACGATAGTCAGCATAGAGCACGGTGCCCATTGGTACGATGGCCAAGAGTTCACCCCGCCTCGCGTGAGAGAAAAGACGCTTCTCACGGCCCTGGACGATGGCCTTGTAATAGGCGAGATTGGGTTCGACAACGGAAGTGTCAGAGCTGAGGTCGAGCGAGGCAACATAGCCTATGACGCCGTCCTCTGTCTGAATCTTCCAATATTTTCCAGGGCTCTTGTCGAGGATATGGACGAGCTCATCAAAGATCAGGGAGCTCAGGCGCTCTTCGCGATGATCTGGCTGACTGTATATCGCCGTCTGTGGGGCTATGACCACAGCATCGTTTTCCGTATAGATCCGTTCCCCCTTGAGTTCTTGAGGTCCCGTCTCCCCGCGCTCAAGTCGGAAAAGTCGCGGCGAGAAGAGAACCAGAGCCAAGCAGAGGACAAAGACGAAAATCGCCACCAGATATGCTGGGATGGTCTGCTTCTCATTGAGGGTGATTTCTTTATTCAATAGTGATCTCAGATGCTTCTTAATCTTCATCTTGTCCCCACAGCAAAACGGTGGCGAGTGCAAAGCGATCATGGCTCAAGCTGACAGAGCTCGCCTGCCAGCGGCCCGCTAGAAAATGCGCCTCTGCCTGCCCCCTTAAGACGAGTTCCGGTTGCCCGCTCGCTCTCTTGATGATTTCGATCTCGTGCCAGCGAATTCCAGAGCGCCAGAGACCTGTTCCTAACGCCTTGGCACAGGCCTCCTTGGCGGCAAAGCGGACAGCCCAATAGGCGGGGTCGCCAGCCCTATCGCCCGCGAGTCCTCGCTCATGCGGCGTGAAGAGACGCGCTAATAAGCGGTCTCCACCCCGCTCGAGGCTGCGCTCAAAACGAGCAATATCCACAATATCGCAGCCGATCGCCTGCCTCATTCCCCACTCCGGCTCTGTCGCAGATCTGGTCCCATGAGTTCAATTGTCTCAAAAGCGCCGAGCAGCCTCGAGGCCAGGCGCTGATCGTATTGTAAAGCAAATTCAGCTGGCGTCAGATTGCTCGCGATGACAAGTCTCTGCTTTCCAGCAGCGGCTCGATCGATCAATTGCATGAGCTCACGATACTGCCCCTCTGTCGAGCGCTCGACACCGAGATCATCGAGGAGCAGGAGATCCGCGTCTGCCAGCGCCTCCAACTGTTGCCGATTGATATCGAGCATCTCAGGATCTGGCTGGAAGCGCTGTCTGAGATAGGCCCGGTCAGCCATGATTTCAAAATACTGATAAGACTCGACAGAGGCGACGCCATATCCTCGCTCCAGGAGGGCTAGTGCCAGAGCATTCAAGACATAGCTCTTGCCCGTCCCTGGAGGCCCGAAGATGTAGAGGTTCGACACCTCGGGAAAAGAGGAGACGTAGCTCTCGGCAAAAGCCCGCATATTAAGTGCTGCGTCTTGGGGTGAACACTGTCCGCCATACCAGTCCTCAGAGCGCTCCGAGCTGAAGCGTTCGGGCTCAAAGTTCTGAAGACTCTGTTCGCGATTTGGCAAAAAGTTGACCTCAGTTGGCAGATAGGCGGGCAGTTCAGGAATCACACAGGGACAGAGGCGCCCGTTCTCCAGATATCCCGTGTCTTGACAGCGGGTGCAGAGGGATGTCGGCGGCTCTGGATAAAGATTCTGCACTTCCCTCGCCTTGATCTCCCAGGCTCTCTTCAAGCGTTCAAAGTCAGCCTCAGCTTCCGCTCGCGCCTGAGGAGGCAGAAGACTCGCAGTGGCATAGCGCGCTCCCGCCGCCCTGAGATTGCGCTCAATCTCAGCCGCTTCGGGATCATCTGCCAGCTGTGCACGCCAGGCCTCCTGGCGCTGGAATTGTGCCTGCCGCCGCCTGGCCATCATCCGTTCTATTTCTCTCTGATACATCTATTCGTCTCTCTCCCCTTCCAGCTCAGTCTCAGTAGAGCGCTGACCCATCAACCACTTGAGGCTGTCAACTTGCCCAATCTCCTCTTGACGCCCTGCAAAATTGCCACGGTTCTCGCGGCGCTCACGCACTGCTCGTCGTGAACCCTTCTTCTGAGACGAGTTCTGCGGCAACTTGGCCAGATAGTCTTCGAGTTCTGCTTCATTTTTAATTCCGACCTCGTGCCAAGTCTTGAGCACAGCATCAACATAGGCGAGATTCGGACTGCTGATCTTATTCGTCTCGCGCATTGCACGATCGATCAGCGCCAGGGAGAAGCCCCAGTCATCACACCACTTGCGCACGAGTTCCTTCTGATAAGTGGTCAGGGGAGCTCTAAAATTCATCCTCTGTCGCACAATCTCATACTCTTCTCGCATAGCCTCACGCTCATCGAAATAGCGGTCGAGCTCCTCATGGCTGCGGATGCCCAGCTGATGCCAATTGTCGGCAATGGCCCGAATATAATTCATCGCATTCCTGGCCCCATTGCGCTCAGCCTCGGAAAACAGTGCATAGATGACATGGGGACTGAATTGATATTTGACAAACCAGCGCTCAATATCGCGGTAAATCGTCGGGCTCATCGTCCCCTGAAAGAAGATCTCGTTGATCTGCTGAATCGTCTCCTCCCGCTCCTCTGCCCCCGTCTCACAAGACGCGCTTTCTGAACTTTCAGGAGCTTCGAGAAACTGCTGCTGCAGACGATTGAACTGTCTGAGATCGGCCAGCAGATAGCGCTGCTTTTCCAGCCGTAGCAAATGGCGCGACATCAGCTCATTCAGAGCCTTGTGATAGGCCGTCTGGCCGAAGCCGGCCAGACTCGAAATCTCATCAATCGTCGGCACAGTCGACTGACATTCCGCACAGTAGCTCAAAATCAGGTAGAGCTTGACCGCATCACCACTCAGTGTCGCAAGCTCCGTCAAAATCAAACGCTCAGGCAGCAAAAACTCGCGACTGCCCGAAGCGCGCTCAACATCAATTCTATAATCAGCTCTCAGATCAGAATCCATCGGCCACTCCTCTCAATTCGTCCTCCTATTATATAAGAAAAGCCCCAGAAGAAGAAAAGCCCCACCGCCGTCAGGCAGTGGGGCCAGGAGATGACTGCTCGTCTTATTGCTGTTCTTCTTCCTTCTTGCTAAAGTCCATGGCCGCCATCTGGAGATAGGTTTCATAGCGTTCTGCCGCGGCTTCGGCCGCCTTGTCGAAGATGCCCTGGACGGTCTCTTCGTCATAGCGCTTAGACAGCGAGGTGTAGCGCACTTCGCTCATCAGATAGCTCTGATAGTCGTTCTTCGGCGGCTTGGAGTCGAGGATAAAGGGATTCTTACCCTCCTCCTTGAGCGCGGGATTATAGCGCCAGAGATGCCAGTAGCCACTCTCGACCGCGTCCTTCTCGCGGGTCTGCGAGATGGTCAGGCCGCCTCTGATCCCGTGGTTGATACAGGGCGAGTAGGCGATGACCAGTGAGGGACCCGGCCAGGCTTCGGCCTCGGAGATTGCCTTCAAGGTCTGCATTTGGTTCGCGCCCATCGCAATCTGGGCGACGTAGACATAGCCATAGGTGACGGCCATCATGCCGAGATCCTTCTTCTTCAGAGCCTTACCCCCCGCGGCGAACTGTGCGATCGCACCGAGCGGCGTCGCCTTACTGGCCTGTCCACCCGTGTTGGAGTACACCTCTGTATCGAGGACTAAGACATTGATGTCTTCACCGGTTGCCAAGACATGGTCCAGACCGCCGTAGCCGATGTCATAGGCCCAGCCGTCACCACCGAGAATCCAGGAGGAGCGCTTGGCGAGGTAGTCACGGAGGAGGAGAATCGACTTGGCGTCCTTGTTCTCACTCGCAGCCTCGAGTGCTGTGATCAGCTGGTCGCTAAGTTCCAGGGTGTTCTCGCTCTTATCAAAGTTCTCGAGGTAGCTGTCGATGGCGCTCTTCAGATCTGCCTGAATCTCACCCTCGCGCAGGGCCTCAAGTTCTTGCTTAGCTCTCGCCCGCAGCTGCTTGTAGCCGAGGTGCATGCCGAGACCGTGCTCAGCAGCATCTTCGAAGAGTGAGTTCGCCCAGGTGGGGCCACGGCCCTTGGCATTTGCCTTATAGGGGGTCGAGGGGGCAGAGCCGCCGTAGATTGAAGAGCAACCCGTCGCATTGGAAATCTGGAGGCGCTCACCAAAGAGCTGAGTCACAAGCTTGACATAGGGGGTCTCACCGCAGCCAGCACAGGCGCCAGAGAATTCGAAGAGAGGCTCCTCGAACTGCGAACCCTTGACGCTGTTCTTACCCATGGGATTGGGCTTGCGCGGCAATTTGATCAGCTTATCCCAGTTCTCCTTCTGCTCCATGTTCTCCTCGAGAGGCTGCATGATCAGCGCCTTCTCCTTGGCAGGACAGACATTGGCACAGGAGCCGCAGCCCGTACAGTCGAGAGCCGAGACCTGAATGCGGTATTTGTAATTGTCGTAGGGCTTCATGCCATCGCGCAGAGGCATCTGATCGCCCAGCTGCTCAGCCTCGGCCTCATCGAGGAGGAAGGGGCGGATGACGGCGTGTGGGCAGACATAGGAGCACTGATTACACTGGATGCACTTGTCGGGCTGCCAAATGGGGATGTTGACTGCGATACCACGCTTCTCATACTGGGTCGTCCCTGCGGGGAAGGTCCCGTCAGCGCGATCGGCAAAGGCTGAGACCGGCAGGAAGTCACCCTGCTGCGCCAGCATCTGGTGGGCGACGTTCTTATAGAAGTCGTCCGCCTCCAAGATCGGCAGTTGCTTGTCGGGCGCAGTCCGCCAGCTCTCGGGAATCTCAATCTTCTTGACGTTCTCGACGCCGGCATCGACGGCCTGGTAGTTCATATTGACGATGCGCTCACCCTTATTGCCGTAGGACTTGACGATCGCTTCCTTCATGTACTTGACGGAGTCCTCGATGGGAATGACTGGGGCAATCTTGAAGAAGGCGGCCTGACAGATGGTATTGATTCTATGGCCCAGGCCGATCTCGTCGGCAAGGCTCACAGCGTCGATCGTGTAGAACTTAATATCGTTTTCTGCGAGGTAGCGCTTGACCTGGCCAGGCAAGTTCTCCTCTAGGCCCTCCATGTCCCACTGTGTGTTGAGGAGGAAGACGCCACCTGGCTTAAGATCAGAGACGATGTCATATTTATCGATATAGCTCTGATTGTGGCAGGCGACAAAGTCGGCAGAGTTGACGAGATAGGGCGCCTGGATCGGCTGGTGGCCAAAGCGCAAGTCAGAAATAGTGATACCGCCCGACTTCTTGGAGTCGTAGCTGAAATAGGCCTGAGCATACATATCGGTGTGATCGCCGATGATCTTGATGGAGTTCTTATTGGCACCGACTGTACCGTCAGAGCCGAGACCCCAGAATCTGGCCGCAAAGGTGCCCTCTGGAGAGACGTCGGGGCAGTCCTTGCAGGGCTCGAGGCTGAGGTGTGTCACGTCGTCATTGATGCCGATCGTAAAGTTGTGACGCGGCTCATCGCGCAGCATCTTGTAGACGGCAAAAATCTGGGCAGGCGTCGTGTCCTTGCTGCCGAGACCATAGCGGCCACCGACAATGATGGGAGCATTCTCGACTTCCTTATAGGCATTGACGACGTCGAGGTAGAGAGGCTCACCAGGGGCGCCGGGCTCCTTGGTTCTGTCGAGGACAGCAATGCGCTTACAGCTGGCAGGGATTGCCGCTCTCAGAGCCTCGTTGACGAAGGGACGGTAGAGATGGACGCTCAGGAGGCCGAGCTTGTCCCCCTTGCTATTGGCATACTGGATGACCTCGCGGATCGTATCGACAACAGACCCCATGCAGACGATGACTTCCTCTGCCTCAGGATCGCCGTGGTAGTTGAAGAACTGGTAGTTGCGACCCGTCAGCCCAGAGATTTTGTCCATGTACTCCTGGACAATCTCAGGCAGTTGATCGTAGTAGGGATTGCTCGCCTCGCGGGCCTGGAAGAAGATGTCGGGGTTCTGTGCCGTCCCACGCTCTGTCGGATGGTTGGGACTCAGGGCACGTTCTCTGAACTTCTCGACGGCCTCCATATCGACCAGTTCCTTGAGATCTTCATAGTCGAGAATTTCAATCTTCTGAATTTCATGAGACGTTCTGAAGCCATCGAAGAAGTGGAGGAAGGGGACGCGACCCTTGATGGCGGCGAGGTGGGCCACCGCAGCGAGGTCGTGAGCTTCCTGCACAGAGGAGGAGGCTAAAAGCGCAAAGCCCGTCTGACGGCAGGCCATGACGTCAGAGTGGTCACCGAAGATTGAGAGCGCATGGGTGGCAATTGCACGTGCTGAGACGTGGAAGACTGCTGGGAGCAGTTCGCCCGCAATTTTGTACATGTTGGGAACCATGAGCAGGAGGCCCTGCGACGCGGTATAGGTCGTGGTCAGAGCACCCGTATTGAGTGAGCCGTGCACGACGGCGGCCGCACCCGCCTCGGACTGCATCTCGATGACATTGACCGTCTGGCCGAAGATATTCTTGCGATCTCCCTGGGCCCACTGGTCGACATAGTCTGCCATCGGTGAGGACGGGGTGATGGGGTAAATGCCCGCAACCTCCGAGAAAGCGTACGAAGTGTACGCCGCGGCGGTATTCCCGTCCATGGTCATAAACGTCTTCTTCTTTGCCATAAAAATCTCTCCTTTTTATTATCTGTGCAAAGCCTTATTTCAGCCATCAATTATAGCACAATTGAATGACACACTCTAGTCTTGCTCTGACGCCCTTTTCGCTTCGGCGTCTGCAGCAGCAGCGACAATCTTGGCAAATTCATCCGGCTTGAGGCTGGCGCCACCGATGAGTCCGCCATCGATATTGACCTGGGCGAACAAGTCGGCCGCATTCGCCGCGT
This sequence comes from Bacillota bacterium, assembly GCA_023426575.1. Lineage (GTDB taxonomy): Bacteria > Bacillota > Clostridia > Saccharofermentanales > DTU023 > JAFAAL01. Next base: position 20,250 of record JAFAAL010000001.1, read on the forward strand.
TGACTGAACCGCCGTAGAGGATGATCACTTCTTCAGCGGCCTCAGGGCCAAATTCCGTCGCAATCAAGTGGCGAATAAAGGCGCAGACCTCTTCCGCCTCTTGACTCGTGGCCGTCTTGCCCGTGCCGATCGCCCAGATGGGCTCATAGGCAATGGCGACGCGCCAGAAATCCCTCTCAGGAATCCCTGCCAGACCCTGGAGGATCTGTGTCTTGACGAGATCGAGGGTCTCCCCAGCCTCTCTTTGTTCAAGGGTCTCCCCACAACAGTAAATCGGCTTGAGACCCCAGGCCAGAGCTGATTTGACCTTCTTATTGATCTCTTCAGAGCTCTCTTTCTGATATTGACGGCGCTCAGAGTGACCGAGCACGACGTAGGGCACTGCGAGACTTGCAAGTGCCGCCGCAGAAATCTCACCCGTATAGGCACCTGAGTCCTCAGCATGGGCATTCTGAGCACCGATGAGAATTCTGCTAAAGGCCGTAGCCTCGAGCGCGGTGCTCAAGACGGTGTAGGGCACGTTGAATATAATCCGATCGGGCTGGGCCTCGAGCTGAGGGATAAATTCCTCAAAAAACTTCTGGGCCTCTGCTGGAACTTGCTTGTTCATCTTCCAATTGCCAGCGGGGATGACGGGGCGCTTGACGGCCGAGTGCAGAGCTGCCAGGCCCGGTAAAATCTTCCCTTCCATCAACTCGAGCGAGGCGCCACCACCCGTCGAGATATGGCTAAAGTGCTCCGCCTGTCCAGATTGTTCAATCGCGGCAGCCAGATCACCGCCTCCGACAATAGAGACGGCGTCAGTCTCGGCGACAGCTCGAGCCACTTCATTCGTGCCAATGGCAAATTGTGGGAATTCGAAGACGCCGAGGGGTCCGTTCCAGACAATCGTCTTGGCCTCGCGGATGGCCTCCGTAAAGAGGCGAATGGACTCAGGACCAATATCCATGCCCATGAGTTCCGCTGGCATCTCTGTCGAGGGCACAGTGACGCCGACCGCAGCGCGGTCAAAGTCCTCAGCAGCGACGGTATCGACGGGGAAGAGCAGGCGGACGCCTCGCTCCTCGGCCATCGCCATGAGCTCTCGCGCGAGATCAAATTTGTCTTCCTCACAGATAGACTTGCCGATGGAATGGCCCTGTGCGGCCAAGAAGGTATAGGCCATGCCCCCCGAGATGATGATGGTGTCAGCCTTCTTTAAAAGATTTTTGATGACGCCAATTTTATCGGAGACCTTGGCCCCGCCTAGAATTGCCACAAAGGGGTGGGCTGGATTCTCCACCGTGGCGCCCATGACGTCGATTTCCTTTTGCATCAGGTAACCTGCGACGGGGTAGAGAAAGTTCGCCACGCCGGCAGTGGACGCATGCGCTCGGTGGGCCGTGCCGAAGGCATCGTTGACATAGAGGTCAGCCAAGTCGGCCAGAGCTCTGGCAAAGTGCATGTCATTTTTTGTCTCCTCGGCGTGATAGCGGACGTTCTCCAAGAGGAGGACCTCTCCATCTTTCAAGGCTCGGACCTCAGCCTGGGCACTCTCACCGATGACATCTGTCGCGTGCTTGACGGGGAAGCCGCCGAGCTCACTCAGCCGCTTGGCCAGAACAGCTGTGCTCTCCTTAGGGTCAAAACCCTTGGGCCGGCCGAGATGGGTGACGAGAATGGTCCGAGCCCCGCTCTCCCGTAATTTCTCAATAGTGGGGAGTGCTGCGCGGATCCGGCGATCGTCTGTGATCTCGCCAGTCTCCTTATCGCGAGGGGTATTAAAGTCGACGCGCACGAGGACTCGCTTGCCTCTTAAATTCTGTACTTGATCAATCGTCTGTTTTTTCATCGGGGCCATATGCTCCCTCCTTCACGTACTCCAGCCAGGAGGCAGGTCGCATGAATTGAAAACTTGCGTCTCACCAGCCGTGAGCTATACTAAATAAAGCACTTACAATATACCAAATTCGGCCCTTGGCGACAACGAGAGCACCAGTTTGAGACGAGGTATCCATGCTGATTTCACTGATCATCCCAGCCCATAACGAAGAGGCTCAGATCCCCCATACCATTGAGAGATTACAGACAGTCCTGCCCAGCGACTACGACTACGAGTTCATCTTCATCGACGACGGCTCGAGCGACGGAACCTGGGCGAGTCTTCTGGCTGCCCAGGCCGAGGAAAAGCGCTTAAAACTCTTGAGACTCAGCCGCAATTTTGGCAAGGAAGCCGCGCTGGCCGCAGGACTCGATGCCGTCGACAGCGAGTCAAGAGCCGCCATCATTCTCGACTGTGACCTGCAGTTCCCTCCTGAATATATCGCCGAGATGCTCAGCAAGTGGCAGGAGGGCTACCAGATTGTCGCTGGACGCAAGGAACTGCGCCAGCGTGAATCGAAACTCTCCAGATGGAAGGCGCAGAGCTTTTACTGGTTGTTTCGCAAGCTCTCGGGATTCGACCTCCAGAATGCCTCGGACTTTCAACTCTGGGACCGCGCCGTCATCGAGTCCTGGTACCGCCTGGATGAGCGCGACTCATTCTTCCGCGCCCTCAGCCTCTGGCTCGGCTTCAAGCGGCATGAATTTTCCTTTGTGGTCAGCGAGCGCGAGCACGGGGAGAGCAGCTGGAATTTCTTCTCCCTCTTGAGGCTTTCGCTCGATGCCATCACTGCATTTTCGGCAAAGATCCTCCTCCTGATTCCCCTCATGGCCATCCTCTTCTGGCTCTTCTTCCTCATCCTCGGAGTGCACACCCTCTATCAGTTCTTCCAGGGGGCGGCAGCGACGGGTTTTACGACGGTAATCTTGCTGCAATTGCTGATCGGCGGGGCGATCCTCTTTGCCCTCTCGCTTTTGGCTGTCTATATCGCACGTCTCTTCCGCGAGGTCAAGGGGCGTCCACGCTACCTGCTCGCTGAGTACCTGCCGCCGACTGAGAAGGGGCAACGATAATGTCGAGCGCCGGCAATTGGCGAGAGCTCATTGAGACTGAAGCGCTCGTCCGTGCGGGAGGCTGCGACCTCCACCTCCACTCGAGCGCCTCTGATGGCACCCTCTCCGCTGCAGATCTGGCCAGAGCTTCAATCGAGGCTGGCCTGCGCTATGTCTGCCTGACAGATCACGATACGCTCGCAGGGCAAGAGGAGTTCTTGCGGGCGCTCCGAGAGCTCTCTGGAGAAATCTCTGCCCTGGTGGGCGTCGAACTCAGTACGACATATGACTTTCGCGGTCGGAGAGCCAAACTGCACCTACTCGCTTATTTTGGAGATCTGAATCAGGCTCTGGGGCTGCAGCCCTATCTAGATGAGCAGCTCCGTCTCCGTCGAAAGAGGAATTTTGCGCTGCTCGCAAGACTTCAGGAGCTGGGCTACCAGCTCTCAGATGATTTTGCGGCAGGACTTGAGGGAGATGCTCTGATCGCCCGGCCACACTTTGCGCTGGAGCTGGTAGCCCGCGGCTATGTCAGCTCTGTTGCAGCTGCCTTTGAGGAGCTCCTCGGCGAGGGGCGTCCCGCCTATCTCGATGTCTCTAGACCCCAGCTCGGCGAGGCCATCTCGAAGATTCATGAAGCTGGAGGGCTCGCTGTGCTCGCCCACCCCCAGAAGACGCCCTTCTTTGACTTTTCGCCCCTCTACGGCCTGAGTGAGAGGAGCCTTGACTTTGGCCGCTCACTCAAGCGTCTGGGGCTCGACGGGATCGAGGTCTGGCACGGCGACGCCACGCGGACAGAACAGCTCGGCCTCGCCGCTCTGGCCCACAGTGTTCAGCTTCCGAGAACGGCAGGTTCTGACTTCCACGGGAGTCTGCGCGCGAGAGAGATTTATCGTGGCGATCGGCAATTTCTAAGGCGCGAATACATTGTGACGGCTGCCTGCCTCTGGCGAGGCGATCAGATTTTCTTGGCCGAACGGGCTCCAGGCGAATATAGTGCGGGATTCTATGAATTTCCAGGGGGCAAGCTCGAAGCGGGCGAAGATTTCCGGACGGCCCTCCTTCGTGAGCTCGACGAGGAACTGGGACTCGAGCTCGACCTCGCGGCCATTCCTGAATTGCCAAGCTTCTTTCTCGCGGCTGAACGGGACGATAGCAATCTCTATCTTGCCCTCTTTGAGCTCACTCTCCCAGACTCTGCCAAGTGGCAGCTCCATGTGCACAGCCAGGGGGGCTTCTACACAATTGAAGAGGCCAGAGAACTTAATCTCTTGCCTCTCGACCGTCCCCTCCTCGAGCAGCTGAGGCCTAGGGCCAGTCAGGATTCGTATTTGGGGTAGGGAGAACGGGCTGATCGGACGTCGACGTCGGCGTCTCCTTCTCCTTGTCCTTATTCTTCTTGTCCTTCTCGCTCAAGGTGAAAATATTTGAGAAGGCGGGGTAGCTATAAGTCACGATAAAGTCGCGCTTGATCACAACGCCATTTTTCAACCAGAGCCGATACAGGCTCGTCTTGTAGCCGGGTTGCGCCTTGCGGTAGACCTCAGTCTCGCCCTCGGCCAAATCTGCAGAATAGCGCGTCTCATCAGGACCTGGCTCGATCGTCTCGTGATGCTCGACCTGAAGCTCTGTCGTCACACCCGCTTCTCGGGCCGGTCCATAGATCTCAAAGACGACGGACGGCTCGGCATAGTAGGCGACGAGCTTGACTGGCCCCGAGAGACCGTTGCGAATCTTGAGATCCGCCCAGCCGTAGGCGACCATCGCATCTTGACCGAGCGCGGCATAGTCTGAAGGCAGGTCGTGATTATGGGCCTCGACGATGTCGAGACCTGCGAGGACCGCCGCCTGAAACATCGTCGTCGAGGTTTGACAGATACCGCCTCCGAGACCAGAAATCGTCACGCCATCAGACTGCATCCCGGCATCCGCCCAGCCATCCCCCGGTAAAAAATGACCCATGACAGTCATGAAAGAATAGACCTGGCCAGGGGCTAAAATAGTCCCATTGATCTTCTCGCAGGAGAGGATGAGATTGTGCACACGGCTGGCATCGTAATAGGGAATATTGGTGTAAGAACTGGCGAGGAAAGTGAAGTCGGCCTTGAGGTCGTCGGCCTTGACCTCAGCCTCGACAGTCTCGAGGTTCAGCTCGATGCGACCTGCAATGTCACCGCCGGCGATACGCTCCTCGAGAAGGCGCTTCAAAGACTCACGTTTGAGCTTATAACCGGGCTTCTCGGGCTCGACCTTTTGCTTGCCCTGCCTATCGGTGACAAAGCGCGCGTCGACAGGCTCGCGTTCAAACTTCTCCACCACCTGGTCGACAAAGCTGTCCAGCTTCTCAGGGGAGATTTTGAAGGGGAGCTTCAGACGGCCCTCAGTCTGTTCGCGAATTGCGCTTTCTAGCTCCCGCTCGAGGGCCTCGCGATCGAGCTCGAGACCAAGCTCTCGAAGCTTGATGCTCAAGTCATCACTCTTATGGTAGAGCGTGAGCTCGCGCTCGAGAAAGCGCTCCAAGAATTTTTCAACTGCGGCAAAGGCCTCCGCCTGAGTCAGCCCCGAGATATTGATCTCACCCAGGGTGACAGCGTCACCGAGAATGTCCTGTCTCGTGGAAGCCGTTGTCTCCTTGCGCTCTGTCACGCTCAATGTGCGCAGGACATTTTGCTGTTCGAGAGCCTGATAATTGCGCTGCCAGGCCCAGTAGATCGCGATGAGTGCTACAGCCAGCAGTACGAATGAGAGGATCAGGCGCCGCTTCTCCCGCTGAGAGCGTGAGCCGCGCCGACGGGACGATGTCCCTGTCTTCTCTTGATTTGATTTGAATTGCCGTGCCATTCACCTCTCCTTTGACCGACATGACATCTAGCTTAAATCTTAGTAGAAAATACGTCTGACGTGCGCAATTTGGGGCATGTACCACTCGAGCTTATCGACATTGACGCCCGTGGCGGGAGTCCCCGCGTGGACAATCTGACCATTGCCAATATAAATCATCGAGTGATAGATGTCGCCGCCCTGGCCGAGCAAGATGATATCGCCAGGGAGCAGATTGTTGACGTTGCCGTTCCAGTTGACGGGGCTGCCCGCATGGACCTGGTCGTAAGTCGTCCGACCGACGCTAACGCCCATCTGGCCCAGTAGGAATTGGACGAAGCCAGAGCAGTCAAAGGCGTCAGGACCACAGGCTCCGAGCACATAGGGCTTGCCGACGTGTTGGAGGGCGAGGTTGACCAGTCCGAGCCCGCCTGCCGACTCCTGTGCGATCGGCGTCTCTTCCTGATACCATTCGTTCTGATCGACAAATTCCTCATAGTCCGTAATCTGCTCACCCGATCCCTCCTGGACGAGGTCGACGGCCTCGACAGGATCGAACTGCACATAGTCGCTGTAAATATAGCCGATCTCCCCACTGGGCAACTGGACCTGATACCAATCGATGCCGTAGGCCAAGCACTGGATAGAGTCGCCATAGTAGAGCTCGCCGATGATCTCTGAATCCGTCGTCGGCTCCTTGCGGATGCGGACACCTGAGTTATTGGAATAGAGGGTCGCATTGAGCGGGGTCAGGTTATTGAGTTCCTGATCGGTCAAGCTGACGACCTCTTGTTTTTCGTGTTCAATCTCTACTTCGCGCAGCAGTTCCTTATAAATGTAGCCTGCAGTTCCATCCTGAAAGATGACATAGGACCAGATGCCGTTGCTTGAGACCTCCCAGACGAAGTCGCCGCGTACGGCCTCGCCGAGCTTGGGCGCATTGATATCGGCATCCTGGCGGATGTTGGCAATCTCGGCAAAGACCCAGAGCTGCACCCCAGTATCCTGGAAATTGCCCATTTCAAAGGCCGCCGAAAGAGGCAGATCGTAAGTTTTCTCTACAGTATCTTCCTGAATCTGAATATTGAGATTTTGCGGAATTTGTGCCTGAAGTTTCTGAACCTGTTCGCGGACAATCTCGCCCATCTGTGACTGGACGTCATTCATCTCTCCGAGCTGATAGTCTGAGAGCTCGGCCTCGCCGAGATCTACGCTCTTGCCCTTGTCGAGGAGCTCATTCATCTCAGCCATGACGGCCATTGCCTTCTCGCGCTCGATGCGGCGCTCAACGCGATGAGACTTCTCCGTCGGCGCGGTCGTCATGAGCAGGTCGGGCTGAGACTCGGTCTCTTGAATGAGCGCCAGCGTCTCGGTAGGAGCTGTCTCGGTCCGGGGGATGATGGGGTGTAAGGAAACTTGTTCACGATTGCGACTCTCCTCACCGCGTAGAAAGTACCACACCGCGAGGATGAAGAGGACGGAGAGCACAGAGACGACAGCCAAGGCAATGTGGAGACCCCGACCCGAGCGCGGCGGCGCAACAGGACAGGAATTATAGTACTGTGCCTCTTTATAATCTCGATCGTTTGCACGTTTTCTCGCCAAGATGACCTCCAAGATTGAGCTGGGCCCAATTTCCACGCTCTTCTTCTGTCTCCAGATAGAACCCCTATTGTAGGCTTCTTATCCCTCTTATTCTAGTCGAGTTCGGCAGTCCTTGTATTACAGCTTCATTTCAGAGACATCCCATTCTCAAGATCAGGGGATTCTCCCACTCTCAAGAGCGCTGCCAGAAGTCGATGCGCGGGCTGTACGGCAGGGAGAACTTGTGCCCTGCGGCACGCATGAGTTCCGCCTTGTACAGCCAGAGATCCTGATTATAGCCTGAGCGGCGCGCGAGCCAGTCGAGACTCTCCTCCGTCTGAAGGGCCTCCATAAAGTCCGCATCCGAAATTAAAAGTTCTGCCGCAAAAAAATTCGCCTCCCGCTCGAGCTTTGAGCGAGGGTCGAAGAGGCTATGTTCAATGAATTCCTGGCCCGCCTCAATATATTCTTCGTGGAGACAGTGATGGCCGAGCTCATGGGCGACAATCTCCGCCACCTGAGGCTCTGGCAAGTCCGCCTTGTAGAATATGCAGGGCCATTGCCCAACCTTGGCATACATCCCGCGCAGATCGTGAAAGTTGTGGCGCGGATAGAGGTGAATGCCCTCAGCCTCGGCGAGAACGAGCGGCGCCCGCGTCTCATGACGTGCCAGAAGTGCGTTCACTGCCGCACGGATGTAGTCGTGAGAGGCCAAGAGCTATTCTCTCCCCTCAGAATCCGCAGGAGCTCCCTCTCTGCCTGCTGCCCTCTCGCTGCGTCGACTCTCCCAGTATGCCTGGCTGATCGCCTCCATCGCTGCATCGCGGTCACTCTCACTGAGATAGCCTCCGGCAAAGAGCGTTGTCAGGTGACTGACCAGGTCCTCCACGGCCGTGGGGCCATGCCAGCCCGACCAATTATAGCTCTCCAGCTCCTGCTCCACCTGATCCCCTCGGAGGAGATAGTCCACCGAGACCTCGAACTCATCGGCAAGCCGACGCAGAACAGACTGCCGTCTCGGCTGTGATACGCCCTGCTCATAATTGATCAGCGTGCGGATGGAGACTCCGACACGCTCGGCCAGAACCTTCTGGCTCAGACGTTTCTCGCGTCTCAGCCGCCTCAGCTTAGCGCCAAATTCACGGCTCTGCTCAGCCTGTGTCCGTTCTTCTCTCTCCATGGTTACCTCCTATTCTGCAATATATTGCAGTTATTTTCCTTGCATCTGCAAGAACTTTCAGCTAGGATATCTGCAAGTACTTGCAGATTCTGACTCTGAATCTACAGACTGATTTCACTAATGTCAAGGAGGGAGGCGGCAGATGCCAGTCGACGTCTCATGAGAACTATATTGCACTGTGACATGAATGCCTTCTACGCCTCTGTTGAGATTTTGCTGCGCCCAGAGCTTGCGGGACAGCGGCTGGCCGTCGTCGGCAGTCGCGCCGACCGGCACGGCATCGTCCTCGCCAAGAGCCAAGAGGCCAAAATCTATGGTGTCAAGACGGGCGAGGCCATCTGGGAGGCCCAGAGCAAGTGCCCTGGATTGATTCTAGTCGAGCCCCACTACGAGGCCTACCTGCACTTCTCCCGTCTGGCGCGCAAGGTCTACGCCGAGTACAGCGAGCGCGTCGAGAGCTACGGTCTCGACGAGGCCTGGCTCGATCTCAGTGGTACTGAGCGCCTCTTCGGCTCTGGTGAGGCTGTCGCCGACGAATTGCGACGGCGCTTCCGCGAGGAGCTCCATCTGACGATTTCTGTCGGCGTGAGTTTTAACAAGGTCTTTGCCAAGTTTGGCTCCGACTACCAGAAGCCCGATGCGACAACTGTCATCCGCGAGACGGATTACCAGCGCCTCATCTGGCCGCGGCCCGTCGAGGAGCTCCTCGGTGTCGGCCCCGCGACCCGCCGTAAATTGGCCAAGCTCGGTATTCGCACGATCGGCGAGCTCGCCTGTTCTCCGATCAATGTCCTCGAGCGCCTCCTCGGCGTCGCTGGGCGACGCCTCCATGCCTGGGCCAATGGCCTCGACCAGGGTCAGGTCAAATTGCTGGGTGAGACCATTCCCGTCCAGTCTGTGGGGCATGGCGTCACAACGCGTTACGATCTGGAGAGCCCGCGTCAGGTGGGCGAGGTTTTCCGCTACCTGGCAAGGGATGTCTCATATCGCCTCCAGGCCGCCCACTACAAGGCAGTCGCCGTACAGATATCTGTCAAGGATCAGCATTTTCTGACGCGGGAGTATCAGACCCCTCTGCCCTACCCCGCCCATGCGGCAAGCTCACTCGCGGCGACAGCCACAGAGCTCTTTGAGAGGAATCATCACTTTGATGCACCCATTCGAGCTCTCGGCCTGCGCGCCATTCAACTCCGTCCTGCCGACGAGGCCGTCCAATCCCACATCTTTGCCAATTGGGAGACTTTTCAGAAGCGCGAGAAGCTCAGCACGGCCTGCTATCAGCTCGCCCAGAAATACGGAGATGATATTGTCCTCCCCGCCCGCTCGCTGCAGATGGACTACGTCGCCACGAATCCTCCCCTGCCCATCCAGCCACCAGGTCTCCCAGAGGACTGTCAAAATTACCGCGCGGACTATGAGGAGCTCTTATCGCGCAGTAGCTAAAAGTTCACAATGGCGTCAAATTCACTTAAGGCAGTTTTAAGATTTTGTCCTCTGGGATTCGCTATAATGGGAGTATGGATTCGACGCCAAAAAATAAAGGGGACTCCTTATACTCTGTACTCATCGTCGACAATGACCTCGACCTCAGAAGCTCTCTTAGTTTACATCTGCGTGCAGAAACACGAGAGATCTACGAGACAGATGACGGCTATGAGGCCATCGAGCTCGTCCGGGAGAAGCGACCTGACATTGTGCTCCTCGACGTGATGATGCCTGTCCTCAACGGTTACGACTGCGCCCAAGAAATCCGTAAATTCTCACAGGTTCCCATCATCTTTCTCTCGGCTCGGGCGACAGACCTCGACCGAATTCACGGCCTGAGCCTCGGTGCAGACGACTATCTTGCGAAGCCTTTTCATCCGCGCGAACTGAGCCTGCGCATAAAAAATCTCCTCGCGCGACAGCAGTATTCTCAGGCTGCAGGCAGAAGGGAGAGCGCCAGCGCCCCCGAGGAGAGATTGAGCTGTGGCGAGCTCCAGCTCGATCGACGCCGCCGTCTGCTCCTGCGCTCTGGGCGCGAGATCAAGTTGACCCCGACTGAATACAAAATTTTAGAATATCTGATCTCTCATTCGGGCGAGATCCACACGGCCCAAGAAATATACGCGGCCGTCTGGCAGAGCAAGCCCTATGGCGCCGAGGGTACAGTCGCCGTCCACATCCGTCACCTCAGACAGAAGATTGAGACCCATCCCGACAATCCTGAATACCTCCAGATGGTCTGGGGACACGGCTATCTCCTGGCCTCGCCAGAGAGTTCGGAAAAATAGCCCTTGGAGGTCAGAGTCGGGGGAAGTGAGACTCCAGGGAAATTAGACCCCTGGAATCCCAAAGGAACTCAGTAAGAGGTGGGCCGTTCCAAAGTAGATAAAGAGTGCCCCAGCGTCGACCAATGTCGTGATCAGCGGCGCCGCCATGATGGCAGGATCCAATTTGAGTTTCGATGCCAAGAGGGGGAGCATTCCACCCACAACTGCCGACATGAAGACCGTGACCATCAGGGCGACCGAGACGGTCAGTGCAATAATGGCCCCATAGCTGTAGTAGATGCGAATGAAGTTGATTGCCGCCAAGACAAAGCCGATGATAAAGGAGACCTTGGTCTCTTGCCAGATGACCTTGACGATGTCGGAAAATTCAATCTCACCGAGGGTCATACCACGAATCATCATCGTCGCCGTCTGAGAGCCGACGTTACCGCCCGTATCCGTCAGCATCGGAATGAAGAAAATCAGTGTGGGCAGGGCCACAAAGGCCGACTCGTAGTGCTCGAGGATGCTCCCGTTGATAAAGGCCGAGATCATCAGAAAGAGCAGCCAGGGAATACGACGCCTCGCATGATGCAAAATCGAGGTCTTGAGATAGGGGCGCTCAGATGGTGACATGGCGGCCATCTTTTCAAAGTCTTCCGTGACCTCTTCCTGGAGGATGTCGACGGCGTCGTCGACGGTGACGATGCCGACCAGGCGATTCTCGTTGTCGACCACGGGAATGGCGAGGTAGTCATAGGTATGGAAGAGCTGGGCAACGGCCTCCTGGTCGTCCAGGGTGTAGGCTTTGATAATATCTGTCTCCATCAAATTCTCGATCAGATCGTCATCTTGAGCTAGGAGCAGCGCCTTGACGGAAACGACCCCCTCGAGCACCCGGTCACGGTTGGTGACGTAACAGGTGTAGATGGTCTCGCGATCCTCGCCGTGCTTGCGCAGGTGATCGATGGCCTCACGGACCGTCATCTTCTTCTTCAGATCGGTGAACTCGGCCGTCATGATCGAACCCGCGGAATCTTCGGGATATTGGAGGTAGTGATTGATCAGGTCACGCTTCTCGCTGTCCGTAAAGGAGAGAATCCGGCGCACGACGTTGGCCGGCATCTCCTCGAGGAAGTCGACGGCGTCGTCGACGAAGAGCTTGTCGAGCATATCGGCCACTTCCTTGTCAGAAAAGGCCGAGGCCAGGGCCTGCTGGGAAGAGGCCTCGAGGTGAGCAAAGACTTCGGCGCCGATGTCCTTGGGCAGCATTCTAAAGACGACAGCGGCCTGTTCCTCGCTGAGTTCTTCTAAAAAGTCAGAGATGTCGACCACATTGTCATCAATAATTTCATGACGCAATTTGAGATAGCGTCGGTCTTCTAAGAGTTCTTCGAGATACTTCCAATATTCTTCACGCGAGACAAAGTCATCCATCTGCATGTCCGCCACCTCTTTCTCATCGATTTGGCCTGAACACGAAGGGCATAAAAGACGAAAGCCCCGAAACGCAAACGTTCGGAGCTTCCTGATGGTGGGTACTACTGGACTTGAACCAGTGACCCCCTGCATGTCAAGCAGGTACTCTAACCAGCTGAGCTAAGCACCCATCTGCCTCTGTGTCTCAGGCACTTATGAAGAATACCATAATATTTTGGCTTGTCAATAGCCGCGATAAGAACTTATGCCTCAACTTGCCGAATCTCCGAGAGCAGGCTCTCGTCCCGGTAGATGATGTCCGCGACCTTGCGCCCTGTCGCCCGCCTTAGCTCTGGCTTGCCACTGATGCTCTCGGCTCTGGCCTGGAGCTCGGCCAGGCTCAGGACGGGTAGCCTTGCCTCACGGAAGCGCTCGCCGAGGTCGACGCGGCGGGGATTGACAGCGAGGCCGTACTGTGTGACCAGACAGTCGATCGTCTCGCCAGGCGTCGAAACGCATTGGACCTGGTCGACAATCAGGGGCAGGCGGGCGCGAATCAGCGGCGCGATGATCATGGCCAACTTGGCTCCCGCTGCGGCATCGGAGTGCCCTCCTGAGCCGCCCATGATCTGGCCCTGTGAGTCCGTGTGGACATTGACATTGAAGTCGAGGTCTAGCTCCGTCGCCCCGAGGATGACGACGTCCAGCTGGTCGACCAGCGCCCCCCGCGGATTCGCAGCCGCATAGTGATAGGCTGAGACCTCGCGGTGTCGCGGATTCTTGCGAATCGACTCAACTGCCCCGAGGTCGAAGCACTGGACATCGTAGAGCGTCTCAAAACAGCCGTCCTCGAGCATGTCCACGAGGTAGGAGGTAATCCCGCCGAGGCCAAAGCTGCCCCGAATTTTGCGTTCGCGCATCAGGCGATGCAGATAGGTCGCGCTGGCAAGACTTGCGCCCCCCGCCCCCGTCTGAAAGGAGAAGCCGTCGATGAGGAGGCCTGAGGCATCAATGGCCTGAACTGCGAGATCGGCCATCAGGAGGCCAATGGGATCTCGGGTGACCTGGGTCGTGCCCGAGACGATTCCCCGCGGATCTCCGATGGCATCCACCATGACGATGTGGTCGACGAGAGAGCCCGGGATTGTGAAATCGGCAAGTGGCTCAGTGACATAGTGATCGCTGACGGCGATGACCGTCTGCGCTGCCTCGGCATCGGCGACGGCATAGCCGAGAGCGCCACAGGCCGAGGGCCCATATTTACCGCTGAGATTTCCCATATAGTCGACCGTCGGCGCCGCAATAAAGGCGTAGTCGATCGGCGTCACGCCCGTCAAGATCGCCCGGGGCCTACCCCCGTGACTGCGAAATTGGACAGGCTTCGCCATGAGCCCGCGACTGATTTCACGACCCACGCGCTGTGACATATAGTTGCACTCAATCGCGCTGACGACCCCCTGTTCAATCCAGTCGATCAGTTCGGCATGGCAGTCAAAAATCGCCGAAGCGTTGATCGTCAGATCGCCCTTGCCCTGACGGGCGAGCTCGCGCAGGACGAGATTCAAGACATAGTCGCCGTTGCGCATGTGATGGTGAAATGAGAGGCGGGAGCCACTGGGGATATCGAGCTCGCGGAGGAGAGCTCCGAGATCTTGATGTAATTTTTCTTTCCGGGACACGCTTACACCTCTAAACTTTCTAAGAAGGTCTGGGCCTCAGTCGTCAGTAGACCCAGCTGCTCGGCGAGCTCAAGAGTCTGGCGGGCCCTCGTCTCAATCGGCTTATCGATCATCTTGCCACGCAGCGCGACCGCCCCCTTGCCCTCCGCCTTGCCGATGGCGAGGACCTCGAGGACCTCAAGCGCATAGTCGATCTCTGTGGTCGACGGCGAGAAGACCTGGTGAATGCCCCGAAGATGATGGGGAGAGATCGCCGCCTTGGCGGTGAAGCCGAGGCCCTTGGCCAATTGGGCGTCGGCAATCAGTCCTGCCTCATCTTGAGCATCAGTAAAGGGTGTATCGATGGCCGCAAGCCCCGCCGACTTGGCCGCCAGAACAATCTGCGAGCGCGCGAGGAAGATCTCGTCACCCGCCTGCGTCCGCACGGCGCCAATATCGGCCGTATAGTCTTCGGCTCCGAGGAAGAGCGCAACATTGCGCTCTGAGGCACGGGCAATCGCAGGAGCATTTCCCACTCCCGCCGCCGTCTCGAGCAATGGGATCAGCCGGGTTCTGCCCAGAGGTATTCCCGACTCTTTTTCCAATGCGTCCAAAGCCCCACTGAGCGCCACGATCTGCTCTTCGAACTCGATCTTCGGGGGCATGATGGCGGCTGGGCGACAGGGGACAATCAGCTCCAGATCACGGCGCCAAAAGTCCGTCTTCAAATCATTGATGCGAATGACAATCTGGCGGGCACCGTAGTCGAGCGCCGTCAGCGCATGGTGGACGAGCTGCCGCGCCGCATCCTTTTCTGCAGGAGCCACCGCATCCTCAAGATCGAGGATCAGGGCGTCAGCGGGGAGCACGGTACCATTGAGAAGCATCGCTGGACTGTTGCCAGGTAAAAACAAGAGCGATCTAAAGCGCATCGTCAAAGCTCCTCTCCAAGGCCGTGATCAGACGCGCCCTCAAGGTACAGTCCAGAGCCCCGTGGTCATGGACAATGACTTGACAGTCCGCGACAGCGTAGGACTCTAAAACGTCGCGAATGCTCGCCTCCATGGCCTGACCATACTGGGCGGCAATGGGCGAATGGAGCTCTATTTGGCGCTCCTTGGCCGGTCGGAGTTCAATAAAGACGTCACTTGAGGCATGTGTTCCTGCCGTGACTGCGCGCTTGACCTGCATGCTGACCTCCCGATCAATAAATCTATGCCTCCCCAGTATAGCAAATTCAATGTGAAAAAATGGCAAAGCTCAAGTCTTGCTTTAGCCCATGAAAGTCGCTATACTAAGCAAGTAGTTACCTATTGCTAACTAGGAGCTGCACCATTCTAATCTATATGAGGTATATAACAATGAATCAAAAAGTCAGCAAGATTTTAGCCATTCTTCTCGCTACCCTCTTCTGCCTCGGTAGCCTTGTGGCCTGCGCCCCGCAAAAGGGCGGCCAGAGCTCCACGGCCGAAGCTGAGAAGAGCGCGACTGCAGACCGCTCAGAAGAAGCGAGTCCAAGCGACGATGGCAGCAAGAAGATCGTTACCGTCACCACGTCCTTTCTCTACGATATGACGCGCGTCCTGGTCGGCGATCTCGTCAATCTCCAATTGATCATCCCCGCTGGCGAAGATCCACACCTGTATAAGCCCCTGCCCGAAGACAGCAAGAAGATCAAGTCCGCCGACCTCGTTCTCTATCACGGCCTCCACTTCGAGGGCAAGATGGTCGACGCGCTCGAGCAATACGGCGTCTCCGTCAGCGAAAAATTTCCCGCTGACCGCATCGGCCAGATGGACGAAGACGGCAAGACCATCGTCGACCCCCACTTCTGGTTCGATCTCGAGCTCTACGCCCTGGCCTGTGATCGCGCTGCCGAGGCCCTGACAGAGCTCCTGCCAGAGCAAAAAGAGCTGATCGAGAAGAATCTCAGCGATTACAAGCAAGTGCTGAAAGAGACCGATCAGTGGATCCGCGACGAGCTCGCCAAGATCCCCGAAGACTCGCGCTACCTCATCACCCCCCACGACGCCTTCAACTACTTCTCGAGATCATATGGAATCACCGTCCATGCACCGCAGGGCGTCAGCACCGACTCTGAGGTCTCGGGAGCAGATGTCGAAGAGACCATCAATCTCATCGTCGAACATAAGGTCAAAGCCATCTTCGCCGAATCGACCACTGATCCTGCGCGCATGGAGAAGCTCCGTGAGGACTGTCAGCGCAAGGGATTCGAGGTCAAGGTCGTCAGTGGTGATGGTCATGAACTCTTCTCCGACTCCCTGGCCGCCGAGGGGCAGCCTGGCGACAACTTTATCGACATGCTTAAGCACAATGTGAGCCTCATCGTCGAGAATCTTAAATAAGAAGCCTGTGACAGAGGATAATTTCAGTCAATTGAAGTAAGATAGTCAAGCAGAAGAATAAAAGGAGGGACACTGCGTGTCCTTAGACAGAAGTAATCATTTGACGCAGGAAGGCGTGCCGGCCATCGAGGCCGAGCACGTCTCTCTGCGCTACGATCAGGACCTCGTCGTCGACGATGTCAGTTTTCAATTGGCGACGGGAACCCTCACCGCCCTCATCGGCCCCAACGGTGCTGGTAAGAGCACTCTCTTCAAGGGTTTACTGGGCCTCCACCCACTCACTCAGGGCCGCGTCCAATTTCATGGCCAGCCTCTGGACGAGGTCAGGCGTCAGATCGCCTATCTGCCCCAGAAGTCCGAGGTCAATTGGGACTTCCCCCTGACCGTCTTCGAACTGGCTCTCATGGGTCGCTACCCTCACCTCGGCTGGTTCAAGAGGCCGCACAAGCGCGACCGCGAACTCGCCCTGGCCGCCCTGGAAAAGGTCGAGATGCAAGACTTTGCCAGGCGCCAGATTCAGGAGCTCTCCGGTGGACAGAAGCAGCGCGCCTTCCTCGCCCGAGCCCTCGCCCAGGCTGCGGACTACTACTTTCTCGACGAGGCCTTTCAGGGGATCGATGCCCGTTCTGCCGATATCCTCTGGAGCATTCTCGCGAGCTTGCGCGCTCAGGGCAAGACCATTCTCATCGTCCACCACGACCTCAAGACGATTGACGAGCGCTTCGACCATGTCGTCATGATCAAGCGTCACTTGCTCGCCGCTGGCTCACCTCGCGAGGTTCTGAGCCCAGAGAACCTCGAACGCGCCTACCCAGGAGTGAGAGCATGAGCCTCCAAGACTGGCTGCGAACGCTCAGCGACCTCAATTTCTGGATTCCTGCGCTGTGCTCGATGATCCTTGCGCTGGCCTCGGCCCTCGTCGGCTCAATTTCCGTTCTCCGTGGGCAGAGTCTCATCGGCGATGCCATCGGCCACGCCTCACTCCCTGGGGTCATGTTGGCCTTTATGCTCTTCTTGAACCGCGATCCCTGGCTGCTCATGCTCGGGGCCATGTGCTTTGGCTACATCGCCTACCAGACAATCGAATATCTTGCAGGGCCTCGCAAGGAGAACCTCGACCGCGCACTCGCAATCGTCCTCTCCTCCTTCTTCGGCCTCGGCATCTGTTTCAAGAGCGTCATTCAGAGCTTCCCGCGCTACCAGTCCGTGCCCAAGGGAGGTCTAGAGACTTACTTCTTTGGCCAGGCTGCCCTCGCCGCCAAGCAAGATCTCTACTTCATTCTCATCGTCGCTGGGCTGACCATCGCTCTCTTCTTGCTCTTTTACAAGGAGATTTCCCTCAGTATTTTTGATCTCCACTTTGCCACGCTCTCAGGCTTCAGGCCTCAGCTCGTCGGCAATCTCAGCCTCATCCTCATCCTCGCCCTCATCGCCGCAGGCCTGCGAGTCGTCGGGGCCATTCTCATCGCCTCTCTGCTCATCGCTCCGACGGTCTGTGCCAAGCAGTGGACGCGAACCTATAAGAGCCTCTTGCGACTTGCCGCCGTCATCTCTCTCGTCTCCGCATTCTTAGGCAATCTCTTGGGTCGCCTCGCATGGCCCAATGGGGCAGCCATCGTCTTTGTGCTCTCACTTTTGACGATTTTCTCTATTTTCTTCGGTAAAGAAAGCCGACTGTACAAGCGTCGGCAGAGTAGGAGGGCCTAGATGTTTGCTCTTCTCATTCTCTTGACGGCCGCAACAGCCCTCTCTCTCCCAGGTCTCTTCCTCGTTCTGCGCAAGCTCGCCATGCTGGGGGACGCCCTCTCCCATACGGTGCTCCTCGGCATCGTCCTCGGCTACTTCATTGTGCCAGATCTCAACTCACCCATCCTGATTCTCGCTGCGAGCCTCTTTTCGGTGTTGACAGTCACGGTCATCGAGTTTCTCAATCAGAAGGGTGGCCTCGCAGGGGATGCCTCGATCGGTATTGTCTTCCCCTTCTTATTCTCGCTCGGCGTCATCTTGCTGAGTCGCTATCTTCGAAACGTCCACCTCGACCTCGACTGCGTCATCATGGGAGATCTGACCTTTGCCGACCTCGTGCGCACAGAGGTCCTGGGCTACTCAGTCCCCAGCAGCCTGATCAATCTCTTGCTCGTCCTGCTCCTCAACATTGTCTTCATCTCTCTCTTTTTTAAAGAGCTAAAGCTCTCTGCTTTTGACCCTCAGGCCGCCGAGATCGCCGGCTTCAAGAAGCAGTGGCTCAACCTCGGACTGAGCTTGATGGTCGCCATCTCGGCCGTCGTCTCCTTTGAGATTGTCGGGGCCATCTTGGTCATTGCCTTCTTGGTCATTCCCGCCTCTTTTGCCCTCCTCTTTACCCACAGCCTAGAGCAGTCACTCTGGCTCTCCCTCGGCTTCACCCTCGTCGTCGGCTCGATCTCCTTTGGACTTGCCTGGCACTTCAATCTCAATCCGGCGGGCTTCACCGCCGCTGTCATGGGCCTGGTCTATATCGCTGCCTTCGCCTTGCGGGATCTCAGACAGCGCCTAAAGCAGAGTCGAGCCCAGGAGAGCAGGATGAAGAAAGAGTCGCTAAAGTCTTAAGAGTTTGCAGAATAGCCTCATTTAGTGTTAAATTAGCTCTTAGTTTTGAACTTATTTCCAAAAGGTGAGTTCACGAATGTGAGGACGAGGGTGAGCTACTTGATCATGATTTCACCGATCATTCTGATTGCCGTGCTCGGCTTCTTGGAGAAGCGTCGCAGTCAGCATGATCTCAATAAGATCCCTCTTAGGATTAATGTCAATGGCATCCGGGGCAAGTCGACAGTGACGCGCCTCTGCTTTGCCGTCTTGAGAGAAGCTGGCTACGAGGTCATCGGCAAGACGACGGGCTCGGCCACGCGGATGCTCTACTGGGATCAAGAGGCGGAGGAATGTATTGAGAGACAACCCTCTGGTCCCTCGATCAAGGAGCAGCTCAGAGTTGTCCACCGGGCCGCCAAGTATGGTGCCGAGGCCCTGGTCTGTGAGTGCATGGCCGTGCGTCCTGAATATCAAGAAGTCTTCCAGAAGGAGATGATTCAGGCACAGATGACCGTCATCGTCAACACCTTAAAGGACCACCTCGACGAGATGGGTCCGACGACGACTCAAATTGCCTGGGCCTTTGCCGCGGGCATTCCCGAAAACGGCAAACTCGTCGTACCCGAGGATGAATTTACTGACTACTATCGCGAGGAGGCCGCTAAACTCGGCACAGAAGTCTATACTTTTTCCGAGGATCGCATACCGCCCGAGCTCGAGGGCCTGATTGCCAAGGGGATCTTCCCCGCCAATTGTGCCGCCGCCCTTGCCGTGGCCAGAGCGCTCGAGATCCCCGAGTCGGTCGCGGTCGCAGGCATCCTCAAGGCGACCCCAGATCCTGGAGCCATGCGCATTCAGGAAGTTCTCCACAAGGACGGCTCCGGCTTCTTCGTCAATGCCTTTGCCGCCAATGAGCCCGCGTCGAGTCTCAAGATCTGGAATCTCATCCAGCATCTCAACCTGCCTCTCGAGAAACCTCTAATCCTCTTTAATGCCAGGGCGGACCGCATCGATCGGACCAAGCTCTTTGCCAAGGACTTCTTCCCTGAGATGCCCCGCGCGGACATCGTCGTCATCGGCGAGAGCGCGCGCAGTTTTATCCGCGAGGTCAAACGAGGCAAGTACCCCAATATCGACCGCATCTATGACCTGACCCAACACGCCCCCCGCGAGGTCGCTCAGGTCTTGCATTCTCTGGCCCCACGCCGTACTATCTTCGCGGTCGGCAATCTCCACGGAGCTGGCGAGGCCGTCATTGCCGAACTCATTGAGTCTGGCCACCTCACCGCCACGGACAAGGTGCGTCTCACGGACTGTCGCCTGCCTCTCAGCGATGAGGAGACGCCCGACAATCTGGCCCGAGCCGAAGCGATCTCGAGCGAGGAGAATTTATGAATTACGTCTATTTAAGTATTGTTCTCGGACTGGCGCTGAGCCTGATTCTCGATGACTTTTTGGGTATTACGCCAGGCGGCATGGTCGTCCCTGGCTATCTCGCCCTCATCTTCGACCAGTGGCCACGGCTGATCATGGTCTATGTCATCTCTCTCTTGACCTTCTTGATTGTGCAGAAGATTCTGCCACGCTTTTTCATTCTCTACGGCAAGCGTAAATTTGCCGCCTGTATCATGGTCGGCATGCTCCTCAAGATTCTCTTCCAAGTCGTCGTGCCCCTGGCCCTGCCAGAGACCTCGCTCTTCCTCCAGGGTGGAACCGTCATCATCCCAGGTCTCCTCGCGGCCACCTATGCCAGACAGGGCATCCGCTATACCCTCCCCGCCTCCCTCCTCGCAGCCGGTCTCATCTTCGGGATCAACACGCTCGTCTTCTACATGATTTAATTGGCCATGCAAGAACCATTGACCCTCAAAGATAAAATTCGCATTCGCCTGAAGTCACAACGTGAGTTTCCCGTGCTTCTCATCCTCGTGATGGCCCTCGTCCTGAGCGCCTTCTTTGCGCTGCTCGTCCGCCGCGACTACCAGAGCCTCGAGCTCAATCCCGCCGAGGTCAAGTCCCTGCCCCTAGCGGATCAAGTCGAGTCGACGGCCGTTGCCTCTTCGGAGATTCCCGAGGAAATCACAGTGAATTTCTACGGCAATTTACAGATGAATGCCGGGTTGAGACAGTATCTCAAGAAGGCGGACTATCGCCGCTTCTTTTCACAGCTCATGCCCCTCTTGAGCGAGGCACAGTTCAATATCATCAATCTCGACAGTCCTGCGGAACTTGATGGCGATGCCCCTGAGGCCTTTTCCAAGTCAGATATTGAGGCTCTGCGCAGTCTCAACTTCCGTATCTTCCCCCTGGCCAACAGCAATTTCTGCCCCCTCAAGGGGGAACCGTCCGATCTGCTCCTCGCAGAGCTCTCTCAGCTGCCGATCGACTTTATCGGCTTCGGTGAGAATAATGCGCGAGCCGCTGCGGGCCAACGACTGCCCTATGGCGATCGCGCCGTCCGCCTCTTCTCAACTTCAGCCTATGGTCGAAATCAGCGCGCCTCCTACTTCGAGTCGGGCATGTCCATTGCCACGGACATCCAGGTCTTTGACCGCGTGACCAGTGCGAAAGTGCGAGGAGAATACGTCATCGTCATGATTCACTGGGGCAATCTCTATAATTCGCGACTCGGTGACTACCAGGCTGAGCTGGCACGCCGCTATGTCGACGCCGGCGCTGATCTCGTCATTGGCTCTTCTCCAGGCCCTGCGGCGACGATTGAAGAGTATAAGCAGGGATTGATCTGCTACAATCTCGGCAGTCTCCAGCAGACGCCTGCGGATGGACTGCTGCGCCCCGGTTTTGTCCTCTCTTTGACACTCAGTGAGGCGCACGGGCCAGAACTCGAATTCATACCCTTCTCACAACACATCGGACTGCCTGCCCCGATCAGCCAGGACCGCTATCTCGAGACGATCCGCGAGCAACTGGAGGCGCACATGACGCAATTCCACATGGCGGACGGCTCAGCGGGCCGCTTTATCTTGACCGAGCAACCATAAACGGAGGTCTACATGGCTATGCATAGTTTGAAATTCTGGCGGAGCTGTCTCCTGCTCCTCTTGACCCTCAGTTTTTTACTTCTGCCTACGGCTTGTCGCCGCACGGGTCCCAAGCCAGCCAGTGAAACTGAGGCCGATCTCGACGTCGATGAGGATGCCGATGTCGACGCCGAGGAAGATTTCGAGGGGGAAGATGACATTCGCAATTATGAGGGGCTGGAAATTTCCAGTCCAGATGAGCTGTCCCAGGGTGTCGGCAAGAGTCCCCGCGTCATCGAAGAGGCGAGCGCAAGCGTCAAGCCGACCCAATACGGAATTGCCATCTCGACCTCAAATGTCTTGGCAAGTCAGGCCGCGGCAGGGATTCTCAGCGCCGGGGGCAATGCCTTCGACGCCGCGATCACGGCCTCCTTTGTCCTCTCTGTCGTCGAGCCCTATGCCTCGGGCATCGGTGGCTCCGGCGCCCTCCTCTTCTACCTGGCGAGTGAGGACAAGTATAATTTCCTCGACTACCGGAGCAGCTCTGGGCTCCAGACGAGCAAGCAGAGTGACATCGGTATCCCCGGCCTCGTCTATGGCATGTACAATCTCCACTCCCTCTTCGGCCACTTGCCCTGGCAAGACTTGCTACAGCCAGCGATCAAGCTCGCGGGCGAGGGATTCATCGTCAATAACGACCTGGCGCGGGCCATGCGCATCGCCACCCAGCCCCTGATGCAAAATGAGGCTTTTGTCAAAAATGGTGAACTGGTCAAGTCGGGCGATCTCCTGGTCCAGACGAAGCTCGCTGAGACTCTCAAGGCGATTGCCGCCGAGGGGGCCAGCGCCTTCTACAATGGCCCGATCGCAGATGAAATTGCCGCCAAGACGCCGCTGACCAAGGATGACCTCGCCGCCTATCAGAGCTATTACCGCGATGCGGTCCAGACAGAATTCAAGGGGCAGACCTTTGTCAGTGCTCCGCCACCCTATTCGGGCATCACGATTTTGCAGATGCTGCGCATGGCCGAGCTGCTCGACACGCCGAGTAAAAGTCCCGACAGTCCTGAATTCCTCAGTGATGTCGAGCGCCTCTCCCTCGTGGCCTACGACCGCCAAAAGCGCATCGTCGGCGATCCGCAGCACGTCGAATTCAATCCCGAAAAATTGTTGAGTGATAAGTACCTGAAGAAGTATCTCGAGCGTGGACTCTGGGAGAATGAGCCGACGGACTCTCAGGAGCAATGCACGACGCACATCTCGATCGTCGATAGCGAGGGCAATGTCGTCTCTCTGACCAATACGCTGACCTCCTTCTGGGGATCGGCCGTCGAGGTCGGGGGGTTCTATCTCAATAACTCGCTTTCGAATTTTAGCCGCAATAAGCGCAACTACTACCGCCCTATGACGCGGCCGCGCAGCTTTATCGCTCCGATGATCATCGCCTCCCCTGACGGGGCCAAGATGGCGATTGGGACGCCGGGCGGGAAGCTCATCCCCAAGTTCCTCTTCCCCATTCTGCTGGACTACTATGTCTATGGAGACGAACTCGAGACGGCAATCAACAAACAGCGCTTCTTCTTCAAGGCCAAGTCAGCGATCACCATTGAGGACGATCAGGGCATTCTGCCGACCTGGCCGCTGCCCCTCGATGACTACTACATCACCAAGTACGGCTATCACGACTACTTCGGCTCAGTGGCGGTCGCCGGCTACCACGCCGACGGCTCGCCCTATGCGATCTCAGATTTTCGTCGGCAGGGCCTCGCCATCGCCAAGACAGAGAATTAAATCATTCTTAGCGGCCGCCTCGGCCTCATGCATGATCTTAGAGCCGGATGAGGTCCCGATGCGGGTCGCACCGGCTCTAATCATATCCAGGCAGGTCTGGAGGTCACGGATGCCGCCCGAGGCCTTGATCTGGACATTACTGCCACAGGCCGCCTGCATGCGACTGACATCGTCGACACTGGCGCCGCGGCCCTGGAAGCCCGTTGATGTCTTGACAAAGTGGGCACCGGCCTTGCGGGCGGAGGCGGCTGCCTGGGTCACCTCGACGTCACTCAACATGCTGCATTCGAGAATGACTTTGACGGTGTGGCCGTCTGCCGCTTCGACGACGCCGCGAATATCCGCTTCGACTTCGTCCCAGTGGCCATTTTTACAGGCGGCGAGATTAATGACCATGTCGACTTCGTCCGCGCCTGCCGCAATGGCATCCCGTGCCTCACAAGCCTTGGCCTCGGCTCTGTTCTGACCGAGGGGGAAGCCTATGACGGTGCAGACCATGACCTCGGAGCCTTCGAGTTCGCGGGCTGCCAGAGGCACATAATAGGGGTGGATGCAGACCGACTTGAAGCCGAATTGGATGGCCTCGGCACAGAGCTCACGAATTTCGCTCTCTCTAGCATCCGAATGCAGGTTGGTATGATCGATGTATTGGGCGAGATCTTTAAGTTTGAGATTTTCCATACTGAGAACGCTCCTCTCCTTACTTGGGGCTAACCATGTATCTCAACTTGTAGCCACAGGCTGAGATTGTCTTGCGGATGAGTTCGAGGTCTGGCTCGCCATCAGCGATAAAGCGCGCCTCCTTGAGCTCGTGGTCGACAGTGATCTCACTGAGTCCAGGAATTCCCTGGAGAGCTAGTGCCAATTTCTGGGCACAAGAGCTGCAGTGCATCCCGTCTATCTTTAGTTTACACTTTTCGCTCTCTGCTGGCTTGTGGTCGGCGTAGAGCGCAGACCAGAGGTCCGTGCCTTCGGGGCTGGAGGGTCCTGGCGACTGGCCTAGAGGGTTCTTCTGCCCTGGCGCGTTGTCTGACGGAGTCTGAGCCTCTGGCGTATCCTCTGACAGGATCTCTAGCTCTATCAGTTCTTCTTTACTGCTCTGCTTCTCGGCACTGCGGGCAGGCTCTGGGATCTCTCTTTGCGCCTTGAGCTTTGCGGCAAAGGCCGCCTCAATCTCTTCTTCCTTCTGCCGCGCTGCCTGACGCTCTTCCTGCTCCTCTGTACGAGCGGCCCTCTCTTCGGCCCTCTTGAGCGCAGCTTCAGCCTCAGACTCGGCGATGAAGGCAGGCACCTCCGTCATGCTCTCTAGTTCCTGTGCTTCGATATAGGACTCAGAAGGCTCAGTCGTCTCAGCTTCGGCCTCGAGGCTGTCAACTTCCTCGGGACTCAGCTCTAGAGTATTCTGTCGACGCTCGACGCCGTCGATGAGACTGGTCGTCGGGCTCTTGGCCTCCAGATATCTGGCCTCGCGAGGACGCTTCTTCAGGGGATTCTCGCGCTTGGCTTTTGGCTCTTCGCGACCGCTCTCATGCAGAGGCTCAAGTTCGCCATTTTTCTGCCAGCTCGGGATGAAGTTGCGCAGGCGGAGGGCATTGCTGACGACAAAGATAGAGCTGAGGCTCATGGCGATGGCGGCGTAGATCGGATTGAGTTTCCAGCCAAAGAGGGGATAGAAGACGCCGGCCGCGAGGGGGATGCCGAGGACGTTGTAGAAGAAGGCCCAAAAGAGATTCTGTTTCATGACTTGGACGGTCTTCTTGCCAAGTTCAAAGAAGGTCAGAAGATCGCCGAGGTCTGAGCGCATCAGGACGACGTCTGCGGAATCCAGGGCGATGTCCGTGCCCGCGCCCACGGCAATGCCGAGGTCGGCGGAGACGAGGGCGGGGGCGTCGTTAATGCCGTCGCCGAGCATGGCGACCTTTTTGCCAGCGGCCTGGCGCTCGCGGATGAGCTCTGCCTTCTGACGCGGGAGGAGCTCGGGGATGACGCGCTCAGGCGCGAGGTCGAGACGTCGGGCAATGGCCTCTGCGGCACGGCGGTGATCGCCGCTCAGGAGAACGAGGTCGAGACCTGTCTTAGTGAGGGCACGGATGGCCCAGGGCGCGTTCTGCTTGATCTGATCGGAGGCGGCGAGCAAGCCGAGGTAGCGATCCTCACTGAAGATGAGGAGAGCGGAGTAGCCCTGCGCAGCCACGCGCTCAGTCAGCTGCTCGAGCTCTGGCGACGAGAGTCCTGCCTCTTCGAGGAGGGCGAGGTTGCCGGCAAAGTAATTCTCCCCATAGATGCGCGCGAAGACGCCGCGTCCAGGCAGGGCCTCGCTGGCCTCTTGCGGCCAGGTGCTGAGGTTGAGTTCTCGGGCCTGGCTCATGACGGCGTGCGCAAGGGGGTGGGAGGAACCGGCCTCGATCGAGGCGGCCAGCTTGAGCAGATCGAGTTCGGAAAGTTCTGTCGCCGGATCTGGCTCGATGGCGACGATTTCGGGACGGCCGAGGGTCAGAGTGCCCGTCTTGTCCAGGGCGAGATCACTGATCTGATTGACCATTTCGAGGCTCTCGGCCCCCTTGATCAGTATGCCATCGCGCGCAGCTCTTCCCCCGGCGACCATGATGGCGACGGGTGTGGCGAGGCCGAGGGCACAGGGACAGGAGATCAGGAGCACTGAGATCGCCATATTCATGGAGAATTCAAAATCGCCTCGGAGCAGCTGCCAGATGATAAAGGTCAGGAGGGCGATGCCCATGACGACGGGCACAAAGACTGCCGCAACACGATCGGCGAGACGCGCCATCTCTGCCTTGGAGGCTGCTGCGTTCTCAACCACTTCGACAATCTCGGCGAGTACTGTGTCGTTCGACCTCTTGAGGCTGCGGTAGATGACGACGCCATTTTGATTAATCGTGCCTGCAAAAATGCGATCGCCCACTTCCTTGTCAACGGGCATGGACTCACCTGTCAGAGCCTGCTCGTCAAAAGAGCTCCGGCCCTCGACGATGAGCCCATCGAGGGCAATGCGCTCACCAGGGCGCAAGATGATTTCGCTCCCGATCTCGACGTCGGCGGCTGGCAGGCGCTGCTCTTCCCCGTCGATAATGACACTGCAGGCGGCGGGGGCGAGGTCGAGGAGTGATTCGACGGCTGAGCTCGTCTTGCGCTTGGCGCGCAGTTCAAACAGTTTACCAAGAGAGATCAGGGTGACGATGGTCGCTGCAGAGTCGAGGTAGAGCTGATGCGCGTAGGCGGCGAGCACGGCCTCGTCCTGATGCATCAGGGCTGTGATCAGTCGGAAAATAGCAATGACGCCATAGAGGAAGGCAGAGCCTGCGCCGAGGGCGACGAGGGAGTCCATATTGGGATGGCGTCGCCAGAGGGCCCTGAAGCCCGACTTAAAGAAGGCCCGGTTGATAAAGAGGATCGGCATTGTCAGGAGCAGCTGGGCGAAGGCGCGGTTGGCGGCACCAAGATCTCCCTGCATCCAAGTCGGCAGAGGCAGATTGAGAGCTGGAATCATCTCGAGCATGAAGTAAATCAGGGGGATCAGGAGGATAGTAGAGGCAATGAGCCGCTTCTTTAGCTCAGCTTCTTGGCGCAGGAGCGGATCGTGAAGTTCACGCTGTCGCCGTCTGGCCATCTCGGCCTGGCGGTCGATCTCTCGAAAGCGTTCCGCCTCGTTCGTGGCGGGCGAGTCTGGCTCTGTCTCTTCGACGACTGTGCTCTCAGCCTCAGACTTGTCTTCCAGCGCTGACGGCTCGGCTTCCTGTTCATCATTTGGCCGTGGGAGCTCAGCCTCTTGAGCATCATCTGGCACAGGGAGCTCAGCCTCTTGATCGCCAGCTGTCACAGGGAGTTCAGCCTCTTCTTTAGCTTTAGCCTCGATGCGCTCGATCTCTAGCCCCTCTGAATCGGGCAGCTCGGACTCAGATTTCAGATCAGGGAAGTCCGAGGCGGCTGGGACAATCTCCTCGGCGCTGTCTACCGACTCCGCAAGACTGCAGCCCTGACGCTGAATCAAGTCGCTGACGGCCGTCTCCTGAGCCCTGAGATCGAGCTCCTCAGACTTCTCACTGAAGCTGATCTTCTCGGGCTGATCGGGGGCCAGTTCACAGGGATAGCCTGCGGCTGTCAGCGTCTCTTCGACGCGCTCCTGGCTCACTTTCTTTTCCTTGAATTCAATATCGGCATAGCCCTTGAGGAGGTTGACACGATATTGCTTGACGCCGTCGAGCTCACGTAAAATCTTCTCCACATTGGCCTGACAGGCCGCACAATGCATCTCTCTGAGGGTAAATCGTCTGCGCATAAAAGCTCCTCAAAAATGATATTTTGACGGCTTCATTGTAGCAAAGAATCTACATTTATCAGCACTTGTCGCCAAATTGTAACGACATTGCAACTTAAGGAGGTCAATGCATTTTTATTTTGATTTTTTCAAGTAGTATGCAATCTCTGAGCGGAGGCCACGCAGGAATTGACGCAGCTGAAAAGGCCGCGGAAAAAACTGCGCTCGCCCTGTCGTATGAGCCTTCAAAAACATGAGAAACTCCTCTCGCGAGAGGGGTCCATTTGTGTTCATCAAGTAGTGACGAGAATTGGGATGCTCGGCATATCCACGGTAGATGGCAGCATAGGCATCGCCGAGGCCGAAGATATGGCCGAGCTCATGAGCGGCCACGCGTCCCAGCCGCCAGCTCTGACTTGTGTTAAGGACCATGTAGCCTGGCGATGAGAGCGACCAATTGAAGCCAAGAGTCTCGAGATGTCCGTAGCGGAAAATCCCCCAGAACCTGCGCCAGAGGGGAGATCCGACGTGGGAGGGCAATTTTTTCAGAGGGGCAAAGTAAATGCGCACGGCTCGCCTCTGACCCCTGAGAATCTGTGTCCACAATGTGCCTGTGGGAGATCTGCGGCTGCCGAGACTGAGGAGCTCGAGCTGGAGAGGCAGGACGACCTTCCCTGCATCGCAGGGCTCCGTCCCCTGCTGCTCGTCGAGGAAGCGGACGGCCGCTGCCATGGCCTCGGGCTGCCGCGCCCTCAAGAAGTCAAAGAGGGCTGTCTCAATCTCAGCATCAACGGGAAAAGAGCAGTTCCAGACGGCAGACATGCCACGCGCCGCCACTTGCCAGGCGCTCTCGGCAGTCTCGTCTGAGACTCTGAGATCGCCGCGACGATTGTGAACAGAGAGCACTGAGATGACGAGACCTCTCGGTCCAAAGCTCAGTGAGATCGGGGCTTGGCGATCCGCTCTGGACATGGGCAGCTCAGAGCCGATCCGGAGACTCTGGGGGAGCTGGTAGAGGGCGCGGACGCTGCGGCGCAGAGGCGCGGCGCAGCGCCTTGGACTCGCTGCCCACTGGCCGTCTTTCAGGCAGGCGATGGGGGCGGTGTCTGACTTGGCGGATGCCCTTGTTCTCGGGCTTGCGCAGCTCAGGTCCTCTCATCCTATCATCCGCGGTTCTGGGGCTCTTTAATGATGCTTCTCCAGCTTCTTTGATCGTCTTGACGCGCGTCGGAGCTTGGCCGAGGTGGCGCTTGAGGTAGAAGATTAAATCGTAGCGCAGGTAGTCATGGAAGAGCTTCTGGCGCAAACTCAGGAGGGAGCGGTCCAGGGGGAAGAATATGCGTCCGTGGTGGAGGTCGATCAGAACTGGACTGAGGTAGGATTGCTGCAGGCTACCGAGAAAATTGACGACCCCTGCCGCCGCTGAGAGCACCTCTTGATTATTGCCCATGTCTGTCACGAGGATGTACTGATTCATCTTGGCGTGAGGGCTGCTGCGCTCAATATAGTCGATGGCCTCCTTGAGCATCTGGTCGACGACGATGACATTGAGAATGGGGCGATAGAGGACGGCGATGCGCTGCCAGCGCGAGCGCATCCTCCGGTCGAAGCCGATGAGCTTACGCTCATAAATCTGACCGAAGCTGCGCCTTAAATTGTCATTGAAGCCGCGGGAGTGCAAGTAGATATTGATCTTCTCGAGCACCTCGTCCTGATTGTTGCGGAGAGCCGCTGCGAGGCTCTCGGGCAGCTTGTAGCGCCTGAGCTTTGCCAGTCCACTGAGACTCTCGGGGTCGCCGGGATCGAAGCGGCGCAGCCAGGCACTGTGGACGAGACTCTGAAAGAGATAGAAGAGATAGATGACAAAGAGAATGAGCAAGGCCAAGAAAGCGAGCTTGACATACTTTTGTGGGATATACTCGGCGGGTGCAGCCAGGTGTCGCCGGATCCAGACAATGGCCAAGACGAAGATCGGCAGGACCAGGACCTTTAGTATATTTTCTTTAATGATTCTCAGTTTACGGCGCATGAGACCCCCCTCGCATTTCAGAGACTATATTAAGCCACGACAGAAATTAGTCAACGTAGATGCGAGGAACGCGCCGATTGACATCGCAGAAGAGCTCATAGGAAATGGTATCTGCCAGGCTCGCCTGCTCGTCGGCACTGATATAGTCGGGAACTGGTCCACCAAAGATATGCACCAATTCGCCGAGCTGCGGAGCCTCGAGCCCCGTGATGTCAATCATCGAGCGATCCATGCAGACTCTGCCGACAATCGGCCAGCGCTGGCCACGGATCGAGACGATGCCTCGATTGGAGAGACTGCGCATCAGGCCATCGGAATAACCGGCCTCAATGATGGCCAGTGTCGTCTTGCGGGTCGCCGTCCAAGTCCGCCCATAGCCCACTGTCTCTCCGGCCTCAAGATGGCGGAGATCTGAAATGCGCGAGAGATAGTGCATGACGGGGAGCAGGGGCAAAATTTCATAATCCTCTGGGCGCTCGTAACAGCCATAGATGATGATGCCCGCCCGCACCATGTCGAGGGCCATGTCGGGCCGGTGAATGATCGTCGAGGAATTGGCAATATGGCGGATCGGAATCTCGAGACCTCGCGCGGCCAGAGCCTCCAAAAGTCGAATAAAGCGCTCAAACTGACAGTCTTGATAGGCGCTGTCAGAGGCCGCCGCGGCAAAGTGTGAGAAGATGCCCTCGATCTCAAGCTCAGGCATCGCAGTGATCGCCAGAATCTCGCGGACAGTCTGCTCAAGTTCCGGCTCACGCGCCGAGAGTCCGAGCCGCGCCATCCCCGTGTCAATCTTGAGGTGGACCTTGAGGCGTCTTCCCTGATGCCGCAGGGCCTCGGCAAAGGCTCGCGCCTCCGCCAGAGACCAGAGCGTCGGTCGAATGTCGAGATCTAAGAGATTTTGGGACTCTGGGACCGGCACACGACTCATGATCAAAATGGGCAGGAGACAGCCCGCGGCCCGCAGGCGCTCAGCCTCGTCGACATTGGCCACCGCAAAAAAATCAGCGAGCCCCTCGCTCTCGGCCACCCGGGCGACGAACTCGGCGCCGTGGCCATAGGCGTCCGCCTTGACAACGGCGCAGAGTTTGGCCTCTGGGGGGACTTGTCGGCGAATCGCCCTGAGATTTGTCAGCAGATTCTGCCGTGAGACCTCCACCCAAGTCCGCGAACGATCGCGCGAATAGATTGGCAGTTCTTCAATCATTTAATTGATGATGATCTTATCGACATATTCAGAACTGAACGCTCTGACGAGATTGACGTAGTTTGGCCTAAAGTCGACGGTATCGCCGACCTCGAGAGTTGCCGCTGCGCCCGTCAGCTTGAAGATTGTGTGATCTTGGGAGTGACCGAGATAGCTGAGACCTGGCAGGAGCGGGGTCAAACCGTCTGGGATAATGTCCTGTCCGCCCATGGCAAAGATGCCTCTCAGAATCTCACCCTCATCTTTAAACTGCGGCGTCTCCCCTGCCGCATTGAGGCCGATTTGTCCGATGGGAAGCGACGGCTTCTCGTAGACCTCAACGAGCTCAGCCCGCAGCGTGAAGACATCTTCATGGAGATCGAGGACGCGCTTGCCGTAAGAGGTCTCGCGTCCGAGGAGATAGGCCTCGCCAATGCGCAAGTGGTTGGCGCCTGGCAGCCACTCATTGTTTAAGAGGAGGTGTAGACTCCCCGAGTTGCCCGCTGAAATCAGGGGCAGGGAGCGCTCGTATTCGAATTCGAGATCCTCCTTAACAGTCATGAGAGCATGTAGGGTATCAGGCTGTGGGATGACGCCCCCGTAGCAGTTAAAATTGGCTCCAATGCCGATGATGTCCAGGTGCTCGAGCTCCATGATCTCAGGCAATTCATAGGGCAGGCGAGGCAGAGGGATGCCCTCTCTCAGATCCCCGAGTTCGAGCATGAGAATGACCTGATGGCGCTTCTTCTGAGCTGCACAGGCGGCATCGAGGGCGCGGAGCGTCTTGGCCGACGAGTTCAGGGAGATGTCGGCGAGTTCAACGACGAGTTCAGCCTCTGACGGCATGGGAATGCGCGTCAGGAGGAGAGACTTGGCAAAGGGTCTCAGGCGACGCAAATTCTGTATCCGAGAATCAGCAAAATGATCAATACCGACCTCGTGCAGGGCCTCGACCAGTCGCTGCTCAGCACTGAATGCCTTGGTGACTAGGTGGTATTGGATCTGCTGCTCTTGCAAGAGCGCGACGATCTTCTGCGCATTCTCCTGCAGTTTCTGCTTGTGAGTCAAAAGTCCAGGATTTGACATAATCTTTTCCTCCTCTGTCTTAAGCCTTACGGCGATCTAGTCCTAGCCTAATCCGCCCGTCTTGATTGTAACAGCTTTTTTGACCGACAATCCGCGACAAAATCCGTCATTTTTCCGTCAAGCGCTCTAAAATCTCTTCTCTTGAGAGCTCGATGCCGAGGCTTCGGAGCAGGAGGCGGGCAGCGATCAGAGGTTTGGCTTTTGCCAAGACGCCGAGCGCCGCCATATTGTAGTCGCGATCGATGTAAAAGCTGAGATTGTCCTCCGGTAAGAGCAAGTCGCGCCGACGAAAAGTGAGCGCCTGCTTCAAAATGGCCTCTCCGTCCCCGAGGCGCGTCAGGGCGCCCCCCGTGCCAATGACATACTTGATCTGGCTGAGGTCCTTGCCCTTGGCCAGGGTCTGACGGCCCGTCGGACCATAGAGCTCGACCAGGCGGCCCGCATGGCGCTCGAGGGCAACGTGACAGGCCTCGGCCGTCAATTGGCGGAGGAAGGCGTAGGACTCGGGCGTCGTCGGAATTTCAGCGGTCGCCCGTGAGAGCTCCTCCCAGTGAGCTGGCAGGGTCGCACGTCGCTCCGCGCTCATCTGAGCGAGGAGGCTCTCACGATTGACAAAGAGGCCGAGATCTCCCTCGACCGTCCGCTTGGCCCTGGGCTCTGCTTGCGTCTGAATTTCGCGGATCGTCGGACTGCCATCCGTCACGGAGTGCAGATCCGTCGTCGCACCCCCGACGTCGAAGACGAGGAGGTCGCCCAGCAGTTTGGACAGGAGAATGGCCGCCTCCATAACCGCGCCGGGTGTCGGCAGAATGTGGCCCGAGACCCGCTCGCGAATCTTCTCCATCCCTGGCGAAGCCGTAATATTTTCCTCAAAAGCCTCATGCACGAGCTGCCTTGCAGGCTCGATATTGAGCTGGTCGAGCTGCGGGTAGACATTCTCACAGAGGTAGAGCCGGTGCCCTCCAGCCTCGGCCAGCAGCCGTAGCTCCTCATGGTTTTCACAATTTCCAGCATAGACCAGGGGTGTCCTGGGGAGGGCTGACATCAGGGCCTCGTAATTGAAGAGTGCCGTCTCCCGCTCCCCAAAGTCGGTGCCTCCCGCTAAAAAGAGCATCTTCGGTGCGATCTCGACAATTTTAGCCAGATCTGAGCGCCGGAGGCGCCCCGCCGTGATCAGCTTGATGACGGCGCCTGAGCCGAGGGCCGCCTCTTTGGCCGCGCGGACCGTCATATCGTAGACGAGGCCGTGGACCGTCATGCGGAGGCCGCCCGCTGCCGAGGAGGTGGCGAGAACCTCACGGGCCTCGAGCCTCTCCCCGAGCTCCTCCTCGAGCGCGCGCTGGGCCGCGGCAAGACCGAGGCTGACATCGCCTGCCTCAACCGTCGTCGCCGCCTGGCCCTGGCCGAGAAAGATTGGCTCTTCGCTGTCGAGATCTGTAAAGGCATTCATCACCGTCGTCGTCGAGCCAATCTCGGCGAGCAGGAGATCAATCTTACGCACTGTTGTCATCTACTCTTCTGCTTCCTTCTCACGCCGCCGCTTGACGAGGTAGGAGGCGACGTCTATTCCCTTGGAGCCACGACCGAAGCCGACATCGAGCCCCGCCTCAACCGCCATCTCATTGTTGACCTGCGTCCCGCCGCCGACCAGGATCAGCTTATCGCGGACTCCGCGTTCGACACAGATCTGCGCCAGGCGCTGCATGTTCTTGATGTGGATGTCGTCGTGCGAGATGATCGTCGACTGCAAGATGGCGTCGGCATTGGTCTCGATCGCCGCATCGACCAATTTGTCGACGGGGCAAGAGGTGCCGAGATAGTGATATTTAATCCCAAAGCCCTCAATCCCGCCATGTTTGATGTCGAGGATCTCCTTGAGCCCGACCGAGTGTTCGTCTTCGCCAACGGTCGCGGCGACCACTGTCATCGGCCGCTCGTGGATGTCCTCGCGAATTTCCTTCTCGCTGAGATTTTCCACCTTTTCGGGAATGACCAGATCATTGACATCGATGTCGAAGTCAACGACTCCCTTGAGCTCTAGGAGACAGCCCTCCGCGGGATGACAGACCTGCTTGTTGATGACGACGCATTCTTTGAGGCCCAGCTTCTCCCCGATCGCCATCGCGGCAAATTCGGCGCGATGCTCATCGAGGGGCAAGAAGAGCTGCATGACGACGACGCCATCGGCGAGCCACTCGACCTCCGGCCGAATCAGATTGTGATGGTCGTAGTACTTCTGCTTGGCCTCGATTCTGCGATAGACATTGTCATCCTCGTCGAGCTCGTCGATAAAGACGATCTTTTCGGGACACTGGAAGGTGTCGCCGCCGATCGCATCTTCAGGCTTCTCGATGCCCTCTGGCAGATGGTTCTGGCCATAGTGGACGGAGACAGGGGCAAAGTAGTCGTCCGCACGATAGAAGATCGCATCCGCACCGATGCCACCGTCCTGCTGCCGGGCAATCCCGTCGCCCTTGCGCTCGGGATAGAGGCCCGAATCGATGAAGAAGCCCTCCTCGACCGCCTTGAAGTAGCCGCCCGTCTCGAGCATCTCCTCCATGAAGAGGATCGCCCGCTCCTTGAGCTCGCGCACTTCCTGGCCGAGCTCGCTCTCGCGGTCGACCTTGACCATGCGGCGGATGCCGTCGAGCCCATTCAGAGCCTGTCGCGCCGTGTTCAGCGCGGCGATATTGTTGTAGTGCCAGGGGACGTTGCGGCCCTCGTCGGGCGTGATCGTCGACTGGATATCGGCCGAGGTCAGGCGCGAGATGACGAGGTTTAAGCTATGAGTCACCGTCGCCTCGCGCATGTCGGACTCCATATACTTGGTATTCATCTGTGCCCGCATCTTATAGTCTCGGAAGAAGTCGCGGAGCGCCACGGCATAGGGCAGGTCGAGGCGCATACAGGGCGCTGGCGGCGCCGTCGGTGGCACCGTCGAGAGCGCGATATTCTCTGGCTTGATCCCGACTCTACGAGAGAAGGCCGAATTGATCGCATGCTGAACCATCAGCTCTGGCATGACCTTCCAGGCCTCCATCGCCGTCGCATTGGCATTGTGGGCCCCGTCAATTTGTAAGATGTCGCCATAGGCCAGAATCTTCTTGGACTCGCAGGCGTCGATAAAGGAGCGCAGCATATTTATATTCCGGTAGAGGACGTTGTACTGCGGATCCTGGTGGACGCCCGAGACGCCCTCCTCGACAAACATGACCGCAATGTCCGGCCCTGCCACGCCCGAGACATAGGAGTGGAAGTTCAAGGGCCGTCCGACCTCTTCTTCAATCCAGTCGAGGGCCCGCCGGCTCGCCCGGCACTGCTTCCTGGTCACGGCGATGCCGCCGATCCCCTGCGTCGTCCCCTCGAGGAGAGAGTCGATGTGCGACTGGCCCGCCGTGCGGATGACCATGATGTGATCCGCGCCATTCCAGGCCGCCATGCGCATCCGCCGCAGATCATCCTCGAAGCGGCCCGAGGCAATCTCCGTCGTGATGACGCAGTCGGGCTGCGGATCGATGTAGCCGAAGCCGCGAGAGCCCGCGAGGGGCACCGAATTTTTCACATTTTCTGAAGTCTCGTAATAGGTGAAGTCTCCGACCTTGCGCTCTTCTCCCCGCCCCTCGCGCCAGTGCCAGGGGTGACGGCTCGGATGATAGTTCTCGAGCCCGTCGAGGATATCGCGCACGTCCATGCGCCGGTCGGGGCGCAGCGGATTCTTATTCGTCATGAGACACCTCCTGATTAAAGAGCGCCTGAAGCTTCGTCCAGCCTTCGCCAGCGAGGAGCTTTTGCCCCGCCTCGCGGTAGTCGATGCCGAGCTCCTGGCCGAGGCGCCAGACCAAGTGCCCCGCGCCATGCTGAATCAGCTCGTGCTCAATCATGCCCTCGACGAGCGGCTTGGCCTCCACCGAGGAAAAGCCCATGCGCAGCAGAATCGAGCGCTCAATTGCAGGTGTCGTATAGATTTTGCCCGCCTCGAGCAACGGGTCGACCAGTTGATTGGCCAGCTGCCAGAAGCGCTCGTAGAGCTCCTCGTCCGTCAGGGACTCGAGATGCTTGCGCCGCGTCAAAAAATCATCTTGTCTCGCCATAGTAACCTCCCTTAGTCCAATGTGCGCAGAAATTCGTCAAAAGCCTCAGGCATCAGCCCGAGCTCTGCTGCGAGGAAGTCACGCGTCTTCTCATCGATGCTCTCGAGCGAGCGCTCGCCGAGGCGTCTCTTCAGCGCAGAAGCCCGCAAGTGGCTGAGCGGATAATAGCGGAGCTTGATCTCTTCAAAGCGCTCGGGCAAGACGATATTCTGTCCCGGCACTTCCTGCTCGGGATCGCCGAAGATCAGCTCTATCCCCTGCTCTTTGGCAAAGCTCAGCTGGGCCGATGGCATCTTGCCAGCCCCTGTATATTCCGTCTCCTGAACGACGATCAGCTGATCTTCTGGCAGCGTGGCCGCGAGGGCGATGGCTGCCGCCAGCGAGGTATTGCCCGCAGGTCCGCGCTCAATGCCCTCGAGAGCCGCCAGCGCCTCAGT
The DNA here is from genome assembly GCA_023426575.1 of Bacillota bacterium. Taxonomy (GTDB): domain Bacteria; phylum Bacillota; class Clostridia; order Saccharofermentanales; family DTU023; genus JAFAAL01. The sequence goes on from JAFAAL010000001.1 coordinate 56,890, forward strand.
GGCAAAGAAGACCTCTCCCTGCTTGACGAGGATATAGCTGTCGAGATAGCGCAGGGGCCGTGCCGCATTGATCGGCACATCCGAGCGATCGGGCTGCACGGTAAAGGGGATGCCGAATCCCGTGTGTCCCGTCGTAAAGGACTTGCGATTGAAGTCGTGGTCCGAGGCCATGTGCAGACCCGTCAGATCGACAGAGGCCGCATGTACCTCGCTGCTCGCGCCCGCTTGCTGGAGGCCGCGCGCCGTCCCCGTCAGATTGCCGCCGCCCGCATTGGTGACGATGACATGCTCGGGGTATTTGCCGAATTGAGAGAGGGACTGCTCGGCAATCTCCACGCCGAGTGTCTCGATGCCGCGGATCGCGGCAGGCGCATAGAGCGAGGCATTGTAATAGCCCGTCTCCTCGAGGATCGCGAGCGTCTCGTAGAAGAGCTCAGGGCCGACACTCAGCTGGATGACTTCCGCGCCGAGGGCCTCACAGGCCCGCTGCTTCTCGAGGATCTCAGGCTGTCCGATGCCCCGAGAGTCATAGCACTCCTGGACGACGATACAGGGCAAGTTGAGCTTGGCCGCCATCGCCGCCACCGCCGCGCCATAGTTGCCAGAGGTCGCGGCGACGACTCCTGGGTAGCCGAGGCGCTTGGCCTCGTGGACGGAGAGCGCCGCCCGCCGCGCCTTGAAGCTGCCGGAGGGATTCTGGGCCTCGTCCTTGATCGCAATGCGCGCGCCATAGCCTGGCTTAGCCGCCTTGCGCACTGCAGCAGTCAAATTCTTCAGCTCTATCAGGGGCGTATTGCCGACGCCGAGCTCTCTTTGGATCGCCGCTACTTCTTCCAGGGTATAGGGCACAGCGGCGAGGAGCGCCTCATAGTCGAAGCCATAGGGGCGCACGAACTCACTGTAGTCGAGGCCGACCGCACGCTTGATGATCTCTTCTTTTCTCTGCATCACTGCTTGATAACTACGCTCTGACATCTTCTAAGTCCTCCTTCATCTCCTTAAAGTATTTGCGCAACTGCCTGAGCTCGGAGACCTCTTCGCCGAAATTATGAACATAGTGGACGGGACGATTGCAGAGCGTCCCCTGGATCTTGCGACCCGCAAAGGTCTCAATCGTCACCTCATCTCCCGTGACAGCCTCCGCCTCAAGATAGCCCTTATAGTAGGCGACCAGAGGCTCTGCTGCCGTCTCAGCCGGCAGTCCTGGAGCTCTCTCAGCTGCAGGCAGAATCTCCCGCCGCAGCATGACGAGATCGCCCGCATGGAAGATCTGCGGCGCCTCGCGATAGGCCGTCAGGCGCTCTCTGACATCGCCGAGAAGCGCCCGCGGCACCGGCAGGTCGAGGAGGCTCTTGAGGCCCGGTGAGGCATTGAGAACCTCGGGAATCATATTGATACACATGGCAATCGTGCCAATCCCACCCGGAATTTCTGGCTCGATGCGCATGGAGATCGCAAAGTCATCTGAGTCGAGGCGAATAAAGTCGCCCGTGTGCGTCCCCTCGAGCTCTGGCAAGATCTGCTGCGGATGATCGAGAGAGATAAAGGGCTCATCCCCTTCATCAATATAGCCAAAGCCCTGCTGGCGAATCCCCGCCACTTGCCCAGGCGTGACGTGGGCATAGGGGGTCTTGCGCTCCGTCTCGGAGACGATCGGATCCTTCCTCTGCACAATCTGATGCATCGGCAGACCGAGCCCTGCGAGGATGATCGAGATTGACTCGGGGAAGCCGACATGGCCCGCAAGCTCATCGGCCTCCATCTTCGCATGGAAGTGCTCCTGTTCGAGGCCGACTCCCTGCTCCTCCATGACCGCATGGCCAAAGGGTGAGAGGTCGTTGACTCTGGCCGCCTCAATGCGATGGAGATCGATGAGACAGCCCGAGAGTGCCAGAATGAGATAGTCGAGGACGAAGCCGGGATTGACCCCCGTGCCGAAGACTGTGACGCCATTTTGCCGCGCCAGCCGGTCGATCTCGAGCGAGAGCTTGCCCTCATTGACCCAGGGCCAGCTCATCTCCTCCGCCGTGGAGATGACATTCATCCCCTGCTCGACACAGTGCTTGATCTTGGGGTAGGCTCCCGCCGTAAAGGAATCCGTCGCCAGGATGACGAGGTCGGCCGCTCCCCGCTGGATCCCAGCAAAGGCATCGCCAGAGATCTTGACGGCAGGCACTCCCTCTGGCCGCTCGAGACCAAGTTTCTCATGGAGGTCCTGTCCGACCAGTTCAGGTCGGAGGTCATAGACCCCCGCAATCTCAATTCCCCTCTTGGACAAGAGGGCGCGGGCGATGCCACTGCCCATCGCTCCGAAGCCCCAGATCATTACACGTACATTCTTCATTCCTTACCTCCTCCGGCCGTGCCGGTCCATTCTATGCGCACTTGCAGCGCCTCGACGATCCGCGCAAGCTCTGCGGGACTGCCAGGAGTCAGTCGATAGACGACGCCCCCAGGGCCAAAGAGCTGCAAGTATTCTCCCAAGCTGACATAGGCCGTGCCCTCATTGCTCGTCTTGAGCTCGAGCCTTCCGGCCTGATCTGAACTTAAGTCACTTTCTAAATAGATGCCCTCGAGCGTCACCGTCAGACGGCCTGGCGAGGCAGGACCCGGCGTCCGGCTCTCAATATCCAAGAGGGCATACGAGACAGGAGATCTGACGAGCTCGCAGCCCGCCTCGGCGCGCGCACGAATCCTGTCGATCTGGGCCTCGGCCCAGACTTCATGATTGGCGGGACAGGGCCCCTCCCCATGAATGCTGTAATCTGAATCCACATGATACGCCGTCCCACAATGTAGACAGCTCAAGCTCTTCCCCTTCGTCACAAAGCCCTCTTCCGAGGCACATTGAGGACAGTGGTATAAGATCCGTTCGAGGCCCTCGGCCAGGTGGCGGGAGCGGTAGCGCGCAGGTTTCGGCTGGGCGGCCTGCCAGGCAGCCTCACTGTGATGGATCGCCACGGCCAGTTGGTCTTGGATCTCCTCGAGGCTCAATGACTGAATCTCCTCCGGCCTCAAGAAGGGTCGGAGCTCGGCCTCAATGGGGCCAAAGCGCAGCTGATCCGCCCAGCGGGGATAGGCGAAGCCACAGCCGCTGAGCCGCACCGTGTAGACCGGGATCGCGAGTTTCTTGACGAGCTTTGCCACCGCGGGGCTAAAAGGCAGAGGCGCACCAGTATAGGACCGCTGCGCCTCGGGAAAGAGAAGACATGTGCCGCCCGCCTTCAAAATTCTGACGATGGAGACAATGCTTCCGGGATCTGGATAGAACTGCTCCTTGGGGATGCACTCGACCCGTGGCAAGAGCCAGCGCAAAAAGGGCTTGTGAAAGAGGGCTCGCCCCGCCACGAAGTTGATCTCTCGATCTGGGAGGGTAAAGGCTGCAGGCAGCGGGTCAAGATAGGAGAGGTGGTTGGCGAGGATCAGACAGGGACCCTCCTCTTTCTGAATCGCCGGGTCACTCTTCAGCTTTATCTGAAAGAGCCATTTGAAGAGAGCCCGTGTCATCACGAGGAGGAAGCGATAGAGCCTTCTGGCCCGCGGCACCGTCGCCACGACCTCAGGCGTATAGCGCTCTTCTCTCAGCATCTTTTCAGCGGCTCTCTTAGTCATTCTTATAGAGTTCAAAGAAGCGCTCGACTCGGGCCAGGTGATCACCTAAGACGAGCATCTGATGATTGCCAATCGGCCGCTTGACGAAGTAGTCGAGCCCGTCGGGCAAGCTGATCTCTAACTGCGTCCGGCAGAGGCAGCCCTCGTGGAGGTTTCTCAGCAGATCCCCACGCTGGACGTGATAGCTCCGAAAATCTTCCCGCATCTTGAAGAGCGTGATCGGACCTGGCTGAAATTCACCTGCGACGGCGACGCCGAGGCCTGATTCAAAGTGGGTGGCGAGACGGTAGGACTCTGGCATGTTGAGCGGGAGCACACAGTGGGCCAAGACGAGCTTCTTCTCCTCGAAATTGAGACGCGAGGGATTGGCCATGAAGACGGGCTGACCCGTCAGCTCACCGAGAACGGTCATCGAGACCAGCGACTTGGCATCGCCCTCACAGGCGGCCCAGAAGCCCTCGGCATTGAGAATGGCGAGCGCCAGACAGCCCGAGATGCGATAGGGGGCGAGGAGGTCAAAGCAGCGGAGCGAGATTCCCTTCAGCTGATAGCGCTCGGCGATGCGCTTGACACCGCCATAGACCTGGAGCGCGCGCTCCATCTGCTCAGCGGGCCAGGACATGGCCTTGAGCTGCATTGTCCACTCATTGTCTGGATAGCTCTCGCGGCTGATCTCCGCCATGACTTCCGCCATCGGGATGTCGACATAGACGAGGCCCGAGCGCTCAGCGAGGAGCTCGCGGTCGACCGCTGAGGCAATCAGCCAGTCAGAGAGCCCCGTATTGCCGATCCTAAGGCCGACAAGCCTCTGTTTGACAGCGCGAATAGAAAGCTCGGCCTCGAGGAGGGCTGCAACGCGTTCGGCAGAGCCGTGGAGGATCTCGCCGCGGACGCCATGATTCTGGAGAAAAGAGAGAATCTCCATCGAGGCAGGCAGCGAATTATTGGCCTCTGTCGTCAGGAGGAGGCAATCGCCTCCGACTCTCTGGAAGTGCTCGGCAAACTGCATTTCCGAGCCCCCCGAGCCGATAAAGATCAGGTGGAGACCAAGTCTCTCGAGACTCTGGTCAAGGGCCAGAGGCTCAGTGCTGAGCACGAGTTCTTCCCTGAGATGCCTGTTGATCTCATTGATAAAATTTTGATTGTAGCTGTCGAGGCTCCTCGGGTCTGCGCCAGGAGTCCGAATATAGAAGGCTGAAATCGCCATAAATTACTCCTCGAAAAGGTTTAGATTTGGCCAGCTTGGATGAGGGCGCGCACTGCTTCGATGGCCACGGGAATGGCGCGATTCTCCCCCTCATATTTGACATCGTCGAGCCCTTGCTTCTGCCGCTCTTGATTCCAGATGGCCTGGAGGACGCAGGCCGCCTTGACGCCCCTGGTCTGGGCGACGGCGTAGAGCGCTGCAGACTCCATCTCCGAAGCCAGTGTATGAGCGCGCAGCCAGGCCTGCCAGCGACTGAGCAGATGCTCTGCAACAGGCATCGTCTCTGGGGAATGCTGACCGTAGAAGGAGTCCTTGCAGTGGACGACCCCGATGTGATGGCGATAGCCGAGCCGCTCGGCCGCTGCGGCGAGCGCTGAGCTCAGGCCGTGGTCAGCCACGGCTGGAAACTCCGGCGGTAGGTATTCATGACTCGTGCCCTCCATGCGAATCGCGGCCTGGGCGATGACCACGTCTCCACCCTGAACCGAGAGGTCCATGCCACCGCAAGTGCCAATTCTGATAAAGGTCTTGACCCCGAGCTTGATCAGCTCCTCGACTCCGATGGCCGTCGAAGGACCCCCCATGCCCGTCGACATGACGAGGACATTTCGACCCTCGATCTGACCGCGCCAGCTCAGGTACTCGCGATGCTGCCCGAGGAAGCGGGGCTGATCGAGTTGGGCAGCAATCTTCTCCACACGCCCAGGATCTCCTGGGAGGAGGACGACTTCACTGTCAATCTCGAGGCCGAGGCCAATGTGATACTGCTTTTCCATATCTTCTCCTGTCTAGGCCTCACCCTTGAAATAGGGCTGGCCGTTGGCTTTTGGCGGGACGGCACGGCCGACAAAGGCAATCAGCACCAGCAGCGTCAAGACGTAGGGCAAGGTGGCGAGAATCTGTGTCGGCACAGTGGTATAAGAGGTCAAGAGGACGGTGAGCGCCTGGGCGAAGCCGAAGAGGAGGCAGGCCAGTGCCGCGCCGATCGGCTTCCAATTGCCGAAGATGACGGCCGCAAGGGCGATAAATCCCTGTCCCGAGATAATCGTCGGCGTAAAGTGCGAGATGACGGCCAGCGTCATGGCCCCACCGCCGAAGCCCGCAAAGAAGCCCGAGAGCAGGACTGCGCTATAGCGGATGCGAGTCACCGAGACGCCGAGCGTATCGGCCGCCGCGGGATGCTCACCACAGGCGCGCAGTCTCAGGCCATAGACCGTGCGGTAGAGCATGAAGTGGACCAGAAAGACCGCCAGGAGGGCAATGATGACCGTGATATCGATCTCGAGGGCGCGCAAGCTCGGATACTTCTCAAAATTGACTCCGAGACTCTGCAAGACCTTCGGCATCTTGTTCTGCACGGCATCGGTACTGGCCATGCCGCGGAAGAAGATGCGCGTCAGAAAGATCGCAAGCCCCAGCCCAATAAAGTTAATGGCAATGCCCGAGATCGTCTGATCGCCCTTGAGCGTGATGGCGACCACGCCGTGAATCAGAGCGAGCATGGCACCCGCCAGTCCCCCGGCGAGGAAGCCAAGCCAGGGATTGCCAGAAAAATAGCCGACAGAAGCCGCGGCAAAAGCCCCAAAGGCCATCATCCCCTCGAGCCCGATATTGTCCACGCCTGCGCGCTGGGTGATGACGCCGCCTAGGGCGGTCAGGCAGAGGGGGGCTGCATACATCAAAGTGATCGCAAAGGTCAGGAAGATTGCATTAAGCATTGCTCTTCTCCTTTCGCTCGAGGTAGTCGGCCAGGCGCGGCAAGAGCGAGGCCACGGCAATCGCCAGGACGATGGCGCCAATCATGATATTGATGATCTCTGTCGGGGTCTGCGTCCTGGCCTGGACCAGCTGGCCGCCAAAGCGCAGGAAGGCGAAGAGGATGCCTGTGAAGACACAGGCGATGGGATTGGCCTGGGCGATCAGCGAGACGGAAATGCCGTCCCAGCCATAGCCCTCCTGAGCCCCGAGGGCCGAGATATAGAGGCCGTAGCTCAAGATGACAACGGCCCCCGCGAGGCCCGCGGCGCCCCCGGCGAGAAACATCGAGTAGAAGACATTTTTCTGAACGGGAATGCCCGAGAACTCAGCGGCATATTTATTGAGTCCGACGGCGCGGAGGCCATAGCCAAAGCGCGTCTTCTTCAAGAGGAACCAGTAGATGAGCGCCACCGTGATGGCGAGCGGAATGCCCCAGGACAGCGCCGTGCGGAGGATGTCGCGAAGGAAGGGGCTGGAGCCTAAGAAGGCCTGTCCCTCCGGCGAGCGCAGATAGTCCTTGCTGAAGAAGAGGAGGCTGGCCGACTGGCGGATCTCTGGTGAGTGGACCGTGCCCGAGACCTTGATCGACGGCTGATTGACGATGAAGTTGTGGAGATAGAAGACAATCCAATTGAGCATGATGGTCGAGATGACCTCATGGATGCCAAAGCGATTTTTGAGCCAGGCCGCCAGAGCTGCCACGAGGCCGGCGAGGACAAAGGCGACGATTAAGATGAGGAGCGGATGGATCACGGGCGGTAGCGGGAGATAGTGCCCCATCATGGCGGCGACAATAGCCCCCACCATGTACTGCCCCTCGGCACCAATGTTGAAGAGGCCCGTGTTATAGGCAAAGGCCACCGCCAGGCCCGTCAGGATAATCGGGGCGGCGTTGACCAGGATCTGGGCCAGGTACTTTGGCTTGGAAAAGACGGTCTTAAAGAGGACGGCGTAGACCTCGAGGGGATGATAGCCCGCAATGAGGAGGACGATGGCACCTGCGATGAAGCCAAAGAGCAGGGCCATAAAGATGGCCGTCGTCGGTTTCTTCAGGATTCGTTTAAGCATGCTTCGCCTCCTTGCGCCTTGCGCCCGCCATGTAGAGACCAATCTCGTTTTCACTCGTCTCCTGAGGATCGAGTTCAGCGACGATCTCGCCGTCATAGATGACCAGGATGCGGTCCGCCAGATCTAAGATCTCATCGAGTTCAAAGGAGACGAGGAAGACGGCCTTGCCGGCGTCACGCTGCTTGACGAGTTCCTTGCGGACAAACTCTATCGCCCCGATGTCGAGACCCCGCGTCGGCTGGCAGGCGATCAGAAGCTTCGGCTCCTGGTCGACCTGGCGGGCGATGATGACCTTCTGCTGATTGCCGCCAGAGAGCTGGCGCGCTCGCTTGGGGGCGGCGTCGAGCGGGCGGATGTCAAAGCGCTTAATGAGTGACTTGGCATAGTCGAGAATAGAGCGCTCACGCAAGATACCGAGCTTGCCCTCGCTAAAGGGTGGTTCATGATAGCGCTCGAGAATCGTATTTTCACTGACGGTGAAGTCGAGGACCAGACCGCGCTTATGCCGGTCCTCATGGATGGTCTTGACCCCTGCTGCCTGCACCACTGCTGGCGGCTGATTCGTGATCTCCACACCAGCAACGAGGATCTGACCGCTCTCGGCCTGGCGAAGACCCGTAATCGCATCGATCAACTCCGTCTGACCGTTGCCGTCGATGCCGGCGAGGGCGACGATTTCACCTGCCCGCACCGTCATCGAAAGATCGCGCACCTTGGGCAGGCGCCGCTCGTCTCGGACATTGAGATCACGGATCTCGAGAAGTGTCTCACCGGCTTCCCGGGGAGCCTTGTCGGTGCTCAGTCGCACCTCGCGCCCCACCATCAGCTCAGCCAGACGCTCTTCCGTGACATCTTTGACCTCGACGCAGTCGATGAACCTGCCGCGGCGGAGAATCGTGCACTGCTCGGCGATCGCCTTGATCTCCTTGAGCTTGTGAGTGATGATGATGACCGTCTTGCCCGCCTCGGTCAGCGCGCGCAGATTCTGGAAGAGCGCCGTGATCTCCTGCGGCGTCAAGACAGCGGTCGGTTCGTCGAGAATCAGGATCTCAGCGCCTCGATAGAGCGCCTTCAGAATTTCCACCCGCTGCTGCGTGGCCACGGAGACATCCCGGATCAACTCATCAGGATCGACCGTGAGGCCATAGGCCTCCATGAAGCCCTGAATCTTATCGTGGATCCCCTGGCGGTCGAGAATACCGAGAGCCTTCTGCGGCTCTTTGCCGAGCACCAGGTTCTCGGCGATCGTGAAGTTTTCCACCAGCATAAAGTGCTGATGGACCATGCCAATATTGTGGGCGATCGCCTGCCCGGGATTCTTGATGGTCACGGGCTCGCCATTTAGTCGGATCTCACCCGCATCTGCATTGATCAAGCCGTAGAGCACCTTCATCAGGGTCGACTTCCCCGCGCCATTCTCGCCGAGCAGCGCATGGATCGTCCCCCTCTTCACTCGCAGATCAACGTGGTCTAGGGCCTGTACCGTCGTAAAACGCTTACTGATGTCCAGCATCTCCACCGCTAGGGGCGACGTCTGGACAGCTGCCAATTCTCTCACCTCAGGCACATCTGCCTCCTCTTCATCTAGATATTAAAAAGGCGCCCCCACGCAGGGCAGGGGCGCCAGGCAGAGTCCATCGTTTATTTGGCCTGCCACTCTTTAAACATTTCTTCGGTGTAGGGAACGACGATCTCGCCGCTCTTGATTTTCTCTTCGACCAGCTTGACCTTCTCGAGCACCTCAGGGGCGACGTGCTTGTCCGAGGAGGGGGCGATGCCGACGCCACCGTCTTCGATACCGAAGAGGACGGTCTTGCCACCGAGATCCTCACCGTCGAAGATCCGCTTGGTGATGGCAAAGATGGCGACATCGATGTTCTTCAGGGCAGAGGTCAGGACGTTGTCCGGAGCCAGGGCATTCTGGTCGAGGTCGACGCCGATCGCCCACTTGTCGAGCTCCTTGGCCGCTTCGATGACGCCTGAGCCCGCGAGACCCGCGCACTGGAAGACGATGTCAGCGCCGTCGTGGTACATCTGCTGGGCGGCTGCCTTGGCCTTGGCGGTGTCGGAGAAGGACTCGATATTGGTGTAGAGGAATTCGATCTCCTTGCCGAGTTCCTTGGCGGCCTGGCGGATGCCCGCCTCATAGCCATAGCGGAAGCGGAACATCGTCGGGAACTCCATGCCGATGACCATGCCGACCTTGTCGGTCTTGGTCGTCATGCCAGCGATATAGCCAACGAGGAAGGAGGACTGCTCAGCGGCAAATTGCACGCCGACTGCGTTCGGCAGCTCGCCATCTTCCCAGTTGTCATCGATCAGACCGAACATTTGCTCGGGATAATCCTTGGCGACTTCGGTCACGGAATCCTTCATCAGGAAGCCGATGCCCCAGATGAGATCGTGGCCCTGGTCGACACTGAGTTCGAGGTTCGGCGCATAGTCCGCATCCTTATGAGACTCGAGGAAGCTGACCTGCATCTTCAGTTCGTTCTTCAGGCGCTCCATGCCGTTCCAGGCGGACTGGTTAAAAGACTCATCATTGATTCCACCCTCGTCGGTGATCATGATGACCTTCTTATCACTGTAATCCTGATTGGTCTCAGCCTCTGCTTCTGTGTCTGCCGGGGCCTCTGCAGACTCTGCTGTGGTCTCGGGCGTCTCAGCATCAGCTGTAGCCTCGGCCGCGGTCGTCTCTTCGACCTTCGTCGTGTGAGCGTTATCGCAGGCGACAAAACTCGCGAGGAAAATGAGAGCTAAGACTAAGCTCAAAAATTTTCTCATGATTGAAACCTCCAATAAATCTGAGTCTATGCTCAGTAATGTCTTTATTATAGATGAAAAGCCACAAAAAAACAGGTGTCGATTTTGCCGTCAACTCCTGGGAAACGGCAAAAAAATCGAGTCCTGCCTTCTGTGCAGGACTCGATCGATGCTTGATCAGTCTCTATTCTTAGCGATCAGACTGTGGCCTCTAGCTCTCTTGATCCTCAGACTGCGCGCTAAAGACCTCGGGAGCTCTAGCGGACTCGGGATTGACGGGAGCCCCAGGATAGCCAGGACTGGGAGGCATCATGCCCCCGGCCTGCATCCTCTGATAAAACGCCATCTCTTCCTCCCGTCTTCTGAGGCGCTGCTTGCGATTGGAGCGACGGACGAGATAGATGATCAGGGTGATGAGGAGGGCGAGGAGAATCAGCCAGGGACCGAAGACAATCAGGATGTAAAGGAGCTGTTCGGCACCATCGCGGAGCACCCTCAGCGAGATACCAAAGTAATCACTGACCCTCTCGAGGAAGGGCTTGCCTTGGGCTGTAGAAATATCTTCTGCCTGGACGACGCGGATATTGGCTGTGATGGTCGACTCATTGACATCTCGATCGACCTCTCTCAGATTGCCCTCGAGAGATTCAATCTCGTAGCGCAGCTGATTGAGTCGCTCCTCAATGGTGATCACATCCGCCATGTCTTCGGCCTTGTCGAGCAGCTCCAGCAGACGTTCCTCTTCCTTGCGCTTATTTTCGAGTCTCGTCTCCGTATCTTGGTAATAGATCGTCTGATCTTCACGGCGAATCTGAGTGGAGGTCGCGACGGCAATCGTCTTGAGCTCATTGACAAAGTTTTCGGCCTGATCACTCTTGATCCGCCAGACGTAATAAATGTGGCGAATCTGAGCTTCTTCCTGGAGTCCGTAGGGCGTGTCCATGTCGACCGAGGAGTCGAGAATATAGCCCTCATACTTTTTAAGCAGGGTGGCGAGATCGGACATGACCTTCTGACCATCAAGACATTCCATGGAGAGATCATAGTGATAGATCACCTTGCGAGCATCAGCGCTCTCTTCGCTTGTGAATTCTCCTGCAGCCTCTTCCCTTACGGCCGTGTCGAGCTCATATCTATCATAGTTCACGGACTCCGATTTACGTCCCGTGTCCATGGGCAATGCCTCCTGGCATCCCCAGAGGAGGCCCATGCTCATGATGAGGGCCAAAAGCATGGCCCAGTATCTTTTATTCATCTGCACTGCTCCTTTCTCCGTCTCCTTATAGCTGTGTTATATTATAACAGAATCAGAAAGGGGGCAAGGCTGTGTCTGATCCTATAAAGACATTGGAATCTCGCCTGAGAGAGCGACATCTGCGACCAGGTCGGCGGCTTGAGATCTTGCGGCAACTGGCCGAAGAGGCGATTGCCCTCGACCGGGCCCTCGAGGTCATGCCGACGATGCGGCGTGCCTATACGCAGAGCCAAGAGCGCGAGGATCGCCAGACCGAGCTTGAGCTCTTGAGACTTCTCGCCCATCTGGAATGCCAGACCGGCAATCTCCAAGCAGCGATTGATCTTTTAAGGCTCGAGCTCCACAGGCGCAGCTCACGCGGCCCCGATTACTTTTCCCAGCTTGCTGAAAATTACTTCCTCCAAGCTGAGATCTTTGAACAATTGCAGCGGGAGGACACGGCCCGCATCTACTATCAACACTGCATCACCTATGCGGGCTGCTGGCTCGAGCGGCATCAGGATGCCGCCAATGCTAAAGAGGTGCGAGCGCTCGCTAGAGAGGCGGAGGCAGCACTGCAGAACTCTTATCGAGAGCTTTCAGCAGATCGTCATCTAGAAAGGGAAGATCATGTCTAAACACGAGATTCGAAAAAGCGAGAACAAAAAGTTTTATGAAGCGCAGAGCCAGCTGGCCACGGCCGCCATGGAAAAGACGCTCGAACTCTGCGAAATGGGGAGTCCTACAGGCTTCACCCACGAGATTGAAGGTCTCGTCATGCAAGAGCTCCGCGAGCTCGGCTTCCAGCCCTGGCAGTCCGTCAAGCGCGGCGTCTGGTGCTGTCTCGACCGCAACTCCAGCCAGGCCGATGCAAAGGCGGACGATGAGGCGCTCCTCCTCGCCGCACATGTCGACACGCTCGGCCTGATGGTGCGCTACATCAAGGGCGACGGCCGCATCCGCCTCACCCTCCTCGGTGGCTATCCCTACAATTATGTCGAGCAGGAAAATGTCACCGTCGTCACCCGTGAGGGCAAGCGCTATGAGGGGACCATTCACCTCGTCAATCCCTCTGTGCACGCCTCGCGCGAGGTCAATGACTTAAAGCGCGATGACAGCAATGTCGAGCTCGTCCTCGACGAGCAAGTCGAATCCGCCGAGGACGTCCGAGCCCTCGGCATCGAGCACGGCGACTACGTCATCCTCGAGAGCAGAGCCAGGCTCGCAGGCGACGGTTTCCTCAAGAGCCGCCACCTCGATGATAAGGCGTCCGCCGCCATGCTCCTGGTCCTCGCCCGTGAAGTGGCCGAGGGCCGCCTCCAGCCCCAGCGCAAAGTCTATATCTACTTTTCCAATTACGAGGAAGTCGGCAATGGCGCCGCCGCGGGCCATCCGATCGGCATTCGCGATATGATTGCTGTCGACATGGGGGTCGTCGGTCACGACCTTTCGACCAACGAGTACAAGCTCTCGATCTGTCCCAAGGACAGCAGCGGCCCCTACGACTATCACTTCACCGATGAGCTGGTCAAGCTCGCCCAGAGCCTAGAGCTCGAGTACTGTCTCGACATCTACCCCTTCTATGGCTCTGATGCCTCTTGTGCCAGGTCCGCGGGCTATGACTACCGCTTTGCCCTCCTCGGCACGGGGGTCGCCAATTCCCATGGCTACGAGCGCATTCATAAGCGCGGTGTCAGCTCGACGATCGCCCTCCTCAGCGCCCTCATCGCGGGACGACAGGCCTAGGCCAAGATGTCTGAGGCGGCTATCGGCATCTTCGATTCGGGGCTGGGCGGTCTGACCGTCCTGCCCTATTTGCGCCAGATTTTGCCGGAGGAGCGCATCATCTACTTTGGTGATACGGCGAGGACCCCTTATGGTTCCAAGTCAGAGGCGACGATTGGGGCTTTTGCCACGGAGATCACAAATTTCTTATTGAGTCAAAAGATCAAGGCACTCCTGATCGCCTGTAATACGGTCAGTGCCGTCGCTGTCGATCTCCTCCGCGAGCGCTTCCCCAATCTGCCGATTTTTGGCATCATCGAGCCCGCCATCGCCGAGGTCGCCGCCGTGGCCGCCGAGGGCGAGTCCATCCTGATCCTCGGGACCAAGGCGACCATCCACTCAGATCTCTATGGGCTGGGGCTCAGTCGCCTGCGCCCCGACCTCTGTTTGAGCTCGATCGCCTGTCCGACCTGGGTTTCCCTCCTCGAAGAGGGCGTCCGCAGCGGTCCCCTCCTCGAGGCAGCCATAGACTATCACCTGCCGCCTGCCAGAATGGCTGAGGTCGACAGCCTCATTCTCGGCTGCACCCACTATCCTCTGCTCGCCTCTGAGCTTCAGAGGCGCTATCCAGAGATGAGGCTCTATAATCCCTCCGCCTATCTGCCCGAAAAAGTCGCCCAATATTTGACAGCGCACGGCCTCAAGAGTCCTGAGAAGACAGAGCCAGATCTCTTTTATGCCTCGGATCTTTCCGACAATTTTCAGAAGATGATTCGAGAACTGTCCGAGGACTCCCCTTTTATTGTCCACGCGATAGAACTTGGGACTTAGTAGCGGAGCTTAAAGCACTTCGTGATCTTCTGATGCTATAGATCTTCCCCTCATAAAAATCGTAAGTCAGGCCATTCAGAACTTGCTTATCCCCATAAGCCTTCCGTAAATCTTTCACACGCAGAAACAAAATACGACCCCTTCATTATTGACAAGGCCCAGAGCCCTGATTCACAGGGCTCTGGGTCATCGTAGCCTCTAAAACTTAGTAGCGCAGGA
>JAFAAL010000003.1 GCA_023426575.1 Bacillota bacterium
GTTATCGTGAGCGCCATACCACAGCGGTCACGATCAACGGGATTGAAGAGCCAGCGAATGTCCTGAACTTCTACAGCTCACTCGCAGCTCAAGTCTTCGGCGATCGTTTTCCCGAGGGCGTGTTCTCCCCCCAGGCCATGACGGCACTCCGTGAACCGAGCTTCTCTGGAGAAGAGGGGCGTCTCGTCCGGGATGATCTCATCTCTTACGCGAAGCAGCAGCTCGCAAGTAACGTTCTGACCCTCCAAGAGGCCAAGAAGAATGCCTATACCTTCTCCGACAAAGCAGAAGAGCAAGTCGACGCACTGATCAAAAATCTGCGCAACGCCGCCTCCCAGAGCGGGGTCTCTCTGAACAAGATGATTCACTTGCAGTACGGCCCTGGCAACAATGAAGAGACCGTACGTGAGCTCGTCCGTGATTTCTACCACGCGGAGGAGTACCGCCAGCACATGGAAGAGAGTTTTAAGCCTGAGCGTGCCGAAGCTGAGAAAATATATGCTGAGAATCCCGACGACTATGATCAGGTGAGCTTTAGACTCTTGCAGTTCTTGCCCATCGAGTCCGATTACCACGATTTTGCCGAGGGCCCTATCGTCGGCGATGATTCCAGCAAGTCTGAAGACAAGGACAAAGACGAGGAAAAGGAAGAGTCTGGCAAGCAGGAAGAGAGTCCCGCCAAGGCAGAGCACAGCGAGGAAGAACTCTTGGCCAATGCTCATCAGCGCGCCGAGGAAATGGCGAGCAAGGTGAAAAACGAGGCGGATTTTGTCAAGCTGCAGGAGCTTTATGCCAATCCTGAAAATGCCAAGGCCCTCAAAGAAAATCAAGACGTCAGCAAGCAGTCGACCAGCAAGGACAAGGTCAATGAGGAAATCGGCGGCTTCCTCTTCAATCCCGAGCGCCAGGCTGGGGATCATAAAGTCGTAGAGGCCAATGGTTCTGTCTGGCTCATCCTCTACCTCGAGCGTGGCAAGAATGAAGAGAGATCCTATGACGCCCGTCATATCTTCTTCCCAGTCCCGAAAGACGCAGAGCCTGCTGTCCAGGCCGACGCCGAGAAAGAGGCCCAGAACGTGCTCGCTGAGTATCAATCTGGTGAAGCCAGTGAGGAGCGCTTTGCAGAACTTGCTGAGAAATACAGCCAAGATCCCGGCAGCAAGATGAATGGTGGCCTCTATCAGAACGTCGCCCCGGGAACCTTTGTGCCAGAATTTGATCACTTTGTCCTAGCGCCTGAGCGCAAGCCTGGCGATGTCGAAATCGTCAAGAGCTCCATGGGTTACCATATCATCTACTTCAAGGGGCTCAATGATGAAGTCTGGTTGAACGATCTTCAGACAAAGGTCGCTCGCAACAAATTGACAGAGTGGTTAAGAGAGTTGACAGGAGAGGTCAAAATCGAAGATGGCAAGGGCATGAAATATGTCCTGCCCCTCAACTAAAAGGAGATATCATGAAATATTGGAAATCATTCATTGCAGGCGTCCTCTCTTTGACCCTTATCATGGGCCTGGTCTCTTGTCAGGGTGGTCGCAAAACGAGTGAAGACTCAGATCAAACTGAAGTGACCACCGTGGCGGAGGATGCCGATGCTACGACCGACGCGTCTGTTCAGAGCCCTGGTGCCAATCTCCAGGAAGAGGCTCAGAAGCAGGCCCTCGACGAATTAAAGAAGAAACTCGACACACTCTACCCCCTGGGGCAAGAGTATAAGGATCTGCCCGCTCTTCGTATCGAGGAGACTGAGATACCCGTCCATGTCTTAAACTTCTACGCCTCTCTGGCCTCTAAGACGGTGAGCCCAGAGCTGCAGTCGGGCCTCTTTGATCCCGATAACCAGGCTCTCCTCGAGACAACCCCCAGAGAGGACAGTGAGGAGACGACGCGTGAGATGCTCTTGCGCTATGCCAAGAAACAGGCCATGCTCGATTATTTCTGTCACAAGCAAGCGGAGGCAGAAAAATTCGAGGCAAAGGAAGACAGCAGTGCCCTCGGACAGCAGGTCGTTGCTCAACTCCAGCAGTTTGCTGCCCAGCAAAATTTAGATGCTGAAAAACTCATGACCCTCTATTATGGCTGGGGCAATGAGACCGAAGCGATTCTCGAGATGGTCAAATACTACTTTGAGGCCGAGCAATATCGCGATCACTATGCCCAGCAGATTGACGTCAGTGCCGAGGAACTCGAAGCCGAGTACGAGGCCAATAGAGACGTCTTCGATCACGTCGAATTCAGAGCTATGCTCTTTACCAATACGGCGGACGATTTCTTGACCGCTGAAGAGCTCGCTGAGCTCGAGAAGACAGAGGAATACACGGCCAGCGAGGAGAGTGAAGAGGGCAGCCAGGCCCAGCCAGAGAGTCCCGACAAGCAGGCAGAGTATCAGGCCAACGCAAAACTGCGCGCTGAGTCCATGCAAAAGCGCGTCAAGACGGAGGAAGACTTTGTCCGTCTGCAGCCCCTCTATACAAAAAAGATCATCGCCAATGAACTGGCCAAGCAACCCGATTCAACCAAGCAGAGCGTCCCTGTCCGTGGCTTGCCACCCGAACTGCGCGAATTTCTCGAGAACCCCGAGCGCGAAGAGGGCGATACAGCCGTCCTAGAAAGTCAATTCGGAACATGGCTCGTCTACTACATCGGCCGTCAGCGTGATACATCGCGTTCGTACACCACGAGACACATTCTCATCCAAGCCGAAAAACCCGAAGACGAGAATTCGTGGAAAGAGGCTGAAGAAAAGGCAAAGCAATTGCTCGCAGACTTCAAGGCAGGAAAGAAGGATGAGGAGAGCTTTGCAGAACTGGCCAAGCAACATAGCAAAGATCCAGGCAGCGCGAGCCAAGGCGGCCTCTACGAAGATGTCAACAAGGGCCAGTTCGTGCCTGAGTATGAAGAATGGGCCCTCGACGCAAAGCGCAAAGAGGGGGACGTCGACATCGTCAAGAGCGATCACGGCTACCACATCATCTACTTTGTCAAACTCGGCGATGAAGCCTGGGAGGCGCTGGCCAAGCGCGCCATCCGTACCCGCAAGACCAAGGAATGGCTCGACGAAGCAGTCGATCAACTCGAGGTCGAGGAATTAGATGGCATGAAATATGTCGTGCCCCTGGACTAAAGATTCGATTTCAATCAAAAAGAGCCCCCTCCATGGAGGGGGCTCTTTTTAGTATCCGTCGTTTTAAGATTGCCTGTGGCGGAGAAGCACAAAGGCGAGGGAGATGAGGAGGAGCGTCGATGCCAAGGGCAGAGGGGATGCCTCCCCGGTGACCGGGACAGAGGGTGTCTGCGTCTCCACCCGGACAGTCGGCGCTACAACACTTGTGGGAGTGGTGGATTCGTGGAAAATAAGGAGACTCGTCTCTGGAGGGTTGGAGTCGACGGGGAGCGAGGGTTCTGTGCTGGGGCCGGGGACAGAAGGATCTGGCCCTTCAGGAGATTCTTCCTCGTTCACAAGATGAATGCTTATGAGCTTTTGAGAGGTGTCGATTTGGATGTCTGAGCGCTCGAGCACGAAGCCATCCACGGATTCTTCCCGCACGGAGATTTCCAGAAGCTGTCCCGAGGTATCAATGAGGGTCGCAGGATCCGGGAAATTTTCAATGACGGCTTGCCACTGATTCTCGGCATTTAAGACCATGTCGTAAATCTCATAGGGACCGACAGCGAGGTGGACCTTGAGCTCGGGGGGCAAGTGATCACTGTCTGCCGGCCAATCCTTACGGATCTCGATCTTGTAGATCTCGGGATCTCCAATATCGATCTGGCCGTTCACGGCAATGCCGCCGCCCAGATTGGACGTATTGTCTTCGATCTTGAGACGGGCCAGGGCCATGGCGAGAGCCTTGGCGTCGTCCTTTTGGACGATGGACTTCAGGGCGAGCCCCTTCTTATTTTTGAGGGTGGTGTTCATTTCCTCTGCTTTGAGCGGGCTGTCACCGCTCCGGTAGCGAGGAACGTTTATGTCAGAACCATATTGGCTCGTGGGTTGGCCGTCTTTGTACCAGAGGATCTCCCCGCCTCCGAGGAGCCGATCGGACACTTTGACACTGATGGGCTCGTGATCTTCGCCAAGAGGAGCAGCGGCAAAATCATCTCCTGAGGAAGGTCTGTCTGCTGGTTGATCTGCCCTGTTCTCATAAATGGCAGATCCCTTGGTCAAATGAATCGTCGCACGACCCGTTTCACAAAACCAGAGACCACCCCCCATGGGTCCGTAACTCGGATTGGATTTAAAGGAACCTGTAGAGTGATTCCCAGAAATCAAGAGATTCTCAAGATAGGCATGGGCGGCGGGCCGCTCGCCAACGGCTGCTTCGAGATAGATCGCGCCGCCTAGGCCGAGAGATCCTGCATCATTGCGGCTGATCTCCCCTGCGAGGAGATTGACGGCGCCTGGTGCTGTCATATAGAGACAGAGACCTGCGCCCTTGTTGATTCCCTCGCTATGGTTCATCACAAGCTCATTCTCCTGGATGAGGCCGCCATTTAGGGTCAATTGCGCCTGGTAGATACAGATACCGCCACCATTGGTCGCTTTATTCTTGGCGATGACAGCATCGGAAGATCTAATCTCGAGCAGAGAGTTTTCAGCAACGAGAATCCCACCGCCCAAGCCGACGTGGAGGGTCCCATCCTCTTCGGTTCCGCCGGCCATGTGAATTGCGGCCTGATTCTCCTGGATCACTCCGCTTTCCATCAGAAACTGGGAATTGCCGCGCACGAAGACGGCTCCACCCCAGACATAGCCGCGTTCTTTAATTTTATCAATATAATCGTGACGATTCTTGGCGATGACGCCACCCTTCATCACGACTTGACTCTTTCCCGTCACGAAAATTACGGGTCTATCAGCGTTCTCCGAAAGAATCGTGTTATCTCGGACTGTGCCTAAAATTTCAAAGAGGGAGGCGCCGTCAATGACAATGCCAAAATTCGATTGGAGGTCTGAGATGATACTGTCCTTATCGAGGTGGAGGGTGGAGTGATTGGCCGTGATTTTGCATCCCTTTAAATGGGCATGGAGCATCTTGAATTCCGTCTCTTTTTCGAGGGCGAGGGTGAGCCGGCTCTTGCCATTGAGGGAGAAATCGCCTGTTGTGATTTCCACCTTCTTCTGCTGCACGGTGATGGTCTGCTCGGCATTTGGAGGATCGGAGCTCTCTGTAAGCTCGATATCCCCTGTCAGAATGATCTTGAGATTTTGATCATTGGGATCTGTGCTCTCGAGCAGCGTCTTGAGCTCATCAAAGGTCGAGACCTCACGTCCAGAAATCGGGGGAGCATCTGTTGCCGAGACATTCAGCGGGCTGAAAAGGCCACTTATCAGGAGCAAAGTCAGGCAGAGAGAAAGCAAGGAAAGAGGTGAAAGTTTCTTGCTTAATGGTTTGCGACACATAGGAAACCTCCGCGACAAGACTCCAATCAAGAGAGTCGACATTTAGGGAGGACGCCTTGACGAGTCCTAGTCAATGATGATAGAATTTGTAAATGCGTTGAGCTGTCTTCGATGAGTATTGTTATAGAGAATGACTCGACCGAAGAAACTGTCTCCACGCCGCAATTATACCAGAAGAGCCAGTCTCGTCAAGGGGCGCAAGACGGGACAGAGGCAAGAAGCGCCATAGGGTGAGGTGATCATTGATGGTAAAACCGGTTCAATACGGCCGCACGGAGCGGATGTCGTATGCACGGATCGAGGAAGTTCTAGACATTCCCCATTTGATGGAAATACAGAAAGCAAGTTATAAGTGGTTTCTGGATGAGGGGCTCATGGAGGCTTTGCACGACATGTCGCCCATCAGAGATTTTTCCGGGGATATAGAACTTTCTTTTTTGGAAAAAGAATTTGATATCGACAATCCCACGTATTCCATCGCTGAATGTAAAGAGCGGGATACGAATTACGCAGCGCCACTTCGCGTGAAGGTGCGGCTCCACAACAAGCGTGACGACGTCGTGAAGGAACAGCTGATCTACATCGGCGAGTTCCCGATCATGACGGAGACTGGAACTTTTATCATCAACGGGGCTGAGCGCGCTGTCATCTCTCAGCTCGTGAGATCTCCTGGAGCTTACTATGACAAGACGCAGGACAAGAACAGTGCGCCGATTTATGCGGGACAGATGATTCCGAACCGCGGCGCCTGGCTCGAGTTTGAGACGGATGCCAGCGGACTCCTCTGGGTGCGTATTGATCGCAACCGCAAATTTCACCTCAGCATTTTCTTGAGAGCTCTCGGTTTCGGCAGAGATGAAGACATTCTTGCCCTGCTTGGCTCGGAGCAGCGTCTCGTCGAGACCCTAGAGCGCGATGGCTGTCACAATGTCGACGACGGCCTCCAGGAACTCTTCCGCAAGCTCCGTCCCGGCGAGGTTTATACCGCCGAGGGCGCAAGCAATTATCTGAGAAATCTCTTCTTCGATGCCAATCGCTATGATCTCGCGCATGTGGGCATCTATAAGCTCAATAAGAAGCTCTCACTGGCCAGACGCCTCATTGGCCACATGACGGCAGCGCCCGTGATCAGCCCCCAGGGTGAGATCCTCGTCGATGAGGGTGAGATCATCAAGCGCGAGCAGGCCTATGCGATTCAGGACTCCGGCCTCAATGAAGTGACTGTCTACCCGATGATTCTCATCGGTGATCAGCTGCAAAAGGGTGAGGAGGCCGTCAAAGTCGTCGGCAATAACCGCGTCCTCCTCATGAATTACCTCGTCCATAAGCTCGCGCCCAAGGATCTCGAGAAGATTAATCCCGAGGCCGCTGGCATCGATGAACTGGTCTACCTGCCTGTCCTCGACGAGCTTATTGCCGAGGCGCAGGCGAGTGAGCAGACGGCGAAGACATTACAGAAGCTTCTGAAAGATCATAAGCCAGAACTCCTGCCCCGCCACTTGACTCTCGATGACATCGTGGCGTCGATCTCCTATTTTATTGGGATTGAGCACGGGGTCGGTCATATCGATGATATCGACCATCTCGGCAACCGTCGTATCCGCTCGGTTGGCGAGCTCATGCAGAACGCTGTCCGCACCGGCTTCGCCCGGATGGAGCGGACGGTTCGTGAGCGCATGCAGTCGACGGACATGGCGACGGCGACACCGCAGCAGATCATCAATACCCGTCCCGTCTCGGCCGCGATCAAGGAGTTCTTTGGCTCCTCGCAGCTCTCACAGTTCCTCGATCAACCGAACCCCCTGGCTGAGCTCACCCATAAGCGCCGTCTCTCGGCCCTCGGCCCTGGCGGTCTCTCGCGTGAGCGTGCGAACTTTGAGGTCCGTGACGTCCACGCCTCTCACTACGGCAGAATGTGCCCGATTGAGACACCAGAAGGACCTAATATCGGTCTCATCGTCTCTCTTGCGACCTATGCCAGAGTTAATCACTACGGCTTCATCGAGACGCCTTATCGCGTCTATGACAAGGAGCGCGGTGTCGTCACCGATGAGATTCGCTATATGACGGCGGATGAGGAAGATTACTTCTATATCGCGCAGGCCAATGAGCCCCTTGATGAGAATCACCGCTTCGTCAACAAGCGCATCGTCTGCCGCTATATCGACCAATTCGTTGAAATGGAGCCCCAGGATGTCGATCTGATGGACGTCTCGCCGAAGCAACTCGTCTCCGTCGCGACCTCCCTGATCCCCTTCCTCGGCAATGACGACGCCTCGCGTGCCCTGATGGGTTCGAACATGCAGCGTCAGGCCGTGCCCGTCATAAAGCCGGAGGCCCCCATCATCGGCACGGGGATGGAACATCGCGTGGCCAAGGACTCGGGCGTCTGCGAAGTCGCCAAGCGTGACGGTGTGGTCAAGTATGTGGGCTGCGATGAGATTGTCATCGAATGCGGCAAGGATGATTACGACCGCTACCAGCTGACGAAGTATCGCCGCTCCAATCAGGGCACCTGTGACAATCAGAGACCTCTGGTCAGAGCGGGTGAAGAGGTCAAGGCCGGCGACATTATCGCGGATGGCCCCTCGACAGACAATGGCGAGCTGGCCCTCGGCCGCAACGTCCTGATCGGCTTCATGACCTGGGAAGGCTATAACTATGAGGACGCCGTCCTCATCAGCGAGCGCCTCGTCAAGGACGACGTATATACCTCGATCCATATCGAAGAGTATGAGTGTGAGGCCAGAGATACAAAACTGGGACCTGAAGAGATCACCCGTGAAATTCCAAACGTCTCGGACGATATGCTCAAGGACCTCGACGAGAACGGCGTCATCCGCATCGGTGCTGAAGTCAA
>JAFAAL010000013.1 GCA_023426575.1 Bacillota bacterium
GGTCTCAGATCCCCCAATCATAAAATAAAAAAGCCCTGTAAGGTTAAATTACAGGGCTCCTGGCGGAGAGCAAGGGATTCGAACCCTCGTTGCGCTTTTGACGCAAACACGATTTCCAGTCGTGCACCTTCAGCCAGCTCGGTCAACTCTCCGTGCACTCAGCACTGACGATTATAGACAGTCTATTCAGAGCTTGTCAATCTATGGGCGCTCGTTGGTCTGCAGCAAGAAGGCCGCCTCTCTCCGAGGCAGCCTTCTTAGGACTAAGGGCTTATCGAGCTATTTTAGCTTTCTTGCGCCGCTTCCTTTTTGTCTGTTTTACGGAAGAGATTGTCGAGCACTAGGGCGAGCACGATGAGGCAGACGACAATCGTAATCACTGTGGGGGTGACGTGTTGTGAGGCTTTGCCCAGGATGATGCCGAGCATTGCAAAATCAGAGTCAGAGAAAGTGGTGTTGGCGTAGCCCAGGCTCGTCAGGAGCGGGAAGAGAATTGCTGGCAAGAAGGTCAGGAGGAGCCCATTGGCAAAAGCCCCAATCATGGCTCCACGCCGACCACCCGTCGCATTGCCGAAGACACCTGAGGTCGCTCCGCAGAAGAAGTGCGGGACGACGCCTGGCAGGATGACGACCCAGTTGAGACCTCCGAGGATGAACATGCCGACGATGCCACCGAGGAAACTGAAGATGAAGCCAATCAGGACGGCATTGGGCGCATAGGGGAAGACGATGGGGCAGTCGAGTGCCGGCTTGGCATTGGGCACCAGTTTTTCAGAAATACCGGTAAAGGCGGGGACGATCTCGTTTAAGATCAGGCGGACGCCCTGCAAGATGATGAAGACACCCGCTGCAAAGGAGATGGCCTGGATGACGGCAAAGACGAAGAAGTTATCTCCGCCCGAGAGATTCTCCTGTACAAATCTCGGACCGGCAAAGAGTGCCAAGATGATGTAGATCAGCATCATGGTCAGGGAGACTGAGATGGAGCTGTCACGGAGGAAGGCCAGATTTTTCGGCAGTTGCATTTCTTCTGTAGAACGTGAATTCTTGCCGACGAGCTTGCCGATTCCTCCTGCGAGGACATAGCCGAGCGTTGAGAAGTGACCGAAACCGACGTCGTCGCTTCCAGTAATTCGGCGCATAAAAGGTTGAGCAATCGCTGGGAAAAAGGCCATGGCGAGACCCAGTATGAGCGCGCCGACGATGACGAGCATGGCCCCCTCAAATTTGGCGACGTAGAGCATGATGGCAATCATGCAGGCCATATAGAGCGTGTGATGACCCGTCAGAAAAATATATTTTAAGCGTGTAAAGCGGGCGATCAAGATGTTAAAGACCATGCCGAGCGCCATAATGAGGGCTGTGGCTGTGCCAAAATCCTTCAGCGCCATGGAGATGATGGCCTCGTTATTGGGAATGACACCCTGTATGTGAAAGGCCTGTTCAAACATGACGCCCATTGGCTCTAGCGAGGAGACAACCAGTGATGCACCTCCGCCGAGGACGAGGAAGCCGAGAATTGTCTTAATCGTGCCCTTGACGACATCGACAAAGGGCTTCTTCTGCAGCAATAGGCCAATCAGTGCGATCAGGCCGACCAGGATGGCCGGGACCTTCAGCACGTCGACGAGAAAATTAAGTATTCCTAACATATCTATCCTCCTAAATGTCAATTACTTGAGCTTTTCACGGAGCTTTTCTTCCAGCTCTGCTTTGTCAATGATGCTCTTGAGAGCAATGATTTTCGACTCGGGGATCGAGGCGCTGCCGGCAATATCATGTCCCATGACAAAGTAGTCGGCGTCGTCGCCCCGAATAGAGGCGAGGTCGGCGTGCCCAAGTTCAGCTTCGACGCCGAGAGCTGTCAGTGCCTTTTTAATATTCATTTCGAGCATAAAGCTCGAGCCGAGTCCGTGTCCACATACTGCAAGAATTTTCATAATAGATTCCTCCTGGGGCTTTTTTAATTTAAGATTTTGACGAGTTTTGAGACCTCGTCTGTCTCTTTGAGCTCGCTCATCCTAGCTTGATCTTGGAAGAGTTCAGCGAGGAGCTGGAGCTTGTCGATATGCGACTCACTGTCGACGGCTGCCAGGACAAAGATAAGGCGAACCGGACGCCCGCCGAAATCGCAGGCTTCTTCGAGTTTAAGGAAGGCGACAGCATTCTGATGCACGCCCGCCTCAGGGCGCGCGTGGGGCATGGCGAGGTCATCGTCTAGGACAATGTAGAAGCCGAGTTCCTCGACCGTGGCAATCATGGCGTCGACATAGCTAGGCTCGATGCTGCCATCGGCGAGAAGAGGCTCCGCTGCTAGTCGTATGGCTGCACGCCAATCACTGACCTCTCTTGCAACTTGTACATTTTTTGAATCAAACATAGATCTCCTCTTTGTGCAGAGCACAAATAAAAAACCTCCTCTCTATGAGTATAATCATACACCATTGAGAGAAGGTGTGCCGTCTTGGGGGATGAACTAATCTCAATATAAGATTTCAGAAATTCATTCGAGCCCAAAGATCTCCCGATCGACTATGGCCAAGATCTCGTAGGGCTCGTGATCTTCCGAGCTCTCAGTCAAACAGGCAAAGACCGCCTGCTCCTCTGGATAGATGACGACAAATTGTCCGTAGAGCCCATCGGCCCGCCAGGCAGCAGGATGGCAGCAGCGCCAGAGCTGGTAGCCATAGCCATTGCGGGTCTCAGGCTCGGGAAAGAGCTTGGAGTCGATGAGGTCCTCATGCATCCTCTGAATGTAATCGCGGGGGACAAGCTGCGTCCCCTCCCAGCAGCCCCCGGCCAGCAGAACTTGGCCAAAGCTCAGGAGTTCTTCTAAATTCAGCTCGAGCATTGAATAGGCCACAGTATGGCCGTTCGGACAGTCGGCCCAGTGCACCTCGCCATAGCCGAGCGGCAGGAAGAGGCGCTCGCTGAGAAAGTCTCGAAGCTTCTGCCCGTAAATTTTCTCAATGATGCGGCCGAGAATATAACTATTGAGATTCGCATAGAAGAAGCGGGTCCCAGGCTCCGACTTCAGGCGCTCCGTAAAGAAGATCTTCGCCCAGTCCTCGCTGGTATCTCGCTTCTTCCTATGAAAGAGCGCATCGTGCTTCCCTGACGCCATTTGCAGGAGGTTTCTTATCGTGACCGCGCGATGCCTCTCGCTCGCCCCGGCCGCAAACTCGGGAAAAAAGTCGAGCGCCCGGCTCTCGAGACTCAGCTTTCCCTCTGCTTCCGCCATGCCGATCGCCAGGCTCGTAAAGGTCTTTGACACTGAGTAGATATTGCGTCGCTCGGAGAGATCGCCCTGCAGATTCTGCACGAGCGGCTCCTCCCCCGCCCGCTGGTAGCCATAGCGAAGCACTGGCAGACCCACAGAGGCAAAAGCCTCCGCCAAGCCAAGAAACTGCTCTTTTAGATCTTTTTCTAGCAAGGCGTGCCTACTTTCCCTTGACGACTAAGTTAGCGAGGCGACCTGGGACATAGATGAAGCGGACGAGCTCTCGGCCATTGAGCCAGGTCGAAAAATCGGCCTGTTCTTTCACGAGCGTCTCGACCTCTGCAGCATTGGCCCCGGTCGGAACCATCATGCGGGCCGTCACCTTGCCATTGATCTGCACAGCAATTTCAATCTCGTCCTTGACAAGCTTTTCTGGATCAAAGCTCGGCCAGGGTTCGTTAAAGATCAGATTCTCATGTCCGAGTTCAGACCAGGCCTCCTCGGCAAAATGGGGGGCAAAGGGCGCGAGCAGTCGCAGCATCGTCTCCGTGCCGCGGCGCAGCTCCTCGTCGTGGCCGGCCTTCTCTTCATACTTGTAGAGGAAGTTGACGAGCTCCATCAATCGCGCGACGGAAGTGTTGAACTGGAAGCGCTCAGCGTCTTTTGTCACTTCTGAAATCGCATAGTTCAGGTGATAGTCGAGCTCACGTATGAGCTCTTGCTTCTCACTTTCGCTGAGCTCCTTTGGCTGGCTGAGGACTGGGCTCTCATCCTCCTCGTCCGTCTGGACACCGGCGAGGCGATTGACCAGGCGCTGCACCCGCTTGACAAAGCGCTCCATCGCCTTGATCCCATCGGCACTCCACGGTCCGCCATCGATATAGGAGAAGCCGAAGGCGAGATAGAGGCGGAAGACGTCGGAGCCGTACTCCTCGATGAAGTCATCTGGATTCAGGGTGTTGCCCTTTGACTTCGACATTTTCTGACCGTCTGAGCCGAGGATCATCCCCTGGTGAGTCAGACCCTGGAAGGGCTCGTCGAAGTCGAGGTAGTGAAGATCACGGAGGACCTTAGTGATAAAGCGGGAATAGAGAAGATGCATCGCCGCGTGCTCGGCACCGCCGACATAGCGATCGACGGGGCAGAGCTGATTGACCTTCTCCCGGCTAAAGGGCTCCTGCTCATTGTGATTGTCGACATAGCGGAATTGATACCAGGAGGAGCAGACAAAGGTGTCGAGCGTGTCGGGATCTCGCTGGGCGGGTCCTCCACAGTCAGGGCAGCGACAGTTCATGAACTCTGCGGACTTCTTGAGAGGTGATTCGCCGTCAGGAGTAAATCTGACATCGTAGGGCAGCTCGACGGGGAGATCGCTCTCGGGCACGGGCACCATGCCACATTTCTCGCAGTAGATCATCGGGATCGGCGTACCCCAGTAGCGCTGACGCGAGACGAGCCAGTCGCGGAGGCGGTACATGATCTTCTCCTGCCCACGGCCGAGAGAGTCGAGATGTCTCGTGATCGCCTCGCGGGCCTCGGCACTCTTCTCTCCTGAGAATTCTCCGGAATTGACGAGGATGCCGTCGTCGACATAATTTTCTCTGGCAAGTTCTGGATCCTCTGGCTCGATAACCTGCTGGATCGGGAGTTCAAATTTTTGCGCAAAGGCGAAGTCGCGCTCATCATGGGCCGGTACGGCCATGACAGCCCCCGTGCCATAGCTCGCGATGACATAGTCAGAGATCCAGATTGGAAGACGCGCGCCCGTCAGGGGGTGTATTGCATAGGATCCCGTAAAGACGCCCGTCTTCTCTCGCACAGAAGACTGCCGTTCGATCTCGCTGAGGTGCTTGACCTCGTCCTGATAGGCCTTGACCGCAGCCGCCTGCTCGGGCGTCGTCAGCGTCTCGACCACATCGGCCTCAGGGGCGACGACGAGGTAGCTCACTCCGTAGAGCGTGTCGACTCGCGTCGTGAAGACGGTGATCTTGAGCTCTTCCTGCCCCTCGACGGCAAAGTCGACGAGGGTCCCCGAGGAGCGACCGATCCAGTTCTCCTGAATCTTCTTTGTCTTCTCAGGCCAGTCGAGAGCCGGAAGACAGTCGAGGAGTTCTTGCGCATAGTCGGTGATCTTAAAAAACCACTGGGTCATCTGCTTCTTTTCGATCAGGCTGCCACAGCGATCACATTCCCCATCACTGGAGACCTGTTCGTTGGCAAGCGTCGTATTGCAGGAGGGACACCAGTTGACGGGGGCCTTTTTCCGATAGGCCAGGCCATTGTGATAGAGCTGCAGGAAGAGCCACTGATTCCAGCGGTAGTACTCGGGCTCACAGGTCGCAATCTCGTGCTCCCAGTTGAACATGCCGCCGAGGGTCCTCAGCTGACGCTCCATCTCGCGGATATTGGCCCGCGTCGAATCCTGTGGGTGAATCCCCGTCTTGATCGCATAGTTTTCCGCGGGCAGACCGAAGGCGTCGAATCCCATGGGCTGGAAGACCTCGAAGCCCTGCATCTTCTTCATTCTGGCCCAGGAGTCGACAAGACTGTAATTCCACCAGTGGCCGATATGAAGATTCGCCCCCGAGGGGTAGGAAAACATCTCGAGGACGTAGAGTTTCTTGTCTACTCTCGACCAGTCAAAGGCTGCAAGCCGCTCGCGTTCCCAGCGCTCCTGCCACTTCGTATCAATTGCACGTGAATATTTCATAGCTCCCTCCCATTTCGAGCTTTCATCTTATACTCTCTACACAGTTCTGCCAATCATAGTCGCCCAGCCGCTAGGCCTCGCCAAAGAGCGAGATCAGGTAGACCTCCGCATCGCTCTCAGCCGCCGCTATCAGCTCGGGCGAGAAACCGCTGCGCGAGAAGAGAAAATAGATCTTATTCTTCCGTCTCTGCGTATAGCGACTCTTGCGCTTCAAACTCTCAAGCGCCTCGATATCCATCTTCTCCTCGGCCCAGAGACAGGCGGCGAGGACGGCCGTCTCTGCATTGCTGCCGATGAGGTCGATCTCAATTCCCTCATCATTCCACCAGGGCTGGAAGTCATCGATGTCTTGCGGCAGCTCTCCCGCCGCACAGAGCTCCAGGAGATAGACACGCGCAATCTCCTGAAAATCTCTCGCAAAATAGGCATAAAATTTTTCTTCCACAATGGCAAAAGCCTCATCCAAGAGCCCTCTCTGCCGCAGTGGATCCAGTCGATAGAGGAAGTGGTAGGCAAAGCGGAAGATCGGCTCACTGATCTCATAGCGGGTCAGGCGTGGATTGACATTGCGATAGGGTTGACGCTTCGTG
This sequence comes from Bacillota bacterium, assembly GCA_023426575.1. Lineage (GTDB taxonomy): Bacteria > Bacillota > Clostridia > Saccharofermentanales > DTU023 > JAFAAL01. Next base: position 6,521 of record JAFAAL010000013.1, read on the forward strand.
ATCAGGCCGAGTTTTAAGAGCACTCTGAGATAATTGGCCGCCGAGGAGGGGATGAGGCCCGCGGCCTCCGAGATTTCCTTCTGGCGGCTTGCGCCTCCCGCCATGGCCATGAGCTCGAGCTCGTAGAGCGCGGGTTCTCTAAGATGAGCCCTGAGAAAAGCTTGAACATTTTGCTGAAGCATGCCATCTGTGGCTAGGAGCTCCGCTTGAATCGCCTCTTTAAGATTCGAAAAGCTGGCAAGACGCTTGAGATAAGGCAGTCTCCCGCCACTGATGCTATGTCCATAGAGCTGTTCCTCAGCGGGCCAGTGGGCCAGGACGGCACTGCTCGCCCGATAGTCAAGGGGCTCTAGCTCTAATCTCGTGGTCACCGCCTGCTGGTAGAAGCCCCGGGCAAGGCTCTTATCGCGTTCCTCTTCTGAAAGATAGGTCTCGACAATGATCAGCTTGAGCTCTGTCTCGGGAAAGTCCTCACGGATGGCGCGCCTTAAGCTCTGCTCCACTCTGGGCGCTGACCTGAGGAGACGCTGAAAGTTCAAGAGGACGATGATTCCCTTGCGCTCCCTATAAGTCTCGGCGAGCTGTCGGAAAAATTCAGGCCAGTCACGCTCATCAAGTTCTGGAAAATAGACCTGCCAATACTTGCTCTGGGCCATGTCTGGCAGCTCAGGGATATTGAGAATAGACGCCTCGTGGCCGCTGAGGACCGCGCGGACGAGATCACTCTTGCCCA
>JAFAAL010000048.1 GCA_023426575.1 Bacillota bacterium
GCCTCGGCAAATTTGATCGTGCCAGACTCCTTGAATTTCAAGGAGACGACCGGAGTATTTGTATCTTGACGCCAGACGGCCGCGGCCTCTTGGACATCACTGCCGTCGACAACGATGCTGCCGTCCGGCTTGCGGAAGGAGAGATAAGCCATCTCGCCGAGTTCTTGCAGAGCCTTCTCTGGCTTAAACTCAGTCTCGTCGGAGCGCCAGGGGAAGCGGAGAATCAGTCGACCAGAACTCGGGCTCGTCGTCAGCTCACGATCCAAAATCTGCAACTTGTCCAGGCGGAAATTGAGCACCTTGGCCGCCGCGTCTAGCTGCTCGCTGCTTGGCTTGGCACTGTAGTCCTTGGGCGCAAACACGGCCTCGACGCCGCCACGGATATCCGTACCATAGCGGATCTCTCTGACGCCCTTGATGCGAATGGGCTGACCGTCCTTGTCCTTGAAGGGGGTGGTCCAGCCAAAGACACAAATCACAATTGCCAAGATTAAAACGAGGAGAAGTGCCAAAAAGGGCACGATACTCGCTCTCTCGCCGAACTTGGCTCGCTTTGCTTTTGCCATCTCTTTTTACCTCTTTTACAAAATGTGATAACAACTCGCTATTCTAGCACAGAATCGTCCTTAATAGACAGATCCTCAGTCTCCGAACTCTCTTCCTCAGCCTCCGGCTCAGCCGCCTCTTCTTTGAGACACTGTCCAAAGACTGCCTCATAGTCCTCGTAGAGGGCTTTTGCATCGCTTTTTTCGGCCAGATAGAAGTCGGGGATATAGCAGCCGGATTCCTGCGCCTCTCGCTCAATCTCCGCCCGCTTGAATTCGCTGCCCCCCATGAGCCAGGGCCGCCCGCAGATAGGGATGATGATCGGCCGACTGTGTTCACGCTTGCTGTGTTCAATGGCTGAGAGGGTGATCAGGGTGTAGATGTCGGCGAGATAGTCCGTCCGATGATAGAGCTCCGTCCTGAGCTTTTGCGCCTGCCGCTCGTTGGCATAGGCCGAGCTCAAGTGACTGTCCCAGGCCTGCTTTAACTCACGCGACAAGCTCGCCTGCCTGCGAGTCTCGAGCTCATGCATAAACTCTTCCGTCAACTCTTCGGAGCGGCCACTGAGCTCACAGATCAGCTTCTCCAGATTGCTCGGCAGAATGCGCTCCATCTCGCTGACGGGTGACTGCATGAATCGCCGGCGGAGGGAATACTTGCCCGTCCGGATAAAGTCGGCCAGGGCATGATTGTGTCCATTGACGATGATGATCTTGTTCAGCGGAGCGCCGAGCACCTTGAGGTAGAGCGCCGCCAAGACGCGGTGGAGGTCAAAGGCGGGCAGAGCTAAGTCGACAGGCTCTGTCCACTGCTCCTGCTGCTCGAGCTCGGCGAGGCCCGTCGCGAGGATGATCAGGCTTGAGATAAAGGAGGCTGGCGAGCTGCCGTCGACGAGATCATAGCGCTCAGACTGCTCTGCGGCGAGCCATTGTAGCTCCTCCTCGACTTGGGGAGGGCGCAGCGATGTTCGCGCACAGAGATCCCCCTCCACAAGCCACGGCAGCTGTCGGGCGCAGTTGCGATTGTGAATCAAGATCGCTGGATAATCCTGCGGCTCTGCCTGATTGTGACGCCAAGCGAGAAAGGCCGCTTGCTCAGCGGGATAAGGCGGAATGACAATTTGCTTCTCGGGATAGACGCCGAGTGCGCGCATGACAGAGAGGTGGAAGCTGATGTCGTGGTCAAAGAGCGAACCCGAGGGACCGCGATCCAGCTCGATGATCAACTGCTCTGGCTTGTACTCATTGAGCCGACCGGCCCGCAGGAGACCCTGCGGATAGAGATTCTCGTGATAAGCCTCGGACATGATCTCGAGACGTTCTGTCTCCGTCAAATCATCGGCAAAAGCCGAAAAAATCAAAAGAGCCCGATAATCGCTCTGAACCTCGAGCAATTGCTGCCAGCTGAGAGAGGGTAATTCAGCAGGGACAAAGGGAAGCCCCTCCGGCGTCCGGCCGAGGCGCATAGCCTCAGTAAAAGAATATGAGCCCTGGCCGCGTGTCGATGAATATTGCACCTAGTCCTCCTACTCGCCTGCCTCAGTCTCCATCGTCTCGGACTGAGTCTCCTGTGAACTCGTCTCTGTCTCACCCTTGAGAAAGCGCTCATAATCTGAGAGGAGATCGGCGATGGCCGACTCAGATTCGCGCGCCTTGAGTTCTGTCTCGAGCCAGCCCAGGCGACGGCTGGCCTCTGCCTCTGACTTCTTGAGAAGTGCCGGGCGGATAAAGGCAAAGAAAATCGTCAAGATCAAGACGGAAATGACTGCGAGGGCCACGGCAAAGCGCACAGTCTTGCGCTTCTCTTGGGCCTCGTCCTCCGCATAGAGCCCGATGACCGTGCCGAGCCTCTTCGGCCCGGCAAGCTGCCGCTGTTCCTCGGAACTCGCATAACTTTGCTCCTCGGGAATCTCTCCCGCCCGCTGCAGAATCGAGGTCTTGGCGAGGTCGGCCTTGACCTCGAGGAGCATGTCCTCGCGACGCTTCTGCTTCTCTTTGCGGAGGCGACTCTTGCGCACCTCCGTCTCGAGTTCCTTGATCTGGAGCTCCAGCCGGGCGAGGTTCTGGGGCTCGAGGTCGAGCAGGGCGGTCTGCTTCAATATCTTCAGGGCCTGCTCATAATCCCCGCGTCCTGCGAGGAGAATGCCGTAGAGATGGCGCGCGGCGCCAAAGATCGGATAGTCCTTGCAGATCAGAGCCAGGGGCTCGAGCACCGAGCTGTCATCGCCGTCCATGATGGCGTAGAGAATGCGGTTGAAGGATTGGATGGCAAGAACGGTCTCGCGAGGCGTGGCAAAGAGCGCCTCCGTCTCGGCGTCTAAGGGATAGAAATAGTCGAGTTCTCCATACCAATTCATCTGCTTGACCTACTGGGCAACGGCCTCTCTCAGTTGGGGACGGCTATTGCCAATGAGATAGAGCGAGCCAAAGGCGATGAGCGGCAGCTGCCAGGCCTCGGCAAGGCGCGGCAGATCCTCCGCCAGACGACGATAATCTCTCTCATAGTAGATGGTCGGCGTGTCGGGCGCCCCAGACATCAGCTCTTCCCTCCCACTATACGGGATGAGCTCCGCCCCCTGCAAATGCCTCGCAAGCTCCTCGGCCAGGGCCTGGGCCCCGAAGGCTCGGGGAACTGGCGGCTCTGTGATAAAGACCGCCCGCGTCTTAAAAGAAGCATTGGCAAAGAGCGCTGTCAGCATGGCCTCATGCTCTTTGTCGGCGAGAATGCCCGTCATGAAGATCAGTTCTTGACCTGAGAAATAGCGCTCGAGCTCCGCGCGCAGCGCCAGAACCCCCTGGAGGTTGTGCGCGCCGTCGATGATGACCGGCGGCTGGCGACGCAAGAATTCAAAGCGGCCAGGCCACTGGGCCAGTTTCAAACCCGCTCGAACCTCCGACTCGCTCGCAAAGAGCTCGGCGGCCGTGATGGCCAGTGCCGCATTATAGACCTGATAGTCGGCAAGGAGAGCGATTTCATAGGCCTGCCGCTGTCCATTGAAGTAAAACTTCTGAGTCATCTGGCCCGCTGGGCGGGGCAGGCGCTCAATCATCGACTCATGGATCTCGGTATAGGGGCAGTTCTTGGCTTTTGCCACGCTTCGGAGAAGCTCAAGGGCCGACTCCGCTTCTCCCCTCGTGTCCAGGGCAATCCGCGGATCGAGGACGATGACGGGACAGCCCGCCTTCATGATTCCCGCCTTCTCGGCGGCGATTTCAGCCAAGTGCGTGCCGAGGCGATCCTGGTGGTCGTAGCCCAGGGCCGTGATGATGGAGGCCAGGGGCTGGGTGACGACATTGGTCGCGTCGAAGCGGCCTCCCATGCCCGTCTCGAGAATGACCAGGTCACAGTTCTCCTGGGCATAAAAGAGAAAGGCCGAGGCCGTGATCAGTTCAAATTCCGTCGGCGCCTCGTGGCCGTCGGCCTGGATGGCCTCGGCGGCCTCGCGGACGGTAGATGCGACGTCAATCAATTGCTCGTCGCTGATTTCAGCGCTGCGGGGCTGCGCCAAAAAGGCCTCAAAACCCGCCTGTCCATCTATGAGGCGAATCCGCTCGTTAAAGTGCTCGAGATAGGGGGAGGTATACCAGCCCGTGCGCCGGCCCGTCTGGGCGGCGATGGCGGTGAGAAAGGCGGTGACGGAGCCCTTGCCATTGGTTCCCGCCACATGGATGACGGGGTAACGGGATTCGGGGTGACCGAGCTTTTCTAAGAGGGCCTCGATGCGATCGAGACCCGGGCGGATGCCGAAGACACGTGCCTCGGCAAAGTAATCCATGACCGCTTGTAAATCGCGCATTAGACTTCTCCTTCTGCTGTGAAGATCCAGAGCTTGCCCACGAGGTAATTGCCGATGACGACAGCCCCCTGGGCGAGAATTTTAGCCCAGGGCAATTCTACACCGCCAAAGCTGAGAGCGGCAGTCCACTGCCATTGATTGATCAGGAGCCAGAGCGCCAGATACTCAAAGATCAGGCTGATCAAGAGCCTCGAGCCGATAAAGCTCAAGATCTCACGCTGCCAGGGCCGCGTCGAGCGGAAGACAAAGCGGCGGTTGAGCCAATAGGCAAAGAGAATCGAGAGGACGATGGCCGGCAGATTGGAGAGATACCAGCGTGACAGGCCGAGCCAGCGATTCAAGAGCGTAAAGACCAGCAAGTTAAGAAGAGTGACGAGTCCACCACTGATCAGGTAGCGTATGAACTCGGCACTCAGAAAAGACTGGAGACGAAAGGACTTGGACTGGCGCAAGGCTATCTCCGCTTAAACTTGAGAGCCAGATAGACCAGCACAGCGAGGGCTGCCAGGGCGACGAGTGAGAGCAAGATCACCGACCAGAGACTTCCCTCGCGTGTGAGGCGCTCATTGCGGGCAAAGGTCTTTTGCTCGATGTCGGCCTTGCGAACGAGATACTTGTCGATATTCTCGAGCTTGAAGCGATCACTGCTCGCATCATAGCTGTAAAAGGCCGTCTGCTGAGACTCAGTCAAATAGTAAAAGGTCGTCCCCTTCTCTCGATTGTGGATGGCGGGGATCTCCAGGCCGTGAATTGTCATCTTCTCGAGGCCAAAGCCCTCGGGAATCTGACTCTCAGGCGGGTTCAGCGCTGGTACAAAAAGCTCGAGCCCATCTTCGGTCAAGAGGGGTGATTTCTGATTGACCTGAACGGAGACGTTTTGGCCAGCTTTCTCGACCTGGGCAGGGGGCAAGCCACCTGCGGGAGCTTCAGCTGAAGAATCGGGCGCCGGCCCCTGGGCGAGGACGGAAGTCTGCTCGACTCGAGGGGGTGGCGACTGTTCTCCGACGGGAGGCGGAGTATTGGCCTGGGGGGGAATTGGCGAAGCCTGCTGTGGAGGCAGATCTGAAGTGATCACCTGAAAACGCAAAATCTTTTCGACATCGCCGTAGATCTTGCCACTTTCAAGAGTCGAGACAAAGGGCTCGGTCTCGTTCGGGGCATTGATCAGGGCAAAAAGTCTCGGTGTCACAGGGGTCTCCTGGGCGAGGACAAAGCTCAAGACGGCCACTGTCCCCTCTTCATCCGTCCGCAGGTCCTCACCCCAGTGGATCAGGGATAGGGTCCCGCTGCCGTCTGGCTCTTGCTTGAAGCGAATCTCGTGGCTCGGATCCGAGGCCAGGCCCGCTTGGATGAGGTAGGACTCCTCGGGGAGGAAGCTGATATAACGAGGATCGAAGTTTAGATAGAGCTGGACGATCTCTACGATCTCAGGGGCGCAGAGGCGAATCTTCAGCTCAAATTTCTGTCCCTGAGCCACTGTCTGTGGCAAGTCAAAGATCAGCTCATCTGTCGCCTGGACGGGTGCGAGGAAGGAGACCCAGCTCCAGATCAGGAGGATGAGCCAGCAAGAGATGCGACTTATGAGCTTTGTCTTAGTCAGTGGACGACGCACAGCAAGACTCCTCACTTAGTGACTGCTCTGGCTGAGACCGCGACCATCGACGATGGCGCGCTTGATCGCCTTGGCGTCTGCGAGGTCGCGCAGTCCATCACCGTTGACGTCCATGGCCATGACAGCGGCAGAAGAGAGAGCCTGCTCACCCGTCAGATACTGGCTGATCAGCCAGGCATCATCGAGGTCGATGAGGCCGTTGCCATCGATGTCACCGCGGATGACGAAGACGTAGATCTGGTCTAGGATGCCATTTTGATAGACCTTGAGCTGAGTGCCCGTGCCGATGCGAGCCGCGGGGCTGCCATCGGGAGCTAGGTATTCGAGAGTCACGCCAGGCTGTTGATTGAGGCTCGCCTCAAAGTTTTCAATCTGCTGGGTGCCCTGAGCCGGATCGACACCATAGAGATAGCCGAGACCATCGACCTGATACCTCGAGCCGAAGATGCTCTCGCCGACCTCATCGCTCACCTTCTGATAGTGGATGATCAGCTTATAGTCGCGCGTGCTCCCGTCCTGTGCCGTGACGGTGATGACGTGCTGATTGATCTCGCCCGAGACGATGAAGTAGCCATCGCCCGTCACTGTCGCAAAAGGGTCTGCCGCCTTGGCGATGATGTCGACATGGATGACATTCCCTGCGAGGGTCACCTCAATGGCATCTTGACGGCTGTTAAAATCCGGTACTGGCTCTCCATTGATTTCGAGTGAGGCCAGGCGATTGTTGGGATTGCCACCGACTACGGGTTCATAGCTGCCCGCCGGCAGATCCGTAAAGACGGGGATGAGGAATTCCTTGGGCTGATCGAGCATGTCGATGGCGCGATAGGCCTCGTAGACGCCGTGAGATTCCAACTTGGGTGCAAAGATATTGCCCATGTACTGGTGCTGGAACGGGGCAAAGTAGCGCGAGACGAGGTTGAACTTTTGAAGATAGAGAGTCTGCTGGTCGGCATTGATATAGTCGCGACCGAGGAAGCTCGCACCCCCGAGAATGGCCCGATACGGAGAAGTCCAGGGGAACATCAGGCGGTCATAGGCCTCCTGTGAGATGCCGCTGATCCCGTCTCTTGCGGTGATCAGGCCATTATAGACAGAGTCTCCCTCCCCTGGGGTCGGGTAGGCTCCGATATTGAAGAAGTTATAGTGTCCGACAATGCCTCGGTAATTGCCGCTGACAGAGTCAGAGCCCTCTGCCGAGACCTCGAGCTTGACGCGCGAAGCCAGGTGATAGGGGTTGACATTGGCGTATTCGGCCGCCTGGATAAAGACTTCGGCATAGGGGCTGTCTCCCATGGCTGTCGAACCCGTATAGTCCACATAAGTCAGCGGATCTTCGCCGGCCATGAAGGTTCCCTCGAGGATGCGTCTGACACCTGCGACATTTTGCACTTCGGGATTATACTGGAGATTTTCAAACTGGAAGATCTCCCTCTCATTTAAGAAGTTGCGGGGATCCATGACGTGGGCGATGATCTCTCGTGAAGCACCGACCCAGCCATATTCGTACTGGTGCCAGGTATTGCTCTGATAGTTGAAGTCTGATGCCGCCTTGGACTTGTGGGCGTCAGGGCCTGAGGCCGGAACGAGGTTCAGGCCTGGATTCTGATATTCCCCATCGACCGCTGTGGCAAAGCTGTAGTTCGTAAAGAGCGGGGTAAAGCGCCAGCTGGGATACTTGAGATGGAGGGCATAGAGTTCACGGCAGTAGTCCTCGGGGAAGCCGAGAGCCTGCAGTTCACTGTAGTACTCCAACTGCTCGACGGACGTGCTGTCGGCGATCGAGGGCAGCTTAAGGTGCTCACAGTACTCTGAGGTCACCCAGCCGGTCACGCCCTGGTACTCAATTTTATACCAGATGGAGTTGTCGTTGACGGGCACGCCGTAGTAGTCCTCGTCGATGACGGTGACCTTATCTCCTGCATACATGTATAAGATGAGCTCTCCCTCGGGATCTGCTGATCCACGGAGGCTGACCTCATCGTGTGTAATCATGGCTGCATAGGGCAAATTAGGCTCTGCCACAGTTTCCACGGGACTGAAGACTGTGACTTGCAAGAGCAAGCAAAGAGCTAAAACAAGGAGCACGAGCTCCGACCAATAGCGTTTCCAGAAATTTTTCTGGCGCTTTGGCGCAGGCGGACGAGACATCGCCCCCTGAGGTCCTCTCTTATCAAGCATGGCAACCTCCTATATATAAGGGCAGTTTAAACAAATCGCGCCTGGGGCTTTGACTTGAAAATGTAAAATAAGAGGCTTCGCAGAGAAATGGGGTGTCTTGTAAGTCAAGTTTAGCCAGAATGTAAGCTCTCTGTAATTAAAAGTTGATTTCGGCCTCGCGACTGAGTTCGTCGAGGCTGCGACTGTAGGCAGGCAGGCACTCGCGCAAGAAGTAATCGAGCTCGGGGCTCTGGCGCGCCTCGAGCTTATCCCAGAGATTTTTCTCAGCGCTTTTAAATTCGACGTTGCCACTGGCCACTTCCTCTCTGGCCTTGAGGTAGGCGCTGAGGGTGTCGGCGAGCTTGACGAGGCGGCAGAGCTCGGGGTCCTCTGGCTGCAGAGCCTCTTGATAAGTCGCTTGAAGTTCTGCTGGCAGGAGGCGAATCAGGCGCTGCTCTGCCTGCTTTTCCAGGGCCTGGTAGGCATCTTGCAGTTCTTGATTGTAGTACTTGACTGGGGTCGGGAGGTCGCCCGTCAGGCACTCCGAGACATCGTGGAAGAGAGCGACCTCTAGGACGGCGGAGGGGTCTGGGCACGGCAATTGCAGGATATCGCGGCGGATGATGGCCAAGGCGTGGGCGAGAATGGCAACTTCGAAGCTGTGTTCGGCGACATTTTCCTCATCATTTTGGCGCATGAGCTGCCAGCGCTTGATGTGGCGGAGACGGCGGATGACGGCGTAAAAGGGAATCATGTGTAACTCCTAGATTGAGAAGAGGGATTCAAAGCACTCATTGGCATAGTGATCCGTCATGCCCGCGAGATAGTCCGTGAGCTTGCGGAGGCCAGAGGCCTGGGGCTCGGGATGTTCTTGGAGATAGCGGGAAAAACGGCGGAGCGCCTCTTCTTCCCGGCTCGCCAGGCGCTCGGGATCTGCAAGTTCATGACTGAAGATTTGGAAGAGGGAGCTGATGCAATTGAGGGCCATCGTCTCATAGGCGCGGATTCGCTCTGACTTGTAGATGCGCTCCACATTGAACTGTAAAAGTTCCGTCAGGGCTGAGGCCAAGCCGTCCGAGAGGCGGAGCTCATCGCGACCGAGACTCTCTTGGACGACGTCACTGACCAGCGTGTTGATCACTTCGGTATTAGTCCTGCCGAGCACATTTTGCAGGGCGAGGGGCAGGTCGGAGAAATCGATGAGCCCTGCGCGCCTGGCGTCCTCAATATCTCGACCGACATAGGCGATGCGATCGGCGAGGCGGACACAGCAGCCCTCGAGCGTCGCGGGCATCAGATTGGGGCCAGGGGCGTGGAGCTCTTCTTCCGTCTTGTCGCGCCTAGGGATGAGACAGGACTCCTTATAGGCCTCACCACAGTGGGAGCGAACACCATCCCTGACTTCAAAGCTGAGATTGAGCCCACGTTCTTGGGAACTGCTGCGCTCAGCGAGAATATCGAGGACGCGGAGGCTGTGGGCCTCGTGATCAAAGTTAAAATCAGCGCCCGCCTCCTGGAGAAGCAGATTGAGCTGACGCTCGCCACTGTGGCCAAAGGGCGAGTGGCCGATATCGTGAGCGAGGGCAATGGCCTCGATGAGGTCCGAGTTGAGGCCGAGGGCAGAGCCGATCGTCGTCGCGATATAGCGCACGTAGAGCACATGCTCCATCCGCGTGCAGACGTGGTCGTTGCGAGGATTGAAGAAGACTTGTGTCTTGCCTCTCAGGCGACGAAAGTCGAGGGAGTACAAGATGCGCCCAATATCTCGCTCATAGGCGGTGCGCACGGGACACTCGGCCTCCGGACGACGCCGCCCTCGGCTGTCGATCGCCGCAGCCGCATAGGCTGAGAGGGTCTCCTTCTCGCGCTGCTCCTTGACCTGTCGTGGCGTGAGTTTATTGAGCATATCTCCTCCTATTCCAATTCCTCGAGCGGACACTGACTCGCGACAAAGCGCCGCTTCTGCCCATGGATCCTCAATGTGAGGATGGCGTCATTACCGAGGGAGAGAATCTCCTCGACTTTGACTTCGCCAAGCTCCGCATGGCGGTAGCTTCGACCTGCCTCCAAGCTGGTCCAGGCGAGTCCATCGCGTGAGACAGTCCTCTTCTGAGGCCTGGCCTCTTGCATCTTCTTCTTCAGCTGGGCCTGGAGCTTAAACTTTTGCACTTCTTGCCGAGCCTCTTGGCTGCGCCGTGACGGCGCGACCGCTCCCCCTGAGGATATATCAGGGAGGGTTCCAGCGCTATTGAGTTCCAGGCGACAAGAACTGGGAATTTCCGTCAAAAAGCGCGAAGGGGGATTGTATTTACTCTGACCATAGAGCAAGCGATAGCGCGCCGCTGTCAGATAGAGGCGCTCGCGGGCCCGCGTCAGCGCCACATAGCAGATGCGCCGCTCCTCCTCAAGGTTCTCTGGGTCGTACATGGAACGGTACGAGGGAAAGATTGTCTCTTCGAGGCCGACGACAAAGACGACATCATACTCTGCGCCCTTGGCAGCGTGGGTGGTCAGGAGGGTCACCTTTTCTTCCAGAGAGTCATCGAGATTGGTGTAAAGACTCGCTCGGTCGAGAAAGCTCAGCAGGACATCTCTAAGCGTCATAGAGGCCCCCGGACCCAGTTCCAGAGCCGAGCGCTCCAATGGTGTCAAGCTCTCAAGCGGCAGTGACTGAAGTTCTGAGAGGCTGCCCTGGACACTCTCCCACTCCGCCTCAAACTGCTGTTCAAAGTCCTGCGCATCTGAGATCAACTCCATGATATTCTCCAGGCGCGAACTCTCCTCCTCGCCGCCCTTGAGGGCCTCCTGCTTGTAGTGGGGCGCGAGACCGGTCTCGTAAATCAGCTGGTGGAGCCAGTCCGAAAAACTGAGCTCCCCATCGAGAGCCTGACGCAGCGAGAGAATCATCTCTGCCAGGGCAAGAAATTTACTCTTGAGACCCTTGAGCTCTGGCGCGCGCTCCGCTTCAAACATCGCCTTCAAGAGGTCGCCATCCGTCTCTTGAGCCACTGCCTCGAGTTTTGCGAGGCTGACCTCTCCGAGGCCCCGACGCGGCAGCTGGACCAGTCGTCTCAGCGCGATTTGATCCGAGCTGTCGACGATAAAGCGCAAATATGACAGGACCTGCTTGATCTCGGCCCGCTCATAGAAGGCTGTCCCCGCGAAGACGTGGTAGGGAATTTCAAGATCTCGGAGGGCGAATTCGAGATTTCGAGAGAGGACGTTGATCCGATATAAGATGGCAATCTCCTTGGCGGGCACACCGCGTCGGATGAGCCTCTGGATCTCGGACGCGACAAAGCGCGCCTCGCTCTGCTGGTCCTCGGCCGCGTAGATGACAATCTTCTCACCCCCTGCCTTGGCCGTCCAGAGCTTCTTGGATTTTCGGCCCTCGTTGTGGGCGATGACGGCATTGGCTGCGCTGAGGATGGGCTCTGAGGAGCGATAGTTCTGTTCCAGCTTGATCACCTTGGCGCTCGGATAGTCGTGTTCAAAATTTAAGATATTGCGAATATCTGCCCCGCGGAAACCGTAGATAGACTGGTCGTCATCGCCGACGACACAGAGATTTCCAGATTTGCCCGCCAAGAGGTGAACGAGCATGTACTGGGCCTGATTGCTGTCCTGATACTCATCGACCAAGATGTGCCGGAAGCGCTGCTGATAGCTCTTTAAAAGCTGTGGATACTGCTGAAAGAGCTCCAGAGTCAAATTTAAGATGTCATCAAAATCGACGGCGTTGTTGGCCTTGAGATTCTTCTGATAGATTGGGAAGATTTCAGCGGCCGTCTGCTTGTCCTGCTGGTAGCTCTGGCGCGCCTCGTTCATCATTTCTTCGGGACTCTGTAGCGCATTTTTGGCGGCTGAGATATAAGAGCGCATATCTCGCGGCTTATATGAAGAGGTCGAGATTCTCATCTCCTTCATCGTCTCCCGCATCAGCTGCTCTTGCTCGTCAATGCCGAGGACATTCAGCCCTGGCCGGAAGCCGAGGAGCTCGCAGTGCGCCCTGAGAATTCTGAGGAACATCGCGTGAAAAGTTCCGATCCAGATCCCATTCGTCTTCTCCCCGACCAGCCCCTCCAGGCGCTCTTTCATCTCTCGGGCCGCCTTATTGGTAAAGGTGATCGCCAGGATATTGGCAGGGAAGAGTCCACGCTCCTCAATGAGATGAGCAATGCGATAGGTAATGACCCTGGTCTTGCCAGAGCCAGCCCCTGCCAAGATGAGAAGAGGCCCCTCGCCATGCAAAACGGCCTCTCTCTGCGGTGGGTTGAGTGTTGTGAGATCAATCTGTCCTTGCAATGCAAACCTCCCCGACGAGCTTAAGGAAAAGGCAGCCGGAGCTGCCTTTTCATTTCTACGTCATCTCTATTTTAACGAATTTACGTCGTGAGCTCTAGTATTCTGGTTCAATCAGGCCGAGATCGCCGTCCTTACGGCGATAGATGAGATTGACCTTGCCAGTCTCCGCATTGAGGAAGAGGAAGAACTCATGGCCGAGCAGATTCATCTGCAAGGTTGCCTCCTCACTGTCCATCGCCCGAATCGCAAAGGACTTGCGCCGCGTGATCTGGGGCTCCTGCTCCTCGGGCTCGGGCTCATTGGCCTCGTCGGCAAAGAATGCCTTCATGTACTCAAAGTCCTTCTTACGCTTCTTCATCTGCGTCTTGTGCTTGCGAATCTGCCGCTCCATCCCGTCAATCGCAAGATCACAGGCGGTCAGATAATCCTCATCGCGCCCCTGAGAGCGGTAGTAGTGCCGATGAATTTGTAGCGTGAGCTCGCAGAGGATATCCTTGGCTTCACCTTCAAACTTGATCTCCATCTTCGCCTGATCATCGACCCAGCGGTCAAACTTATCTGTCTTGTGGAGAACCTTCTCCTGCATGCTCTCATTGAGCGTCAGGTCACGGGTGACAATGTTACGGATCATACTTGCGTACCTCTCATTCTAAATCGCATATTCATGCTCTCACGAGCAGAAAGAGCGATTAATCTTAACTAATTATAGACAAGTGTTTAGGGTAGATTCAAGATGTCCTCATCCGCGAGAAAAGCCTCACTACAGCCCGGACATGAGACACAGCCCGAGTCCCCACAGCCTGAGCCGCAGGCACTGCCACAGCCCCCCTTGTTTTCGCTGAGTTCTCTTTGAATCGCCGCTTCGCGCTCGAGATCGAGGCTGGGTTCTGGCATCTCGAGCCAGGCACAGAGCTCCTCAACGGACGGTGCCCGCCCCTTTAAGAGAATCTTGCCGTCTCGCATCGTGATCGGCAGGGCTGCGTCGCCCTCCTCTTCGAGGGCACGGACCACTTCACTTTCTGTGAGGAAGAGACCTGGCTGCCCCTGGAAGGGTATAATTCTGAGATCCTTGTTCTGCTTGAGCGCGGCACGCGAGAGCGCCGACAGCGTCAGGACCTCTCGATCGGCCTCGGGATCGAAGTTGAAATAAGGAATGGACAGAAAGACTTTGATACTCTGATCTTGCATTTTTCACCTCACAATCCGCAATCTCTGACGGGTGTGGAATTGGCCTTAAATTAACAAAAATAAGAGCGCACCGCTCAGGGGCAGTGCGCTCTGTATTCTAAGTTACCAGCTCGATTAACGAGCGAGAGAAGCGCTGTCGAGCAGCCAAGTCAAGTCAAAGAAGAAGGGCGTGCGCAGAGCCTCATGAGGCCCATCTGCCGCCAATTCTTGATAATCGAGGCTGAAAGTATCACCGTGCTCGATGTCGCCGTGCTCATAGCCACGAGCGAACCAACGCTGGCGCTGTTCGCTCGTCCCGTGGGTAAAGTTCTCGGGTGTGACGCGGCCCTGAGACTGCATCTGCAGGCGGTCATCGCCAATGGCAAGTGCCGCCTCGATGGCCTCGTCGGCATCTTCGGGCTCAAAGAGGCCCTCCTTGCCGGCATAGTGGGCCCAGACGCCCGCAAAGTAATCGGCTTGAAGTTCTAGGCGAACGGTCAGCTGATTCATCTGCGTCTTGGACGCCGTCCTGCGATACTTGTCCACTTCCTGCATAATGCCGAGCTGATTCTGCACGTGATGTCCTACCTCGTGAGCGAGTACATAGGCAATGGCTCCATCGCCCTTTGCGCCAAAGCGCTGCGACAGCTCTCTAAAAAAGCTGAGGTCCATATAGACTTTCTGATCTCCCGGACAGTAAAAGGGCCCCGTCGCTGCAGAATTCATTCCACAGGCCGACTGCACATAGTCCGTAAAGAAAACGAGCGTCGTATCCTTATACTTCATGCCGTGCTCAGCAAAAATTGAGCGCCAGACATCCTCTGTCGAAGCCAGGACGACCAGGAGCATATCCTTCAGCTCCTCGTCATCGGCATAGGCATAGCGTCCTGCAGTCTGGGAACCTGGCTCCCCGAGTCGATCTCGCGTCTCCTGGGGAGATCTCGTCTCGATGGG
>JAFAAL010000024.1 GCA_023426575.1 Bacillota bacterium
GTTCGGGAGAGGGACCGAGATTTGTGAGCGAGTGCAGGAAGCGGAAGGCTGTCTTAGTGACGAGGGAGCGCTCGTCGTCGAGCATGCCACCGATAGATTCCGTGACCCAGGTCGGGTCGCCGGCGAAGAGCTCGTCGTACTCGGGAGTTCTCAGGTGGCGGACGAGGCGCAGCTTGATGATCAGCTGGTCGACGAGGGCCTGGGCGTCCTCTTCCGTGATCTTGCCGGTGCTAAGGTCGCGCTCGATATAGATGTCGAGGAAGCTCGTGTTGCGACCCAGCGACATGGCCGCGCCATTGTTCTCCTTGACGGCGGCCAGGTAAGCAAAGTAGAGCCATTGGACAGCCTCTTGAGCCGTCTCGGCAGGACGAGTGATGTCATAGCCGTACTTGGCAGCCATGGAGGCCATCGCGTCTAGGGCGCGGATCTGCTCGGAGAGCTCCTCGCGGTGACGGATTAAGCTCTCGGTCGCATCACCCGTCGCAGCATTGAGATCAGCGATCTTGGCCTGCTTCAAACGCGCCGTGCCGTAGAGAGCGACGCGGCGGTAGTCGCCGATGATTCGGCCGCGGCCGTAGGCATCGGGGAGACCCGTGAGCAGGCCAGCCGTGCGGGCCAGGCGCATTTCTCTTGTATAGGCGTCAAAGACCCCCTGATTATGAGTCTTACGATAGGCGTTGAAACTTGCAGCCAGACCCTCTTTCATCTGCAGATTGTAGGCGGCGAGAGCACTTTCCACCATGCGGAAGCCCCCATAGGGGTTCATGATGCGCTGCATGGGTTCATCCGTCTGTAGGCCGACGATGCGCTCATTTTCTCGATCGATATAGCCGGCTTCGAAATTGTCAATTCCGCTAAAGCGCTCCAGATCCACCTTGATCGTCTTCTTGCAAATCTCTTCCTGGATCAGGGCATTGACCTGGGTCCAGATCTTTTCACTGTCTGCGGCCACTGGGGCGAGAAAGTTCTCATCACCGCGGTATTCGCTATAGTTCTGTTCAATGAAATCGGCGACGTCGATTTGCTCTTGCCAGGTCGTGCCTCGGAAATTGTGCCAAGCTTGCATATTGTACTCCTTGATTCCTGCGCTCTAGATCGTCCGCCTGTTTTGCACGATAGGGCGGACGGCAAGGCGTATTCTTCTGCTACTCTTGGCCTGATTTTAAGGCATTCTAGGTTCGCGGGCAGTGATGGGGATCACTGCTGTGACAGGAGGAATATTGTGGGGACCTATGAGCTAAGATTTGTCAAAATTTGCCTAAAAGATACGAAAATATCGCGACTTTTCGTAAATATGTGATATAATGGTGACATCACTTTAAGGCTATTCAAACTAGTCATATATAAAGGAGTTACGATGTTAATTACTTACACGGTCTCTAACTGGATGGCCATTAGAAACAAAATCGCCCTTAGTATGATTGCTTCTAGGGAGCAAAATCATGGGGACAGATTACTGCCACTTAAAAAGTATAGCAGGAGAGTTTTGCCTGCAGCCCTTATTCTAGGAGCGAATGCATCTGGAAAGACTTCTTTTGTTCGATCTTTAGCATTCATGCGGGAATTTGTTTTGTTTTGGCGAGCCGGATTTTTAAGCTCATTTCACAGACCTAATAAGTTACAGTCTCCAGATGAAGAGTCGCTTTTTGAGATTGAGGTTTTGCTCGATAAGGATATTTATCGCTATGGTTTTATCATTCAAAACTTTAAGATCAAGGAGGAGTGGCTCTACAAGATTCTGTCTAAATCAGAGAAGCTCCTTTTTCACCGTGAGGGGAAAAAATCGATTCAATTTGATTCAGCGATTAAAAAGGATGAAGGAAACGTTTTAGCTATCAACTTTTCAGGCACCAAGGAGGATCAGCTCTATCTCAATAACCTTTTAGGGCAGGGAATTAGCACCTTTGCTCATATCCCGCTCTGGTTCTCAAGATTTCTGCACATTATCTCCCCAGATAGTGTTTACCAGCCGATAAACTATTTCACATCGGAAGGAATTATCAAGCTTTATAATCATTGGCTTAAGAAGATAGATCCGAATATCGATAGAATTGAGATTGTTGAGCTAACTGGCAGTCGTGCAGCCGTTCTGCAGGATGAAATTGAGGATGCGCTGGAGACTTTTAGCGAGGTCAACATCGATGAGCCGATCATTGTAAATGACAATATTATGGTCGTGAAGCAAAAGGACGGACCCTACAAATTTAGTCAAATTATGACGGTTCATAAAGATGATTTTGGCAATGATCAGTACTTTGATCTGCATGATGAGTCTGATGGGACCCGCCGTTCCCTCGATTTAATTCCAGCTTTTTGTAGAGCACATGACGGCATTGTGAGACCTACATTTGTTATCGATGAGGTCGATCGTAGTTTGCATACTAAGCTTACGCAATATCTCTTTGAAGGTTTCTTCGACAAATGCCATGACGGAGACATCAGTCAGATGATTGTCACCTCCCACGACTGCGAACTGATCAATCAAGATTTGTTTCGGAGAGATGAGATGTGGATTATTACCGATGAAAATGGGCAGACAGAACTGACCTCTATCGCGGACTATGCCGATTCGAGGAATGATAAAGACATTAAGAAAAGCTATCTAGAAGGGCGGATGGGCGGATTGCCGAATTTAGGCATGCCCATGAGGGAGGTCTATATTGACGGCTAGATTCAAAAGAGATAGGAGTAAGCTCCCTCATAAAAGTTATAGACCCAAGTTGTTTATCATTGCTGAGGGAGCAGTTACTGAGACAGAATATTTTCTGATTCTTAAAAAGTTGTTTCCTAAATCCCTGTGGAATATAGAGATTGTTAGAAAAAAGAGGGGGTGCTCGTCACCCCAAGACTTAATCAAGGAAGCACGCAAACTTTGCCCTCGTCATAGAGACCAAATCTGGATAGTCATGGATAATGATCAGTGGACGGATGAGCAAAAAGACCAGATTATAAGTTGGACAAAAGAGAAAGATTGTCATCGCCTTGCTGTGAGTAATCCCCGATTCGAGTATTGGATCCTCCTTCACGATAAGTCCTACGGTCATCTGACGAATCAAGAAATAGGTGATAAGTTTACTGACTTGATGGGGCAAGGAAAGGGCCTGAGGGAGAGCTTCTTCACTGTTGAGAATATTCAACAGGCCAGGAATTATGCGTGTGAGAAAAATAAAAACTATCCTGATGAGGCTTTTCCGAATGTGAACGGCAGTACTGTTTATAAATTGATCGACCTGCTCTTACAATCAGATGACGCTCCGTGACAAGCATGGCAGTTCAAAGAGAATAATGCTAAAATTTAGCCATATAAGTCGTTATGAAAGGAGTTTCTATGCGCGATCTTGCTAAGAATAGTTTTAATATCATCGGAGGGGTCATCTTCCTCTTCGTCGGCCTCGTCTATATGTTCCTCCGCCTCATCAAGGCCTGGGGCATCACCTGGCTCGGAGGTGTGGTGACTGGGAAGGATCTTGGAGGACTCTTCGGGGCGATGCGCTTTGGCATTTATATGGCGGCGCTGGTCTACCTCCTGATCGCCGTGATCGGCTTCATGGCCTCGTCTCGTCGCCAGCTGAGACCGATTGTCCTCGGCATCGGTGTGGTCTTTACGATCTTTGGCCTGATCGCTCTCTTCAAGGGGGCAGGGCTCCTCGCCATTCTCAAATTGATTGCTGGTATCTTGTACGTCCTCTACGGACTGGTACGTGATTAGGAGGTTTCTCTATGAACGATAAGAATCATTTCCCTGACGAACATGATCGTCACTATGACCCAGGCAAAAGCCCCACCATCGATCCCGAGCTGATTCAGCCCGAGGAGCGGGTGGCGGCGGATCCCCGCCTCGAGCCCAATGTGGTCTCGCAGCAGAATGCGGCGGATTTTCAGGCCAAGTATCAGGAGACGATGAACCCTGTCGGGGCGAGTACGCCAGGCGGTAGCGCCTTTGGCAGTAATCTGGCCAATCAGACGGGGGCGGGCAGCTTCCCCGAGGGGCGGATGCAGGAGGAGGCCGAACGCGCTGAGCCGCAGGTCAAGAATCCGACAGCTCCGCCGAGGGCGCCCCATCATGAGAGTCCGTATTCGACTTATCAAGGGGCGGCGCAGCAGGGCAATCCTGTCCAGCAGACGCAGAATTTCCAGAATTATCAGAATCCGCCGGGGAACCAAGCCAGGCCTAAGGGCGCGCCGTATCAGCAGCCGGGCTATTTCCAGGCTCAGCCACATCCGCATCACGTGCCGCCGCGGGTACAGCCGACGACGACGGCCTATGTCGGCATGGGTCTCAGTATTGCCAGCTTGATCCTCCTGATCGTGCCGGGTGTCTGGCTGCTCGTACCGATTCTCGCCATTGCGGGTCTCGTCATCAGCATCATGGAGAATAAGAAGCAGAAGACCTCGGTCAGCCTCGCCGGCATCATCTGCAGCGCGGTGACTCTTGGGATCCTCGCCCTGGTCCTCCTGGCCTGTGGCTCTTGTGCCATGCTGAGCTGTGGGACCTTGAGGCATATGAATCAATTCAACGATTTTGGTCGTTTCTTCAACTAGGAGGGATTGGCGATTTGCTCTTCTCTCTGACAATTGAGGTCTAAGACAATGCTGCCGGTGATTCATATCGGCAGTATTGCTCTGCCCACTTATGGTCTCATGGTCCTCCTGGGCTCTGTGGCCATTTTTCTCGTGGTGCTGAGTCAGCGGAAGAAGCGGCATGTCGCGGTCGAGGACCTGATCTATGCGCTCCTCCTCGGAGCGGTGGGGGCGGCGATCGGCGCCAAGCTCTTCTATGTCCTGACGATCTTGCCCCGCATTGATTTTTCATCGCTCAAGCCGGAGGACTGGCGTCCTCTCTTGGAACTCCTGATCCTCTCAGGTTTTGTCGCCTATGGCGGCATCTTAGGGGGACTCCTGGCCATCCTGGCCTATGCCAAAAAGTTCAAGCTGAAGACGGCCTCACTCCTCGCCTGCTTTGCGGTGGCGCTGCCCTTTGGCCAGGCCTGTGGGCGGCTCGGCTGTCATTTTGCGGGCTGCTGTTATGGTTTCCCCTATGAGGGGCCCCTGGCCGTCAAGATGCCGCAGTCGGCGCTCCAGCCCGTGGCGATCGAGCGCTTTCCGACGCAGCTCGCCTTCGTCCTCGGCAATCTGGCGCTCGGCGCCTTTCTCCTCCTGCTCAGTGCCCATCTCGGCCGGCAGAAGGAGGCCAGTCTCAAGCTCATTGCCGCCTACATGATGGGCTATGCCCTGCTGCGCTTTCTCGGCGAGTTTCTCCGCGCAGATCTCGAGCGAGGGGTCTACGGCCTCTTCTCGCAGGCTCAGTTGCTCTCGATTCCCTTTTTCTTTGCAGGGCTCGTCCTCTATCTTCGGGCGGTGCGCGGACGCAGACGGAGGCGCGCGGCATGAGAGAGAGACGGCTCCGAACACCTGCCCCCATAGTTGCGACGCGGCAGCACCTCTACGCGCTGGATCTTCTGCGCCTGCTCTCTCTGGCCGGCGTCATCCTTTATCACTTCTGGCCGAGCATTGCGCCAGCAGGCCTCCTCGGGGTCTGTGGCTTCTTCACGCTCTCGGGCTACCTCTGCATGCTCCGCGCCATCGAGGGCGGCGAGCGGCGCCCTCAGATCAATCTGGAGCGGCGCTTTATCAAGCTCTATCCGCCCCTCCTCTGGCTTCTCCTGATCACTGGCTTGATCATGCTCTACTTCTTCCCAGCCTATCTTGGGAAGTTCTCCGAGCATCTGCGCTCGGCCCTCCTCGGCTACAACAACTGGCAGCAGATTCTGGCGGCCGAGTCGTATTTTGAGGGCGCAGCCTATCTCAAGCCACTGACCCACCTCTGGGCGCTCTCGCTCGAGTGGCAGTTCTACCTCTTCTTCTACCTCCTGGTCCAGCCCCTCTACCGGCGGCGCGACCGCCATCTCTGGCTCGTCTTCCTGAGCCTCCTGACCCTGCTCTCCCTCGGCGTCGCCACCTACCTCCAGAGCCTCGGCGTCGAGGTCTCGCGCATCTACTACGGAACGGACACGAGATTTTACAGCTTCACCCTCGGCATGATCGCCGCCCTCTTGCGCCGTGAATATCTCCCCGTCAAAATGAGCCAAAAGCCTCAAGACTCCCTCGAGGCCATCGCCCAGGCTCTCCTCCTCTTCGGCCTGAGCCTCTGGATCGTGGCGAGCTTTGCCGTCTACTTCCTGCCCCTGCCGCTGGAACCCCTCCTGATGCTCGGAC
>JAFAAL010000036.1 GCA_023426575.1 Bacillota bacterium
TCAAGATCTCAGCGGCAAGGTCGCCCTCATCGAGCGTGGCGAGATTAATTTTGAAGAAAAAATCATGAACGCTCAAGATCGGGGCGCCACGGCCGTCATCATCTTCCAGAATGAAGCAGAGGCCAACAGAATGATGGGCTTTGTCGTCACGAATCCCGATCAGTTTGAGATTGCTGCGTTCAGCACCCTGCGCGAGCCTGGTCTCCGCATGAGAGAAGCTCTCCAAAATGGCAAGAAGGCCAGCGTGCCCTTTAATCTGGAGCTGCACTCTTATGACAATCCCGAGGCCGGGCAGATGTCCTCCTTTACCTCCTGGGGACCCACGCCCGGACTCCAGCTCAAGCCAGAGATCAGCGCCCCAGGCGGGATGATCTACTCCGCAGTTGACGAGAATGGCGGCAAGACTGAGTACGGCAATATGAGCGGAACCTCGATGGCGACGCCGCACGTCGCAGGGGCCGCCGCCCTCCTCAAGCAAGCGCATCAGCAAGCCGGCATCCAACTCGGCATCCGGGAGCTCAAAGCTGTTTTGATGAATACGGCCACCGTTCTCTCAAATGCGGAGGACAACGCTCTCCCCTTCTCTCCGAGACGTCAGGGCAGCGGCCTCATGCAGCTCGGCAATGCGATTAAATCGCGCGTCTACGCCATGGCCGCAGACCATAACGCCTATCTCGCCCTGGGCGAATTTAACGGGAGCACGACTGCCTCAATCAGCCTGCATAACTTCGGCGATAAGGAACTCTCTTTTAAACTGGCCGAGGCCAAGGTCTATACGGAAAAGACAGAGCGGGACGCCCCCGCCAAGGTCATCGCCCTCGACGGTGCCTCTGTCAGCATGAGTTCTCCAGAAGTCAAGATCGCCCCCGGTCAGACTGTTGATCTCAGCTTCACGATCAATGCGGCTGGCAGCGAGAATAATTTCTGCGAGGGCTACATTAAGCTGAACTCTACGGATCCCGAGCAACCCGCGATCAATATTCCCTTCTTCGGCTTCAATGGTGCCTGGGGCACTGCCGAGGGCGGCGGCGAGATTTTCACGCCTCTTTATAAGGGATTCGGGGGCCATCACTATATGACAGGTGAAGGCAAATATTTTAAAACGCTCGTTGAAGATAAGAATATTCTCTACTGGTATCCCGAGTTTATTGCTGAACATGGTATGACAGCTCTCAGAACTATCATGAAAGATGAGCGGGGACGCGCGAAATCTGCGATCGCAGGCCAAGGTAAGTATTTTCTCACCACCTACGAACTCGCGCTCAGCATTTTAGGCAAGGAAGTTGCTTTTATCCTTCCCAACCTACTCACTCCGGTGGAGCCAGAGACCTATGCCTTCTCACCCAACGGCGACGGAGACTGTGATGTCATCTGGCCTCAACTGGCCAATCTCCGCGGGATCGACAGACTCGACATCCATGTCGTCGACCAGAGCGGCAATGTCTTAATCCAAAACTTTACGGGTGAATCCTACCGTTCCCCCTCCTATTACTATGTGAGGCGCGGCCGGCCAGGAGCCATCAACCTCTCCTATGGCGGCTGGAATGGCTATCTCTACAATCCCGCAACCGGTTATAAGGATCAAAAAGCGGAGGAAGGCTCTTATAAGTTCGCGGTCGAGGCCCACGTCGGTCAGAACTCACAGCTTTTAGAAATGCCCTTTAAGCTCGACCTGACAGCCCCTACAGTGGAAGCTCAGAAAGATTACTCTAACAAGCCCAAACCCGCGCTCTATGACAAAGAGAAGGATAAGATCAGCCTGAACGTTCTCGTCAAGGATCCAGATTTGGCCGATGGCAGCCAGGGATCAGGGATCGACGTTAGGTCCTTTATTGTTAAACTCAATGGCCGTCAAATCATTGATAAAGATTTATCAGCCGTATACATGGACTTTGGTCGTGAGCCCTACTACGGCATCTCTATTGATAATGCGTCCAAATACATCGGCAGCAACGATCACGCTGAGATCAGCGTCACCGTACAGGACTGGGCGGCAAACAGAAGCGAAGAACTCATCTTCGACCAAATTCAAGGCTATGACAAGCTCTCCGATATCCTCTATCTCAAGGGAGAAGAGATCATTCAAGAGACAGAAGAGAATACCTATCCCGTCAGCTATAACCTCGTGGACCAAGAGGCAGGTCTCGTCACGGGCTCAGAGGGACAATACAGCGTCCTGATGAGCGTCAAGAAGAAGGATGAGCAGAAGATTCGCGTCCTCTTTGCGGGACAGGAGATCAGCCCGGATGCCAATGGCCAATATGCCATCCCCGTCGCCAATCAAGGCAAGCATGAGCTCTCTGTCGAGGTCCTGAATGCAGACGGAACGCTTAAGCGTACGGATAAGATCATCATCAGCTTAAAATTGTCGATTCCCGAGATCGAAATCGTCGACCCGCCGCAACAGATCTGGAACAACGATTTCCCCTACATTGAAGTTCCTGCGGACACCAGAGAGCTCGAACTGGCCGGCCGTGTCATCGACGACAGCTGGGCTGGTTCCGACTACTTTATCGAGTGGGTTCTGCTTCCGCTAAACAGGCAGAGTCGAAAAGAAAGCGAAGCCAGTTTCGGACAGATTGCCGTCGAAGAAGATAAGAATTTTACGGCTAAAATCGCCAACGAAAACGGCTCCGTTGCCGAATGCATCTTGAGCATGCAGCTCATCGATCTCAATGGCAACCCCACGGAACAGGTTCTAATCCTGATCACTCCAGAGGGCAAGACCCCGCAAGAGGTCCTCACAGAGAGAGATCACTACATCGAATTTAATGAGTTTGACTTCTGGGATTGGCCACGTCTCTATCTCAACGGCAGCAGCAGCGTCCGCCCCTTCGGCAATCCTGATCCAGCAGAAGCTCAGCCCAGAGGAGAGCCGACGACGACGCCAAGTGAGTCTGAAAGCGAAACTGAAACGGAAACTGCGTCAGAAAGTGAAGCGGAAACGACAGGTACCGATGAGACAGAGTCGAGCACTGAAACAGAGACGAGTCCCGAAGTGACTCAGCCTGAAGACAGTGATGGCACAGAAAATAACACAACAGAGACAGAGACTGAGACCGAGACTGAGATTGGGACCGAGACAGAGACAGAGACAGAGACTGAGACTGGGGCCACTGAACCCGAGGAGAATCCCACTCCGAGTGAAAATGAGCCTGGAACAGCTCTCTCGCCCCATCAACGCGGATTCGGCCATGTCCTAACGCTGGAGAAGGCCACGCTCAACGACGCTCTTGTCGAAGTCTCTCCCCTCCATGCTCCCAACGGACTGGAATCGGGCTATCTCTATACGCTCACTGGTTCGACCAAGTACACAGTGACTGAGCTCCTCGTCAACGGCAAGAACATCCCATTGGACAATCGTGGGAACTTCGCCTTTGATATCCAGATCCAGCGGGATTACATGAACTACTTCAATATCAAGGTCAAGACAGGCGATCAGGAAGTCGTCAACACGAAGATGATCGTCGCCTATGACCCCGACGCTCCAGAAGTTAAGATGAGCTACGATCCCGTGCCCAAATATGATGCACAACACAGCAATATAGATGATCCGACCGTGGACTACCAGCAAGAGCTGACGGGTACGATTTGGACCAGCGGCGATCAAGTCGATATCAAGCTTCTCGCCGAGGTCAAAGAGAAGGCGTTTGAGTCACGCGTCTATATCAATGGCAATGAGCGCGTCAGAAAATACGATCAGTCCTACTCTGGCTATCAGTATTTCGAACAGGGCTATAGCTATGAAGAGACTGTGCCGACGAAGCTTGGCGAATGGCTGCTCGTACAGATCGGAGACGACAGTGATCAATTCTATCGTGAGCGCCTCCTGGTCAAGAAGGATGAGACGGCTCCAATCGTCACGATTAGCCGCCAACCTGATCAGGACAAGGCCAAAGAAGAGGATCAGCCCAATTTCAGCTGGGAGGCTCATGATCCCGAGAGCGATATTCTCCGGACCATCGTCGTCGTCGAACGTTTCGTCGACGGTGTCTGGCAGCCCTACGAATACACAGAGGGCGCCGCTCTCCCCGCTGGCAAGTACAGAATTACTGTGACGGCCATTAACTATGCGGGCCTGCAGAGCTCTGCAAGTAGCGAGATTGAGGTCGAGGGCAAGCCTGAAGAAGAGAAGCCTGAGACACCAGAGGGCATCGTCTTCAACTATCCCGCCCATTTCGTCTATGAGCTCAATGAGGATCCTCGCGCCATTCTCGCCGGCCTCACTGCCACAAAGAACGGCATGCCTCTTAGCATTGAAGTCGAGGAGCCCGAGAAGATCGACACCTCGATCCCGGGCAACAGGGGTATCGGCTACCTCATCCTGCGCGATCCAGCAACGGGTGAGATCATCGCACGTTATCCCTTCAGCTATCGCGTCCGAAACGTGGTCATCGTGCCTCAACCCGATCTGGCTGATCGGAATGACACGATCAGATTGCCCTCCTACCACTTCCCCAGCGTGCTCGTTGCAGACCGCTATCAGAAGGAAGAACAGGCCAAGGCTAGCGTCACAAGCAGCAAAACGCCGAGTCGTCCCATCCCTGCCACGGGCGAAAAGAGATGGAGCCCCATCTGGAGCCTCTACCTCCTGACGATGGCAGCAGCACTCATCCTGCTGCGTCGCCGCAAGTAGCGGCGCGGCAATGGGAGCTGGCAAGCGCCAGCTCCCCAAGAAAAAATGCCCCCCGATCGGGGGGCATTTTTATTTTTTAAACCCTAAAGCTTAGTCAGACTAATCCTGCTTCTTGTCCTTCTGGAAGGCGAAGTACCAGTCGAGGAGGTTGACGTCCTCTTTGCCCTTCATCTCCATGCGCTCTCTGGCAGCAGGGGTGGTGGCAGGGGGCGGCAGGATGACGTCCTTACCAGGTTCCCAGTTGGCCGGGGTGGCGATGTGGTCGCGGTCTGCGGCCTGCAGGGCGATCAGGACACGCTTGATCTCATCCATGTTGCGGCCGGTGCTCGCCGGATAGTAGAGGATGGTGCGGACAATGCCCTCGGGATCGATGATGAAGACGGCACGGACGGTGGAGGTCTTGCTGCCGGCGTGCAGCATGCCATACTTGGTCGAGACTTCCTTGTCGATGTCGGCGATCAGCGGGAAGTCGATCTTGAGATCCTTGATATTGTTCCAGCACTTGCCCTCGAGGTCACGGAGCCAGGCGATGTGGGAGTGTATGGAGTCGATGGAAAGTCCGATCAGTTCGCAGTTCAGACCCTTCAGCTCTTCTGCCATGCTGGCGAAGGTCATGAATTCCGTGGAGCAGACGGGGGTGAAGTCTGCGGGGTGGGAGAAGAGAATGACCCACTTGCCCTGGTAGTCAGCAGGGAAGTTGATCTCACCTTGGGTGGTTTCGGCGGTGAAGGCAGGGGCGGGATCACCGATGAGGGGCAGATTGATGTGTTCACAAGTTTTCTTGTCTTCCATGAGATATCCTCCTATTTTTTCTGGGTTTTCTTGCCCAGTTTTTGATGGGGCTCGGCACAGTCAGGACAGCTGCCAAAGAAGCTGAGATCCCAGTTCTCGATGCGCAGCTGCGGATGTCCCTCCTCGATATAGCTCTCGAGAGGGGCGATGAGCTCCGACGGCAGGTCGAGATTGAAGATCTTCTTACACTTTTGACAGTAGAAATGACAGTGGTCGTGCGTGTCGATGTCATAGCGGCGATCGTTGTCGCCGAGCTTGAGTTCATTGACGAGGCCGGCCGCGACGAAGGCGCGGATGTTGTTGTAGACCGTTGCCCGCGAGAGCGTGGGAATGTTCTGCTCTTTCAGTCCGCGATAGATCATGTCCGCCGTCGGATGGTTGCGGTGGCTGTAGAGATACTCCAAGATGGAGACGCGCTGGTGGGAAATACTGAGCCCAGTTCCGCGCAAAATCTCGACCAATTCCGCATATTCCGGGACTCTCGGCAATTCATTGGAATGTTTTGCTTCGGTCTGCATGGCCATGGACGAACTCCTTACTTAGAATGATTATAGTTTAATAAGGAGTGTAATAAATTCAAGGCAGGGGACAAAACGGTAACCTGTGCCCTCGCCTCTAGTCGAGAAAGTCTTCAGGCGCCCCGATCTCGTCGCTCTCTTCACCCAGCAGGTGGAGGGCCGTATGCCAGGCAAGGACGGCACATTTGACGCGGGCCGGCATATGCGAAATATCGGCAAAAGCCATCGCATCGCCCAGTTCCTCCGCTTCGTGCTCTGTGACCTCCCCCTCGCGGATGAGTTTGAGGAAGTCTCGGAGGACAGATTTGGCCTCGTCGACCGTCTTGCCGCGCAGGATCTGCGCCATGATCGAGGCTGAGGCCGTGGAGATCGCGCAGCCGACGCCCTGGAAGGCACAGTCCTCGATCACCTGAGTCTCGGGATTGATCTTCAGTTCGAGGGAGAGCTCGTCGCCACAAGAGGGGTTCTTGCCCTCCCCAGCGTGGGTCGGGTGCTCGAGCGAGCGACGCTCCCGTGGGTTCCTGCTCTCTTCGAGAATTAATTGTTTATAGAGATCTTGTAAGTCCATGGCCTCATTATACTGGAACTTTTCGTCCCAGGAGCTAGAGAGCTAATCCGAGAACCTCTGGCACCTCGCGGAGGGCCGCGGCGAGGCGGGCGACTTCTTCTTCTGAGTTGTAGAAGCTGAAACTTGCGCGGCAAGTGCTGTTCAGGCCGAGGTAGTGATGCAGCGGCTCGGCGCAGTGGTGGCCGGCGCGAATCGCGATGCCGCGCTCATTGACGATCGTCGCGATGTCGTGGGGATGCGCCCCCTCCATCGTAAAGGGGACAACGGCGCCGTGCGGCCTGTCTTCTCCTGTCGCGGCATAGAGGCTGAGGCCCGGGATATCGCGGAGGGAGGCGATGGCCAAGTCCGTCAGATGCTGCTCATATTGATCAATGGCCTCGAGGCCGATACCCTCCATATAGTTGATGGCGGCCATCAGGCCGACCGCGGCCTCGACATTCATCGTTCCGGCCTCAAAGCGAGTGGCGGGCCGCGCAAAGACGGCCGACTGCTCCGTCACCGACTCGATCATGTCACCGCCGTAGTGAAAGGGCGGGAGCTTTTCGAGCTCGCTGTAACGTCCCCAGAGGACGCCTATGCCCATCGGGGCATACATCTTGTGGCCGGAAAAGGCGCCGAAGTCGCAGCCGATCTCGCGGACGTCAGAGGGGGCGTGCGGCACGAGCTGCGTGAGATCCGCGATGGTGAGAGCGCCGTATTCTTTGGCTTTTGCAAAATATTGACTGAGCGCTGGCCGCGTGCCCGTGACATTGGAGCAGGCGGTCAGGGCGACGATTTTAGTTTTTTCGTTGAGCTTCGCGAGGTAGTCGTCAAAATCGATCTCGCGATTTTCGTCGAGGTAGCAGTAGACGAGTTTTGCGCCCGTGCGCTGGGCGACGAATTGCCAGGGGATGAGGTTCGCGTGGTGCTCGAGGATGGAGATCAGGATCTCGTCGCCTGGCTTGAGACTCGGCTCGAGGGTGTAGGCCAAGAGGTTTAAGCTCTCGGTCGCGCTCTTGCTGAAGATGACCTCGCTGACGCGGTAGGCGTGGATCAGCTGGGCGACGCGTCGGCGGGCCTGCTCGTAGAGCTCTGTCGCGCGGTTGGCCAGCTGGTGGGCGCCGCGGTGGGGGTTGGCATTGGCGCTCAGGTAGTAGTCATTCAGGGCGTCGAGGACGGCGCGCGGCTTCTGGGTCGTCGCCGCATTGTCGAGGTAGGCCAGGGGGTAGCGGCCGACCTCAGTTGCGAGAATCGGGAAGTCACGGCGGATCTCTCTGACTTGATCTTGACTTAGCATAGCTCCCTCTCGCCGCTATCTGGCGGCGTCTAATTTGGCCAAGATGTCCTCGAGGACGGCCGCCTTGAGCTCGCTGTTCGGCAGAATGTCGAGGACGTTCGAGAAGCGCGAGGCGATGATCATCTTCTCAGCCTCACGGCGCTCGAAGCCGCGGCTCTGGACGTAGTAGACCATGGCGGGGTCGAGGCGGCCAGCGGAGGCCGCGTGATTGCCCTCAACATTGTCTTCGCCGCTCAGGAGCAGCGGGATGGCGTAGCTTCTCACCGTGTCGTCGAGGAGGGTGACGTATTCGCTCTCGTCGCCGACGGAGCCACTGGAGCCACGGCGGAAGTCAATAGTCCCGCGAAAGACCTTGCGCGCGCGATCCATCAGGGCGCCATTGACCTGCAGCTTGCTCTGGGCCTGCTGGCCATGGTGGATCAGCTTGTAATTGTAGTCATAGCACTCGTCCTCGCGGCCGAAGTAGATGCTCTGGCAGTCGAAGAGGGCTCTCGAGTCGAGATGGGCCTCGAGGTCGAGGGCGTGGCTGCCTGCGCCGGAGTCGGCGATGACCAGGCGGACCTCGGCGTCGGGCTCGAGTTGGACCTGGACGCGCATGCGGCTGGCGGCCTCTGCACTCATCTGCTGGATGAGGAAGAGGAGGAGGCGGGAGCCGCCCTCGGCTCGAATTTGAATCTCGCTCTGGCGCTGGACGGGCTGATCCCCGTCATCACTGTAGGCGAGGATGATCTCGCTGTCGCTGCCCGCCAGAGCCTCGAGCTCGAGGAGCTCGTTGAGCTCTCTCTGCTCACGCCCGAGACGTATCTCCTTTTGCTGGAGGTAGCGATCGCCCGGGACGAGCTTGAGTCGATGATGCTCGGGCTCAGTGCTGATACTGAGCTCTGGCACGCTCAGCTTGTTGACCCCGCCGTGGCGGAAGGTCGAGACGGGGATGATGTCGCCTGCTTCTGGCCTCGCATAGTGGAGCTGGCCCGTGAATTCATCGCCCGGGTGGAGCTCTGCGACCTTTTGGACCGCTTCGATCTCTGCTCTCAATTGTTCTCTCATATCTCGCGGCATGGCTATCCTATCGTCCCTTCTAATTCGAGGCTGATCAGGGCATTCATCTCAGCGGCATATTCCAGAGGCAGTTCCTTGGCAATCGGCTCGGCGAAGCCACGGACGACCATCGCCCGCGCCTCGGCCTCGGGGATGCCGCGGCTCATCAAGTAGAAGACGACATCGTCCGAGATGCGGCCGATCTTGGCCTCGTGGCCAAAGTCGACATCATCGCATTGAAGGTCTATGACGGGCAGGGTGTCCGAGCGGCTCTCAGAGTCGAGCATCAGCGATTCGCAGATGGCGGTCGACTTAGAGCCGTGGGCCTGGGGCAGGACCTTGATCTCTGAGCGATAGACGGCCGTGCCGCCCGACTTGGAGATCGACTTGGAATTGATATTAGATGAGGTATGAGGGGCGGCGTGGATGACCTTGACCCCCGTGTCGAGGAACTGATCCTTACCGGCAAAGGTGATGCCCGTAAACTCAGCACTCGCGCCCTCGCCCTTGAGGATACTCATCGGGTAGAGCATGGAGACCCGAGAGCCAAAGGAGCCAGAGACCCACTCAATCTTGCCACGGGCGCCGACGATGGCGCGCTTGGTATTGAGGTTATACATATTGCGAGACCAGTTCTCAATCGTCGAGTAGCGAAGGCGCGCCCCATCGGCGACAAAGAGCTCAACCGCTCCCGCATGGATGTTTAAGACATTGTATTTCGGCGCCGAGCAGCCCTCGATGAAGTGACAGTAGGAGTCCTCCTCGAGGATGATCAGGGTGTGCTCAAACTGGCCCGCCCCCGGCGCATTGAGGCGGAAGTAGGACTGCAGCGGAATGTCGACCTCGACCCCGCGGGGCACATAGACGAAGGAGCCGCCGCTCCAGACGGCATAGTGCAGGGCCGCGTAGCGGTGATCTCCAGGCGGGATACACTTGCCGAAGTAATTTTGCACAATCTCGGGGTATTCTCTGACGGCCGTGTCGAAGTCGGTGTAGACCACGCCCTTCTTCTTCATCATCTCGGTCAGATTGTGGTAGACAACCTCCGAGTCATACTGGGCGCCGACCCCCGAGAGCGAGGCCTCCCGCTCGGCCTCGGGAATGCCGAGCCGATCGAAGGTGTTGCGGATATCCGTCGGCAGATCCTGCCAGTCCGAGCTCATGTCCGCATCGGGGCTGATATAGGTCGTGATCTTATCGATGTCGACCAGCGAGAGATCAGGACCCCAGGGAGGATTCTCCGATTTCTGGAAGAGCTCCAGAGCCGCCAGACGGCGCTCGATCATCCACTCGGGTTCCCCCTTAGTCGCCGCGATCTCGCGGACGATCGCCTGGTCGAGGCCGGTCTTGGAGCGCTTGCGATAGCGCAGCTCATCGCGGATATCATAGACTCCGCGATCGCCCTCTTCGACCTTTGTCTTGCGCCGCTCGCTAAGTTCTGTGTCGAGCGGCCGCTTGATCGTGTCGACCTCACGCTTTCTAATAAACTCTGCCATGGCTAGGCCTCATATCTTTCTGGACTCTGGCCCATGGCCTCGCGCACCCAGCCAAAGCCCTCATCCTGCACCCGTTCGAAGACGTCGCGCCCCCCGCTGAGGGCGATCTTGCCGTCGAGGAGGACGTGGACCTTGTCGATCTCAATCTCGTTTAGAATCGCGCGGTGATGCGTGATGATCAGGATGGAATTATTGCTGTTATGGAATTTCTTGATCCCCCGGGAGACGACCTGGACGGCGTCGACGTCGAGGCCGGAGTCGGTCTCGTCGAGGAGGGCCAATTTCGGCTGGAGGACATTGAGCTGGAGGATCTCGTCCTTCTTCTTCTCACCGCCAGAGAAGCCGACGTTGAGGTAGCGATTGGCATAGGACTCATCCATGTCGAGTGCCGCCATCTCAGAGAGCAGCTCGCGGTGGAAGCCGAGCAGCGAGGGCTTCTCCCCCGTCAATTCCTCGCGCGCGGCGCGGAGGAAGTTCTCGACGGTGATGCCGGGCACGGCCTCGGGCTGCTGGAAGCTCATGAAGAGGCCGAGCTTGGCCCGCTTGTCGGTGGAGAGCTCGGTGATGTCCTCGCCCTCAAAATAAATTCGACCTGAAGTCACTGTAAAGGCGGGATTGTCCATAATCGCATGCAAGAGCGTCGACTTGCCCGCGCCATTGGGACCCATGAGGACGTGGATCTCCCCACGTCCAATCTCTAAATTGATATCTTCGAGGATTTGTTTATCTGAAACCTCAACCGCGAGGTTCTTAATCGTAAAAAAAGACATACGACCCTCCTATAATTCACTCTCGTTCGCCGTCATTTTACTTGACGGCCGAAAAGGGAGAGCGACGACGGAGGGTCGTTGTAACAATTGTTACTCTGTTTTGAATGGAGCTCGCGATCCCTCCATTGGAGGGCGCAGAGCCTCCTCTTCTAGCGCTGCCCCGAGTCCTGCTCGCAGTGCTGGCTCAAGAAATTGTAGAGATCTCGTGGCTCGATGCGGCGGGGTGAGCCCTTGCCTTGGAAGAAGCAGTGGGCCTCGATCAGGTGGATGTTGAGATCTGTCCAGCTGATCTCCTCGGCACAGCCGATCTTCTTCACAGTCGTAATCCGCTTGGCCGCCTTCTTGGCGTCTTGGAAAGGGCAGCCGAGCCAGCCACGCCACTCCTCGACAGTCACTTCGAGGCCGTCGTAGCTCACCGGGTCGCCGAGACCTGCCATGCCCGCTCGCGTGATCTTGCGCATGGCGCGAGCGAGGCTCTCACAGCTGACGCCGAGGCGCGAGAGCTCGGCCTGGTCCTCGGCAATGATCTCGCTGAGCTGCCGCGGGTCCTCACCGAGGAAGCCGTCGAGGGTATAGCGGCCCTCGCCAAAGGTCTTGTCCCTCTGTTTTTCTGCTGGATTCTCTTTCATGGGCATCTCCTCCTCTAGAATTTGTCGTAGAAAATGGCCTCGTCCTTGAAGCCGAGTTCGTGGAGGGCATTGACGCAGGCATTGAGCATACCGGGGCTGCCACAGAGATAGGCCTCCTTGCCGTCGGCATTCTCAACATAGCGCTGCATGACCTCAATGACGTTCCCCTTCTCCCCTGTCCAGCCATCGCCTTCCTCAGAGCGCGAGAGGGCGGGAATGAATTGGAAATTGGGATTCTTGGCCTCGAGTTCACGCATCTCCTCGACATAGAACATATCGCGCGCGGTAGCCGCGCCGAAGAAATACTTGATTTTATACGGCAGCTGATGCTCGGCAATGTCGCGGAGCAGCGAGGCGATCGGCGCCATCCCCGAGCCGCCGGCGATCATGACGAGCTCCTCGATACCCTCGCCTCCACGGCGATAGAAATCGCCATAGGGACCTGAGAGCCGGACCGTGTCGCCCTCTTGGAGCGCCGTGTGGACATAGCCCGTGGCGATGCCGTCGGGCACGAGGCGGATCATCAGCTCGACAATGCCGTCCTCCGAGGGTGCCGAGGCGATGGAATAGGCGCGGAAGACCTCCTCCTTGACCTTGCCATAGGGCTTCGTGTAGAACTGGACGAATTGTCCCGCCTTGAACTTGATCTTCTCACCCTCGGGCAGAACGAGGCGCAAGAGCTTGATGTCGTGAGTGAGATCCGTGATCTTCTCGACCTTGCAGAGGTACTCCTTGATGTTGAAGAGTTCGGCAGGCACGTAGATCTTGAGATCGTTCTTGACCTTGATCTGGCAGGAGAGGCGATAGTTCTCACTCTTCTCCTTGGCCGTCAGATAGGGCTCCTCGGTCGGGAGCAGCGGACCTGCACCCGCAGCGATCCGCACCTTACAGAGGCCGCAAGTCGCCTTGCCGCCACAGGCCGAGGGGATGAAGATCTTCTCACTGGCGAGCGTGGCGAGGAGCGTGCCGCCCCCCTCAACGGCCAGTTCTTTCTCCCCGTCGTTGATGTCGATCTTGCAGATTCCGTAATTATTGAGGACCTTCTCCGCCAGCGAGATGATGATGGCCAGAGCGGTCGAGATCAGGGCAATGCCGAGTGTCGCTTGTAAAATAGACATAGAGACCTCCTACTGCACCTGGAAAATGCCCGAGAAGCCGATAAAGGCCATCGCCATAATCCCCGTGATGATAAAGGTCAGTGCCGGGCCCTGCAGACCTGGTGGCAACTTGGCCGAGGCCAATTTCTCCCGGATGGCCGCGAGCATGACGATGGCGAGCCACCAGCCGAGACCGCTGCCGAGGCCGAAGAGCACGGCCTGGAGGAAATTATAGTTGCGGATGACGATAAAGAGCGTCGCACCGAGAATCGCGCAGTTGACCGTGATCAGGGGCAGGAAGATACCGAGCTTGGCATGGAGGTCTGGCGCATAGCGATCGAGGAAGAGCTCCAGGATCTGGACCAGGGCCGCAATGACCATGATGAAGACGATATTGCGCAGATAGTCGATCTCAAGCGGCAAGATGACAAAGTGATAGATCAGCCAGTTGACGGCCGAAGTGATCGCCATGACGAGCGTGACCGCCTTGCCGAGGCCATTGGCCGTCTTAAACTCCCCTGAGACAGAGATAAAGGAACACATGCCCAGGAAGTTGGCGAAGATCATATTGCTGGTCAGGATCGAGGCAAAGAAGACGATCCAGGGACTAATCGGTGAATACATTATTTCCCTCCCTCCGCCTTGGCCTCACGCTTGATCTTTCTCGCGCTGAGGAACCAGATGAAGCTGCCGATGATAAAGAAGGCGGCCGGCGGCATGATCATAATCGTCCATGTTTCAAAAGCCTCCGGCATGACCCTGAGATGGAAGATTGTGCCGAAGCCGAGGAGCTCGCGGATCAGGGCGACCGCCAGGAGGACCAGAGTATAGCCGAACCCCGAGAAGAGCCCGTCAAAGAAGGATGGAATCGGGGGATTCTTCTGGGCATAGGCCTCGGCGCGGCCCATGACGATACAGTTCGTGATGATCAGGCCGACATAGGGGCCGAGCGACTTGGAGATATCGGGGAGATAGGCGCGCAGGACCAGGTCGACCAGGATGACGTAGGCCGCGATGACCAGGGTCTGGACGAGCATGCGGACCCGCTGCGGAATGAGATTTCGCATGAGCGAGAGAGTCAAGGTCGAGAGCGCCGTGGCAAAGGTGACGCCGAGCCCCATGACGAGCGAGTTGCTCATCAGGTTGGTGACGGCCAGCGCTGAGCAGATGCCGAGGATCTGGCGGAGGACCTGATTCTCGTCAAAGAGCGAGCGCTTGGCAATTGCGGGAATTGTTTCTCTAGCCATTACTTGACCTCCTCATACTTGGGTAATTCTTCATTTAAGATGCGATTGACGATGCGCATGACGGCTGAAGACGTCTGCGTCGCGCCCGTCACCGCGTCGATCTCGTGATCGCCGTTCTGGCCGTAGTGGAGCTCCTCGCCAGCGAGCTTGATCACGCCGCGGAACTGCTCCTTGAACCAGGACTCGTCAATCCGGCCGCCGAGGCCCGGGGTCTCACTGTGCGAGGTGAAGACGATGCCGCGGATCTGGGCCTCGCCCGTCTCTGGCGTCGCGGTTTCGACGGCGAGCCAGCCGTAGATCGTGCCCCAGAGACCCGAGCCCTCAAAGGGCAGGGCGATCGCCTGAATCTCACCATTCTCGACCTCTTGGTAATACTTGATCTCGCCGTGCTCTGCCGCTCGGACGCGCTGCTGAAAGAGCAGGCTTCTCTCTTCAGGCTTGCTGTCGATGCCGAAGACGTAGAGAATGTCGGCCTCTTCTGCCGCCTGGGCGTTGGCCTGAAACTTGGGCTGCAAGAAGGCGTCGGCCGAGGCCAGGAGCAGCGTAAAGAATGCGCTGACGACGAAGATAAAGATGACGGTGTAAAGATATGACTTCTTCATCGCTTAGTCCTCCTTCTGGGCAGGAGCTGCGGGAGCAGCGGGACTTGCGGGCGTCGCAGCGGCTGCAGCGGGGGCTTTTGCCACTTGGGCCTTGGCCTTCTGCTTGGCCTGGAGCTGACTGAGCTGACGCTCGATCAGGGGGGTCAGTGCGTTGACGATGAGGACGGCAAACATGACACCCTCGGCAAAGAGGGAGAAGGTTCTAATGACCATGGCAAAGATGCCGATCAGAGCACCGCAGACCCACTTGGCCCAGTTGTTCTTCGGGGCCGAGACGGGGTCGGTCGCCATAAAGACGGCGGCAAAGAGCAGGCCACCGTTCATGAGATAGACGTAGAACGGTTCGCTGATGACGCCTGCGACTTGGAAGACGCCCTCCGCCACAGCCGCCCCGGCCATCGTCGCCAGCATGATCTGCCAGGAGGCCGTCTTCGTGTAGATGAGGAAGAAGGCGCCGAGGAGGATCAGGAGGCGGGCGGTCTCACCGATGGAGCCCGCATGCATGCCGAAGAGGAGCGACTTGAGGTCGAGAGCTGCCGCCTCGCCGCTCTTCATGGCAATCAGGGGCGTCGCCTGGGAAATCATGTCGGCCGTCGCCTGATACTTGGCGAAGCCGCCCGGTAATTCGAGAAAAGGCTGCGTCCAGGCGAGGGCCAGATGATAGGGGAAGGCAATGTAGACGAAGGCGCGGCCGACCAGGGCGGGGTTGAAGATATTGCGCCCGAAGCCGCCAAAGACCGACTTGCCGAAGATGATGCCGAAGACGATGCCGATGACGACGATGTAGAGAGGCGTCGCGGGCGGCAGCGTCAGGACAAAGAGGACGGCAGAGACCAGGCAGGCCTCGGTGACCTTGGTCTTCTCTTTTTGGACGAGGCGCATGACGCCATATTCTGCTAGGACGGCGGCGAGAATACTGACCGCCAGCATGACGATGACGCGCCAGCCGTAGAAGTAGACGGCCATCAGGATGATGGGCAAGAGTGCGTAGAGCACATTTGTCATCATCTTCTGATGCATAAAGTACTTTTTCACATCCATGAAAACACCTGCTTCTTGAACCCAGGCGCTCGCTGGGTTCTCTCCTTATTGTGTTAGCGCTTATTATATTAAATTTGAATCAATCTGTCGTCACATCCCCGTGATAATCGAGGATGCCGCCGAGGTTGAAGACGGGGAGGTAGCCCTCTTCTGCCAAAATCTCGGCAGCCGTGCCCGAGCGGGCGCCCGAGCGACAGTAGAGGAAGAG
Organism: Bacillota bacterium; assembly: GCA_023426575.1. Taxonomy (GTDB): domain Bacteria; phylum Bacillota; class Clostridia; order Saccharofermentanales; family DTU023; genus JAFAAL01. Next base: position 15,919 of record JAFAAL010000036.1, read on the forward strand.
AGGCTGCTTGGGGTCCAGTTCCCCCCGCTCTCCCGCCTCGATCTCCTGGAGCGAGAGATTGATGGCTCCCGGCACATGACCCGAGGCAAATTCAGAACTGGTCCTGACATCATAAAGCTGCGCCTCTGCCGCTAGAGACTTGTAGACGATGAAGTCAGACCAGCTCATCTCAAGTGCTGGCAAATCCGCCGCATCGGCCGCGAGGAGGCGACCCGAAAACTGGGGTGGAATGCTGCGCGTCATGATGCCATTCGTCGTCGCGCGATAGCTCTTGCCGAGCTCAAAGTCGAGGGGCACCTCGGCCTCTTCCGAGACAAAGATGGCGAGGCCCGTATAGCCCATCGCGTTCTCTGCATGAGGCAGGATGTAGACGAGGTAGGCCTCTTCTCGAGACTCCTTGATGCGGCTCAGGAAGGTCAGGTGGCTGACATTGCTCTCGGCCCCGCTGGGCTCCTCTTCCACCTCGACGTCCGAGGCTCCCTCCTCTGCGCTTGGCTCCTCTGAGAGCGTGGGGCTCGTCCCCGTCTCTTGACAGCCAATGAGGCAGAATGTCGCCAGTATGAGAAGGGTCAGCCCCAGCGGGATCATCATCTTGGACATGGACATTTGCAGAAACTCCTAGAGATAGCGGACGTGCTCGGGCGAAGTCGTGTGCGGATTCTTGCGGCTGGCGATCCGGCCGAAGGCGATTGAGACCTGGTAGTCCTCGTCGGGCGCGAAGCCGAGGCGCTCGCAGAAATTCTCGGCAGCCTCGCGCTGGAAGGCGGCACGGCTCATCGCGATGATGCAAGAGCCGAGGCCGAGCTCCGTCGCCATGATGCAGGCCGACTGCGTGGCAATCCCCGCATCCATCGCGGCATAGGGTGTCGGCAGCGAGGAGATAAAGAGGACATGGGGCGCAGCATAGAAGAGGTTCTCAGCCCCGCGCTCGGCCCAGCGCTGGCGCGTCTCCTCGCCGAGGAGCTCAAAACTCAAGTCAGAAATCTCATTGAGCAGATCTTGCTCGCTGACCCAGGTAAAGCGAAGCTGCTGGAGATTTCTCGCCGTCGGCCCGGCCTGGGCGGCTGCGATGATCGCCTGAATCTCCTCCTCGCGCAGGGATTCGGCCGTAAAATCGCGGCAGCTAAAACGTTCAAAAATGGCGTCTCGTGCACTCATATCTCGTACCTCACATTCATTAATTAAGCCTTATTTTATAGTAAAATGCTCTTAAACACGAATTGATAGGAGGGCTTCCCATGCAAAAGATCTTACGTTGTCTCACCATCGCCGGTCTCGACGCCAGCGGTGGCGCCGGCCTCATCGCCGACATCAGCACCTTCCACGAATTTGGCTGCTACGGCCAGGGCATCTTGACGACCATTGTCACGATGAAGCCTGAGAACTGGCAGCATCAGGTCGAGGCCGTCAGCCCGGAGAGTCTCGACAAGCAAGTCGCCACCGTCCTGGCCTCCGAGCAGGAGATTGCCGCCCTGAAGACGGGCATGCTCGGCACGCCCGCCACCGTTGAACTGGCGCGCGACTGCATCGAGCGCTCGGGCACACGGCACGTCGTCATCGACCCCGTCCTCGTCTGCAAGGGCACCGACGAGGTCCTGAATCCCGACACGGAAATCGCCCTCAGAACGCGGCTCCTGCCCCTGGCCGAGGTCATCACGCCGAACCTCTTTGAGGCGGGACGCATGGCCGAACTCAAGACGCCGAGCTGCCGCGAGGAAGTCGAGGCCTGCGCCCGCGGCATCATCGAGCGCGGGGCACGAAACGTCGTGATCAAGGGCGGCCGCAGCCTCTCCGACAGCGAGGCCCTCGACCTCTTCTACGATGGACAGGAGATGCACTGGCTCTCCGGCGAGAAGATCGACCATGCCGCGACCCACGGCGCGGGCTGTAGTTTTGCCGCCGCCGTCACCGCCGCCCTCGCCAATGGCCAGTCGCCTCTCGAGGCCGTCAAAACGGCAAAGGCCTACGTCGCAGCCGCCATCAAGCATGGCTTCGCCTATAACCAATTTGTCTCCCCCGTCTTCCGCCCTGGCTATCGTCAGGAGCAAGCCTAGAATGCGGGCGAGCAAGCGCCCGCTGATCGGCGTGCTCTCCTCCTATGAGCTCGATCAGCACTACTTCCTGCCCGCCTATCCGCGCCTCACGGTCAATCAGGACTACACGCGCTCCCTCACCGAGGCGGGGGCGCTCCCCCTCATCCTGCCGCTGCAGACGGAGGGAGAGATGATTCGCGCGATGCTCGAGCTGGTCGACGGCGTCCTCTTCGTCGGCGGCGCCGATGTCGACCCCCAGCTCTACGGCGAGGAGCCGCTGCAAAAATGCGGCGTCACTGAGCCTCTCCGCGACCAATTTGAAAAAGTCGCCTACCCGATCTGCAAGGAAGTCGGCCTGCCCCTCTTCGGGGTCTGCCGGGGCCTGCAGCTCTTCAACGTCCTCGAGGGCGGGACACTCAAGCAGGATCTCTCCTATCTGCCGACCGAGAAGAAACACTGGGCCGAGGGCCAGCAGGCGACAGATCTCATCCACGCCGTCAGCCTAGAAGAGGATAGCTTCCTGACGCGCGCGTTCTCAGAGCTAAAGCGTGAGCGAGAAGATCAGCTCCTGGTCAACAGCTTCCACCACCAGGTCATCGGCGAGCTCGCCCCGAGCTTTCGCGCCGTCGCCCACGCGGCAGACGGCGTCATCGAGGCGATTGAATATACGGGGACTTGGCAATTCATCGCAGCCGTGCAGTGGCATCCCGAGATGCTGAGCGCCTGCGATCCGACAGCCCACGCCCTCTTTAAGTATTTTGTAGGGATGGCTCAGCGCTTTGCTGAGCAGAGAAAGTAAGAAGCTGGCGTCTGAGACGCGCTAGGGGGAGGCCGACCACATTGAAGTAGTCGCCCTCGATGCGCTGGATGAGGAAGGCGCCGCCTTCCTGGATGCCATAGGCCCCCGCCTTGTCGAGGGGGCCGCCCGTGGCCAGATAACGCTCGATCTCGAGCTCCTGCTCAGAATCAAGCGGGTAAAAGTAGACAGAAGTCTCCTCAGCAAAGCTCAGGAGACTTTCTTTCTCTTTGAGGGCGACGCCGGTGATGACCTGGTGGACGCGCCCCGAGAGGGCGCGAAGCATCTCGCGCGCCTCCTCGAGATCTTCTGGCTTATGGAGAATCTCTCCGTCTAAGAGAACGATGGTATCAGCCGCGAGGACAAGAGTTCCTGCAGCCGGCTGTGCTGCGGCGTAGGCGGCCTCTGCCTTGGCCTCGGCCAGCCGGCGGGGCAGCTCTTGCACGGCGCCACCAGCAGTTAAAAAGGCGCGACTGACAGCCGCCTCGTCTAGCTTCGGACTCACTGTCTCGAGCGGGAAGCCGAGGCGCTTGGCGAGCTCGCGCCGGCGCGGAGATTCTGAGGCGAGGAGCAGTGTACGAATCACTGGGAGGCGGAGCTGAGCTCGAGCGCCTGAGACTCGGCTTCGAGGGGCGTCAGGCCCCGGGCCTCGAGGGCGGCGAGGATGCGTGCGCGCTCCTCATGGCGCTTGACCTTGCGGGTCGTGGTCATGATCATCGGCTCGGTCGACCAGAAGAAGCGCTTGATCGCCTTGTAGGCTGGCATCTGGTGATTGAGCTCTAAGATGCGCTCCTGGAGGTAGGGGCCTAGATCGCTTTGCAGCTGGGGCTTTGCCTCGACTTGTTCTGGATCCATCTGGAGTCTGGCGAGCAGTTCGATCTGTCCGCGGTGATTGCGCTCGGGCCAGACCATGATGGCTGCAATCTCTGGGATATTGTCGCGGATGACGTTTTCAATTTCCTCGGGGAAGATGTTCTTGCCATTGTCGAGGACGATCATCGACTTGGCCCGGCCAGAGAGGAAGACGGATTCGCCCTTCAAGTAACCGAGATCACCCGTGCGCAGTCGGCCATCGGGCATGAGCACTTGTGCCGTCGCCATGGGATCGCGGTAATAGCCGATCATCACTGAGTCAGAGCGGACGACCAGCTCCCCAATCTCGCGACCCTTTTCATCCCTCTGAGGATTCTCGACCCAGAGTTCGTCATCCACCTTGATACGGCCGACAGAGCCGATGGGGCAGGTCAGCGCATTGCCCGCGGCGATGCCCGGCGCCGCCTCCGTCAACCCCCAGGCATTCCAGACATCATAGCCGATGTCGATAAAGAAGCGCTGCTGCTCCGGATTGAGCGGCGCTCCCCCGACAAAAAAGGTCTGGAGGTAGGGAGAGATCGCATGACGCACTTTCTTGAAGAGGGGCTTCCTGAGATCGATGCCGATCTTTCTCAGAGCGCGGCTCAGCTTGAGGAGGCGCTCAAAGAGCTTCTTCTTGCCCTGCTTCTCCAGCCCAGATTGCAATTTCCGATAGATGCTCTCGAGAATCAGCGGGACCATGAAGATGGTGTCGATCTCCCAGTCGAGGAGATTCTTACTGAGGTAGCGCAGCCTGTCGTTAAAACAGATCGTCATCCCCCGCTGCCAGAGGGCCATCTGACCCACGATGTTTTCAAAGGTGTGGTGCAGGGGCAGGACCGAGAGTGTGCGCCGAGCCCCGGGCATGGGGATGACACACTGGCCTCCCCAGATATCCGAGGCCATGTTGAAGTGGGAGAGCATGACCCCCTTGGCCCTCGCCGTCGTTCCTGAGGTGAAGAAGATGACCGCCAGATCATCTTGATGCAGCGGCAGATCATGAAAGCGCGTCGAGCCGGAGGCTAAGATGTCCTTACCCTTGGCGACGAGATCCCAGAAACTCAGCACTTCAACGCTTCGCTCCTCCCCTTCATCGGAGACAGTCAGCCTGCGAGAGCCCTCTTCATCAAAGGCGATCAGCGTGCGAAGAGAGGGACAGTGAGCCGCGATAAATTCAGCCGTCTCACGCTTTCCCTCTGCAAAAAATAAGCTCGTGATCTCTGCCCGTCGAGCGAGCCCGAGGGCCTCCTCTGCCTGCAAGTCGCGGTCGAGAGGGACGGCGACACCCAGACCAAAAAGACTGGCACAATAGCTGACGACCCAGGGATAGGAATTATCGCCGATGACGCCGATGGCCTCGACGCCCCGATAGAGTTCCTCCCCCTTGCGAATCAGGTAGGGGTTGCGCCCATCGACCTCTTCCGTCTCCTCAATAATGCGGCCGATCTCTATCTCCCCCTGCTCGAGAAGGGCCTCGCCGAGAGCATTGATCTCCTGCAGAAAGTCCTTATAGGACTTCTTCACGTCTTGGCGCTCAGCCCCCGACTTATAGATATAGACGGGTCGATCCTGATATTCAGCCACATAATGTCTCAAGAGCTCACGCAGATTGCCAAAGCGCTTGAAGGGGACGAGTTCGCGACCGCGAATATGATTTTTATCCATCTTTATTCCTCACTCATTTTGGAATTTTGGCTCATGGCCAAGAGGCGCTGCTGGAGGTAGGGCCAGCAGTTCCCATAGAGAATTTCTGATGTCATGAGGCGCCAGACCAGGGCTCGACAGGCCGCTCCCGTCGGCATGTGCAGCGGGCGCATGTAAAATTCCCAGTAGCGCTCCGTCAACTGCCGCTCAATCGCCGTGCGAATATCGCTCTCGCCCGAGACATGGTTGACAATCCCCATGATGGGGCCGAAGACGAGTTTCAAGGAAAGGTGAAACTCCTGGCAGAAGACCTCATAGGCCCCCCGCGCCGACATCTGCTCCTTCAAGAGCGTGATGCCCCGCTTGATCTCATCGAGGGTCAGCACCTGTTTCAAGAGCGTGATCGCCACGATCCACGCCACGTGCTCGCGGCTGTACTTGCGCCCCTCGAGGGGCAGGAGAATATTCCACTTGAGGTAATTTTGCAGCATATAACCCGTCAAGAGCTCCTCATCGTCGAGCAGCCAGCCCAGCTGCTTGCCGATAAAGTCCTGAAACTGCCGCGAGCGAATCTGATCCGGGAGCTCCTCCCACTCCGGCAGACGGTAGGCCAAGATCCGCTTGATCCTCGCCTCAATCAATACGCGTTCACTCCCCTGTACGTACTCCATGCCTTGCCTCCTCTATTTTGCGTCCTTTGAGAGCACGGTTATTATCTAGTAAATAGTACCATAAATCAGAGAGTATGAGGACTAGAGAGGCGTGTCATAGAGCGCAGGCTTCAGCCAGGGGACGAGCTGTACGCATGGGAACGGTGGCCCTAAAACGCCGTATTGAATCCTCTCCCGATAATTTCCGAGGTATTCGTAATCATGACAAAAGCCCCAGGATCAATATGACGCACGGCATCGCGCAGGAGGACGGCTTGGAAGCGCCTGACCACGACCAGGAAGACCTTCTTGTCCTGCCCCGTGTAGAAGCCGCGGGCCGTGATCTCGGTCGCGCCGCGGTGGAGATTGTCCATGATCCAATTGCCGACCTCCTCCGGCTTCGAGGTCACGATTGTGAAGTACTTGACGCGGTTGAAACTCTCGATGAGGTTGTCGACAATCACCCCCTTGAGGAGGAGGCCCGTCAGGGAGAGAAAACCCGTCTTGAGGTCGAAGATAAAGAGGGTTGAGATGGCAATCAGGACGTCGCTCAGGAGGAGGGCGTGGCCGATGTCAACGTGGACGTATTTTCGAATGATCAGGGCGACGATGTCCGTCCCACCCGTCGAGGTCTGCATATTGAAGAGGATCGCCGCCCCGAGGGCCGAGAGGCCGACGGCAAAGAACATCTCGAGGAGGGGCTCATCAGTCAGCGGCTCTTTGATCGGGTAGACCTTCTCGAGGACAACCAAAATGACCGAGAGGAGGACGCTGGCATAGGTTGTCGTCAGCGCCAGCCCCTTACCGAGGACAAAACTTGCCAGGATAATTAAGAGGACGTTCGTGATCATCGCGATCATACCTGGCGAGAGCCCTGGAATGAGAGCGGCGAGGACAACGGAAAGACCGCTGACCCCGCCCATGGCAAAGTGGTTCGGATATTTGAAGAAGGCGACCCCGATGGCGACAATCAGGACGCCGAGGTGGAGGAGGAAAAACTTCTTCCAAGTCATATCTGCGAGACCCGGGAAGAGCTTGAGCTTGGCTTTCACTTCTGACCTTTCTGCCACCTCCGAGAGATTAGTTCTCGATCTTCGCGAGCTTCTTCGCCCCGATGTGGAAGCAGAAGAGATAGCTCAGGACGAGGCCGAGCAGGAGCCAGAGGCCGACGGCGCCGAGCGCTAGGCTCTGGCTGAGGTGGAACTGCTTCTGATTATAGTAGATAAAGACGACAATGGGCGCAAAGAGCGCGGCAATGATCAGCATTTCTGCATAGACCCAGAAGAAGTTCTTGCCCCCCTTCAGCAGCCTCGTCTCATTGTCCCAATTGAGTGTCGGCTTCATCGCGCCGAGGCCCAGCATGAGCCAGGCGACACTGAGGTTGGTCAGGAGCTGGAGCAGGAGCAGGATGAGGAATGAGAGGGGATGGAGGCCTACGAGGAGGCCGAGGATGAGAACTAAGAGCAGCTGAGGCAGATAGTTGACGGCAAAGAGCGTCGGAAACTTGGCTCGGAGGTATTGCCTGGAGGAGAGGGGCAGCGCCTTGTAGAAGAAGTAGTCCTCACCGTCCATCGAGACCGCTAGGCGCATCGCATGTGCCAGGTTGATCCCTGTGAAGACGGTCCAGGCGAGGACTGCGACCAGAATCCAGTTGAAATAAGGGTCTGAAGGCAGCAATTGTGAGGCCACGAGGCGAATCATCTCATAAGTCTCTTTGAAGCCACCCGAGGCTATTTCATTCTTGAGATTGAGGAAGAAAACGACCGCAAAAATGGCAATCATATAGACCGGCATCATCAGAGGGGCCAGCAGCACTTGGGTCATAAAGATGGGGGTGCGCCGGAACTTGATCAGGTCGTTGCTCTGGAGGGCACGCTGCAGAGAGCGTCGCTTGACGAGGCGGCCGAGCTCGCCGCGCTTGATCTGGCGACTGGTCCCCGAACTGCCCATCTGGACAGACATGACGCCCGGGAGATAGTAGCGCTTGGCGACTTCAGAGAGCAACCAGAGATAGAGGCCCGTCACGGCGATGATTCCGACGAAGCCCATGAGCATCTTGAGGAGATTTGCCGAGAAGAGCCAGGGCATGAAGAGGAGCTGGGGCGCAATGATCGTCAAGATGAGCGAGGCCACTGAGCCACTCAGGAACTGCAGGACAGAGCTGAACCTGCCCATGCCCCCAGCACCCTGGAAGAAAAACTGCATGCCGACGCCGAGCCCGAGGGAGAAGACCATCGTCAAAATAGAAAAGACGGTGATAAAGCGCTCCTGATTGTGGGCGAATTTAGAAAAGCGCATCAAGAGCACCATGATCAGCGTGAAGAAAAGATCAATGGAGAAGGCCATCATGAGAAAGGAGAGGCCATAGACGATGAGCTGCGGGATCGTAGCGCCCCGGGCATAGGCAAAGCTGATGATCGCGGGGAGGAAGAGAAAATTAGTGAAACCGCTCAGGCCGAGAAACTGGATGAATTTGGCCAGCATGACCTCGCTCGCACTGTAGGGCAGGCTAAGGTAGAAGGGAATATCCTTCGCATAGTAGAGGTAACTGACGACCGAAAAGAGGCCAAAGAGCAGCGTCAGGATGAGGAGCGAAAAGATCAGGGAGGTAAAGAGCTGGGGCAGGGTGATCAGCGCTACGGCCGCCAGATGATAAGTGCCATAGGCCATGAGGCCCGCCAAGAAGAGGAAGGGGATGGCAATCAGGACCCATTTCAGAGCCCCACTGATCTGACTGCTCCAGCGCCGGCGCTTCTTCGCCTTCGCGTTTGCGCCGAGACCTGCTCCGAGACTGAATTCGCTGCGGTCCTCCCCTTTCAACATCACTCGGAGGAGAGAGCGGAAGGCACGGCGCTCAGCTTGAGTTCTGGCCATCTTATACCTCCTCGCCATTCACTTGCTCGGCAAAGTCGTGCGACTCGGCCGTCAGCTCGAGGAACATCTCTTCGAGGCTCTGGTTGGCATCGAAGTGGGCGCGCATCTCGGGCACGGTGCCGACGAAGATCAGCTTGCCGTGATTGATGATGCCGACGCGGTCGACAATCTTCTCCGCAACATCGAGCACGTGCGTCGAGAAGAGGACGATGTGACCCGCATCCGCATGGTCGCGCATCTTCTGCTTGAGGAGGAAGGAGGATCTGGGATCCAGGCCGACCATCGGCTCATCGAGGAGCCAGATATTGGGCTCGGAGAGGAGGGCGCCCATGACCATCATCTTCTGCCGCATGCCGTGTGAGTACGACTGCAAGCGGTTGCCGAGCTCAGAACTCAGGCCGAAGTCGCGGGCCAGCGCCTCAATGCGCCCCTCCCGCAGCTCCTCGGGCACCTGATAGGCATCGGCCATAAAGCGCAAGAACTCGTAGCCCTTGAGTCTCAAGAGGTGATCGGGATTGTCGCTGACATAGGCGAACTCACGCTTGGCCGCCAGAGTGTCGCTCGTGATGGAGTGGCCATTTAAGAGGATCTCGCCCTCCGTCGGCGCGAGAACACCGACCATCATCTTGAGCAGCGTCGACTTGCCCGCCCCGTTGGGGCCGAGAAGTCCGAAGATCTCGCCGTCACGAATCTCGAGAGAGAGTTGGTCGACGGCCCGTTTGGCGCCGTCATAAGTCTTGCTCAGATTTTGAATATCAATCATATTTGAATCCTCCTCATATCAGTCAAAAGGCAGCCCAGCACAAGACGGGGCTCAGGCGCCGCCATTATAACACATGCGGTCCCCTGCAAATTTTAAGCAAAATTAAAGACTGACCCAGTAGCTTATCTGTCCTGCCAGCTGGCGCCAGCACAAGCGGCCCTCACTGTCCGCCTCGATGACGATTTCTGCCTCCTGATTGGAGCGGTCCTGAAATCTCTGTCCCGCGAAATCAGGACCGAGTTCCAGCATGAAGTCCCGCTCGCCCTCGCGGCAGTAGGCCATGATCAGCTTCCCAGGGTGCTCCTCATTGCCGTGACGGATCAGTCCGAGCGCCGAGCTGTCGGCCAGGAAGATCTCCTCCTCGCCATAGGCATAGTCCCGCCTGAGCTCCAGGAGCAGTTTCAGCCGCTCACCGAGCCCTGGATAGCCCGTCTCGGGGAGTCCCTCGAGATCCCCCGCAAAAATACAGGGATAGCCATCCCGCCGGAGCAAGATCAGCGCATTCGCAAACTCGCGAAAGTCCTCGGCCACCCAGGATTCCAGCGACTGACCTGGCTGCGAGTCATGATTGTCGACGAAGGTCACCGTATTGAGCGGATTTTCCGCCACCAAGGCCCCCGTCAACAAGTCGCCGAGCTCATAGTCTGGATCGTGAGAGGCCGCCTGCAATTTGAAGTGCAGCGGCACGTCGAAGAGTTGGATCTGATAGCTCGAGGCATCGAGATAGTAGCGGAGGGTCTCCTCACTCCCCTGCCAATATTCACCGATAAATTGCAAATCGGGAAAGTCCGCGCGGAGCGCTGCGACCAGCTCGTCGATAAAGGCGGTCGAGATATGCTTCAGCGCATCGAAGCGGAAGCCGTCATAGCCAATCTCGCGGACGAGCCACCTGGCATTCTCGATCAGCTCCCGCCGGACATCGGGATGACTGTGATTGATGTCGGCATTCATCAGATAGTCAAAATTGCCCTTCTCGCTGTCGGCATCCTCCGCCCAGTCCTTGTTCTCGCCGAGAATCTTAAAGATCCCGCTTTCCCCCGTCCGCTGGTCGTAGTCGACCCCCGTGAAGTGGTTAAAATTCCAGACAAAGTCCGAATACTTCCCAGCACGGCCCGGAAAGTTGAAGCCCGTCCAGGCCTCGATATCCCGTGGCTCGCCGATCTCCTCGGCGCGATTCTCGGGATTGACAGGGACCGCGGCACAGATCTCCGAATAATCTGCGCCCCCCTTGTGGTTGTAGACCAGGTCGGCAAAGACTTGGATCCCCGCGCCCTTAAGCGCCCGGACACAGTCTTGCAGCTCCTCGCGCGTCCCGTACTTTGTCCGCACGCTTCCATGCTGATCGAACTCGCCGAGATCCCAGATATCGTAGGCCGTATAGCCGACGTCGAAGCCAGAACTCCCCTTCATCGCCGGCGGGAGCCAGACGGCCCCGACGCCGAGTCTTGCGAGCTCCTCGGCCCGCGCCGCCAAATGCTGATAAAAGGAGCCATCGCTGGGACTGTCCCAGCTAAAAGATTGGAAAAAAACTTTATTCGTCATAGTTACAGATTATAGCACTGAAAATCTAGCCAAAAGCCCCAAGATGATTTATGTTAAGGGCATCAATGAATACTTGACGCTCTCTTCTTGAGCGTCAGAGATGAAATAAGGAGCAATTTATGGCAGAAGTGACTCAAAAAATCAGCGCCAAGCAATTGGCCCGCTATGCCAAGACCTATCGTGACAATCCCATCAACAGCGCCGTCGAGGCCGCCATCCGCGGCGTCGGCATCGATCAGAGCGCCATGGACCCCGACGTCGTCGCAAAGCACAGCTTCGTCTTCTCCGACGAGTGTAAGCAGGGCGAGCCGACCAATCAGAAGTCGTCTGGCCGCTGCTGGTACTTTGCCGCCGTCAACAGCCTCCGGCAGATCGTCATGGAAAAGCTGAACGTGGAGAGCTTTGAATTCTCAGAGGTCCACCTCTACTTCTACGACAAGCTGGAGAAGGCCAACACTTTCTTAGAGGAAGTCATCGCCACCGCTGACCGCGACCTCCTCGACCGCGAGACCCAGCTGATCCTGGACGCCACCGTCTACGACGGCGGCTACTGGCTCTACTTCGTCCCGCTCTGTAAGAAATACGGCCTCGTGCCGAAGTCCGTGGGTCCCGAGAGCTTCCACTCTGGCAATTCCTACATGTTCACCAAGCAGATGGACTACCGCCTCAAGGCCTACGCTATGAAGATTCGCAGGGAAAAGGCCGCGGGCAAGGACAATCGCGAACTGCGAAAGATCAAGGACCAGGCCCTGAGCGACATCTACGACATCGCCGTCAAGTGCCTCGGCCAGCCGGTCGAGAGTTTCACCTATACCTATCGCGACAAGGACAAGAACTATCAGAAGCTCGAGACGATGAGCCCCGTCGAATTCTTCGACAAATACATTGGCGAGGCCGAGCTCGACAAGCGCATCAACCTGATCTCAGATCCTAGAGAAATCCACCCCTACGGTCGCATCCTCGAACTCAAGGGGGCCAAGTCCGTTTACGAGGATCGCCCCGCCGGCGGCCTCAACATCCCCATCGAGGAGATGGCCAAGGCAGTCCTCGCCTCGGTCAGGGCAGGGGTGCCCGTCTGGTTCGCCTGCGACGTCGGCAAGGACGTCGACAGGAAACTCGGCATCCTCGACGAGAAGCTCTTCCGCTACGAGAAGATCCTCCCAGAGCTCCCCGAATTCAGCAAGGCGGAGCGCTTTGCCTGCTTTTATTCCAGCGCCACCCACGCGATGAATATCACCGGCGTTGAGCTCGACAACGACGGCCAGCCCCTCTACTGGAAAGTGGAGAACTCCTGGGGCGATGAGATGGGCAAGAAGGGAACCTTCTCGATGAGCCATCAGTGGTTCCTCGACTATACTTACGAGGCGATTGTCGACAAGAAGTTCATCCCGAAAAAATGGCTGAAAGGTCTCAAGGAAGAGCCGATTGAAATCGAGCGCTGGGACCACCTCGCCAGCCTCTTACAGTAAGATGAAAAGGGAGCCGATCGGCTCCCTTTTTTATTCTTCAATAATTTCGATGCGGTCGATGACTGGCACTTCTCGCGGATAGTCCATGCCGTCCGTCTCGAGGGCGGCCAAGCGATCGAGTTCGGGGAAGCCTTCCGTCATCTTGCCAAAGGCGGCATACTTGCCGTCCAGGAACTTGGCGTCGGCGTGGCAGATGAAGAACTGGGAGGAGGCCGAGTTGGGATCCTGAGCTCTCGCCATCGAGATGACGCCGCGCTCGTGACTCAAGTCATTGGGCACGCCATTTTCACTGAATTCTCCCTTGATCTCCTCATCAGATCCCCCCGTGCCATTGCCGTCGGGATCACCGCCCTGGATCATGAAGCCAGAGATGATGCGGTGGAAGGTCAGGCCGTCGTAGAAGCCTGAGCGGACAAGTTTTAAGAAGTTCTCCACTGTCAGGGGGGCCTTCTCAGGCATGAGCTCGAGCAGCATATCGCCGCCCTCGCGCATGCGAATCTTAATGATGGGATGTTTTATACTCATGAATGAATCTTCCTTTCTTCGCTCTGAAGCCCGAGAGCTCTCAAGCGAGGCTCAGAGGCAGCAGGCTCTGTCGAGGCCAGCACTTTGCTATAATGGGGACGGCCTCTTTGCATTTCTTATTTTAACCGCAATCTGTTAAAGAGGCCAGAATGAACGGAGGTTATCTATGACCCATAAGATATCTATAAGCAGAGCGCTGGCGGGCCGACGCCCCCTGGCCCTCCTCATCGCCTGTCTCTTCTTTCTGAGTCTCGGGCTCTCGGCCTGTCAGGAGCTCCCCTCTTCAGAGCAGCCCTCGGAGCTTGCGAGCAGTGAGGTAGAAGAGGTCGAGAAGACAGAGAGCGAGGCCGAGACATCGACTTCTGCCGAGACCACGGTCGAGGCGAGTGAAGCTGAGACCAAAGCTCAGACGGAAGCAGCGATGATCGAAGAGGCCATCGCCATCTACCACGAGCTGGCCATCACCTTCTCAGAAAGTTACGAAGAGGCCAGAGTCAAGCGCTGGCCCGATCAAGAGATCAAGATGCTCGTCGAGGGTGAGCTGTCAGATGAAGATCTCGAGAGCATCAAGAAGCTGATCGACGAGGTCAATCAGATCATCAAGACAACGCAATTTGAGATCGTCGACAAGGTCGATCCTGAGCAGGATCGCGTCATCTATGTCGCCTTCACGAGCCCAGATCAATTTAAGAAAGATCATCCCCAGGAAAAACTCGATCAATTTCTCTGGTACGTCGAGTGGGGTCTGCGTCCGCCGCTGGCCCTGAGCATGGGGCGCATCTTTATCGACAGCAGTCAGGACGCTGCCACGCGCGCCAAGAGTTTCAAGGCCTCTTTCCTGCCGATACTCGGCCTCTATAATCCCGACTATTCCAATGATGAGATCGCACTCGCCTTCAAGTCTCCCCAACTGGAACTCAGCGATCTCGATCGCCTGATCATCGAGATGCACTATCGGCCCGAGATCAGCCCGGGCACTCCCCTCGAGGATGCCGAGGCTGCCCTCCGCGCCCTCTATCTCGAAAAAGTTGATCCCGAGCTCGTCGCCGCCAAGACGAAGCTCAGCCCTGAAGATGAAGAGGCCCTGGTCGGTGAGATGGTCGACAATCTCGCCCCCTCGACGGCCGAGAAATGGTCTAAGATGGGCGCAGAGCCCCGCGCAGAAGAAGTTCTGGAAGAATCCTTCTACGATCGCCGCGATGAGATCGAGCCCGAGTTCTTCAAGCTCGGCATCCAGTATTTTGTCGATGTCGCAGGTTCGGGTGAATTCGACAGCGATCACGATGGTGTCGTCAAGAAGCGCGGCGGCCCAGTCTTCGTCTCTGTCGAGGGCGATTACCAGGACAGTGACCTGCAAGTTCTGAAGCGCCTGATCGCCCAGATGAATGCGATCGCGGGTGTGCCAGAGATCACCCTCCAAGAGAAGAGCGACAAGGAGACGAATCTTAAGATCTACTATGCGCCCCTCCGCGAGGTCCATAAAATCTTAGATTCCGACATGCTCGACCAGTGGGGCATTTTCTTCTACTGGTGGACCAATGATCCCCAGTACGAGATCATCGACGCCAAGATCGGGATTGCCACAGACTTCAATAGTCCCGCCTCGAGGAAGCACCTCCTCCAGGAAGAATTTATTCAGAGCTTTGGCCTGATCAATGACAGCTACGACTATAGCGACAGTATTTTCCAGCAGGATTGGACGACCAATCCCTACCCGAATGAGCTCGACTGGCTGCTCCTCGAGATGCTCTATCGCCCGGAGATCACTCCAGGCATGGACATCGACGAAGCCGTCAAGGTCCTCGAGGGACTCTACTTAGGCAAAAAATAGCGGTCTAGAGCTCAAAGGGGTCGTCAAAGATTTGAAAATTCGCCGCGTCGGGCCCGAGATAGAGATTCTCACCTGGCGTGAGGACGTAGCGCATCCGCCGCGTCCAACACTCCCCGGGCCTCAGCTGATAGGCTGAGGCCAGAGCTTCATCCACTTGGCCATTGGGCGGCAGCTGCGGCTCGAGGGCCAGACCGCAAAAGGAACTTGTCAGACGGTTCGCCGTTAATTCCAGTGCCCCAGGGCCCGCCTCATGCTCGCCGGCAAATTGCCCCGAGTAGACGACGAGTCCTGGGGCATCGCTATAGACTTCAAGACTCGCGCCCGTGTCGGGAGCGTAGAGTCGCGCCTGCTTTGCGAGCGGCAGTGTCTCTCCGCGGGCCACGGCCTCTAGGCGCTCGGCCTGGAAGAAGTAGTGATCGATCCCCCCGAGGTCCAAGACAGAGTGATTGAGGGGCCGCTCTGGCTGCTTTGCAGCGCGCGTCATGGCGCTCGCGATATTCCTGCGCCCATGTGCATAGTCGAGCGCCGTATGCGCCAGAGGACTCGCCTCGGCAAAGACTGGGAGATTTTGAGAATCTGGCAGATAGGCGTGGTCTAGAGAGAGCCTCAGCTCTTGTAATTTGACATCTGGATACTTGGAGAGATTGAAGTAAGGGTGGAAGCCAAGGTTGATCGGGCCCTCGTAGCTTCCCTCTGCCGAGAGTTCAAGCTCGAGCTCCCCCTCTCCAGCGAGCTGATAGCTCGCCCGATATTTCACCCCCTCCTCGCAGAGTTCGAGGATCATGGACTCTTCCCTCGCGTCGACGAGATCCCAGAACTTGCGAGCCCCGCCCTCGGGGCCACTGTGGAGGACGACCGCTCCCGAGGCGTCTCTGTAGCGACCGGCAAAGGGCGTCAGGACAGAGCCAAAATAATTCTTCCCATGCTCGAGGTCGAGGTAGGGATTGGCATAGGCGACGACCGCCTCGAGCCCAGTCGAAAAGAACTTTCTCAGTGCTGCTCCATAATTTGAGACCTCGATGTAACTGTCTTCAAACTCTAGGCGATAGACTGTGATCTCTTGGCGCCCATAGGGGGTGAGAGCCTCTTTTTCTGCCTCGTTTTGAGGGCGATAAGTGATGATTTTGAACACGTCATTCCTCCACTTGTATATTGCCGTTTCGTCTCATTCTAGCTTATTATGAGCACAAGAGACCCAATTGAGAGTGAGGAGAGCTGTGTATGCGCGAATATCTCAATCAGTACCGGCTGGCCCGCTGGCTGGCGAAGGATCGACCCAGGCTGAGGGCTTTTGTCAAATTGACACCTGTGCTCTTCCTCGCAGGTCTCATGATGATCTCCAACATCCCTAGCTTATCTGAATACTTTGGTTTTTCGCTCGATATCCTCATCATTGCGCCCCTGGCTACCATTTTTGCCTGTATCATCGCCTGGGTGACGTCCAGAATCTCCGTCAACCGCTCGATCAATGCGGCGCTGGAAAATGTCAAGGAGATGCAGCTCGTCTTCTTCATCCTCATGATGGCCTATGCGATGGCCGACGTCTTTATGGCCTCGGGGGTCGGGGCCAGCATCATCACGCTCTCCTTGAATCTCGGGCTCTCGGCACGGACGGTGGCGCTGGTCTCCTTCCTCGTCAGTGCCCTGCTCTCGCTGGCGACGGGGACGTCCTGGGGTACATTTGCGGCGACAGCGCCGATCTTTATCTGGCTGACGCATATCACGGGGGGCAATGTCCATCTGACGATGGCGGCGGTGGCTGGGGGCTCTTGCTTCGGCGACAATCTCGGTCTGATCTCCGACACGACCGTCGTGAGCTCTGGTATCCATGGCGTCGACATCACGGGGCGTCTGCGCAATCAGTGGGCCTGGGCCTCGCTCTGTCTCCTCTTAAGTTCCATCTGCTTCTTCATCGCCTCGCTCTCCTTTGCCAATGCGCCAGTCGATGGCTCGGCGGCCATTGCCTCGATTCCCCAGGCGACCTGGGAGGTCCTCGAGGGCGAGCGGCCCTCGGCCGTGCTCTTGCTCAAGCAGGTGGAGGCCGGGGTGCCGATCTACATGATCCTGCCGATCATCATTGTCATCGTCGCCGCCTTCATGAAGGTGCCGACGCTGCTCTGTCTCCTCTCGGGCATCATCTCGGCCTATATTCTCGGCCTCTTCGCGGGCACGATCACCAATACCTCGAACTTCCTAGAACTCTTGGAGAACGGCTTCTCCTCGGCAGGTTCCTGGGTCATCATCATGATGGCCTGGGTGGGGGCTTTTGGCGGAATTATGGCGAAGATAGATGCCTTCCGGCCGCTGGCAAACCTGACCTTTAAGCTCAGCCGCAAGGTCCGCCACCTGATGTTCTGGAATGGCATCTTGAGCTTCCTCGGCAATGCGGCGCTGGCCGACGAGATGGCGCAAATTGTCACCATGGGTCCAATCGTCCGCGACATCACGGAAGACAGCGTCGTCGGCGACGAGGCCGCCAAGGAGCGCCTCCGCTATCGCAATGCGACCTTCAGCTCAGCCCTCGGCATCTTCGGCTCCCAGTTCATCCCCTGGCACGTCTTCGTCCACTATTTCCTCTCGGTCTCGGGCATGATCTACCCCCTTGCCAGCTTCAGCTTTGGCCAGATGATCCGCTACAACTATCTGGCGATGATCTCCGTCTCCTCACTGCTCTTATTGACCCTGACGAATACGGATCGCTTCCTCCCTCATTTTGCTACGCCGAGAGAGCCTGAGGTCCAATTGGTCAAGCAATTGCCCGAGCCCGACGAGATTCTTTAAAGCGAAAAAGCCAAGAATTTAGAATCATTCTAAATTTGTAATATCTGTTACATCTCTGCTTTTCTCTAGGTTTCAATCGCTCATTTTGTTAATCTAAGGGTAAGAAAAACCTGGCAGAAGCCAGGGGCAGAAAGGTGAAGAATGATGAAAGATAAAAACTCAACGCAAGATTTTAACCGCTATCTCGCCGACCTCAGTGTCATGATTTTTAAGCTACACAATATCCACTGGAATACCGAGGGATCAGATTTTTATCGTGTCCACCTCTATACCGAGGAGATCTATGATGAGCTCTTTGGCTACTTCGACGATGTAGCCGAGCACCTCAAGAAGTTTGAGATCATGCCCGCTTCAACCCTGAAGAGCTATCTGAAACTTGCAAGTATTGAAGAGATTGAGCCGCGCTGCTTCGAATGCAAAGAGGCGCTGCAGATCGTCCTCGCAGACCTCGAGAAACTGCGTGAGCAGGCCACCCATCTGCGCAATCTCAGCGATGATGAGAATTGGTTCTCAGCCGTGGCGATGTTTGAAGACCAGATCGACAGCTATAACAAGCGCATCTGGTTCCTGCGCGCAATGTCCAAGTAAGCGACAAGATGCTCCTTTGAGCATGAAGAAGAGCCTGATGGTCATGCCATCAGGCTCTTTTCACCTTGAGGGAGGAACATCCCTAGGAAATCGGAATTATTTCATGGAGAGGAGCTCTGCTGGAGCTTCAACATAGATATTGAGGCCCTCATTGAGCTCGCGAATCTTGCTCTCGTCGTCAGTGGTAATCAGGGCAAAGACCAAGAGGAGGTGCTCCTCGTGCTGGGCCTCTTCGATGAAGATGGTCCCCATCGGGAGGTCGACCTTGATCTTTCTGACGAGGCGGCCCTCTTCCTTAGTGACCCACTCAGGTTCTGAAATCTGGGCCAGAATGCTCTGCAGCATATTGACTGCCTGGGCCGCCTGATCCGGATGCTCAATCATGAACTTGGTCATGATCTTCTGGAGCTCCACTTGGACGTCGGCCGCCTGATCCTTGGCCTTGTCGATGGTCTCCTGGACCATCTCCTTTTGCTCGTCGCTCAGCTCGATGACGCCGTTGCCCGTGTAGAAGGCTTCCTCGGCGGCCTTGCTGTCGGCAAAGCTCAGATAGAAGATGTTGTAGAGGTTGACCTTGAGGCCTGAGATATAGCCGAAGATCTGCTCGAGGGGCACATCTTCTAAAATATCCGAAATGTCGAGATCCCCAATGTTCTCGGGCTTCTTCTCGACGAGATTATCGAGGAGTCCAGACTCTTGGAGGAACTTCAGTCCCTGCCAGAGCTTCTGGGGATCGTAGTTGGCGGCAAAGATTGCCTGTTCGACGGCGAGCGGCTTGACCTTCGTGATGTCGTAGACCTTGTACTTGTTCTTCAGGAGATATCTGGCAGCCTCATTGCCGTCGAGGGCGGGGAGCTTTCTCAGCTCGACCATCTGCTGGGGCGTTTCATCCTTGGCCTCGTCCTTGTCCTCAGCCTCGTCCTTGTCCTCAGCCTCGTCCTTATCCTCGGCCTTATCCTCGGCCTCGTCCTTATCCTCAGCCTCGGCAGAGGTCTCGCTCTCTGTCAGCTGACTGTCTTCGCTCTTCTCGCTCTCTTCTTCAGCGGCGTCCTCGCTTCTGCTCTCCTCTTCGCTGGCGCTCTCCTCAGTGGCACTCTCTGCCTCCTCGGCACTCTCTTCTTCACTCATCTCTTCAGTCTCAGCTTCCGTCGCCTCGACCTCGGTCACGTCCTCAGTGGGCACGGCGGTCTCATCGACAGTCGTCTGTAACTGTGCCTCGTTCGGCAGTTCTTCGCGCTGGCCCGCCCGACAGCCGACCAGGGAGAAGAAGAGGCTCGCCGCTAGAAGCAGCGCTAAAATTTTCATCAGATCTTTCTTCATATTGATCCTTTCTCTGGGCACTCAGCCCGATCTAGACAGCCTGGCTGCCTAGTGCTTGTCGAATCCCATCAGCTCAAAATAAGGAGCAAATTGGACGTCGTCGTTCTTCTTGTAGAGGAGGACGAGGGCGACTCTCTCCCCATCTTGTCTCATCTCGGCTCTGGCCGTGGCCAGAAAACTGCTGAGACTGACCGTGTAGACCTTGTCGCCGGACTTGTCGACGGGCTTGTCGAGCTTGGCCCCGAATGAGATCGCCTTGCCAATCATGTCGGATTCCAAGAGATTGGCGATGGCGAGGTCGGCCTCTTCAACGCTCTTGAAGATGGCATAGAGCACGGTCAGCTCTGCCTTGCCGACTTTCTTGTCGCCGTAGACGACAGACTGGGGCTCGGGGTCCTTGATTAAGTTATTGACGTAAAAAGTAAAATCCTGAGCCTTGAGCTCCTTCTGCACCTCTGCCACGCTGGGATAGTCGGGGGCAGGAGCCGTCGGCTCTGTCTTCTGGACCTCAGTCTTGGCAGCCGTCTTGGCGACTGTCGTCGCAGCTGTCTCCGCCTTCTCCGTCTTCTCCGTCTTCTCTGTCTTCTCTGTCTTCTCGCTCTTCGCTTCAGAGGATTCTTCAGGCTCTGTCTGAGCCAGCTCCTCAGCCTTCGTCGCGCTCTCCTCTTGAACCTGCAGCCCCTCGGCCTCGTCAGTCGAAGCCACTGCCGTCAGCTGCGGCTGGGTGCGGTCAGAGGGATTGTCCTTGATGCCCACTTGGCAGGCCACAAGCTGCGTGGCCAGCATCAGCCCCGTGAGCCAAAGCGCTAATATTTTCCATCTATGCTTCAATGATCTCTCCACCACCCTTCCTTGATTCACGATTTTGTCATCCAGCTGTCATATGCCACAGACGAATCACAATCTCGATACTTAGCTCTATTGTAGAGGATTCAGCGGATAAATCATAGTCAAATCTTGTGTAAAAGTTACATCTTTGTAAATGAATTGCCACAAGCCACCTCCCTTTCTCCCCTCTCCTGAGTGCCTATGTCACCGTCTTTTTTCGACTGCTCCGCTAAGATGAGCTCCATGGACATCAGTCAGAAAAGAGGAGGCAGCCTATGAGTGCAGCAGAGATCTTAATCATCGACTTCGGGGGCAGCGAGCGCGAGATCTTATTGACAGAGATCGAGGCGCGAGGCCTGACGGCAGAGAGCCACGGGCCCAGCCTCACGGCCTCTGAAATCGAGGCCGCAGGCTACAGGGCCATCATCTTCTGTGGCAAGCCGACCCTCGAGGGCATGAAGAAGACGGGCGGCGTGCGCCCTGGCATCCCCTTCGACAAGAAGATTTTCCAGCTCGAGCTGCCGATCCTCGCGATCAATTTTGCCGCCCGCGTCATGATGCAGTTGAAGCGTGGCCAGGTTGCGATCCCAGGGGATGACGAGGACGGCGCCTGGCACGCCGAGTCGGAGCCTCTCCTCGTTGAGCTGATCCGTGAAGATCGTCTGCTCAGAGGCTTCCCTCCGTCCTTTGAGCCCATGAGCTGCTCCCCCTACTTCATCAAGTCAATCCCCGAGACGATGACGCTACTGGCAAGAGCCCCGGGCATGCCCCATTTGATCTCGGGCGATCTCAGCCTCCATCACTATGCGCTCGATATCCAGGTGCCAACGGCCCAGAAACTTCGTGCTCGCCTCCTCGACAATTTCCTCTTCGATATCGTGGGACTCAATATCCAGAAAGCGCAGGACTCGTGAACTGAAAAAATTACAAAATCACTACATCTAGCGCTTTTATCTAAATCGTAACAAAATAGCCCATAGATGTAGTGACAGAATTTCCGGGATCGCTTAGACTGAAGCACAGCTTAGGGCTCGCCTCTCTGAGGCGGGCCGAGAAAGAGGAGCCCGTGCATATTATCAAACGCGGGG